>DASXEK010000054.1:0-71408 GCA_036490155.1 Acidimicrobiales bacterium | reverse complement strand
GGACGATCCGGATCCGCGCTCGCGACGCCGAGGGCATCAGCGACGAAGAGTTCAGGGGACTTCTCGGGGGTGCGCTCGAACCCTGACGTTCGCGCGTGGCGACCCAAGGGGTCGGGGCGGCGGCGAGGCGGAACGAGGTCGGGCCGCCATGACGGGGCCGGCGGCCGGGCGCGGCCGAACCCGAGAGAAACAGCGTCAGGAAACGGGGGAGGAGAAGAGGACGGAGAGGCGGGGGAGCGGGGTCAGTCCCGCTCGATGAAGATGCATTCGCCGGGGCACTCCTCGGAGGCCTCGACGACGGCGTCTTCGAGATCGCCCGGCACGGCGGCCATGCCGGCGGAGCCACCCGGCTCGTTCTTGACGGCGTCGCCTTCCTTCACGTAGGCCAGGCCGTCATCGAGAAGGGTGAAGACCGCAGGCGCGATCTCTTCGCAGAGCCCGTCGCCTGTGCACAGATCCTGGTCGATCCAGACCTTCATGTACCCGTACTCTCCCTTGTGACCCTTGTCGTCACCGCCCGACAGGCCAGGTGAACCGTAGTGAGGTACCCCGCGACGCCGCCAATCCGGCGGCTGCGGATATGCCAAGCCTACCTGCCCGCCGTGGCCCGCCCGGTTCATCCTCGTCGCACAGAAGTTGCTGGCAAAACGGCCTGAAGCGAGGGCTAGGGTGAGCATCAGTGACGTCAACTCCAGACGAAGCCGCCGCCCAGCTCGAGGCACTGCGGGCCGAGCTGACGGACGCCGAGGATGAGATCCACGCGCTCCGCCGCCGGTTGCAGGAGAGCCCCGGCCGGGTGCAGGCACTCGAGGAGCGCTTGTTGGAGTCCAAGGGCCAGCTGGCCCAGGCGACGTCGCAGAACGAGAAGCTGACCTTCACCCTCCAGCAGGCCAAGGAGCAACTGGCCGCGCTGCGCGAGGAGGTCGAGAAGCTCACCCAGCCGCCGGCGGCCTACGGCACGTTCCTCGGGGTCAACGAGGACGGCACGGTCGACGTCTTCTCCTCGGGGCGCAAGATGCGGGTCAGCCTGCATCCCGACATCGACCCCGGCCAGATCAAGAAGGGCAACGAGGTCGTCCTCAACGAGAGCCTCAACGTGGTGCTCGTGCGCGAGGGCGAGTTCGCCGGCGAGGTGGTCACGCTCAAGGAACAGCTCGAGGACCGCAAGCGCTGCATCATCTACGCGCGGGCGGACGAGGAGCGGGTGGCCGAGCTCTCCGAGGAGATGTTGGGCGTGCGGCTGCGGGCCGGCGACTCCTTGCTGCTCGACGTGCGGACGCAACTGCTGATCGAGAAGCTGCCCAAGCTCGAGAGCGAGGAGCTCGTCCTCGAAGAGGTGCCCGACATCACCTACGCCGACGTCGGAGGGCTCGACACGCAGATTGAGGCGATCACCGACGCCGTCGAGCTGCCCTACATGCACCGCGACCTCTTCGCCGAATACTCGTTGCCGGCGCCCAAGGGCATCCTCCTCTATGGGCCTCCGGGGTGCGGCAAGACTTTGATTGCCAAGGCCGTGGCCAACTCGCTGGCCAAGAAAGTGGCCGAGAAGACGGGCAACGACAACGTGCGGTCGTTCTTTTTGAACATCAAGGGCCCCGAGCTGTTGAACAAGTACGTCGGCGAGACCGAGCGCCAGATCCGCCAGGTCTTCCAGCGAGCCCGGGAGAAGGCCGACGAGGGCATGCCGGTCATCGTCTTCTTCGACGAGATGGAGTCGTTGTTCCGTACCCGGGGGACGGGCATTTCCTCGGACATGGAGTCGACGATCGTCCCGCAGCTGCTGGCTGAGATCGACGGCGTCGAGTCGCTGCGCGACGTCATCGTCATCGGCGCCTCCAACCGCGAGGACCTGATCGACCCGGCCATCCTGCGACCCGGTCGTTTGGACGTGAAGATCAAGATCGAGCGCCCCAACGAGGACGCGGCCGGGCAGATCTTCAGCCGCTACCTGACAACCGAGGTGCCGCTGGACGTGGCGGAGGTGCAGCGGTTGGGCGGGGGCGACCCGGCCAAGACGGTGCAGGCCATGATTGAGCAGACGGTGGTCGAGATGTACCGCGAGGACGACGAGAACCGCTTCCTCGAGGTGACCTACCAGAACGGCGACAAGGAGATCCTCTACTACCGCGACTTCGCGTCCGGGGCCATGATCGAGAACATCGTGCGACGGGCCAAGAAGCTGGCCGTCAAGCGGGTCATCGCCGGCGAGCCTGGCGGCATCCGGACCTCCGACATGGTGGAATCGATCCGCCAGGAGTACAAGGAGAACGAGGACCTGCCCAACACGACCAACCCCGACGACTGGGCGAGGATCTCGGGCAAGAAGGGCGAGCGCATCGTGTATGTCCGGACCCTGCTCACCGAGGACCGGGAGGTGCACGGCGGTCGCTCCATCGAACGAGTGGGCACCGGCCAGTACCTCTAGAGGGTTAGGGTCGCAACGTGGCCACCACCAAGGTCTGCGGCATCGAGACCGAGTACGGCATCCAAACGCCCGGTCCTGAGCAAAACCCCATCGCCGCGTCCTCGGTCCTGGTGAACGCGTACGCGGCGGACGTCGAGCAGAAGATCGGCTGGGACTTCGAGGACGAGACGCCCGGCAACGACGCGCGCGGCTTCGCGCGTGAGGGCTCGCTGGCCCCGATGGTCGAAACGCACCTGGCCAATACGGTGCTGACGAACGGGGCGCGCTTCTACGTCGACCACGCCCACCCCGAGTACTCGAGCCCCGAGTGCCTCACGCCGCTGGAGTGCCTGGTCTTCGACAAGGCGGGGGAGGAGATCCTGCGCCGCGCCATGACGGCCGCCGCGTTCCGCATTCCGGACCAGCCCGCCCCCGTGGTCTACAAGAACAACTCGGACGGCAAGGGCAACTCCTACGGCTGCCACGAGAACTACATGATGGACCGCGCCGTGCCGTTCGCCCGGGTGATCGACGGCGTGGTGCCGCACTTCGTGTCGCGGACCCTCTACATCGGCGCGGGCAAGGTGGGGGTGGAGACGCCGGCCTTGGATGCGGAAAGCGTCGACTACCAGATTTCGCAGCGGGCCGAGTTCTTCGAAGAGATCGTCGGCCTGGAGACCACCTTGAAGCGGCCGATCGTCAACACGCGCGACGAGCCGCACGCCGACCCCAAGCGGTTCCGGCGCCTGCACGTGATCGTGGGCGACGCCAACCTGTCCGAGATCGCCACGTTCCTCAAGGTCGGGACGACCGCGATCGTGCTCTCCATGGTGGAGGACGAGGCGGGGCCTACTCGTGACCTGTCGCTGTCGGACCCGGTGCGGGCGCTCCACCAGGTGTCGGCGGACCTGTCGCTTTCCCGACCCTTGGCGTTGACCGACGGCTCGACGGCCACCGCGTTGGAGCTGCAATGGGAGATCTTCGGCGCGGCGCGCAAGTACGCCGAGGAGTGCGGGTTGACCTCGCTGGGCGACGACGGCACGGTCGGGGCGTTGGTCATGGAGCACTGGGAGGCGGTGCTCGAAGGGCTCGAGTCCGACCCCGCTTCGTTGTCCGACACCCTGGACTGGGTGGCCAAGCGCGAGCTCCTGCTGGCCTACATGGACCGGCACTCGTGTGGCTGGAAGGACCCCCGGGTGGCCGCACTGGCGTTGCAGTACCACGACCTGCGGCCGGACAAGTCGGTCTTCCGCCGCCTCGACATGCGCACCCTGGTCGACCCGGCCCAGGTCATGACCGCAGTGACCGAGCCCCCGGCCGGAACGCGGGCCTGGTTCCGCGGCAAGTGCCTGGCGCGCTGGCCCGAGGCCGTGGTGACCGCCAACTGGGATTCGTTGGTCTTTGACATCGGCGCCGATCCACTGCGGCGCGTCCCTATGATGGACCCCCTGAAGGGGACGGCCGAGCACACCGGCGCGCTGCTGGCACAGAGCACAGGACCGGCGGACTTGCTCAATAGGCTCAACTCCTAGGCGAACGAGTCGAACTCAGAGGACTGGCGATGGCAGAACAGGAACAAAAGAAAAGGGGCTCGGGGTCTCGGACCACCGAGACCGAGACCGAAGTCGAGGAGGCCGCCCCGGCCGCGTCGGAACGGGGCGAGAAGATCAAGGCCGAGCTCGACGATCTCCTCGACGAGATCGACGAGGTCCTCGAGGACAACGCGGAGGAGTTCGTCCGCAACTACGTGCAAAAGGGCGGGCAGTAGCCCCCGGTGGCCCTTCCTCTCTTTCCCCCGGAGCGCGATCCGGGTCCTGACTTCGTCGGCCTCCTGCGCATGACGGCTGAACGGCCCGAGACGGTTGGCCACGGCCTCGCGGGCGCGGTGCGCGCTGCGGGTGCACTGGGCGGAGGTGCCGGGTCGGCCGCATCGGTCATCGACTCGGTGCCGCACGGCACGACGGTGGTGGCGCTGCGGGTGGCCGACGGCGTCATCATGGCCGGTGACCGTCGCGCCACGGCCGGGAACATCATCGCCAGCCACGCCATGGCGAAGGTCTTCCCGGCTGACCGCTACTCGGCCGTGGCGATCTCCGGCTCGGTGGGCTTCGCCATGGAGATGGTCCGCCTCTTCCAGGTCCAGCTCGAGCACTACGAGAAGGTCGAGGGCACCACGCTCTCGCTCGAGGGCAAGGCCAATCAGTTGGCCCAGATGGTGCGCACCAACCTGCCGATGGCCATGCAGGGCCTGGCCGTCGTGCCGCTCTTCGCCGGCTACGACACGACGCGCGGCACGGGCCGCATCTTCAACTACGACGTCACCGGCGGCCACTACGAGGACATCGACTTCCAGGCCACCGGCTCGGGCGGGCGCGACGCCCGCAACACGGTCAAGCTCGGGTGGCGCGCCGACCTCCCGCTCGCCGACGGCCTGGACCTGGCGATCCGCGGCCTGTGGGACGCCGCGGACGAGGACTCGGCCACCGGCGGGCCCGACCCCGTCCGGCGTATCTACCCGATCGTCGCCGTGGTGGACGCCCAGGGCTACCGCGAGGTGCCCGAGGACGACGTGGCCGAACGCTTCGCCACCCTCATGGCCCGGCTGCAGGCGGAGCGTGCGCGATGAGCATGCCGTACTACGTGGCGCCCGAGCAGGTCATGAAGGACCGCGCCGAGTACGCCCAGAAGGGCATCGCCCGGGGCCGCTCACTCGTCGCCACGACCTACGACCAGGGCATCACGATGGTGGCCGAGAACCCCTCGCGTACCTTGCACAAGATCAGTGAGATCTACGACCGCATCGCGTTCGGCGGCGTGGGCAAGTACAACGAGTACGACCAGCTCCGAGTGGCGGGGATACGCCACGCCGACACCAAGGGGTACGCCTTCAGCCGCGAGGACGTGGACGCGCGGTCGCTGGCCAACCTGTACGCGCAGTACCTCGGCAACGTCTTCACCCACGAGATGAAGCCGCTCGAGGTCGAGGTCCTCGTGGCCGAGCTGGCCGACACCGAGAACAACAACGAGAACCAGCTGTACCACATTGCCTACGAGGGCACGATCACCGACCAGGACCGCTTTGCCGTGCTGGGCGGCGACGCCGAGACCATCACCGAGCGGATGGCGGCGGCGTGGCAAGCGGACTGGGACCTGGCGGCCGCGATCAAAGCGGCCACCGCCGCCCTGGCGGGCCCCGAGCGCAGCCTGGGCGCCGGCGACCTCGAGGCGGCCACCTTGAGCCGGGGGAACGGGCGGCGGACGTTCCGGCGGATCGACGAAGAAGAGCTCGCCCGACTGCTGGCGTAAGCCAGCACTACGGTTGACCCGGTGGAACGGCGCATCTTCGGGGTCGAGAACGAATACGGGGTGACGTTCACCCTGCGCGGGCAGCGGCGCCTCAGCCCCGACGAGGTGGCGCGCTACCTGTTTCGCCGGGTCGTCTCGTGGGGCCGCTCGTCCAACGTCTTCTTGGAGAACGGCGCCCGGCTGTACCTCGACGTGGGCAGCCACCCCGAGTACGCCACCCCCGAATGCGACAAGATCAGCGACGTCGTCGTCCACGACAAGGCGGGGGAGTGGATCCTGGCGCAACTGGTCACGGGCGCGCAGGCGCGCCTGCGCGAAGAGGGCATCCGGGGCGAGGTCTACCTCTTCAAGAACAACACGGACTCGGTCGGCAACTCCTACGGGTGCCACGAGAACTACCTGACCGAGCGCAACGACGAGTTCAACCGCTACACCGAGGTGCTGATCCCCTTCCTGGTCTCGCGCCAGATCTACGCGGGAGCGGGCAAGGTGCTGCAGACGGCCCGGGGTGCGGTGTTCTGTCTCAGCCAGCGGGCCGAGCACATCTGGGAAGGGGTGTCGTCGGCCACGACACGGAGCCGGCCCATTATCAACACGCGGGACGAGCCGCACGCCGATGCCGAGCGGTTCCGCCGCCTCCACGTGATCGTGGGCGACTCCAACATGAGCGAGTACGCCACCTTCTTGAAGATCGGCACGACGTCGATCCTGCTCGCCATGCTCGAGGACTCCTCGACGGTGTTGCGCGACCTGACCCTGGAGAACCCGATCCGGGCCATCCGCGAGATCAGCCACGACATCACGTGCCAACGGCGGGTGCGGCTGGCGAACGGGCGCGAGATGCGGGCCCTGGACATCCAGATCGAGTACCTGGAGCGGGCGCTGAAGTTCCGCGAGCGCCGCGGCCTCTCCCCCGAGGAGGACCGGGCCCTCGACATGTGGGAGCACTGCCTGAAGGGCCTCGAGGCCGACCCCCTCTCCCTCTACCGCGAGTGCGACTGGGTGGCCAAGTACCGCCTGGTCGAGCACACGCGCCGACGGCACGACATCTCGCTGTCGCATCCCAAGGTGGCGATGATCGACCTCATGTACCACGATGTCGATCGCAGCCGCGGGTTGTTCTACAAGTTGCAGCAGCGCGACGAGATGGAGCGCACGTGCACCGACGACGCCATCACCGAGGCGATGACGAAGCCCCCCGAGACGACCCGGGCGCGCCTGCGGGGCGCGTTCGTCAAGCGGGCCAAGGAGCGGCGGCGAGACTTCACCGTCGACTGGGTCCACCTGAAACTGAACGACCAGGCCCAGCGCACCGTGCTGCTCAAGGATCCCTTCAAGTCGCACGACGAGCGGGTGGAGCGGCTGATCCAGTCGCTCTGAACCGGCACCACGGGGCACAGCGGGCGGCTCGCCGTGGGCCGCGCCGGCGGCCACCCTCGCCATCTGGGGCGGGGAGCCGCACCGTAGAGTGAGGGCACATGTTCAACCTCGACCCAGGCAAGCTGATCGTGATCGCCGTCGTCGCGATCATCCTGCTCGGGCCCGACAAGCTGCCCCAGGTCGCCCGCCAAGTCGGGGGTGCCTGGCGCACCTTCAACGAGTTCCGCCACCGCATGGAATCGGAGGTGCGCAGCACCATGCCGGACCTGCCGCCGACCTCTGAGATCGCACGCCTGGCCCGTTCGCCGTCGGCCCTCTTGAACCACCTGTCCTCGATGTCCGAGGAGGAGGAGGAGAACGAGAAGGAGGGGGAGGGGGAGGGGCAGGCGCCCAACGGGTCGGCCCCGGTCCAGCAAACTCCAACAGGGACCTTCGCGGCCCCCGCGGCGGCTGGAGATCAGGATGGGGGGGCGGCACCGGCCGGCCGGACGGGCGAGGCGGACACGCCTGTGTCAGGCGGCGCCCCCACGGTGGGGTACACGACCGGGGCGGAGGGGCCGGCGACGAACGGCAAGCCCGGCGTCGCCCCGCAGCCGTCCGAGGTCGCGGTCCCGGCCGACCCCACGTTGAACTGACGCCGCGATGGTGACACTCCCCTCGGTCAAGCGAAAGAGCAAGCCGTCCCCGGACAGCATGACGCTCGGCGAGCACCTCGGCGAACTGCGCCGCCGCGTGATCATCTGCGCCATCGTCTACACCGCCGCCGCGCTCGTCGCGGTGTTCTTGTACGAGCCGATCCTGCACTTCCTCCTGCGTCCGCTGTGCAACGTGGACGCGTCGACGGGCCATCACACGGCCGCCGGGAACTCGTTCATCACGTCGTCGAACGGCACCTGCAACCTGTTCGTGACCTCACCGCTCGACGGGCTGTCGCTGCGCGTGAAGATCGCACTCTTCGGCGGGCTGGTGCTGGCATCGCCGGTCATCCTCTTCCAGGTCTGGCGCTTCGTGACGCCCGGGCTCAAGGCATCCGAGCGCCGTTACGCCATCCCGTTCGTCCTGAGCTCGTTCGTGCTCTTCCTGGCCGGCGCGGCCACGGCCTACATCACGCTGCCGCACGCCCTCGGCTGGCTGCGATCGGTCGGTGGGCCCAACCTCCAGGCCATCTACGACCCCATTCCGTATCTCGGGCTGATCTTGTTGATGATGACGATCTTCGGGCTGACGTTCGAGTTCCCGGTCGTGCTCGTTTCCTTGGAGCTGGCGCACGTGGTCACGCCGGCACGCCTCCTGCGCTCGTGGCGATGGGCCGTCATCATTATCGTGGTGCTGTCCGCTGTCTTCACACCGAGCTCGGACCCCTTCTCGATGCTGGCCCTCGCCGTCCCGCTCGTGTTCTTCTATTTCATCTCCATCGGCATCGGGAAGCTGCTCGGGCGTTGACGGCGTTCCCATGGCCCGTCCACGAGACGGCCGGGGCGTCGGAGTTCGAAGCCGGCCTGCCGTTCGATCTCGACGACTTCCAGCGCGACGCGTTCGCCGCGCTCGACGCCGGGCACTCGGTGCTCGTCTCCGCGCCGACCGGATCGGGCAAGACGCTGGTGGCGGCGTACGCCGTTCACCGCGCCCTCGCCGCGCAGGGCAAGGCCTTCTACACCACTCCGCTCAAGGCGCTCTCGAACCAGAAGTACGCCGAGCTGGTCGCCTCCTACGGTGACGACCACGTCGGCCTGCTCACAGGGGACACCACGCTGCGCCCGCGGGCGCCGATCGTCGTCATGACCACCGAGGTGCTGCGCAACATGCTCCTGGCCGGCTCCGACCTCCTCGAGGGCCTGCACACGGTGGTCCTCGACGAGGTCCATTTCATTCAGGATCCGTACCGGGGCGGCGTCTGGGAGGAGGTCCTGGTGATGTCCCCGCCCGAGGTGCGCTTCGTCTGCCTCTCGGCCACGGTGAACAACGCCGGCGAACTGGGGGACTGGCTGCGGTCGGTCCGGGGCGACACCGCAGTGATCGTCGAGCGGGAACGGCCGATCACCCTGCGGCACCACTTCGCCGTCCACCGGCGCGAGGACGACCAGATCCTGATGCTGCCCCTGCTCGGGGACAACGGGCGACCCGGTGGTGAAGGGCTGCGCATCGACCAGGCCGTTCGCCGCGCCCTCCAGGGCGGCCGGGCCGCCCACTGGCAGTCGCGGGGACGCGGGCCGTACCTGCCGTACCGTCCGCCGCGGCGGACCGAGATGGTGGAGGAGCTCCACGCGCTCGAGATGCTCCCGGCCATCGTGTTCATCTTCAGCCGCGCCGCCTGTGACGACGCGGTGCGCCAGGTCATGCGCGAAGGCGGGCGCCTCACCGACGCGCACGAGCGCGCGGCCATCAGGAAGATCGCCGAGCGCCGCGTCGAGCCGCTCGGCGACGACGACCTGGGCGTGCTCGGCTACGACGAGTGGCTCGAAGGGCTCGAGCGCGGCCTGGCGGCGCATCATGCCGGCCTGGTCCCGCTCTTCCGCGAGACGGTCGAGGAGTGCTTCGAGGCGGGGCTGCTCAAGGTCGTCTTCGCCACCGAAACGCTGTCGCTGGGCATCAACATGCCCGCTCGCTCGGTGGTGATCGAGCGCTTCACCAAGTACGGCGGCGCCGGGCGGGCCACCCTCACCTCGGGCGAGTACCTCCAGCTGACCGGCCGGGCCGGTCGCCGCGGCCTCGACGAGGAGGGCCACGCGGTGGTGTCGTGGTCGAACGAGATCACCTTTGCGGAGGTCGCCCGGGTCGCGACGGCCCCACCGCCGGACCTCCGCTCGGCCTTCCGGCCGACCTACAACCTGGCCGTGAACCTCGTGGCCCGTTTCGACCGCGAGACGGCCCATGCCGTGCTGCATCGCTCGTTCGCGCAGTGGCAGGCGCGGACGCCGGACTCGCTGACCCGCCAGCTCGACCGCCGGCTCGGTGTGCTCGAGAAGATGGGCCACGTCGAGGGCTGGGCGTTGACGCCGCAGGGCCGTCAGCTGTCGCGCATCTACCACGAGTGCGACCTGCTGATCGCGGAGGCGCTCCGCAGCGACATCCTGGCCGACGCCGAGCCCGCCGTCCTGGCCGGGGTGCTCTCCATGGTCGTGTTCGAGCCGCGCCGGGCGCGCCGGGTACCGGGCCACCAGCCCGGGCAGCGCCGCGGCAAGAAGCGCAGCCCGCTGCAGGATCGGCTGGGGGACAAGCGCACGGCGGACCTCAGCGCGCGCTGCACTGCGCTCTCGGTGCTGGCCGAGCGCATCCGGGCCGTCGAGGAGGCTCAGGACGTGCCGCGCACCCGCCAGCCGGCGCCCGGGCTGTCCACCGCAGTGGCCTCGTGGGCGCGCGGGGCATCGCTGGCGGTGGCCCTGGGTGTGGCCGGCCGAGACGTCGGGGAGTTGGCCCCCGGTGACTTCGTGCGGACCATGAAGTCGGTGGCCGACCTGGCCCAGCAGGTCTCGCACACGGCGGCCGATCCGGCGGTGGCGGCGGCCGCCCGGGAGGCCGTGCACCTGCTGCTGCGAGGGGTCGTGGCCGGCGGGCTGCCGGGCGCCTGAGCCTGCCCGGCCTATCCGCCACCGTTGCGGCACCCTCGTTCTAGGGTTACCCGGGCATGTTCCCCTACTCCGAAGAGCACTTCACCGCGGACGAGGAGACGGTCCTCCGCCGGTACGTCACCAACCTCGATCTGCCGGTCTTTGCCCTGGTCAACCTGCCCGAGGTGGTCAAAGGCGCGCTCTTCGCCCGCTACTCTCGCTCGCCCAAAAGCCTGCGCCGGCTCTTCCTCGACGAGTTCGTCGGCGACCTCGACGTCACCGGGGACGCCTCGGTCGACGCCACCGTCGGGCTGGCCCGGGCGGAACAGCTCTACGAGCGGGTCTTCGTCGAGTACGGCGACGACTCCGTCGCCCAACTGGGCGGCGTCCACCTGGCGTGCGAGCAGGCGTCCAACGTGCTGTCCAAGGTGCTCGAGTGGGGCCGCCTCATGGCGTACCTCGAGCAGTCGACGCGCTACATCGCGTACAACCAGCGGCTCGACAACGGCCAATACCGCTACTTCCGCCCGCCGGAGCTGCTCGACTCACCGCACGGCGCACGCTACGTGGGGGAGATGGACCGGGTGTTCGACACCTACGGCGAGCTCTTGCCCGTCATGCAGACCTGGGTGGCCGAGCGCTTTCCCCAACAAGCGGGCGACAGCGACTTCGTCTACCGGCAGGCGACGCGCGCCAAGTCGCTCGACGCCTTGCGCGGCTTGCTGCCCGCAGCGTCGTTGTCCAACATCGGCATCTACGGAACGGGACAGGCCTATGAGCAACTGCTGCTGCGCATGCGCGCGCACCCGCTACCCGAGGCGCGCGCGTACGCGGACCTGATGCTCACCGAGCTGCGCAAGGTGATCCCATCGTTCCTCCAACGCGTCGACGTGGCCGAGCGCGGGGGAGAGTGGTCGTCCTATCTCGCGTCGAGCCGCGAGCAGACCGGCCGGCTGGTCGCGCGTCTCTGGCCCGAACTGGCTGCGTCCGTCGCCGAGCCCGGTGCCTCGGGCGCCGCCGCGGACGGACCCGTCGAGGAGGTGGCACTGCTCGACTTCGACCCTGACGGGGAGGAGAAGGTCCTGGTGGCGGCCTGCTTCGCCCATCTGGGTTGCTCGGAGCGCGAGGCCGCCCGGTGCGTCCGCCTGCTCGGACACGATGACCGCGTCGCCCTGCTCGCGGCCTACGTCGGGGACCGCCGGAACCGCCGCCACCGACCTGGGCGGGCCTTCGAACGCACCGACTACCGGTTCGAGCTCGTCACCGACTACGGCGCGTTCCGTGACCTGCAGCGCCATCGCATGTTGACGATCGAATGGCAACCGCTCGGCGTCGCGCTGGGCTACGACATGCCGGACCTGGTCGCCGACGCCGGCCTCGGTGCGCGTTACGACGAAGCCATCTCGCGGGCCGAAGACCTCTACTGGTCGCTCGCCCCGGAATATCCCGACCAGGCCTCGTATGCGGTGGCGCTCGCCCATCGCATCCGTTACGTGATGCAGCTCAACGCGCGCGAGGCGATGCACCTCGTGGAACTCCGCTCGGGCGTGCAAGGGCACCCGGCCTATCGGAGGGTGGCCCAGCAGATGCACCGGGCGATCGGCGAGATCGCGGGCCATCGGGCCATCGCCGAGGCGATGACGTTCGTCGACCACGGGGCGACCGACCTCGAACGCCTCGAATCGGAGCGCCGGGCCGAGCGTCGCCGGACGGAAAAATCTGCAACGCATTGACCAGGAGGTAACCGCGTCGCCCCTGGTGACGGGCCCTTTGTCGTTCTTGACGCGCCCACCCCCGATTTGCGTAATGTACCCCCAGTCCCCGACGCCCCAATCACGCTGCACAGGGAACAGCTGATGCAGTGAGGGGGGGATGTGCTGTGAGAGAGGCGGAGGTAGGCCCTGGGGGTCGAGTAGAGAACGTGTTGCTTGCCTGGCGACCCCGGGCCTGCGAGATGGCGCCAAAGACCCCAGGGCTTGCCCGCCCGAAACTCCTGACATCGACTTGCCGATCCTGAAGCGGGACCGTTCTCACGACGATTGAACGGTCGCTCGGACCGTCTATGCTCCCGCGGCAAATGGCGACCAAGAAGAAGGGCAAAGTCGAAGAGATCGAGGCCGAGAGCCCCGACGCCGAGGAGGAAAGCGACCTCGACGAAGAAGAACTCGACCTCGACGACGACGTTCTCGAGGAGATCGGGGACGACGCGGTCCTCCCGGGCGACGATGACGATGACGACGACGACATTGCCGACCTCGAGGACGAAGAAGAGGAAGAGGCCACCGAGATCCTGACCCCCTCACCTGCCGCGGTCGTCGAGCGCTCCGGTGAAGGCGACGAGGAGGAGGAGGAAGAAGAGCCCGACGACGAGGACGTCGAGGCCAGTTTGGACGTGATCTTGAAGGAGCGCCTGGTCGTCGAGGACGAGCCCGAGGACGAGGAGGCGACCGACCAGGAGGACAAGACGGAGGGGAACGAGCGGGTCCTGCCCAAGCAGCCCGATGAGTTCGTCTGCCGCTCGTGCTTCCTGGTCAAGCATCCGAGCCAGCTGGCGGACAAGAAGCACATGCTCTGCCGCGACTGTGTCTGACGAGGCGGGCGCGGATGGCGAGGCGCTCGCGAAGGACCCTCTGCGGCGCGCGCTGGATGCCTGCGTCTTCGCTCCCGTCGGGGTGGCGATGACCATCATGGAGGACCTGCCGGGTCTTGTCGGCAAGGGGAAGGGCCGGGTGGAGCAGGAGATCAGCAACGCCCGCGTCGCCGGCGAGTATCTCGTCGGCCGCATCCAGCGCCGGATCTCCGAACAGTTCGACGGGATCGTGCACAGCGGCAATGGGTCCGTCCCCGTCGCATCCGAGGCGCCGGCCCCAGCGGCGCCGGTGGACGTCTCGGCACCCGTGCGGCCCGCGCCCGAGGCGGCCGACACCGCCACCGTCGGCGCGGCCCTGGCCGACTACGACACGCTCAGCGCATCGCAGGTGGTGCGGCGGCTCGAGAGCCTGGGACCGGACGAATTGCGTGCCGTCCAGCGCTACGAGGGCGCCACGCGCAACCGGCGCACGATCTTGAATCGCGCCGGCCAGCTCCTCGAAGAGGGGCCGGCCGAGGCGTCCTCCGGCTGAGCGCCCGTGGAGCTGGCGCGTCCGGCCGCTGACGCGGACCGCGCCCTGTGCGCGGGGCTGGTGGGCGACGCCTTGGCCCAGGCCGGGTCGATGCGGGGTGGACCCGCGCTCGTCGGGAAGGCCACGCCCGAGGAGCTCGTGTCCCGCTGGGCGGACGAGACCCGGCAGGGCGCACACGCCGGCCTCTTCGTCGGCGAGTTCGACGGGGCCGTCGTGGGCGTGCTCGGGGTCGTGGTGGCCGATGCGGAGGAGCAGCGCCGGGGCCGCATCGAGTGCTGCTATGTCGAGGCGGCCGCCCGCGGGGTGGGGGTCGGGACGTCCCTCATGGAGGCGGCGGTCGACTGGTGTGCCGCCGCAGGATGCGCAGAGGTCGACGCACTGGCCCTGCCCGGTGACCGCTCGACCAAACAGCGCCTCGAGGCGGCCGGGTTCACGGCGCGCCTGTTGACGCTCAGCCGCCGGTTGGGCT
This sequence comes from Acidimicrobiales bacterium, assembly GCA_036490155.1. Classification (GTDB taxonomy): domain Bacteria; phylum Actinomycetota; class Acidimicrobiia; order Acidimicrobiales; family RAAP-2; genus Bog-473. The sequence continues at coordinate 57,176 of DASXEK010000054.1, read as the reverse complement.
GAAGCGGCGCTCCGCGTCCACCCGGCGCGGGGGAGGCGGCGGGATGCGGAGCCCGAGCAACCTGGCCAGTGCCGGCACGGCGCCGGCGGCGTGGCGGGCGGCCAGGCGGGCGACCTCGTCGTCGGGGATCCCGGCGGGCTTCACGTTGCGGCGCACGGGTGACGCCACGACCACATCGAGCAGCTGCATCCATTCCTCGGGTGCCTTGTCGGCCGTGAGCGCGTCGCCGGCGCTCGCAGCCAGCCGCACGGCCAGCTCGGCCGGGATCCGGGTGCCGGGCTCGGGGGGACGGATGGAGGCCTCGATCGCCTGCTGCACGCGCCCGTCGTTCAGGGCGTTGGTGATGCGGGCCAGCCATTCCTCGCGCAGTGCGGTCGTGCGCTGGTCGAGCGACTCCTGGAGCGACTTCGCCGTGGCGCGGCCCTCTTCGTCGAGGTTCACCGTGCGTGAGGCGGCGACGACGGTGCGGAGCTCGCGCAAGCGGTAGTCCTTCCCGGCCGTCTGGGCGACCGACGCACGGTCCTTCCAGTCGGCGAGACGCACCGCCGGCAGGAGCTCGTCGGCCATGGCGAGCAACGCGCTGGCCGCGGCAGGTGGCTTGCCGGTCGCCTTCGCCGTCGAGTTCTGCGCCTCGATGGCCTGGCGCACGGCCTGCAGGCCGCCCCGCAGGAGTTGCTCCGCGACCGGGATCTGCTCGGGGCGCAGCGCGGCCAGCATGGCGTTGCGGTGCACCGTGGACGTGGGCACGGTCGGGCGCTCGCCGCGGGCAGGCCGACCGTCGCGCTCACCGGGCCGCCGGCCACCGGGCCGGCGCGGGCCGGTGCTCTCGCGGGGGCGGTCGCCCCGATCGCCTCGATCGCCTCGATCCGGCCGCTCTTCGCGCGGGCCGCGGTCGCCTTCACCACGACCCCCGCCACGGCGCTCGCGGCGCTCACCGTCGTCGTCCCGGCGTCGCTTCGACCCGGGCGCGAGGATGACCGAAACGTCCGGTGCACGCTTCGGGGTGCCCTTGACCTCGATGCGACCCTCTACCTTCTCCGGTGAGCGCAGAGGCTTGGTCGCGGTCAGGGAGAGGACGTCGATGCCCTCGAGGCCGATCTCGACGTCGGCGCGCAGCACGGACCCGACCTTCTCGCCGGGCGGCACCAGGGCAGCCTCCACCGTGCCCTTGGGCTGGCGTGCGCCCGCGGCGCGCCAGGTCCAGGAGCCATCCCCGGTTTGGCTGGTCAGTTCGATGTCGATCCCGCGTGACATGCGGCGGACACGCTACCGCGCCCGGCCGAGGCCCCCGATGCCAGGCGCCGATGGGCATCCCGTAACATGAGAAAGTACGTCCGCAGGAGGGGGAACCGCCCGGACCGGCGGCCACCCACCGCAATGCGGTGCGGCGGACCCGTGCCCCTTCAGGAGGATTCCACATGAGTGAGGACACCGAGCAGGAAGAGCCTGCGCCCGGTGCCGGAGCGGCGAGCGACATGACGCCGACGGAGCCCTCTGCCGTCGACGAGCCCGTCACCGTCGCCGCAGACGAGCCCCAGACGCCCGCGCCGGCTGCGACCGACGCCGCGCCGACGGAGCCCGGCGCGCCAGTGGCGCCACCGGTCACCCCGACGCCCCCGACGGGCGCGCCGGTATCGCCCGGAGCCCCGCCCAATTACCCGCCGCCGGCGTGGTCGCCCCCGGTCCCGGAGGCGCCGACCGGATCGACGCCGCCTTTCGGCACCGCCGCACCACCGAGCCCGTTCGCCTACCCAACGCCCACCGACCCGAAGATGCCCGGCGGCGCCTCCCCTCCGCCGCCGGCGGGCGAGAAGGGGCCCGGGCGCTTCCGCTCCTGGTTGCCCGTGGCGATTGTCGCCGCCATCATCGGTGGCGGGATCGGCGCCGGCGTCACGGCGTTGGCGGACAACAACTCCAACAACACCACCGGCAATGCCGTCATCCACGAGAGCAGTGCCGCGCCGGGCGCGGCCGTCCTGAGCGGCAACGTCACCATTCCCCAGCTGGTGGACAAGGTCATCCCCGCCGTCGTGTCGATCGACGTCAAGTCCGACGGCGACGAGGACGAGGGCACCGGCATGATTCTCACTTCGGACGGCGAGGTGATCACCAACAACCACGTGATCGAGCTGTACAGCGAGGGCAACAACACCGGCTCGATTACGGTGACCGAGTACGGCCAGACCAAGCCACTGCCGGCAACGCTGATCGGCTACGACCAGACGAAGGACGTGGCCCTGCTCAAGATCAACAATGCATCGAACCTGCCGACCGTGACCTTCGGCAACTCCTCCAAGGCGGTGGTCGGTGATTCGGTCGTCGCCATCGGCAACGCGCTCGGGCTGTCGGCCGGCACCCCCACGGTCACCCAGGGGATCGTCTCGGCCCTGGGCCGTACGGTCACGGCCGGAGGCATCGGCACCCAGACCGAGACGCTGCAGAACATGATCCAGACCGACGCCGCCATCAACTCGGGCAACTCGGGCGGCCCACTGATCGACACTGCCGGCCAGGTCATCGGGATGAACACCGCGGTCGCCGGCACTTCGAGCGACGGCACCACCTCACAGAACATCGGTTTCGCCATTCCGGTGGCGCAGGTCGAAGCCGACTTGCCGGCGCTGCAGAAGGGCGGACAGACGGGCAACGGCGGGGGCTACCTGGGCGTCGACATCACCACGCTGACGCCTTCATTGCGCCAGCAGTACGGTTTCACCCCCACCTCGGGCGCGGTGATCCTCAGCGTCGTCTCGGGATCGCCGGCGGCCAAGGCCGGACTGGTCCAAGGCGACGTCATCGTCAACATCAACGGGACGGCCATCACCTCGTCGGAGGACCTACAGAAGGTCGTGCAGGACTCGAAGGCCGGACAGACGGTGAGCATCACCTATTACGTCGGGAACAGCAAGCGGACGGCCTCAGCCACGCTGGGGAGCCAGTCACAAGCCCAACAGCCGACGTCCGGCGGGACCGGGGGCACGAGCCCATCGAACCCGTTCGGCGGGGGAGGGTTCCCCGGCTTCGGCAACTCGGGGGCCACAGGGTCGACCGGAGGGACGCCCTAGTTACCAGATCGGCGCTGCACCGGGGATGTCGAAGTTCCGGTCGGGGTGGGCCGGTGGGAAGTTCATCTCGCCACCCCGCGGCTGCCAGCCGCTCGTGGCGACGTCTTCGAGCACGTGGGCCATGTTGTAGTTGTCCTCCTCGTAGGAGAACTTGCCGTCGCCCGCGTAGAGCAAGCGCGAATACGCCGATTGGCGGTACGGCGTCCCGTCCGCCCTGGTGCGCGGCATGATCTGCGTCCACTTGACCACGACGTCGTCCCCTTCGATGGCCGTGAACTCGATCGGGAACTTCCAATCCTCCATGCCCAGCATCGACTCGACCAGCCAGCGGGCGATGGTCTCCTTGCCCTCGATCCGGCCCCAGGCGCCATCGACGTACACGGCGTCGTCGGTGTAGAAGTCGGCAAGCGCGCCAAACGCGTCGGGCTCGAGGCCCTCATCGATGCGCCGACGTAACTCGTGGTAACGCTCGATGGTGGCGCGGACCTCTTCGCGGGGGAATGGCATGTCGCTGGCGTCCTCTCTCCGATTGCTGGTGGTCGTGGGTGCGACGGGGGGTCAGGCCTCGGCAGCCTGGTAGGCGCGGCGACAGGCCTCGAGCTCGGCGAGAGCCTCGGCGCGGCCGGTGAACCCTTCCACCTCGGTGGACTTCTCGGGCTCGAGATCCTTGTAGATGCTGAAGAAGTGGGCGATCTCGTTCCGGAGGTGTTGGGGCACGTCGTCGATCTCGTGCGCGCCGTCCCACTGGGGGTCGTGCTCGAGCACGGAAATGAGCTTCGCGTCGACCCCTTTCTCGTCGCGCATGGAGAACATGCCGAGGATCCGGACCCGCACGACACACCCGGGAAAGGTCGGGTCGGTGACGAGGACGAGGACGTCGAGCGGATCGCCGTCGCCCGCCAGGGTGTCGGGAACGAAGCCGTAGTCCGCCGGATAGGTGGTGGCGGTGAAGAGACGCCGGTCCAACCGGATCACATGCTGCTCGTGGTCGTACTCGTACTTGTTGCGGCTTCCGGTGGGGATCTCGATCACCACGTCGATCGCCTCGTCGGCCTCGCTCACGTCGGTGAGGGTGCCTCGGTGCGAGCGGCAGGGTCGACCGGGCTCATGATGCCGACGCCGTTGCCGTCTGGATCGCTGACGACCGCGTAGCGGGCACCCCAGAAGGCGTCGAACGGCGCTTGCTGCACGCGGACGCCGTCGGCGACGAACGCCGCGACGAGGGCGTCCACCTCCTGGCGCGAATCGACCTTGAACCCGAGGACGACGCCGGGGCCGCCGGGCCAACCGGTGTTCCACTTCTGCGCAAAGGTGGTGCTGTCGAGGTCGACGTCGATGGGGGAGTGCTCGCCGTGCTCCGCCGAGACGTGGTGGTCGGCCCAGACGGGGTCACGAGCGTCGCCGAAATCGAGGCCGAGCCGGCCGTAGAACGTGCGGCTGCCCTCGACGTCGCGCACGACCAGGTTCACCTGATCGAGGCGGATCGGGGGCACCTGCCCACCGTAGTGCTGTCAACCGGCGGAGATCAGCCTCCGCCGGTGAACCCGCCGGCACCTCCGGCGCTCGAGATGTTGAACTTGGCGCCTCCACCAGGGAACCCGCCGGCGCCTCCACCGAAGAATGCACCGGCGCCCCCGCCTCCGCCGAGGAGGCCACCGATGCCCGTGGTGGTGTTGGTGTTCGAGGACGGCACCGGATCGGCGTAGTCGACGAGCACGACGCTCTGTCCGGGGCTCAACCCCGAATCCACCTGCGTGTAGACGTCGCCCACCATTCCGATCTTGATGACCTTGCGCGTGAGTTGGCCCTTCTCGATCTCCGTGACGTACGAACGCGTTTCGAGCGTCTGCACGGCCGAAGTCGGCACGGCGACGACATTCGACACCGACCCCGTGGAAATGTTCACGTTGGCCGTCGACCCTGAGAACAGTCCGCTGGCCGAGGTCGGCAAGGCCACGATGACCGGATAGGTGTAACCCGAACTTGTCGATTGCACAGGTCCCACCTGCGACACGGTGCCGTCGATGGTGCCGTCGACGCCGTCCACTTCGGCGGTGGCCGACTGACCAACCTTGACCAAGGGGATCTGGGAGCTGTCGAGAGTCGCCTGGACCTCATAGGACTTCGTGCCGATGATCGTGATGATGTCTGTGCTGGAGTCGCCACTGACGGTCTCGCCGGCGGTGATGGCGACGGACACGATCGTGCCGTTGATCGGGCTCGTCAGGGTGGCCTCGGTCAAGGACTGCTGCGCCTCGGTCAGATTGGCTTGGGCGGTGTCGATCGCCGCCTGGTCCGAGGCGATCTGTTCGGGCGTGTCAGTGTCGCCGGAGCCACTCGTGCCGCTCCCGGTCTTGCCGGTGCCGCCGGTCCCGGTGCCCGTGTTCCCGGTGCCACCAGTGAAGCTCACGTCCGCCGTGAGGGCGTGCGCCGTGGACGAGCCCGAGTTGCCGGTGGCGTCCACGCCCGAACCGCCGGACGACTCCGCCGCGAGCGCCTGGCCCAGCGCGGTCTCGTCCTTGGAGACCGTCGTCTGGTCCTTGGACACCTGCTGTTCGTCGGCCGATACCGTCTCCAAGGCGGCCTCGCAGGCGGCCTGCCCGGTCGGCGTGCCGGTGTTCGCGCTCGTGCAGTCTGTCTGGCTTTGGGTGAGGTCGGCCGCTTCCTTTTGCTGGTCGGTCGACAGCGTGGACTCGTCCTGCGTCAGGGTGTTCTGATCCTGCGTCACCGCGGTGCTCGACCCTCCCGAGCCACTTCCACCGCGTGACGGTGTGGTCGTCGTGGTGGTCGTGCCCCCCGACGACCCCGAACCCTTCGTGCCCGAGGAGGAAGAAGTGGGGGAGGAGGTCGGGGTGGTCGACGAACCGGTGGTCGACGACCCGTTGTTCGACTCGTTCTCTTCGTCTTCGGCCAGCTTCGCCTGATCCGCGCTCACGGTCGACTGCGCGGAAGAGACGGCCTCGCTCAGCGCGGTCGTGTCGAGTGCCCCCAGGGTTTGGCCTGCAGTCACCTGTGCGCCGGGTGTGGCCGACACCGTCACCACCTGTCCTGCGACTTGGAACGAGGCGGCGGCTTCGCTCACGGGTACGACGTTGCCCACGACGGTCATGGTGGTACCGATGTCTGCTCGCGTCACGGTCGCCATGCGGTACCCACCGCTACCGGACCCGACTTCGGCCCAGGCGGCGACGCCACCGCCCAGGATGACGATCAGCACGACCGCGCCGATCAGGACGGCACGCCGGTGGCCCGCACGGCCCCAGCCCGAGCCGCGTGAACTAGGCACCACTGCCGCCGGGAGGCCCACCGAAGCCACCGCCGCCACCGAAGCCACTCGTGCACGTACCACCACCGGTGGAGGTGATCCGGACCGTGGTCGCTGTCACCGATCCGGTGGTCCCGGCCGGGCCGAAGGCACTCACGCAGTCACCTACCGCCACGGCACTCGCGGCGACCGTCTGGGTGGCACCCACCGTCGTGCTGCTCGTGGTCGTGATCTTGAGGGTCTCGGTCTTGAGCTTCGGCGCCGTGGGCTTCTTCGTCTTCGAGCTGGACTTGCTGGGCCTCTTGAGACTGCCCGTGTTCAGCGAGACGCCCGAGACCGTGAGGGTGGACCCGCTGACCTTGGTCACCTTGCCCGACGAGATGCTGAGGGAGGCGAACTGCTTGCGGAAGTTGCTGGACCCCGAGCCGCCCGGGAAGCTCGGACGTGTTCCACCCGCGCTCCCGCCCCCGCCCCGGAAGAATCCACCGCCACCAGCCCCGGCACCGCCCGCGGGGAAGCCACCGGAGGCTGCGCCTCCAGTGGAGGATCGCGCACCGACCCCGCCGCACTGGCCGCTGGAGTTCGGCGTGCTGACGGTTATCGAACGCGCTGCGATGGTGGTCTTGGACTTCTTCGACGCGGTGCCGGTCACCGTGATGCAGTCGCCCGTTGCGAGTGCGCTGACCGCTTCGGTCACCGACTTAGAGAATTGCGTGGTGGTGGTCCAGTCCACGGTGGTCTGACCGCTGCTGGCGCTCTGCACCTCCATGCTGGAGCTGGCGATGGCGGCGACGCTGCCGCTGGCTCCGGTCGGTGCAGTCGTCGTGGCCGCTCCGGCACTCGACGCCACCGCGGTGGCCGCCAGGACCGCCGTGGCGCCTGTCCCCAGAAAACGCGCCCAGCGCCGGCCACTGATGCTTCGGCTGGTCAGGGTTTCCATTTCGTGGTTCCTCTTTCCTTGCTGTTGCCCTTGCATGATGTCGTGAACTAGTCGTTCCGCAGCGCGTCGATCGGGGCCATGGCCGCAGCCCGGCTGGCCGGATACACGCCGAACAGGACGCCGATGGCCAACGCGATGGCCAGCGCACCGACCGCAGCGGTCGGACTCGTCGAAATGGGATCACCGATGAGACCCGGAAGGTACGCCACCCCGAGGAGCCCTCCGAGGACACCCACAATGCCGCCGATGAAACCGAGCACCGAGGCCTCGACCAAGAACTGACGCCGAATGACCCGGGGAGTCGCCCCGAGCGCCTTGCGCAACCCGATTTCGCGGATCCGCTCGGTGACAGAGACCAACATGATGTTCATCACGCCGATGCCGCCGACGATGAGTGAGATCGCCGCGATGCCCCCCAGAAGAATGGTGAGCGTGTGGTCGACGGAAGTGTTCGCGGCGATGAGCGACTGCTCCGAGGTGATGGTGAAGTCGGCGTCGGTGGGGTTCGTGATGCCGTGCAGCTCCAAGAGGAGGTGATCCGCCTCTTGATAGGCCCCGGTCAGGTCGGCCGACGATCGAGCCTGTACCGCGATTGAGCTCACGGAGTTGCGAGAAGTGCCGCCGAAGATGCGCTCGGCACCCGTCGAGATGGGGATGATCATCACGTCGTCTGGGTCCGAGGTTGTGGTCGACGACGCCGAAGACGCCCCAGTCGAGGTGAGGACGCCGACGACGGTCACGGGGATGCCGTTGACATCCACGGTCTGGCCAACCGGATCCCCACGCGTGAAGAGCTCCGATGCCGTCGTAGCGCCCAGGACGGCCACGGCGCCGTGGTCCTTGACGTCCTGGTTGTCGATGAAGCGACCCTCGGCCAGGGTTCGGCCACGAATGCTCAGCCAATCAGGCGTCGTCCCCTGCACGCTGGTTGTGGCCGTCTCGCTCCCCGCTGTCAGAACCTCGGTGTCCGAGGTGATCGGCGCCACGGCCTGCACGTCGGGCGCATCCACGTGGGACGAGAGCGCCGACGCGTCCGCCGTGGTCAAGGTCGAGGCGGAACCGAGGGCCCCGCGGATCCCGGTGCTCGACGTCGAGCTCCCCGGCGTGACGGTCAACACGTTGGAGCCGAGAGCATTGATCTCGGAGGTCACCTGCGACGATGCGCCCTCGCCCAACCCCACCGCGATGATGACGCCGGCGATGCCGATGAGGATGCCGAGCACGGTCAGGAAGGAACGCAACCGGTGGCTCAGCACGCCGTACACACCGGTGCGGAAGGTCTCCAGCCAGCTCATCGCAGACTCTCCGCGAAGCGATGATCGTCCTCCGTGAGCAGGCCGTCGCGGATGCCGATCACGCGTCCGGCGGCCGAGGCCACCTCGACGTCGTGGGTAATGAGCAAGAGGGTGCGGCCCGTCTCGTGTAGTTCGCCCATGAGGCGCAGCACGTCGGCCGCCGACACCGAGTCGAGATTGCCCGTGGGCTCGTCGGCCAGGATGAGGTCCGGCTCCGTCACGAGCGCGCGCGCCACGGCGACGCGTTGCTGCTGACCGCCGGATAGCTCGCCGGGCCGGTGGTGCACCCGTCCGGCGAGGCCCACACGGCCGAGCGCCTCCAACGCCCGCTCTTTGCGCTCGGCCCGCGGCACCCCGGCATAGGAGAGGGGCAGTTCCACGTTCTGCCACGCCGACATGGAGGCGAGCAGGTTGAATTGCTGGAAGACGAAGCCGATGCGCCGGTTGCGCACCTCGGCCAGCGCCGTCTCGCTCATGTGACTCACGTCTTCGCCGGCAAGGTGATAGCGGCCCGACGTCGGGACGTCGAGACAGCCGAGGATATGCATAAGGGTCGATTTGCCCGAACCCGACGGCCCGATGACGGCCACGTACTCGCCTTGATCGATGGAAAGGCTTACGCCACGGAGGGCAGCCACCGAGATGGACCCGGTCCGGTAGACCTTGGTCACGCGTTCGAGCTCGATCACGGGTTGCGGCGCCCCAACCGACGGGGTGCCACTCGGTGGCGTCAGCGTCATGAGATGGGCCTAGCTGTTGCCGGCGCCGGTGAAGCCACTGCCGCCACCGCCACGCCCGAAGAATCCGCCGCCGCCGGCGCCACCGCCGACGCCTCTCGTCGTCCCGGCGCCGCCGAAGAGGCTGCCCGCGCCGCCTCCTGGCGCCTTGAACGTAACCTGGCGCTCGAGGACCTTGGCTCCGGCGCTTACGCCGCTCGTAATCTGCGTCTCCGTGCCCGAGGCGGCGCCCACCGTCACGTCCTTGACCACATGTGCGCCGTTGACGACCTGTGTCAACGTCGCCTGGCCACTGGAGGAGTTATAGGAGATCGCCTGGGTGGGGACCTCGGTCACGTCGTTCAATTGCTTGACGATGATGCTGGCAGTGGCTGAGGCGCCGGCATAGAGACCCGAAGGGTTGCCAGTGACATCGATGACGATGGGGAAGGTGGTCACGTCAGAGGTCTGGCTGCCGATCAAGCTGATAGAACCAACCGTGCCGTAGACCGGCGTCGAGGCTCCGGTTCCGGTGATATCAACCTGGTCACCGTCTTGAATCTGGTTGATCTGGGTGTCGTCCACGGTGGCATTGACGATGTAGGAGTCGGTACCGATCACGACCACCTGGCCGGACGAGCTGTCGCTCGAGCCCGTGTCGCTCGAGCCCGTGTCGCTCGAACCAGTGGCACCGCTTCCGTTGCCCCCACCGCCGGACCCGGTGCCGGTCACCTGCTGACCGATGGTCAGGTCTACCGACGCCACGGTCCCCGAGATGTTCGAGGTGAGAGAGGCGTCGTTGAGGTTGGTCTGCGCGGTCGAGAGCGAGGACTCGGCTGAGGTGACCGACGCCTCATCCGAGTCAATCGTGCTCGTCGAGGCACCCGCGGCCTCGTCGCTCGAGAGACGGTCGCTCGCCGCCGAGAGCTGCGCCTGGGCCGCGCTGACATCTTCGGACAGCGCGGTCGTGCCCACTGTGGCCACCGTCTGTCCGGCGGTAACGGTTTGGCCGGCCTTCACGTCCACCGCCGTAACCGTCCCGGAGACGGCGAAGTTGAGGGTGGCCTGGCTGGCTGGCTCCAGGGTGCCCGAGCTCGAGACCGTCTGCTGGATGGTGCCGGTGGTCACGGGCACGGTCACCGTCGTGATGGAAAGGCCAGCCGCGGGCGAGGAGTCTGAAGTCAGCCAGAGGGGGAGCGCGATGGCTGCGGCAATGATGACGACAGCCGCTCCCGCGAGAGGCCAGCGGTAACGGCGCCACCACGGCGGGGGACCGGAGGCCAGAACGTTCTCGTCGTCGAGCGGCAGCTCCTCAGGCATCCCCTCAGTCATCTGCCGGCGTCTCCTGCCGTTCCATTGCTCCCGATTTGGCCATACGTCCAGTTCAGATGAGCGATTTCACAGTGAGCCAAATCCCAGCTGTGAGCCCGCTTGGGGTTTCGCACCACGGGCAGAGCAAACGTACAGGTCAGAGCCCGGGATGCTCCGCCACAACATTAAGAATGTCCACAGCTGGCACCTGCTGGACTCCTAACCCGGTTCGCCAACATGGAAGCAGTAACCGCCGTCCGATGGGAGCGTCGCTACCCCTGTCGACCGCTCCTCCCCCCGGTCGGGCGCGCGGTGGGGCCTCCGGGGCGTGCGGTCGTTTGCGCCGCACGCCCCGTGACCGCCCTCGTCGCTATCGTCCAACCCTGTGATGCAGCACGCGTCGATACAGCACAGAGGTAGTTCATGAGCGATTCGTTCATCCCGCGACCCGAGCACCGCTTCACGTTCGGCCTCTGGACCGTCGGCAATGCGGGCCGCGATCCCTTCGGGAGCGAGGTGCGTGCCCCACTCGATCCCCTGGAGACCGTGCGGCGCCTGGCTGACCTCGGCGCGTACGGGGTCAGCTTCCACGACAACGACCTGGTTCCCTACGGGAGCACCGCGTCGCAGCGTCAGGAAATCGTGAAGGAATTCCGCCGCGCCCTCGACGCCACCGGCATGCACGTCCCGATGGTGACCACGAATCTCTTCTTCCGGCCGGTGTTCAAGGAGGGCGCCCTGACGGCGAACGACCCGCAGGTGCGCCGCTTCGCCGTCCGCAAGGCATGTGAAGCGGCCGAGCTCGGGGCCGAGTTCGGCGCGGGGATCTTCGTCATGTGGGGCGGGCGCGAGGGGATGGAGGCGGAGGCGGCCAAGGATGTCCGGCTCGCGCTCGATCGCTACAAGGAAGGGATCGACCTCGTCTGCGAATACATCGACGAGCGCGACCTCGGACTCCGCATTGCCCTGGAGCCGAAGCCGAACGAGCCACGGGGCGACATCCTTTTGCCCACGGTCGGGCACGTGCTGGCCTTCATCAGTGCCCTGGAACGACCGGACATGGTGGGCCTCAACCCGGAGTTCGCCCACGAGACGATGAGTGGATTGTCGTTCACCCACGCGGTGGCACAGACCTTGTGGCACGACAAGCTCTTTCACATCGACCTCAACGCGCAGCGGATAGGGAAATTCGACCAGGATTTCCGATTCGGTTCCGAAGGCATTCGCGACGCGTTCTACGTCGTCAAGCTCCTCGAGGACGCCCAATGGGAGGGGATGCGCCACTTCGACGCCCACCCGTACCGCACCGAGGACCCCGACGGCGTGTGGGATTTCGCTCGCGGCTGCATGCGCACCTATTTGATCCTGGCCGACAAGGCGCGTCGTTTTGCCGCGGATTCCGAGATCCAATCGGCGCTCCGCACGGCGCGCAGCGCCGAGCTGGCCGAGCCCACGCGTCCGGCGGACGGACTCCAGGGGATCCTTTCGGCCCACTACAACGAGGAGTCGCTCGCCGGGTACGGCTACGGCCACGAGCGACTCGACCAATTGGTGACGGAGCTCCTGCTCGGAGTGCGCTAGTGCCCCTGGTGGCCGGAGTGGATTCGTCCACCACCGCGTGCAAGGTCCAGCTCCGGGACAGCGAAACCGGGACCGTGATCTCGACGGGCCGGGCGGCCCACAGCCCCACCACGCCGCCGCGGAGCGAGCAACACCCCCAGGAATGGGAGCAGGCGTTCAAGGGCGCGTGCGCCCAGGCGGGGCTCGGCGAGGCGCAGCCCCCGACAGCGATCGCCGTGGCGGCGCAGCAGCACGGCATGGTCGTGCTCGGGCAGGACGGCACGGTGCTGCGCCCGGCGAAGCTGTGGAACGACACCGAGTCGGCGCCCGACTGCATCGATCTGCTCCGCGAGTTGCCGGGCGGCGCGTCCGGTTGGGCGACCGCCGTCGGCAGCGTGCCGGTGCCGGCGTTCACCATTACCAAGCTTCGCTGGCTGCGCAGGTGCGAACCTGCGGTCTGGGACCGGCTGGGCTCGGTCCTGCTCCCGCACGATTGGCTGACCTTCCGCCTCACCGGTCGTCGAGTCACCGATCGCGGCGACGCATCGGGCACCGGCTACTGGTCGCCGGCCGAGAACCGCTATCGCATCGACGTGCTGGACCTGGTGCTGGGGGAGATGGACTGGGCCGGCGTGTTGCCCCAGGTCCTGGACCCAGTGGCGGAGGCAGGGGAGTGGCGTGGGGTCGGGGCTGTCGTCGCCGCCGGGACGGGGGACAACATGGCCGCCGCGCTCGCGCTCGACCTGCAACCGGGTGACCTTGCGTTGAGCCTCGGCACCAGCGGGACGGCGTTCGTGACGAGCAGCACCCCGAGCGCCGATCCCAGTGGTGCGGTCGCCGGCTTCGCGGACGCGACCGGACGCTTCCTCCCACTGGTCTGCACCATGAACGCGACCAAGGTGACCGATGCCGTCATGCGTCTCCTGGGCGTCGACGCAGCCCGCTTCGACGAGCTGGCGCTGTCTGCCGCCCCAGGGGCCGGGGGGCTGGTCCTCGTCCCCCACCTCGATGGCGAACGCACCCCGAACCGACCCGAATCGACAGGGGTCCTGGCGGGTCTGCGCAGCGACGTGACGCCGGCGCAGCTGGCCCGCGCTGGCGTCGAGGGCGTGGTGTGCAACCTCCTGGCTGCGGCGCAAGGCCTTCCGGGGAGCACCGCCCCACGCCGGGTCTTTCTCATTGGCGGGGCCGCCCGGAGCCTCGCCTACCGGCGCGTGGTGGCCGACCTGACCGGCTGCCCGGTGGTGGTCCCCTTCGAGGACGAGCTGGTGGCCGCCGGGGCCGCGGTCCAGGCGGCAGCCATCGCAGGAGGTCTGGAACTGTCTGCGGTTGCTGAGGCCTGGGGCCTCGGGCGTGGCGACGTCATCGAGCCCGACGATCGGGTCGACGCGTCGGGCATCCGGCAGGCGTTTGCCCGTGACGTCCAATGGACGGCGCCCTAACAGAGAGGTCACCCGGCCTTCCTGCCGTCAACCCTCGCCCTGTCTGCGCCACGTCAGCCTTGACGGCAGGAAGCACCCACAGCCGCTGGCCTGGCTCTTTCTCCCCTAGCCGCCGATAAGGTTCATTATGTTAAGTAATACAGACAAGAGCCAGAGGGATCGATACACCGGGCACCCAACGTCACTCCCCCGTGGATTGGCCTAACTTTCGCTCGCACGACGAGCCAGGAGGCGCCATGTCCGACGTCGAGATCCCGACGAAGTCCGGGCCTATGCCGGCATATCTGGCAACACCGGACGGCCCTGGTCCCTATCCCGGCGTCGTCGTCCTCCACGACGTCTTGGGCATGAGCCCGGACGTGCGGCACCAGGCCGACTGGTTGGCCTCCGAGGGCTTCGTCGCCGTGGCTCCCGACCTCTTCCATTGGGGTCGCAAGTTCAAATGCGTGCGGGCTGTGATCTCGGACCTGCGCGCCCGGCGGGGCCGGACGTTCGACGACGTCGAGTCGACCCGGGCCTGGCTCCTCGAACAGCCCGCCTGCGCGGGCAAGACCGGAGTCATCGGGTACTGCATGGGCGGAGGCTTTTCCTTGCTGCTGGCGCCGGGGCATGGCTTCGCTGCGTCGAGCGTGAATTACGGACAGGTGCCGAAGGATGCCGAGGCGTTCCTGAAGGGCGCCTGCCCCGTCGTCGGGAGCTTCGGGGCCCGCGATCGCACGCTCAAAGGTGCGGCGGCCAAGCTCGAGGTGGCGCTCGAGCACGACGGGATTGCCCACGATGTCAAGGAGTACCCCGAGGCAGGACACTTCTTCCTGAACAACCACGACGGCATCCTCTTTGCCGTGTCGGGACGTCTGATGGGTGGCGGCTACCACCAGTCCTCGGCTGATGACGCCCGCCGGCGCATCGTTGCCTTCTTCCGCACCCACCTGGCTTCGGCCTGACCTCGACGCTGGCGCCCGCAGGTTTTCCTAAAAAGGGTCTTGATTATGCGTTGCCAATTCACTAAAGTGACAGGGCGTAAGGCCCCCCGGTTAAAGGTTCAAAGTCCGGACGGACGAGAAGGTGAAATACCAGGTAGAGGCCTTGTGAGAGGTCAAAATGTGAAGTAGGATCCCCGGAATGTCCGGGGATTTTTGCGCGCCTTCATGGGCGCGCTCTTTGACGTGCTAAGCGTGGCGGCTCCCCCGCCCGACCCGGAACTCCAAGCGGAGCAGGACTATCTCGACGGTGCCCTCACCTCACTCGGCGCCATGCGCGCACGCGCCGAGCGCTTGCTGCACGACCTGATCGCCGCCGGTAATCCCGATCTCGACTACGTCGCCGCACTGTCTCGTCGAGTGGCGTTACTGGCCGACAGCCCCCGACCGCTCCTTTTCGGGCGGATCGACGAAGACTCGGGCGAGACCTGGCACATCGGCCGCCGGCACGTCGAGAACACGAAGGCGGACCCGGTGGTCGTTGACTGGCGTGCGCCCGTCGCAGAGCCCTTCTATCGGGCCAGCGCGCGAGACGCACTCGGGCTCGCCCGTCGGCGCCAGATCATGGTGGATCGACGCGCGGTGGTGGCGGTGGCCGACGACCTCTTCGACGGCAGCGAGGGGGACATGGGCACGACGCGCCTCCGCGGCGGCGACGCGCTGCTGGCCGAGCTCGAGCGGGCCCGGACCGGGGAGATGCTCGACATCGTCGCCACCATTCAGGCCGAGCAGGACGAAATCATCCGGGCGCCGCTCGACCGGCTGCTGACCGTCCAGGGAGGTCCGGGAACCGGGAAGACCGCCGTGGGGCTGCATCGGGCCGCGTACCTCCTCTACAACTATCCAGCGCTGAGTCGTGACGGCGTCCTCGTGCTCGGTCCGAGCCGTGCCTTCCTGCGCTACATCGCCCAGGTCCTCCCCTCGCTCGGCGAAGAGGCGGTCGTCCAGACCACCGTCGCCGACCTTGCGCCGAAGACCAAGGTGCGCGTCCACGAACCGATGGAGATCCGTCGGCTGAAGGGTGACCTCAGGATGGCCGAGCTCTTGCGACGTGCACTGGACGGTCGTCGCCGCGCGGTTGATGACGACGTCAGTCTCCGGGTGCGCTTCGCCCGCGCGACGTTGCGTGCGGATCGAGTCAACGAACTGATGACCTCCATCACGTCGCGGCCGGCGCCGTACAAAGCGGGACGCCTGGCCCTGCGCGCGCGCCTCGTCAGCGAAGCGCGACGCGCCTTTCGCTCGTCCGGCCGCCTGGGAGCGGACGAGCCCTGGTTCGAGCGGGAGCTCCTGGCGACTGAGGAGTTCGGGACCCTGCTCGACTCGCTGTGGCCGACTGTCTCCCCCACCGCGTTGGTGCGAGACCTCCTCACCTCCTCGAGCCGGCTCGCGGCCTCAGCCGTCGGGCTGCTCGACCAGTCAGAGTGGCCGTTCTTGCTCCGGTCCAGACAAGCGCGTGTCTCGAACACCGCGTGGAGCCTCGATGATCTGGCCCTGCTCGACGAGGCGGCTTTCCTGATCGGAGGTCGTACGCGGACCTATGGGCACATCGTCGTCGACGAGGCGCAGGACCTCACACCGATGCAGTTCCGCATGATCGCGCGACGCGCGCCATCGGGGTCGGTGACCGTGCTCGGCGACCTGGCGCAGGCCACCGGGCCATGGTCGTACACGGATTGGGGCGAGGTGCGCGCGATCCTCGCGGATGGTGCGGGGGAGGCGGAGCACGCCGAGCTCACCCTGGGTTACCGGGCGCCCGGACGGGTGCTCGACTTCGCCTCGCGACTCCTCCCCGTGGCCGCGCCCGGAGTGGAGCCGACCACATCGATCAGACAAGGACGTACCGAGCCAACCATTCGAGCCGTGCCCTCTGTGGAAGTGCCCGGCGCCTCCCTCGCCGAGGCCTACGCTTTGATGACCGACCACGCGCTCGTCGCTGTCATCGCGCCGGAGGAGCTGGTGCCGGAACTGGTCCGGCTCGCCCGCCACCACGACGAGGTCGGCCTGCTCGAACGTGATGCCATAACTCGCCCGGTGACGATCGTTCCCGCCCCGGCTTCCAAGGGTCTCGAGTTCGACGCGGTCGTCGTGGTCGAGCCGGACGCCCTCGCGGCCGCGGGTCCCCGGGGCCTCCGGCTGCTCTACGTCGCCATGACCCGGCCGATCCAACACCTCAGCGTCATCCACGGCCACCCGCTGCCCGCCCCGCTCCTCGACTGACGCGGCGGCGCTCCTCTCCCCTACGATCCGTGCCATGGACGTCGCAGGCAAGGTGGCACTCATCACGGGCGGCAGCAACGGCATCGGCGAGGGGGTGGCCCGGCATCTCGCCGCGGGCGGCGCACACGTCGTTCTGGCCGACATCGACGATGCACGAGGAAAGGCCGTCGCCGACGAGCTGGGGGGCGTCTTCGTTCACACCGACGTGGCCGACCCCGCGGCGAGCACCGCCGCCGTGGCCGCCGCCGTGGAAGCCTTCGGTGCCTTGCACATCGCCCATCTGAATGCCGGTGTGACGTCATGGTGCGGCATGGGCGACGACTTCGACCCCGAGGCCTATCGCCGTTCCATGGCCATCAATCTCGATGGGGTCGTGTACGGAATAGCGGCGGCCCGCCCGGCGATAAAAGCCTGCGGCGGCGGTATCATCGTCGCCACGGCATCGATGGCCGGGCTGGTGGCGGTGCCGTTCGACCCGATCTACAGCGCGAACAAGCACGCCGTCGTCGGTCTGGCCCGTTCCCTGGGTGACGTCTACGCGCCAGATGGCATCAGGGTGCACGCGTTGTGTCCCTCTTTCGCTCACACCAACATCATCAAAGGTTCGGAGCAGACCCTCGTCGACATGGGTTTTCCCATCATCGAGGTCGCCGATGTCGTCGACGCCTTCCAGCGCATTCTCGATTCCGAGACCACGGGCCAATGCTGGTTCGTCGTGGCAGGGCGCGACAGCGAGCCGTTCCAATTCCGTCGGGCCCCTGGACCCCGGCTCGACTGACCTCTCGCCTTTCACGAAGTACGCTTGCCTCGCGCTGAACGAGCGCAGCACGGTGATGGATCCCGCCGGGGGCTCGGCCCCGAACCGCCGCACGACATGGCTGATGGTTTCCTGACTCGCACTACAGGAGCGCCGGGCCATGGACGACGGACCACATCAGATACCCGACGACGTTCACGCCGCTTCTGCGAACGGACGCCGAGTTCGGCCCGAGAAGGACGAGCGCGACCTCCTCTACGAGCCCGTCGTGCCACCGCTCGGCCTCTCAACCGGCACCCTCGCGGCCGTGTTCATCGGCGGCGCGCTCGGGACCGTCGCCCGGTACCTCCTCGAGGCGCACCATCCTGTCGCGCCCGGCGCCTTCCCCTGGGTGACGCTGCTCGTCAACCTGACCGGTTCACTGGCCATTGGATTCTTGATCCCACTCACCGAACCCGTCGCGGCGAGGGTCCCGCTGGTACGAGCAGCGGCCATCGTCGGCTTCCTGGGGGGCTGGACCACCTACTCAACCCTGGCCGTCGATGCGACCCTGCTCGCCAAGGACGGTGATGTGGCGAGTTGCGTTGCCTATCTCGCCGCCACGGTTGTGGGAGGGCTCGCGCTCGTGGTCGTTGGTCACGCCGCCGGTCGGAGGCTCGCCCCCTCGTGAGTGTCCCCTCCCCCACTCTCGGCCTCGCGGTCCTCGTGGCCCTCGCCGGTGGCGCCGGGGCGGTCCTGCGCGCCCTGCTGATCCATCACATCGGGTTGCGACGTCATGACCCACTGCCGATCGGCACCATGGTCGTCAACGCCTCGGGCTCGCTCCTCCTCGGCCTGCTCACCGGGTTGTCGCTCTACCACGGCCTAGGGGGACGGGCCCTCGCCGTCGTCGGAGTCGGGCTGTGCGGGGGCTACACGACGTGGTCGACCGCAAGCTGGGAGACCGTCCATCTCCTCCACACGGGGCATCGGAGCGCAGCCGTGCTCTACACCCTGGGCGGCCTCGTGGTCTGCCTCGGCTGCGCCGCCGCCGCGATCGCATTCATGGCGCTCGTCTGACCGGGTAGCTTTCGAAAGGTGCGGCCCCCCGGACCCCTCCTGGCCTCGGGGCGTGACTCGGACATCTTGGACTACGGGCCCGGACTTGTCCTGCGCCGCTCGCGCGAGGGCCACTCCATGGTCCAAGAAGCCCGCACGATGACCTTTGTGCGTGAGAAGGGGTACCCCGTGCCCGCGGTCGACGAGTTGAGCGACGACGGCCTCGAACTGGTGATGGAGCGGATCGACGGCGTGTCGATGGTGGAGGCGATCGGTCAGGCACCGTGGACCGTCCGCCAACACGCCGCGACCCTGGCCGACCTCCATGTGCGTCTGCACGAGATCGATGCGCCGGACTTCCTCCCTGCGGCGCCCGTCGGGGCCGGGAGCAAGGTCATCCACTTGGACCTGCACCCGCTCAACGTCATGGTCGGCCCGAAAGGTGCCGTTGTCATCGACTGGCCGAATGCCTGCCACGGTGAACCGGCCGTCGATGTCGGCTTGGCCTGGGTGTTGATGGCGGCCGGACAGATCCCCGGCAATCGACTCAAGGCCACCCTGCTGGCCTTCGGCCGAACCCTCCTGGTGAACGGGTTCCTCTCGCGGTTCGACCGCAACGACGTGGGCGGCTACCTCCGCCGAATCGTGGAGATCAAAGTTCAGGATCCGCACATGAGCGAGACGGAGATCGCGGGCATGTGGAAGGTGGTCGAGCGGGCCGAAGCCCACCGCTGACCATCAGTCACGTCAGGTCGCGTACGCCTCAATGGGCGGACAGCTGCAGACGAGGTTCCGGTCGCCATAGGCCTGGTTGATCCGCGCCACCGGCGGCCAGTACTTGCGTGTCCGGTACCCCGTCGGGAAGACGGCCGCGGTCCGGTCGTACGGCCGGTCCCAGTCCGCGACGAGCGCGGCCGCCGTATGCGGCGCGCCGCGCAGCGGGCTGGCCTCCACCGCCCACCGGCCCGACGCCACGTCCTCGATCTCGGCCCGGATGGCGATCATGGCCTCGCAGAAGCGGTCGAGTTCGTCTAGGTCCTCGCTTTCGGTCGGCTCGACCATCAGCGTGCCCGCAACCGGAAAGCTCACGGTTGGCGCGTGGAAGCCGTAGTCGATGAGCCGCTTCGCGACGTCGTCGACCGTAACGCCGGTCGCCTTGGTCAGCGGACGGAGGTCGAGGATGCACTCGTGCGCAACGAGCTCGTTCTTGCCGGTGTAGAGAACAGGAAAGGAAGGGTCTAACCGGGCGGCGACGTAGTTCGCCGCCAACACGGCCGACTTCGTCGCGTGGGCCAGCCCCGCGCCGGAGAGCAGCCGGATGTAGGACCAGCTGATGGCGAGGATGCCGGCACTCCCGTAGGGGGCGGCGCTCACGGGACCGATGCCGGTGCGGTGTTCAGGGTCCGGGTGCATGGGATGCGAAGGTAGGAAGGGAACGAGGTGCTCGGCCACCGCTACGGGGCCGACACCAGGCCCACCGCCACCGTGCGGGATGCAGAACGTCTTGTGCAGGTTGAGGTGCGACACGTCGCCCCCGAATCGACCGGGCTTCGCAAGACCGAGGAGGGCGTTGAGGTTGGCACCATCGATGTACACCTGCCCGCCGCATTCGTGCACCAGCGCGCACATGTCCCCGATGCCCTCTTCGTAGACGCCATGGGTCGACGGGTACGTGACCATGATGGCGGCTAGCCCTTCGGCGTGCTCCTCGCACTTCGCACGGAGGTCGTCGAGGTCGACGGTCCCGTCGGTTCGGCTGGCCACCACGACGACCCGCATCCCCGCCATTACGGCCGACGCGGCGTTCGTGCCGTGGGCACTCGAGGGAATCAAGCAGATGTCGCGTTGCGGCTGGCCGTTGGCCTGGTGGTAGGCGTGGATGGCCAGGAGCCCGGCCAGCTCGCCCTGGCTCCCCGCGTTCGGCTGCACCGAGACCTTGGCGTACCCCGTGATGTCGGCCAACCAGCGTTCGAGCTCGTCGATGAGCGCGAGATAGCCGGGCGTGGTGTCGGCGGGCGCGAAGGGATGAATCTCAGCGAAACCGGGCAACCCGACCGGGTCCATCTCGGTCGTGGCGTTGAGTTTCATGGTGCACGAGCCAAGCGGGATCATTCCCCGGTCCAGCGCAAAATCCCGGTCGGCCAGCTCGCGCAGGTAGCGCAACATGGACGTCTCGGAGTGGTGCTCGGAGAAGATCGGATGACTCAGGATCGGTCCTCGGCGCAACAGTGCCTCGGGCAACGCGTCCTTCGTCGCCATCACCGTGCTTGTGTTCACGCCGAAGGCCCGGAGCACGGTGGCCACGTGGGCGGTGCTGGTGGTCTCGCCGCACGAGACGCCCACTTGGTCGTCATCGATCATCCGCAGGAGCACGCCTTCGGAGCGCGCCGCGGCGACGATCTCCGAGGCCCGGCCGGGAGCGCCGACGACGAGCGTGTCGAAGAATTCCCGGTGCCGCAACGCGAGCCCCGCGGCGTCCAAGCTCTGTGCCAGATCCGCGGTACGGCGGTGGACGCGCCCGGCGATGCTGCGAAGTCCGTCGGGGCCGTGGTAGATCGCGTACATAGATGCGACGACCGCGAGCAGCACCTGCGCCGTGCAGATGTTCGACGTCGCCTTCTCCCGTCGGATGTGCTGCTCGCGGGTCTGCAGGGCCAAACGGTAGGCCGGGCGTTCCTCCGCATCAATCGACAGGCCGACGAGGCGTCCTGGCAGGTCCCGCTCGAGGCCTGACTTCACCGCCATGAACGCCGCATGTGGACCGCCATACCAGAGCGGCACGCCGAAGCGCTGGGACGAGCCGACGACCACATCCGCGCCCCACTCTCCTGGCGGCTTGAGCAACGTCAAGGCCAGGAGGTCGGCAGCCGCGGTGACGAGCGCGCCGCGATCGTGCGCCAGCTCCGTGATCTCGGCGAAGTCACGGATCGCTCCCGAAGAGCCTGGGTACTGCTGGACCAGGCCGAAGAACTCTCCCTCGGGAACACCGGCGTCCAGGTCCACGACGTCGAGCTGAATCCCGAGTTGCGCGAGACGCGTCTCGAGCACGGCGATGGTCTGCGGGTGGCAGTCCGCATCGACGATCACCCGCGTCGACTGGGCCTGACTGCGCCGCCGCATGAGCGTCACGGCCTCCGCCACAGCCGTGCCCTCGTCGAGCAGCGAGGCGTTTGCCGTGTCCAGCCCGGTGAGGTCCGAGACCATCGTCTGGAAGTTCAGGAGGGCCTCGAGCCGGCCCTGGCTGATCTCGGGCTGGTACGGCGTGTACGCCGTGTACCAGGCTGGGCTCTCCAAGACGTTGCGCCTGATGACCCCGGGGGTGACGGTGCCGGAGTACCCGAGACCGATCATGGGCTCGGCGGCGAGGTTCGAGGACGCCAGTCGGCGCAGCTCGGCCAAAACGTCGTGTTCGGACACGGCCGGCGGCAGATCAAGGTCCTCGAGACTGCGCAGGCTGCCAGGCACGGCGGCGTCGATCAGATCGTCGAGGTTCGCGTAGCCGAGGACATTGAGCATCGCCGCCTGGTCCTCGTCGGAGGTGCCGACATGGCGGGGCAAGAAGCTCTCGAAGGCCTCGAGCTCGTCGGGTGCGGGCGATGGGTCCTGTGCGTGCACGGAGGCCTCCTGGCTTCCTCCGCGAATTTCGCGGAGTTCGTCGGACGTCCTCCCCGCTCTGTCATTGGACCTGAGAGTCTCGCCGCAAACTGAGCGACTTCCACCTTCGGTGCGGATGCAAACGGCACCCGCTTTCCAGAGTTGCCTCGCCGGAGCGGTATATCGGCCTGAGAGTTTCTGGGGAGATTTGCTCCTCCGGCGTCCCCTCGAACTGCATACAGCGGGGACTCTGGCGCTCCGGTTCAAACGGCGTATTTAGTTGTGGTGTCATCATAGGACACGGCCTGGCCGTCCCGGACCTGCCCCCGATTACTCGGACTCCTCGCGCACAGGCCACAAAGGAGGGCGGACGAGGACGCCGGTGAGCTCGCGCCCGCGCTGGAGCACCGTGACCGCGTCGCCGTCGAGGAGTTGTGCATCCGCGTCCACGAAGCCGAGCCCGATGCCGCGTTCGCGCATCGGCGAGAAGTTCCCACTGGTCAGGACCCCGACCTGGGCCCGGTCGTGGATGATCTCGGCACCGTCGCGCAGCGGCTGTCGGCCGTCGGCGACGATGGCACGCAGCCGACGAGCCGGACCGTTTGCGCGTTCCTCCTCGAGGGCGGTCCGACCGGTGAAGGCGGCCTTGTCCCACCCCACGACCCAGCCCAGACCGGCTTGGAGCGGCGTGATGCCGGGTCCGAGTTCGTGCCCGTGCAAGGGCAGCCCGGCCTCGAGGCGTAACGTGTCGCGGGCCCCCAGTCCCGCGGGGGCGATCCCCTGCCCAAGGACGGCCTCCCAAAAGTCCGGTGCCACGTCCGCCGGGACCGCGCACTCCACGCCGTCTTCGCCCGTGTAGCCGGTCCCGGCAACCAGGCAGGGCGCACCCCTCCAATCGAAGCGCGCGACGTGGAATCGGTGCACTGCCGCGGCGTCGGACGCGACGCCCGACAGCCGCTGGCGAGCCCGCGGCCCCTGGATCGCCACGACGGCGCGCTCGGGCGTCACGTCGTGCCCCCCGAGAGACGACACCACATCACTCGTGTTCGAGGCGTTGGGCATGACGTCGAAGCGCGCCTCGTCCACCCACCAGACGATGATGTCGTCGACGACGAATCCGTCGTCGTCGAGAAGATGGGTGTACTGCGCCCGTCCGGGTGCGACGCGCCGTAGGTCGTTGCTGAGGGCGCATTGAAGACGGTCGAACGCGTCAGCGCCCGTCACGCGGACCGTGCCCAGGTGCGAGACGTCAAAGGCGACGGCCTCGTTGCGGCAGGCGCGATGCTCGGCGACCGTGCCTGAGGGGTACGCCAGGGGCATCTCCCACCCGCCGAAGGGCACCATCTTGGCGCCGAGCGCAATATGCGCCTCGTGCAAGGGTGACATCCGCAACGCGGGAGCGCCCGTGCTTTCGTCGGCGATCATTTGGCCAGACTATGCGGCTCCGGCGGTCACGAGCGGGAGGCCGTGCGACGCGAGCAGCTCCGCGAAGTCCCGTTGGTAGACGATGCAAATGGGGACTTCGGGATACAGCTGGCGCATGCGCCGAACCTTGCGGTTCTTGCGAGTCACGAGCCGCTGATCAGCCGTCGTCAGCTCAATGAAGACGCCGCGTGCAGGGAGATAGAAGTCAGGTCGAAACCCTGAGATCGGTGAGCCCAGCGCGTCCCACTCGAGGGGGAACTCCACCGGCTCGTATTCCCACCGCTCGCCGTTGAGGTCGAGCAGCACCGCAAAGAGTCGTTCTGAGGGATGAGCAAAACGGACATGCCCGGCGGGCGCACAGGCCGGGTGGCGCGTGCGCCCAATGTGCGCGGGGTCCGAAGCGCTCACTCCCCGGCGGCCCGCTTGGCCGGCACCCGAGCGGGCCGAGCCTTTCCCGATGCCGCGGGCGCGGCCGTGTCCAGGCGCACAATGTCCGCTTGGAGCTCCTCCACCACGCCGGCCATCGGCACGATGTTGAACACGCCTTGGCCGCCGGCCAGGAGGTCCACTACCTCGCCGTTGGTGCGCGCCAGCACAGAGCTGGTTCCTGTCAGCACCAGGTTGGCCGACGCGAGGTCCGCGCCGAGGTCCTCGCGCAGGCATTCGACGGCGCGACGCGCCTGCTGCAGCGACACCCCGGCATCGAGGAGCTGCTTGATCACCTTGAGCTCGAGCACGTCCGAATAGGAGTAGACCCGGCGCGAGCCGCTGCCCGTGGCCGAAGCCACCGAGGGTTGCAAGAGCCCGGTCCGGGCCCAGTAGTCGAGTTGCCGGTAGGAGATCCCCACCAGGCCGCATACCTGCGGCCCGTGAAACCCTCCGACATGGGTTGAGGACTCCGCGGCCATCTCCACTACCTCCTCGCGCTGGATCTCCGGGCGCCAACTGTAGTGGACCCCGGACAACAACGCTGTAGTTACGGAGGCGTCTTTTCGGAATTTCTACGAGGTCGCGGCTTGGCGGTGCGCGCCCTGTCGTGGTGCGCTCGGTCGAGGGGCCACGCCACCACCGAACCGGTGACGCTGAGCCCCACCCGGGCTCCGGTGACCAGGGGTGTCCCGCCCGTGACCCGCACGATGAAGTCCGGCAGTTGGCCCGACTCCGGGTGCACCCGGACAACGGCATCGTGGCCGTAGTACTCGTAGCTCGCAACCGTCGCCACCAACGCCGATGTGGCGGCGTCTCCGATGACGATCTGTTCGGGGCGGATGAGCACATCGGCCGGTCCGCTCCCCTCGTTCTGGGGCCAACCCTCCACGGCCAGCGCCCCAAACGGTGTGGTGGCGACTGCCGTGGGGCGGCCGGCGGACCGCGCCACCTCCGCGTGGAGCACGTTCGACTCGCCCAGGAACTCCGCCAGGTTGGGATCGAGGGGTCGCTGGTAGATCCCGGCCGGCGTGTCGAGCTGGGCAATGACCCCGTGGCGCAGGACTGCGACCTGGTCCGCCATCGACAGCGCCTCGTCTTGATCGTGGGTGACCAGGATCGTCGTGGTCCCGGCACGGCGCAGCACGTCGTGCACCTCACTGCGCACGCTCGCCCGCAGCGAGGCATCGAGGGACGAGAACGGTTCGTCGAGCAGCACGATCTCGGGATCCGTGGCCAGGGCGCGTGCCAGGGCGACCCGTTGCTGCTGGCCGCCCGACAGTTGGTGGGGGTACCGGCGGTGCAGGCCAGAGAGGCCGACCATCTCGAGGAGGTCGAGCACCCGCCCTCGCCGGTTCGGGCCACGAGGCAGGCCGAACGCCACATTGCGGCCGACGGAGAGGTGCGGGAAAAGGGCACCCTCCTGCGGCACGTAGCCGATGTGGCGGTGCTCGCTCGGGACAAAGGAGTGCCGCCCGTCGTCGACCGCTTCGGTGCCGAGCACGACCGTCCCGCCGTCGAGCCGCTCGAAACCGGCGACGATGCGCAGCAGCGTCGTCTTGCCGCTGCCCGAAGATCCCAGGATGGCGGTGAAGCTCCCGGCCGGCACCGACAGGTCGACCCCGTCGAGGACCCGGAGGTCGCCAAAGGATTTGCGGGCGCCGCGTACGGCGAGCTCTTTCACCGCGCCATTCTGGCCCTTGCCAGCACCTCGGCGGCCATACCCGGCGGTCCCACCGTGGCGACTCCGGCGGCAGCCGCGCGCGCCGGGAGCCGATCGAACCAGCGGCCCAGCACGTAGCTCGGCACCGCGGCGATGAGGACCATCAGCCCCGCATAGGGCGCCGCCGCCCCGTAGCTGAGGTTCGTCTGCTGTGCCCAGAACCCCGTCGCGAGGGTGTGCGCGCCGGTCGGGATGAGGATCAGCGTGGCCGTCAGCTCCGTCGCCGTCTCCAGGAACACGAGGCAGAACGCCGCGGCCAAGCCGGGAGCGATAAGCGGCAACGTGACGCGCCAGAACACGGAGCGATCACGCACGCCCAACGAATGGGCCACCTCTTCGAGGCCGACCGGGGCCCGGGATACCGCGGCCCGGACCGACACCACCGCCATGGGGAAGAACATGACGGCGTAGACCAAGATGAGCAGGGGCGTCGTCTGATACCAGCGACCCTCCAGGAAGTGCACGGTGACGTACGCCGCGCTCAAGGCGACGACGATGCCAGGCACCGCCAGTACGAGCATGGACGTGCCTTCGAGCATCCGGACGTAGCGACCCCCGAATCGCACGGACAGCAGCGCGATCGGGAGGGCGCCGATCGTCGCCACCAGTCCGGCACCCGCCGCGTAGCCAAAGGTGGTGAGTGTCGCCCCCCAGATCGACGTGCTGGGCACGGTCGAACTGCCCCCCTGCACGATCAGGTAGACGATCGCCCCCACTGGGATGCCGAGCGCCAGCACCACCACGCTGGCGACCCCAGCGAGCACGGGCAGCTTGCCGCGTCCGAGGCGTCGGGGCCCCACGGCCCGTGCCGCGCCCGACCCGACGCGCGCCCCACGTCCCTTGCCGCGCGCCGCACCCTCTCCCATGAGGAGGATCGCGCCGAACGCCACGAGGATCAGCGAGAACGCGCAACCGGCCGACGTGTTGAACCCGACGGTGAACTCGGTGTACGCCTCGGTGGTCAGGGTGCGGAACCCAAGGATCTCGAACGCGCCGAACTCGGCGAGGCAGACGAGCGCCACGAGGACGGCGCCGCCCAGGATGGCAAGGCGCGCCTGGCCGACCGTCACTTTCCAGAAGGTAGAGAGGCGGCCGAGGCCGAGGCTGCGCGCCACCTCTTCTTGAGCCGGGTCCGCGTTGCGGATGTTTGCCGCCACCGGCAGGTAGACGAGCGGATACACGGCCAGGGTCATGACCATGACGGCCGCCCAGAATCCTCCGAAGGCGGGGAAGATGGCGCGCCAGCCGAAGCTGACCACGAAGTCCGGGATGCCGAGCGGGATAACCACGAGCACGGCCCACATGCGGCGTCCCGGCAGGTCGGTGCGCTCGATGAACCAGGCAAGCACGGTCCCGAGGGTGGCGCACAGCAACGTGACGACCACGGTCAGGCTGATCGTGTTCCACAACAACTCGCCGGTCAGGCTCCGGAACAGCAGTGGATGCAGCGCCGACCATCCGATTTGGAACGCCTCGATGATCAGGAACAGCAGCGGCGTCATGACCACCGCGGCGACCGCGAGGGCTGCCACCAGAAGGGCGGGAGGACCCGAGCGGTGGTGGCCCCCCCAGCGATGGTGGTGCATGTGGTGGCGCAGGCGATCGCGCTGATGCTGCCAACCGTGGCGACGGCCTTGGGGGTGGTGGCGGTGACCGTACCCACGCTCGGGGTGCCCTCCCTCGCGGTGCCCCCGATGCGGTCGCCCGCCACGACCGCGTGACGGCGTCGTCGCGGTGTTCACCTCACCGCCCCGACGGGATCACAAGAGCTGCGCCTCTTGCAACAGCTTGATGGCATTGGCGCCAGTGCCGAGCTGGGCGATCGTGATCGAGTTGGGCTGCAGCTGGCTGAAGGGCGTCTCCGGCTGCACGGTCGTCACATGCGACCCGATGGGGTACTCGAAGCTGTCGCTGTGGGCGATGATCTGTTGGCCCTGGGCCGAACCCAGGAACGCCACCAGCTTCTGCGCCTCGGCCGCGTGCGAAGAGGAGCGAAGCACGGCGGCGCCGGAGACGTCGATCACGTACCCGACGTCGTGAGGGGCGAAGGAGGCAATCGCCGAGTGCATCTTCGACGCGCCATCCTCAGCCCGGAGTCGGTACCAGTAGTACTGGTTGATGATGCCAAGGGCGACCTGACCGCTGTTGACCTCGCTGGTGATCGTCTCGTTGTCCGGGTAGAGGTGGCTCGTGGCGTTGGCCTTCAGCCCGTCGAGCCACTTCAGCGCCGCCGCATTGCCATGGGTGCGAGCCACCGACGTGACGATGGGCTGGAAGTCGGTCTCACCCTCGGCAAGCGCAATCTTTCCCTTCCACTGCGGTTGGCTGAGCTGCATGGCCGAGGTGGGGAGCTGGCTCGGCTTCAGCAGGTTCGTGTTGTAGACCATGACGCTCACCCGTGCCGAGACCCCGAGCCATTGGCCGTTCGGTGAGTCGTACTTGGCCGGCGTCTCCGCCAGCGTCGACTTGGAGAGCGGCGCCAGCATGTGCTTCGAAGACAGGTACTGCAACGCCGGGGAGTTCTCGGTGAAGAACACGTCGGCCGGGGAGTGCCCACCTTCCGCCACGATCTGGTCGGCCAGGACGTCCTCGTCGTCGAAGCGCACGTTGACCTTGATACCCGTCTTCTTCTCGAAGGCATTGACGAGCGCCTGGGTGGTCTGGACGTGCTGGCCGCTGTAGAGGGTAAGGGCGGCCGGCGAGGCGCCGGCCGTGCCGGAGGCTCCGAGGGCCAGCACTCCCCCGCCCAGGCAGGCTGCGGCCAGCGCCAGGCGGAAGGCGCGGGATCGCCCGAACGACAGTCGCCTCCTGGCGCCAACCGTGACCGAACTTCGAAACCGGCGGACAGTGTTCGGCATCGGTGCAACCTCCGGAGCGCCCAAAGTTAGGCCTAACGAATATTAGGTCGTCCTAACTTTACCTGCGCACGCCCCTCCGTCAAGATCGCGCGAGCGAGCAACGGACCGTCGGGCAGGTAGGAGTGGCTCGGGAGGGCCGGAGGGTGTCCCGGCGAGCGCCCGCCGGTGGATCAGGCCGGGTCGAACCCGCCGAGGTCAGCACGGCCCTCGAGGGGGCTGGAGGGCTCGGCGTGGTAGCGCACCGGGATGCGGCCGGCGCGTCGGGCCAGCCACCCCGCGTCGACGGCCAGGCGCATGCTGCGGGCCATGGCGACTGGGTCGTGCGCCCGGTTGACCGAGGTGGCAACGAGCACGCCGTCGCACCCCAGCTCCATGGCGAGTGCGGCA
Organism: Acidimicrobiales bacterium; assembly: GCA_036490155.1. Taxonomy (GTDB): domain Bacteria; phylum Actinomycetota; class Acidimicrobiia; order Acidimicrobiales; family RAAP-2; genus Bog-473. Next base: position 28,174 of record DASXEK010000054.1, on the reverse strand, counting down.
TCCGACGCCGTCCCGATCCCCGCGTCGAGGATCACCGGGACCTCGACGGACTGGCGCAGGAGGGCGATGTTGTGCGGGTTGCGGATGCCGAGGCCCGAACCGATCGGCGAACCCAAGGGCATCACGGCGGCGCACCCGACCTGTTGGAGCCGGAAGGCCAGCACCGGGTCGTCCGTCGTGTACGGCAGGACCACGAAGCCGTCCTCGGCGAGCTGCTCGGCCGCGAACAACAGCTCCACGGCATCGGGGAGCAGGGTGCGGTCGTTGCCGATCACCTCGAGCTTCACCCAGTCGGTGCCGAAGGCCTCGCGCGCCAACTTGGCCGTGAGGACGGCCTCCGACGCGGTGGCGCAGCCCGCGGTGTTGGGGAGGACCCGGATTCCAAGCCCGTCGAGGAGGGACAACAAGGAGCCCCGGCGCGACGGCTCGATGCGCCGCACGGCCACCGTGGCCAGGCAGGTCCCGGACTCCTCGAGCGCGGCGCCCAGGGCGTGCAGGCTGGTCATGCCGCCGGTCCCGAGCAGGAGGCGCGAGTCGAGCACCTCACCGGCGATGCACAGCTGGTCGGGTGAGGGTGCATCGCCGCTGGCCAGCCCGGCGCGCTGCGGTGTCGTCACCCAAACGACGATACCCCGAGGCCCGCCTATGGTGGCTCGGTGCCGGACACCCTCACGCCGCCGACCGCCTTGACAGTTGCCGGCTCTGACTCCGGGGGGGGCGCCGGCGCACAGGCCGACCTCAAGACCTTCGCCGCACTCCGCGTCCACGGCACGAGCGCGCTCACCGCGGTGACCGCGCAGAACACGACGGGGGTCCGGGGCGTCGTCGCGCTCGAGCCCGCCTTCGTGCGCCTCCAGGTGGAGGCGGTCCTCGACGACTTCGACGTCCGGAGCGTGAAGACGGGGATGCTGGCCAACGCCGCCATCGTCGCCGAGGTGGCCGCTCTGGCGGAGCAGGGGCGGCTCCCCAACCTCGTCGTCGACCCGGTGCTGGTCTCGTCCACCGGCCACCCCCTCTTGGAGCCCGACGGCGTGTCGGCCTACCTCGAGCGGCTCCTCCCCCTCGCCACGGTGGCAACGCCGAATCTCCGCGAGGCCGCCGTCTTGGGCAACACCACGATCGAGGCGCTGGCCCCGCTCGACGCCCGGGCCGCCGTGGCCGAGCTGATCCGCGATCGGGGCGCCCGGTGGGTGGTGGTCAAGGGAGGCCACCTCAGCGACTCGGCGGATGACGTTGTGGCCGGCCCCGCAGGGGTCATCGTCCTGCCGGGCACGCGGGTGGAGACCGGCAACGACCATGGCACGGGGTGCTCGCTCTCGGCTGCCGTCGCCGCGCATCTGGCCCGGGGCGCCGACGTCCTCGACGCCATCTCGGCGGCCAAGGACTTCGTGCGCCGAGCCCTGGCCGGTGGCGCCGGCTGGCGACTGGGCGCCGGGCACGGACCGGTCGACCATTTCGGGTGGTCGGAGCAGCCATAGGCTGGACCGGTCATGACGCTGCCCGACGCCGACACCCGGCTCGCCGAGCCGGCGGACCCCGCACCGCTCCGGCCGCCCACGCCGGGCGGATTCTCCATCCGGCCGGCCATGATCGTCCTGGGGCTCGGCGTGCTGATCCTCGCCATCTTCGTCACCCTGGGCATCCTCTCGTCGCATCCACCGGCCCCCGTGAAGACGTCGGGAGCTCCGAGCGCGGTACAGGGCAGCCCCTTGCGGGCGCAGCCGGCCGACCACGCCCTGGCGCCGATCATCGCGTTGGGCGAGCCCCCCACGAACATCATCAACGCCGTCTCGGTACCCATCGGGTCGGTCCGTATCTCGCACGTGAACAACGCCGCGGGCTCCGGGCAGTTCGACTCGCAGGTGACGCTGCGCTCGACCGACTCGCAGGGCGCGCTGCTCACTTTCTTCGCGGCGGAGATGCACCAGCAGGGTTGGCAGATCTTCGACAAGGGTGCCGCCGCCAACGACCCCGGTGCGCTCGAGGTCCTCGGGAAGCTGGCGGGCAGCGACGGCTACTACTGGGAGATGGGGGCCACCATCTCGCCGACGACGTTCGGCCACGGTGCGCCGGCCAACGGGGAAACCGACTTCACCATCCGCCTGCTCCAACAGAACGACGAAGAGAGCTGAGTCGCCCGGGGTCGCTCGGCGCGCCGGGGTGGCTGGAGTGGCCGCGCCGTCGGCTCGCTCAGGCTGCGGCGACGGTGCGCAGCGCGGCCTCTTGCGCCGGGTCGTCGTCGGGCGGCAAGAGCCCTTCGGTTTCGGGGCGTGGCGCCAGCAGGTAGGACCAGACGAAGAAGTTGATCGGGTAGAGCAGGTAGCCCACCCGCGGGTTGGGCGCCAGCACGATCAGCGCCGTCATGACGACCCCCGCGATGGTGCACACCTCCGACACCGTGCTCGGCGTGTGGCGGTAGAGATACCGGGCCAGCAGGACGGCCAGCACCAGGCCCACCGAGGCCGGCAGGGCGCGGCTCAACGAGGGGAAGTCGTGCACGAGGACGTGGCCGGGCAACGCGCTGGCGGCGGTCGACGGGATGGAGCTCAGCCCGAGTGGGAAGAGCACGACGTCGTCGATCAGCGCGATCGGCCCGCGCAGCGCAAAGGGGAAGATGGTCGGGACGGCGACGACGAGCATCCCGGCCAGCATGGTGAACGGTCGCCGCTCGCCCTTGCGGCCGCGGGCGGCGAACAGCGCAAGCACGGCCAACGGCCAGGCGGTGAACTTCATGGCCGACGCGATGCCCAGGAAGAACCCCGATGAGAAGGGGCGGCGGCGCTGCGCCAGCACCATGGCCAAGAGGAGGAAGGCGACCACCGGAATGTCGTCGCCTCCGGTCGCCAGCGGCAGTGCCGCCACCGGCAGGATGAGCAGCGCTTGGATGGCACGGATCTTGCGACGCCCGTCCGCCTTGGAGAGATAGAGCGCGACCGCCGCCGCGGCCAGCGTCGTCACGCAGAAGAAGATGCGCGCGTCGCTGAGCCCGTTGTTGGGCCAGATGTCGCTCGGGATGCCCAAGACGGCCATGAGCGGGAGGTAGGGCAGGAACCCCGGCGTGTCCGGCTCGCCGGGCGCGTGGTACGCCACCTCGTGATGCAGCCGGACGATCTTGAGGTAGGGGTCCGTCCCCTTGACGAGGTCCCGCCCGCCGACTTCGACCGTGGTCACCTCGGGCTGTTGATGCGAGCCGGCCACCCCGTCGTAGCGCCACATGATCTCGAGGCCCAGCGGGACGGCGAGGGCCCCGGCAAACACGAGGACGGCGATGACGATGCGCGCCACCCAGGCCCGGCGGTGCTGGAGCTCGGTGACCTCCCGCTCCGGCTGCCGGCTGCGGGCGCGGTGCAGGAACCAGACGATGCCGGCCGACGCCACGGCGCCGAACGCGAACGGGGCCAGCGCCATGCGCCCCCACACTTGGTAGAGCCCATTGGTCGAGGTGTAGATGATGACCAGCGCGAACATGGCGCTGGCGAAATAGAGCAGCGCGTCGCCGCCCTCGGGCGAGATCCGGCACACGCGGTCCCAGATTTGGCGCGCCAAGCCACCGAGACGGTTGCCCCAGCCGTTGATGGTGAGAGAGGTCGTCGGCATGGCCTTTCGAAATCCTCGCGCACGGGCCCCCACGCAGGCGGAACCCACGTTCGTGAGCCTAAAGGCGCAACTCCGCCAGATAGAACGACAGTTCCGCCTCGAGGCATGCGGTCAAGGTGTCGGCCCGGCGGAATCCGTGGCCCTCTCCCTCGAAGAACCGCAGGTCGCACGGGGTGCCGACCACGTTGAGCGCGTCTCGCATGCGCTCGGCCTGCGCCGGCGGCACCACCGGGTCGTCGGTCCCCTGCAGGAGGAGGACCGCCCCGGTCATGGCCGGGGCCCGGCTGACCGGGGAGCGCTCGACGAAGAGGCGCTCGGCCTCGGGCAAGCGCCCGATGAGGCGGTCCGTGTAGTGGGCCTCGAAGTCGTGGGTCGTCGCCGCAAGGCTCAACAGGTCCGTCACTCCATAGGACGCGGTGCAGGCGGCGAACCCTTCCCCCGCCGCCAGCGCGTTGAGGGCGGTCATCCCGCCGGCGCTCCCGCCGCGCACGGCCATGCGGCGCGCGTCGACGTCGCCGCGCTCGGCCAGGTGGCGCGCCGCATCGAGGCAGTCCTCGGAGTCGGCCACGCCCCACTGCCCCCACAGTGCGCAGCGATAGGCGCGCCCGTACCCCGAGCTCCCCGCGTAGTCGACGCACGCGACGGCGAAGCCGCGCGTGGTGAAGAACTGCAGCGTCAGGTCGAGGCCCGCTTGGCACCCCGACGTCGGGCCCGAATGGCACCAGGTGACCAAGGGGGGCGGCGCGGCAGCGACACGGTCGGTGCCGGTGGTGTCGGGGTGGCCGGCCGGGCGGACGGGGGGGACGGGGCGGACGGGGGGGACGGGGCGGTAGAGCGTCCCGTACACCGGGCGGCCTGAGCGACCAGTCAAGGTGAAGGGCTCGCCGCGAGCGAAGGTGTCCTTGTCCGCGGCGGCGCGCGCGGCGAACGCAGGCGCCGGCCGCAGTGGGCGCGCCGCGGCGCCAGGCTCGACGACCCACACGTTGGTAGGGGCCTCGGGCGTGCTGCCGATCAGCGCGACGCCGTCGCCGTGCGCGCAGAGCCCGGCGATCGATACGCACGGCTGCACCATGACCTCGGGTGCGCCCCCGGGGTGGAGACGCACGACGGCGTCGCGACCCGACGAGGTCTGGCGGGCCATGACCACGCCGCCGGGCAGCTCGGCCATCGTCATCTGGCCGAGGACCCAGTCGGGACCGTGGTACTCGGCCGCGGCGTCGCTCAGCGCCACGGGCTCGGTCGTGGCTGTGGCGGCGCGCGTGCCCAGGTGGACGTAGGGGTGCCACCAGCCGCGCCGGTCGGAGACGAAACGCAGCCTGCCGTCGCGTTGCCACGCCGGCTGCCCCACCGACTCGCTGCGCCCGCCGGCGACCGTCCAGGGCGCGCCTCCCGCCTCGAGCGTCTCGTGGCCGGCGTTGCGGGTTCGGGCGAGCGGCAGCACCACGAGGGACGAGGTATCCCAGGGCATGTCGGGGTGGTCCCACACCACGACCGCCAGGCGGCCGGCCGTCTGGTCCACCCGGGGCGCGCCGAAGAAGTCGTGCCCGGCGAGCAACGTCGCCTCCGACGGCATGGGGGCTCTCGTGGAGAGCGCGACCACGCTGCGCACCGGGGGCGTGTGGCCGGCGTGTCCCTCCTCGGCGTGCGCCTCCCGGACGGCGAGCACCCAGTCCCCGTCGGCCGTGGCGCTGATCCCGCCGTAGCGGTGGTGCGTCCCCGCCGGAGCCGGCGCCGAGAGCGCGCGCGGGGCCCCGTTCCCCGCTGCGGCGGCCGCGCCGCCCGCCGGGCCGTCACAGAACCACACGCGTTGGTCCGACTGGTCCACGTAGGCGAAGGCCCCCGGGGCCCGCCCGGGCACGAGGCAGACGGCGCCGCCGCCGTACTCGTGCACCCGGCTGCGGATGCTCACGCCCGGGGGCGAGTGGTCGTGGCGCCCTGCGCCGTCGGCCCGTACGAACACCACGCGCCCGTTCTCCTCGGGGCGGGCCTCGAGCCAATACAGGGCCGCGCCGTCCGAGCACAGCTCGGCCAGCGAGATCTTGGCCCGGGCCACCTCCCCCGCCGTCAATGGGGAGGGCCAACGCCCGTAGTCTGCAGACGTGAGCACCACCGTGCGAACGTACCCGGCCGCGGCGCCCGCGCCGAAAGCCGCCGCCGACGGCCCCTACAGTGATTCGGTGCGCTTCCCGGCCTACCTGCTGTCGAAGTCGGGTGAGGTGATCCGCCCGGCCGTCGTCGAACTGGCGGACACTGACCTGCCCGCCGGCGACGTGCTCGTCCGCGTGGAGTGGTCCGCCATCAACTTCAAGGACGCCATGGTCGCCCGGCCCGGGAACCGGGTTGCCCGCAAGTACCCGCTCGTGCCCGGCGTCGAGCTCACCGGGAACGTGGAAGAGAGCGAGAATCCCGACTTCAGTCCCGGCCAGCGCGTGCTGGTCCAGGGCTACGACCTCGGCGTCTCGCACCATGGCGGCTTTGCCGCCTACGCCCGCGTGCCGGCCGACTGGGTGGTGCCGCTCCCGGAGTCCTTGAGCTGTCGCAACGCCGCCATCATCGGCCTGGCGGGCCTGACTGCCCTCCTCTCGCTGCAGCGTCTGCGCCAACACGGGACCACGACCGAGGATGGCCCCGTGCTCGTGACCGGCGCGTCCGGCGGCGTGGGTAGCGCGGCCGTGGCACTCTTGGCCAAGGCAGGCTTCGAGGTCGTCGCGTCATCGGGCAAGACGGCCGAGCACGACTACCTGAAGGAGCTCGGCGCCGCCCAGGTAGTCGGCCGCCAGTTCACCGAGGACGACGGGCGCACGCTCGGGCCCCAGCTGTGGGGCGGGGTGGTCGACTGCGTCGGCGGCATGGCGCTGGCCGAGGCGCTCCGCACCGTCCGCTACGGCGGAGCGGTAGCTGCCAGCGGCCTCACCGGGGGCAACGACCTCGCCACGACGGTGTACCCGTTTATCGTCCGCGGCGTCGCGCTGCTCGGGATCGACACGGTAGCGACACCGATCGAAGAGCGGCGCGCCTTGTGGAACGGGATGGCCGACGCCTTCCCGCTCGAGCACTGCGAGGACATGGTCAACGAGGAGATCGGCCTCGACGGACTCACCGCGGCGCTCGACCGCGTCCTCGACGCTGCCGTGCGCGGCCGCATCCTGGTGGCGCCGGGCCGCTAGCAACGATTGCGGTCTGCGCCGGCGTTGCGCTGGGGCTGCATCGGGCGCCCTCGGCCCACGCGTCTCGGCCGGAAAGATCGGAGGCGTCTCTGTTGTGCCTACGCGCTTCCACTTATGAATATGAGCAAAGAGAAGTCGGCGGTTGCCCAAAGTATAAGGAGCAGTCCATAGGCACTTCGAAGTGTCACGGGTGGGGTCGCCGCTCAGCCCACGACCCCACGACCCCACGACCCCACGACCCCACGACGCCTCGGGCTCGGTGCGAGCGCACGCCCTAGGACGCCGTGTAGACCGGCGACACGTGGATCGTCCCGTTGCCACAGGGGGCGATGGCCAGGGCGAAGGTCGGCGAGGGCGTCGTCGACCCGGGCATGGTGGTCGACGCCTGCTCTGAGGTCGGGCAGCTCGTCTCGGTGCCGACCGGCACGTCGGAGAACTGGTAGGCGAACTGCGCGGTGGATGACGGTGCGAGCGCCACCGATGCCGGAGCTGCATTCGCTTGGGACGAGATATCGACCGTGAGCCCGTTCGCCATCGTGACTGTGAGCGGCGCACCGCTCCCCGAGAAGAGCGCCAGCGTCGGGTAGCCGTCGACGGTGCAGGTCGTCGTCCCGGTGTTGCTGACCGTCACCACGCCGGTGATCGTGCCCGCGGCGCCCTGCGACTGCCCGGGCGCGGCCGTGATGTGCGTGCACGCCGCTGAGGCGGCCGGCGGTGCGGTCGTCGGGGCGACCGCCGTCGTCGGGGTGGTCGAGGACGACGTGGTCGAGGTGCTGCGCTGCGTGGTGGTCGTGGAATGCTTCGGGCTCGGGCTGCTGCTGCACGCTGCCAGAGTGAGGCCGGCGCCCGCCAGGACGGCGAGCGCCCAACGGGGCGAGCTCACCCCTCGAAGTCCTCCGGCCGGACCGAGTCGAGGAACTGGCGGAATTGGCCCACCAGTTCGTCGGGCGTGTCTTCTTCTTCCTCTTCGGCGTCGAGCGCCAGAATGATCCCCTCGGACTCCATCAACTCGTCGGACACGAAGATCGGCGTCTCGGTGCGCACCGCGACGGCCACGGCGTCGGACGGCCGGCTGGAGACGATGGTCCGCTCCTCGCCGCGCACGAGGTGGAGCTCTGCGTAGTAGGTGGACGAGCGCAGCTCGGTGATGATCACGCGCTCGACGTTGATGTCCAGAGCGCCGAGCATGTCGCGCATCAGGTCGTGGGTCAGCGGGCGCGGCATGGTGACTCCCTGCAGCGCGTAGGCGATGGCTGTCGCCTCGGGACTCCCGATGAAGATCGGCAACGTGCGCCCCTCGCCCTGGGTCTCCTGCAGGAGGAGCACCGGCGTGTTTGATTGCAGGTCCACCCGAACCGCACGGAGAAGCACACGGACCATAGACAGAAATGTAGCGCCCGATCCCGGGCCTGCGTCACCCCCCCAGATGCTGGCGGAGTGCCTGACGCAGCAACGAGGCTCGCATCGACTGTCCCAGGGCGGCCAGCTGGTCCGCTCCCTCGACGGCCCGCTGCCGGGACTCGGGGTTCCGCTGGCGGAGCAGCGGGATCACGACCTGCTCGATCAACCCCATCTCGCGATCGACCGCGTTGCGGTACAGCCGCAGGTGGCGCGGCTCAATCCCGAAGGCCCGGAAGGCGACGGCCAGGTTGGCCACGGTCAGGGCCTCCTCGTCGTAGGTCTGCAGCCCGGCCACGTGCACAGCGCAGATCAGCCCGAATCCCTCGAGCCCGGCCAGCTCCTCGGCCGAGAGGCCCGAGGCGGCGCAGAGCTCCTGGCCGGTCAGGCTGGCGCCCGTGACGATGCTGGTCGTGATGGACGCCGGGGCCGGGGCCGGGGCCTCACTCTGGTTCCGGGTGGCTGCGTGCCGGGCCGGCGGTGGAGTGGCCGCCGGCGCGCTCGGACGCGCCGGCGCCTCGGTGGTCGCGGCGGGCGCCCGCGCCGTCCGGGCGGCGTCGCCCTCGCGGCGCACGGTCTCGCTCCGGCCTGGCGCGCTCGCCCCCGGGGCGCCCGCGGCAACCGCCACCCCGGGTCTCGCCGGGCTGGGCGCGGCAACCACCGGCTCGGGGGCTCCTCCGCGCCCGGGCGGGCCGGACGGGGGGGCGTGTCCCGGCGGTGCGGGCTGTGCGGGCTGTCCGCGCTCCGGCACGACCGGGGCCGGCGTCGGCACCACGTCGGTGGCCGTGCCCTCGCCGACGACCTGCAACCCGCGGCGGGCCTGCGCCGCCTCAGGCATGCGGGCGGCGCGGCGTGAGGCGTCCGCCAAGATGCGCGCCATGGCCTCCTCGTCGGCCTTGGTCGGCTGCTCGTCCTCGGGCGTCGCCGCGACGTGGGCGCCCGCCGGTTGGACGGTTTTGCCGTTGGTCTTGTCCGGCGGCAGGTCGTCCAGCTCGCCGTCCGCCAGGCGGTCGCGGATCACCTTGAGCGGCAAGAAGTGCTCGCGCTGTTGGCGCAACACCCAGCGCAGCCGCTCGACGTCATGGTCGAAGAATTTGCGATAGCCCGAGGGCGAGCGCTCCGGGTTGACCAGCCCCTGGCTCTCGAGGAAGCGGATCTTGGAGATCGTGACGTCGGGGAATTCCTCCCGCAGCAGCGTCAGGACGTCACCGATGGAGAGGTACGTGCGGCTGCTCACTCGTTCCCAGCCACCAGGTAGACGAGCTTGAACTTGCCGATCTGCACCTCGTCGCCGGGCGCCAGTCGCACCTCGTCGATCCGCTCCCTGTTGACGTACGTCCCGTTCACCGAGCCCACGTCGCGCACCGAGTAGGTGCCGTCGTCTGCGGGCGTGATCTCGGCGTGGCGGCGCGAGACCGTGAGATCGTCAAAGAAGATGTCGCTCTCGGGGTGGCGGCCCGCCCGGACCACCTGGTCCCCGAGCAGATACCGCGCCCCGATGTTGGGGCCCCGGGTCACCACGAGCACCCCCGCGCCGTGCGGCACCTCGACCAGCGTGACGTCCGGACGCTCCTCCGCCGTGTCGTTGTCATCGGTCGGATGGAGCGTGATGGTGGCGTCGTCGCCGTCCGCCAACAGCGCGTGCCCGCACGAGGAACAGAAGTTGACGCCCTCGGGGTTCCGATGCCCGCAGTTGTGACAGAACACGGCGTCCACGGTACCCCACCCCACGACCGGGTTCTCCGGGTGCCACGGGCAGCCCGAACACGGGTTCAGTCCGCCGTCAGCTCACCGTACGCGGCTGCGTCGAGTAGCTTCGACAGGTCCGCCTCGGACGCGAGCTCAAGTTCGCAGATCCACCCCTCGCCATAGGGGTCCTGATTGATCTGTTCGGGTGTGGACGCCAGCGTGTCGTTGACGGCGGCGACCGTCCCGGACAGCGGTGAGTAGATCTCCGACACCGACTTCGTCGACTCCACCTCACCGATCTGCCCGCCGTCCGCCACCTCACTCCCGACCGACGGCAGGTCGACGAACACGATGTCACCCAACGCGTCCTGCGCGTAGTCCGTGATACCGATGCGGGCACGCGTACCCTCGAGACGCACCCACTCGTGCTCAGGTGAGTACCGGAGGCCTTCCGGGATGTTCATGGGGGGCGACCATACCGGACCGGCCATGCGCCCGCCGCGGGCCCGAGTGGCGCCGGCGTCAGGGTCGGAAACGACGTCCGCGGCACGCCGTCAACCCACCGACAACGCGGTGATCTGCTCGACGTAGGGCGCCGCCAGCGCGACCGACCCGGGGAGATCGGCGCCCTCGGCCCAGACGTGGGTCACCGGGTCCTCGGGGTCGGGGACGACCAGGACCCACCCGTCGTCCGTCCGCACCTTGATCCCGTCGACCAGCACCAGGTCCGCCCCCTGCTCGGCCAGCTGCTCAATCAGGGTCCGCATGACCAGCCCCTTTTGCTCCCCCGGGGTCGCCACCTCCTCGTGCACGATCGGCATGGCCGGCATGGTGTCGAGCACCTCCTCGAGTGAGCTCGAGCCGCGGCCGAGCAGCGCCAGCAGGCGCGCCAGGGCGGCCGCCGCGTCGAAGGCCGGCAGGAAGGAGGGGAACACGTACCCGCCGCGCTGGTCCGAGGCGAAGGTCACGCCACCCGACGCGGCCGCTTCGAGCAGCCCCGACGTCGACAGGGGCGACAGGACGACCTCGATCCCGGACTCGGCGCAGAAGCGGAGCGTCGCCGCGCTCGTCGTCACCGGGAGCGCGACCTTGCCGGTGTCGCCCGCCTCGGCGCCCAGCGCGATGAAGGCGAGGATGGCCTCGTCGTCGGTCAGCACGCGACCGTGCCCGTCGATCAGGGTCAGGCGCTCCCCGCCGGGGTCGATCACCGCGCCGAGGTCGGCACCCGACCCGCGCACCGCCTCGGCCACCCGCGCCTCGCTGACGGCCTTGTCGATGGCGATCATCCCGGGCGTCTGCGCGTACGGGTTGATGCTGAGCACGTCCGCACCGACCTTGGAGAGCAGGTTGGGCATGACGAAGCTGGCCGCCCCGTAGGAGAGGTCGAGCACGAGCTTGACCTGGCGCCCGCCCTCGCGCCGCAGGCCGAAGGCCTCGACGAGGTCGCCCGTGTAGAGCTCGATGACGCGCGGCGAGAAGTCGATGTCGCCGATCTCTCCCGCGGTCACGCGGCGGAACTCCTCGCGGTGGTACATCCGCTCGACCCGCCGCTGGTCGGTCTCGGACAGGTCGATGCCGCGTTCGTCGAAGAAGCGGATCACCACCGACTGCGGGTCGTCAGGGCTCAGGCGCACGGTGAGCCCCGCCCGGTTCCCCCGCGTGCGCACGTGATGACGCGTCACCGGCACCGTGGCCAGCTCCAGGTCGGCGACGTTGACCCCGACCGAGTTGCACCCGACCATCAGGGCGCGTTTGAGGACCCGGGCGGCCCGGCTCGTGTCGCGCGAGGCCGTGATATAGGTGCCTTTCTCGAAGCCCGACGCCCACGCCTTGGCCAGGCGCACGGCGAGCTCGGGGCTGACGTCGACGTTCGCGATGCCCGTGACGCCGTCGCGGCCGAACAGCGTGCGGGCACCGCCGGACTCCCACACGATCGACGCGTTCACCTGTGCGCCCGCCTCGACAACCTTGTAGGGGTACACCTTGACGTCGCCACGCACCTCGGCGTGCGCGCCGATCAGGCAGCCCTCGCCCACCACGGCCCCCGGCTCGACCCGCGCCCCCATCCGCAGGTCGCACGAGCGACCCAGCACGGCGCCCTCCACCCGCGCCGCGGGCCCGAGATACGAGTTCTCGCCGATGACCGAGCGCCGGACCTCGGCCCGCTCAGCCACCCGCGTGTTGGCACCGAGCGTGGTGTAGGCGCCGAGCACGGCTCCGGCGTCCACCGTGCAGTTCTCCGCGATGTACACCGGCGACTCGATCTGGGCCACGGCGTCGATCGACGAGCCCTTGCCCACCCACACGCCCGGCCGCAGCTCGAAACCGGAGACGTCGACCTCCACCTTGCCGTCGAGGATGTCCTCGTGCGCCTTCAGGTAGGCCGCCGTGGTGCCGACGTCCTCCCAGTACCCCTCGGCCACGTAGCCGTAGAGCGGCTGGCCCTCCTCGAGCACGGCGGGGAACACCTCGCCCGAGAAGTCGACCGAGCGGCCCTCGGGGATCCGCTCGAAGATCTCGGGCTCGAGCACGTAGATCCCGGTGTTGATGGTGTCGCTGAAGACCTGCCCCCAACCGGGCTTCTCCAAGAACCGCTCAATCGTGCCGTCCTCGCGCGTGATGACGATGCCGAACTCGAGCGGGTTCTCCACCGCGCTCAGCGCGATCGTGGCCAGGGCGTCGTTCTTCTCGTGGAACGAGACGATCTCGGTCAGGTCGATGTCGGTCAGCACGTCACCCGAGATCACCAAGAAGCGCTCCGTCAGCTGCTCCATTGCGTTGCGCACCGAGCCGGCCGTGCCGAGCGGCGTCTCCTCGGTGGCGTACACCATGCGCACGCCGAGCTCGCTGCCGTTGCCGAAGTAGCTGCGGATCGCGTTGGGCAAGAAGGCAACCGTGACGACGATGTCGGTGATCCCGTGGCGCCGCAACAGCGACACGATGTGCTCCATCATCGGGCGCCCGACGAGCGGCAGCATCGGCTTGGGCAGGTTCGACGTCTGCGGGCGCAGGCGGGTGCCCTCGCCGCCGGCCATGATGACGGCCTTCATGCCGGGCTCCGCCTCGCCGCCCGGCCTTCTCGCAAGGCCTTCCTGGCGGGGCCGACGTAGCTCCCCGCCGCAATCCACGCCAGGCCGAGGCCGGTGATGCCGGTGACGTAGGCGATCACCGTGATCGGTCCCTGCCACCCCGCTCCGCCGTAGGCGAGGAGGAAGGTCGGGTAGGCGAACATCAACCCGAATGTGCCCGCCTTGCCCACCCACAACACATCGATGCGGCTCGCGCCCAGCGAGGCCAGCAGGAGCACCATCACCGAGACCAGGACCTCGCGGGCGATCGTGGCGATGCCGAACCACAGCGGCACGGCGCCGTAGACCAGGACTGAGATCACCGCCGTCCCGACGAGCAGCCGGTCGGCGGTCGGGTCGAGCACCTTGCCGAGCGTCGACACCTGCCCGTAGCGCCGGGCCACGAAGCCGTCCACCCAATCGGTCGCTCCGAGGACCGCCAGCAGGATGGCCGCCGCCGTCTGCTCGTGGCGCCCGAAGAGCAGCCACAAGAACACCGGGATGCACAGCAGCCGCACCAGGGTGATCGCATTGGGGACGGTGAGGACGCGGTCCAGGCCCTCGTCTTCGCCCTCGGCCGCCGCCCCGCCCGGCGCGCCGTCGTGGCCCTCGGGGTGCCCGTCTTCGCCGCCCGGCACACGCTCCAGGTCGTCCACGTCCTCCAGGTCGGCCACGCCGCGAGTCTACGGAAGCCCCTGCGCCGACCCGGGCCCTCGTGTGCCAGAGTGGCGCGATGCCTCGATTCGAAGCGTTCCGCGGTCTGAGGTATCAACCCGAGCTGGCACCCCTGGCCCAGGTCATCGCCCCGCCCTACGACGTCATCTCGTCCGCCGAGCGCGTCCACCTGGCCTCGCGGCACCAGGCCAATGCGGTCCTCGTCGAGTTGCCCGAGGCGGACCTGCGGGGCGGGCGCGACCGCTACGCGGTGGCGACCGACCTCTTCTATCGCTGGCTCAACGAGGGCATCCTGGCGGCCGACCCCGAACCGAGCCTGTACCCGTACCGCATGACCGACACGTCCGGTCGCGCCACGACCGGGGTCATCGGGCTGCTCGGCCTGGCCGACCCGGGCGAGGAGAGCGACATCCTCCCCCACGAGCAGACGCTGCCCAAGCCGAAGAGCGACCGCCTTGACCTGCTGCGCGCCACCCGGGCCAACCTCTCCCCCATTTGGGGGCTGTCGATGGCGGACGGTGTGACGGCGACGTTCGACCCGACCGACGACGAACCCGTGGTCGACGTCTACGACGACGACGGCGTTCGGCACCAACTCTGGGTGCTGAGCGACCCGGACACCATCGAAGCGGTCAGCGCCGCCGTCGCCCGCGCCCCCGTCGTCCTGGCGGACGGGCACCACCGCTACTCGACGGCGCAGACCTACCAGGCCGAGGCCCGCCGGGCGAACGGCAACGAGCCGGGACCCCACGACCTCGTGCTCGCGCTCGTCGTGGAGCTCTCCGAGGACCAGCTGACGGTCGGCGCCATCCACCGCACGGTGAGCGGGCTGCCCGAGGGCTTCGACCTCGTCGACGCGCTCGGGCAATGGTTCGACGTCGTGCGCGCCGGCGCGGCGGACGACCGCACCCTCTCCGCGCTGGCCGAGTCGAGCTCGCTCGCCTTCATCACCGGCGGGCAGGCCTACCTGCTCCTCCCGCACGCCGACGTGCTCGAACAGGAGGGGAACGACCTCGACTCCAATCTCATCGCTACGGTGCTCGCCGAGCTGCCGCCGCACGAGGTCATGCACCGCCACAGCGTCGCCGAGGCGCTCGAGGCCGTGCAGCAGGGCGACGGGCATGCGGCGTTCCTGTTGCGGCCCGTGATGGTCAAGCAGATAGAGAATTGGGCAAACGACCGCCGCCGGATGCCGCCCAAGACCACCTATTTCAGCCCCAAGCCGCGCACGGGCATGGTCTTCCGCTCCCTCGATATCTCCTAGGCCTCCCACCTCGGCGCCCAGTAGGGTTGCGGGCCGTGCACGACTCCGTGACGGTCCACATGAACGCCCCGCCCGAGCGGGTCTGGGATTTGCTCAGCGACGTCACGAAGATCGGGCGCTACAGCCCCGAGACCTTCGAGGCGGTCTGGGTCGAGCCGGCGACCGGCCCGGCCGTGGGCGCCCAGTTCCGCGGCCACGTGAAGCGCAACGCCAAGGGCCCGATCTATTGGACGACCTGCACCGTGTCGGCCTCCGAGCCCGGCAAGACCTTCGAGTTCGGCGTCGGCAACAACTCCGACAAGCCGCTCAACGTGTGGCGCTACGACATTGTCGCCGCCGGCGACGGGTCTGACGTCACCGAGTCCTTCACCCTCTCCCCCACGATGGGCCTCCGGCTGTACTGGTCCGTGCTGGGGTGGTCGCGCGGCAAGACCAACCTCAGCGGCATGCAGACCACCCTCGAGCGGGTCCGCGACGAGGTCGAAGCCGACGTCGTTCCCTGACCCCGGGTCCTCGGCCCAACTCGGCTCACGGGAGAGAGCGGTGCCGTGCCTGGCTTAGAGACCACATCGGAGCAACGGATCTCCCGGCCGGTTCATGACCTGACGCGCTCGCCGACGCGAACCGACACGACGCTGGCGGCCAACCTCCCCGAGAGCCTGCGCTACCGCGTGAAGCGGGTGCTCCTCGGGCCGCCACTCGTGAGCGACCAGCTGCACGGCCAACGGCTGGGCAAGCCGACGGCGCTGGCCGTCCTCTCGTCAGACGTCATGTCCTCGTCGGCCTACGCCAGCGAGGAGATGCTGCGGATCCTGGTCCCCATCGCCGGCCTCGCGGCCTTCTCGATCATCACCCCGATGACGGCCACCATCCTCGGGGTCCTGGCCGTGGTGACCATCTGTTACCGCGACGTCGTGCGGTCCTACCCGAAGGCCGGTGGCTCCTACGTCGTGAGCCGCGACAACTTCGGGCCCAACGTCGCGCAGATCGCCGGCGCTGCGTTGCTCATCAGCTACACCATCACGGTCGCAGTCTCGGTGGCGGCGGGATCCGACGCGATCATCTCCGCCGCGCCCGCGTTGGGGGGCTACGCGGTCCCCCTCTCCATCGCGTTCGTCGTCATCCTCGCCTTTGGCAACCTGCGGGGGATCCGGGAGGCCGGGCAGGTGTTTGCGATCCCGACCTTCTTCTTCATCGCCAACATGGCCGTGCTCATCCTTTTCGGTCTCGGGCGCGAGATCGTGGGCTCGCTCCCCAAGGCCGCCCCGACCCACGACATGGTCCCGCTCGGCCACGCCAACGGCGGCCTCATTCTCGGCGTCTCGGCCTTCTTTTTGTTGCGGGCGTTCGCCAACGGCAGCTCCGCCATGACCGGGACCGAAGCGATCTCCAACGGGGTGAGCGTCTTCCGGGAGCCCCAAGCCCAGAACGCGCGCACGACCCTCGTGCTGATGAGCACGATCCTCGGGGCGATGTTCCTCGGCGTCTCCGTCCTGGCCGCCCTGACCCACAGCGTCCCCTTCAGCTCAGGAACCCCGACGGTGGTCTCCGAGATCGGCCGGCTCGTCTACGGATCGAGCGCCGGGGGTCGCGTTCTCTTCTATCTGCTGCAGGTGGCGACCGCCTTGATCCTGATCCTCGCGGCCAACACCAGCTTCACCGGCTTTCCCTTCCTCGTGAGCTTCGTGGCCGAGGACTCCTTCTTGCCCCGCAAGCTCACCGTGCGGGGGCATCGCCTGGTGTTCTCCAACGGAATCCTGCTCCTGGCGGGGGCGTCGATCCTGCTGCTGTTGGCGACGGGGGCCAAGGTGGCGGTCCTCATTCCGATGTACGCCATCGGCGTCTTCACCGGCTTCACGATGGCGGGCGCCGGCATGGTGACCCACCACTGGCGCGTCCGGGACCTCCACTGGCGCAAGGGCGTCGCCGTGAACGCGGTCGCCGCCGTCGTCTGCGTCGTGGTCGTGGTCGTCTTCGCCATCGCCGAGTTCACCCAGGGCGCCTGGGTCGTCGTCATCGTGATGCCGATCATCATCTTTGCCCTCGTGCGGACGAATCGTGAGTACCGCGAGGAGGACGCCGTCTTGGAGGAGGGCGCAGCCGTGGCGGCGTGCGAGGCCAAGGTGCTGCGGCGGCACGTCGTCGTGATCCTCGTCGACAAGATCGACCTGGCCACCGCCCGGGCCATCCAGTACGCGCGGACCCTGACGCCCGACGACCTGCACGCCGTGCACTTCAACATCGACAACAAGCGGGCGCAGCTGCTGATCACCCGTTGGCAGGAGCTCGGGCTCTCCCGCCTCCCCCTCGATGTCATGGACTGCCCCGACCGGCGTCTGGGCCGAGCGGCCCTCGAGCTGGCCGCCGAGCTGGCAGACGGCGAGACCGAGGTCAGCCTCCTCCTGCCGCGGCGCTCCTACGGCAAACGCTGGCGCCGCGTCCTGCACGACCAGACGGCGGACCGCATCGTCGACATCGTCGGCCAGCTTCCGCACGTGAACGCCACGATCATCCCGTTCCACGTGGCCCCGGGCCTGAGCGAAAATTCGCCGTCGCTCGAGGCGCTGCTCACGCAGGACGATGCCGGCAGGGCCGCGGCCGTCCCACCGCCCGGCGACGACCAGTCCTTTCCCGGGGTCCTGCCCGGAATGGAGCCGATCGCGCGGCTGCAGTGGCGGGCGCGGGTGCAGATCGCCGGCCGCGTGAAGTCCATCCGGGTCCAGCCGTTGGCCTCGGTCCCGACCCTCGAGTGCGTGCTGGTCGACGGCAGCGGTGAGGCGATCACCCTCGTCTTCCTCGGGCGCCGCTCCATTGCCGGCCTCCAGAGCGGGACGGTGCTGCGGGCCGAGGGCATGGTCGCCAAGCACAAGGGCAAGCTGTCCATCATCAACCCCGCCTACGAGCTGCTGTCGGCCGCGGAACCGGGGGCGGGCGCCTAGAGATGGCACCGCACCGACCCGGCTCCGGAGGAATGTTCGACGCGACACGCCTCACGGACACCTGGTTGTGGCTCGCCGCCTTCGTGCTGCCGATCGCCGTCGCGTTCGCACTGGTGCCGAGCCGGGGCCACCTGGGTGCCGCGGACGACGCGTTGGTCCTGGTGGTCGTGACCGTCGCCGTTGCCTCGCGAGGTCAACGTGGTCCCGCCGCGGTGGCGGCGTTGGTGGCCGCCGCCTCCTTCGACTTTCTCCTCACCCGGCCGTACGGATCCTTCCGGATCCACAGCCAGGCCGATCTGACGACCGAGCTGCTCTTCGTCGCGGTGGGTCTGCTCGTGGGCGACCTCGCCGCGCGCGGACGACGGCACCACCAAGAAGCTGTCCAGGGACGCCACGAGTTGTCACGGCTGCACGATCTCAGCGAGCGGATCGCCGGAGGTGAGGAGCCCGACTTCGTCCTCATCGCAGTGGCGAACGAGCTCCGAGAGCTCCTCTGCCTACAAGATTGCCGTTTCGTGCGCGACCAGCCGTCGGGCCGAGGTGCGTGGATCGCCCAGGACGGCACCGTCCGTCTGAACCCCCTCCGGTGGCCGTCGGCCAGTGCCGGCCTGCCGACGAGGCGCGTCGAACTCCCGGTGCGCGGCGGGGGCCGCGTGCTCGGCACGTTCATCCTGACTCCGACGCCGGCGGCGCCGATCACCCAGGATCAGTGTGTCGTCGCCGTCGCCCTCGTGGATCAGCTTGGCGCAGCCATGGCTCGTGACGAGGGAGCGTGGGAGTAAGCAGAAATCCCGGCCGTCCCACGCGGCCGCGGCCGCAGCCTTCTAGCGCTCCAGCGAGCCGGTGGTCTCGCTCGGTGTCCCGGCGCTGCCAAAGGTTTCGATGAGGCACTGCACCAGACGGTCGCCGGCGTCCCAACTGGTTTGCGCAAGGGAGAGGTAGGCCCATGAGGTGCCGGCGGGAAGCGACCCACCTGCGTACTGCGCTGCCAGCGCCGCACACTGCGGCTGCACCGCAGCGGCGAATGCGGTGGAACCCTGCGGGAGCTGCGTAACGGAGGCCAGGTTCGCATTGCCGACCACCTCAGCCGCGTGAGCCTGTGTGCAGGCGACCGAATCCGAACTCGCGTCTGCGCCGCCGAAGTTCAGGCACGTGCCAACCGGATAGAGGAGCTCCTGACTCTGTCCGCGCACGGCTCCGGTGAACGGCACGGTCGGGGCACCAATCGGGGTACCGAGACCGATCCCACACCACATCGTCCGGTCGCGTTGCAGCCAGCCCGCGAGCGTCGGGTTGATGGAGTTGATCTGGAAGCGCCCCGCCGGATCGAGCGCGTAGCTGAGGTACGACCGGACCGACTGCGCACACAGGATCTGTGCCAGGTTGATCCACCCCTGGGTATCGGGGAAGCGCGTCACGCTGGCCGGAACGTGTGTCTTCGAGACGATTTCTATGAGGTGCGGCCGGGTGCAAGGGACAACCGACGTCGCTGCGAGTCCCCCCGAAGGCGTCTGATTCCACGTCACGCAGTCCCCGGGGTTGTAGTTGGCGGATTCCAGCTCGACCGTCGTCGACGTCGACGTCGACGATGCCGATGCACCCGATGACCCGGACGACGATGACCCGGACGACGTCGAAACGGAGGAACGTGCGTGGTGAGCCGGGGGCACGACCCCGGAGGTGCGGGCGGCCCCGCCTCCGCCCGCAAAGGGCCCGACGTGGCGAACCGCCGCGACGACGGCGACGGCTGCGATGATGACGACCGCATAGACGACCCACCGGTGACGCTGGATCCAAGCTGCGGGGCGTCCCGACCGGGACGGTCGAGCCGGGCGCGGGGAAACCGGACGCGTCGGGGCGCGATGGTGAGCCGGTGGCTCCGAGCGTGTGGCCGCCTTGACGAACGCATCATCGAGGCGCAGCGACGCGAACTCGTCGTCCGACCCGTCGTCCGACTCGTCTTTCGCCGATTCCGCCGATTCCGCCTCTTCCCCACCGGAGCCCGGGCTCTCGTCAACCACGGTGCACGATACAGCTCGAGCGTCCCGCTTCTCCGGCTTACTCGACCGTCCAGCTCGATCCGGACCGGAGCAGCTCGCCCAGGTCACCCAGCCCGCGCTTGGCCTGCGCGTCGGTGATCTGCTCGGCCATCTGGGTGCCGTACTCGGGACGCTCGACGGCGCGGAATACGCCGATCGGCGTCGGCTCGTAGGGCCCGAGGGCCAACCGCGACAGCCGGAAGGCGAACCCGGGGTCCGGACGCGCCTCGTCGTGCACCAACACGGCGTCGAGACCGGCGTCGGCCACCGACACGACCTCGAGCTTGCCGTCGGGGCGCTGGACGACGCCGCGCTCCTCCCCCTCGGGCCCGAAGACGATCGGCTCACCGTGCCGCAGCGGGATCAGCATGCTCGACCGGGCGTCCTTGGCGGTGATCTTCTCGAAGGCGCCGTCGTTGAACACGTTGCAGTTCTGCAGCACCTCGACGAACGCCGCGCCCTGGTGCTCGTGCGCCCGGCGGAACGTCTCCTGCATGTGGGCCCGGTCCATGTCGTGGGTGCGGGCCACGAACGTCGCCTCCGCCCCGAGGGCGAGCGAGACCGGGTTGAAGGGCGTGTCCACCGACCCGAACGGTGTCGACTTGGTGACCTTGGCGACCTCGGAGGTCGGCGAGTACTGCCCCTTGGTCAGCCCGTAGATCTGGTTGTTGAACATGATGATGTTCAGGCGCACATTGCGGCGCAGAGCGTGGATCAGGTGGTTGCCGCCGATCGACAGCGCGTCGCCGTCCCCCGAGATCACCCACACGTCGAGGTCGGGACGCGTCGTGGCCAGGCCCGTCGCGATGGCGGGGGCGCGCCCGTGAATCGAGTGCATGCCGTAGGTGTTCATGTAATAGGGGAAGCGCGCCGCGCACCCGATTCCCGAGAGGAACACCGTGTTCTCCCGGCGCACCCCGAGGTCGGGCATGAGCATCTGGACGGCGGCAAGAATCGAGTAGTCGCCGCACCCCGGGCACCAGCGCACCTCTTGGTCGCTGCTCCAGTCCTTGCGGGCGGTCACCGGGACTGCGGTCGCCACGGCGCCGGCACCGTTCCCCGACTCGCCCGAACCGTTCGACCCGTTGGCCGATCCGTTGGACTCGCTCATGACTTCCCTCCGAGCAGTGCCGTGATGGCGGCTTCGATCTCTCCGACGCGGAACGGCACGCCCTGCATCTTGGACATGGTCTGCGCGTCGACCAGGTACTCCGCCCGCAGCACCCGGCTCAGCTGGCCCAGGTTGATCTCGGGCACCAGGATCTGGGTGTAGCGGCCCAGCACCTCGCCGAGGTTGGCCGGCAGCGGGTGCAGGTGGCGCAGGTGGACGTGCGCGGCCTTCATGCCGCGGGCCCGCACTCGCTTCACGCCCGCCAGCACGGCGGCGTAGGTCGAGCCCCAGCTGACGAGGAGCAGCTGCGCGTCCCCGGTCTCGTCGTTCACCTCGACCGGCGGGATGTCGGCGGCGATGCCGGCGATCTTGTCGCGCCGCAAGTGGACCATGCGCTCGTGGTTGACCCCCTCGTAGGACACGTTGCCGCTGCCGTCCTCCTTCTCGAGCCCGCCGATGCGGTGCTCCAGGCCGGGCAGCCCAGGCGGCGCCCACGGCCGGGCCAGCGTCTCGGGATCGCGGATATATGGCCAGAACGACGGCTTGCCCTCGTCGTCGACGTGATTCGGCTCGGACGCGAAGGAGGGGTCGATCGGCTCGAGCGCGTCGAGGTCGGGCAGGCGCCATGGCTCGGCCCCGTTGGCGAGATAGCCGTCGGAGAGGACGATGACCGGCGTGCGGTACTTGATGGCGATGCGGGTCGCCTCGATGGCAATGGCGAAGCAGTCGCTCGGGTTCTGCGGCGCCAGGATCGGCAGCGGCGCCTCGCCGTGGCGCCCGTAGAGCGCGTGCAGGAGGTCGGCCTGCTCGGTCTTGGTCGGCAGGCCGGTCGAGGGGCCGCCGCGCTGGACGTCGACGACGATGAGCGGCAGCTCGAGGTTGATGGCGAGGCCCAGGGTCTCGGACTTGAGGTCGAGCCCGGGCCCGCTCGTCGTGGTCACGCCGAGCGCGCCACCGAATGACGCACCGAGGGCGGCGCCGATGCCGGCGATCTCGTCTTCGGCCTGGAAGGTGCGGACGCCGAACTCCTTGCGCCGGCTGAGCTCGTGCAAGATGTCCGAGGCCGGCGTGATCGGGTAGCTGCCCAAGAAGAGGGGCACGCCGGCCAGGCGGGTGCCCACGATGAGGCCCCAGGCCAACGCCTGGTTCCCCGTGACCTGGACGTACTCGCCCTTTTCGAACGTGGCCGGCTTGACCTCGTAGTTCGACTCGAAGAGCTCGGCCGTCTCGCCGAAGTCGTAGCCGGCGCGGAAGGCCCGGGTGTTGGCGTCGACGACCTGCGGCTTCGAACCGAAACGCTCCGAGATCCACTCGATCGTCGGGTCGACCGGGCGCGTGTAGAGCCAACTGATCAGCCCGAGCGCGAAGAAGTTCTTGGAGCGCTCCGCGTCACGCGGCTTGACGCCCGCCTCCTTGCACACCTCCTGGGTGATGGAGGTCATGGGCACCTCGTAGACCGTGTAGGCGGCGAGGGAGCCGTCGGTCAGCGGGTTGGCGGCGTAGCCGGCCTTGGCCAGGTCGCGCTCCTCGAAGGAGTCGCTGTTGACGATGAGCACGGTGCCCTTGGCCATGAGGCCGACGTTCGCCTTCAGGGCGGCCGGGTTCATGGCCACGAGCACGTTCGGCGAGTCGCCCGGGGTCAAGATGTCGTGGTCCGAGATGTGCACCTGGAAGGCCGAGACGCCGTTCACGGTGCCGGCCGGCGCCCGGATCTCGGCCGGGAAGTCGGGGAAGGTGGACAGGTCGTTGCCGAGCAGCGCGCTGCTCGTGGTGAAGCGGTCGCCGGTCAGCTGCATGCCGTCGCCGGAGTCGCCCGCAAAGCGCACGATGACCTGGTCCAACTGCTCTGTTACAGGTTGCGTTCCCGATGCCACGGGCTGCCTCGTCTCAGTTCTCTAGGACGCGGAGAGCCCTGGCTCACTGCGGCAGGCCACATTGCACCTCGCCAGCACGGCGCGCGGCACTCTCCGTCCATTTGCACGTTTCACACAATCCTAATCCCGCCCTACGGGACCCCCCTTGCCACCCAGGTCGTAGATGGTGCGGTGGCCGCCGAGCCCAGCCTCCGGACCCTGTCCCGGCGGAACCGGCGAGGCCGTCCCCGTCAGGGGCTAGGCGATCGTCACCTCGGGGTCGAGGTAGACGTCCTGGATGGTGTGGATGAGGGCGGCGCCCTCGTTCGTCGGGCGCTGGAAGGCCTTGCGGCCGACGATGAGCCCCATGCCGCCGGCCCGCTTGTTGATGACCGCGGTGCGGACCGCCTGGGCCAGGTCGCTGTCGCCCTTGGACTCGCCGCCGGAGTTGATGAGGCCGATGCGGCCGGCGTAGCAATTGACGACCTGCCAGCGGGTGAGGTCGATCGGGTTGTCGGTGGTGAGCTCGTCGTAGACCAGGGGGTCGGACTTGCCGAAGCCGACGGCCGGGTAGCCGCCGTTGTTGGTCGGCTGCTTCTGCTTGATGATGTCGGCCTCGATCGTGACGCCCATGTGGTTGGCCTGGCCCGTGAGGTCGGCCGAGACCTCATAATTGACGCCGTCCTTCGTGAAGGCCGGGTTGCGCAGGTAGCACCACAGCACGGTGAACAGGCCGAGCTGGTGCGCCTCGGCGAAGGCCTCGGAGATCTGCTGGAGCTCGCGGTCCATGTCGTCGGAGCCGAAGTAGATCGTCGCGCCGACCCCGACCGCGCCGAGGTCGAAGGCCTGCTGCACGGAGCCGAACATGATCTGGTCGTAGGTGTCCGGCTTGTGCAAGAAGGCGTTGTGGTTCAGCTTCACGATGAAGGGGATCCGGTGCACGTACTTGCGTGAGGCCAGGCCGAGCGTGCCGAGCGTCGTGGCGACGGCGTTGCACTCCCCGGCGAGCGCCAGCTCCACGATGTTCAGCGGGTCGAAGTAGGCCGGGTTCTTCGAGAAGCTGGCGGCGGCGGAGTGCTCGATGCCTTGGTCGACGGGGAGGATGGAGATGTATCCAGTGCCGGCGAGGCGACCGTGGTTGAACACACTCCCGAGGTTGCGCAGGACGTTGGGCGAGCGGTCGCTGTTGGTGAAGACCGTATCGAGGTAGTCGGGCCCTGGGAGCGTGAGGTGCTCGGCCGAGAACGCCTTCGCCGTGTAGCTGAGGAGCGCGTCCGCGTCGTCGCCCAGCAGGGTGTGGAGGTCGGTGGTCATGGCGAGCCAGCCTACCGGAGGGGGCTGGCGGCTCTGTTGGTGGCGGCTCTGGTGGGCGGCTCTGGTGGGCGGGGACGGTGCTGCAGGTTCGGTCCGGTTCCGTCGCGTTCGGTCGCGACCTGTCGCCGTGCGCTCACGCCGTTCATCCGGAGCACACCGGGTGGTTGCGATGGTCGTCGGAGGTCACGGCGGCTTGGTGGCGCGGCCCGGGTCGTTGGTCGACCGGTCGGTACGGACGAGACAGACGAACCCGAGAAACTGGGCTGACGGAGACGCAACGGACGCGATGACAACGCGGGAGGACAAAGCGGTGAGAAACCGCCACCCCCGACGCATCCTTCCGCGATTCGCGCCCTACGCTGAGAAGGGTTGGGGTCGGGGCCAACCTGGTCAGCGTCAAGCGGAGGACGGCTATGAGTGGTGTGCACGAGTCCCGGGGGGGACGGTCGCTGCCACTGCGCCCATTGCTGCTCGTCGCCGGCGCCGTGGCGCTCATCATCGCAGCGGTCGTCATCTTCAGCAGCGGATCGTCGCCGCCGTCGCACCCCCATACCTCGGCCTCGGCTTCGTCTGGTCGCTCGGGATCGAGCTCGACCGGGAGCGCCAGCGCGGCGCTGCGGGGATTCTTCGTCAAGTCCTCGACGCCCGCGGCCGGGGCTCAGAACGTCGCATCGAACACGGCGATTGCCGTGACCTTCTCCAAGCCGGTCACCCTGGGTCGGGTCACGCCGAAGCTGACGCCGAACGTCGCCGGCAAGTGGGTGCGCACCGCCACCGACACCCTCACCTACGAGCTCGACTCGCCGCTCATCCCCTCCTCGCACGAGGTGGTCACCGTCCCCGGCGGCTCCTCCGGTGTCCACGGGACGAACGGTGCGGCGCTGCCGTCGTCGACCACCGTGTCGTTCAACGTCGCGGCCGGGGACACCCTGCGCCTGCAGCAGCTGCTCGCCCAGCTCGATTTCCTCCCCCTCGCCTTTACCTCGACGGCCCCCGCGCCGGACAGGGCCAACCTGGCCACCGACCAGCCCGGCAATTTTTCCTGGCGCTGGCCCGACATGCCCTCCGTGCTGACGTCACAGTGGACCCAGGGCACAGACAACGAGATCACCAAGGCCGCCATCGAGGCCTTCGAGACCCAGAACGGGATCGGCGTGGACGGCATCGCGGGCCCTTCGGTCTGGACCGCCTTGATCAACGACACCATCAACGTCAAGGCGGACTCGACGCCCTACGTGTACGTCGTCGTGAACAAGGTGGAGCCGGAGAACTTGACGCTGTATGAGAACGGAGCCGGCGAGTACGTCGGCATCCCGGTCAACACCGGTGCTCCCGGCGCCGACACGACGGACGGCTCGTATGCCGTCTTCGAGCACGTGCGCTTCTCGGACATGAAGGGGACCAACCCCGACGGCTCGACGTACAACGATCCCAATGTCCCCTACGCCAGCTACTTCAACGGCGGCGACGCGCTGCACGGGTTCATCCGCGCTTCCTACGGCTCGCCGCAGAGCAACGGCTGCGTCGAGATGAGCTACGCCGACGCCGCCCTCGTCTGGCCCCTCACCCCGATCGGCACCCTGGTCACGGTGGAGGGCCCCAACTACGGGACCGCTCCCCCGGCGACCACGACCACCACGGCACCGGCGACCACGACCACCACGACGACCGCGCCTCCGGCCACGACCACGACTGCTGCGCCGCCGGCCACCACTTCGAATACGTAGGAGCGGGTCGGCCGGGCGCGCCGGGTACGCCGGCCGTCGGAAGGCCAGGGACGGGCGGCGTGTCGGGGATTTCGAGTTAGGGGGCGACCCTCTTGGCTGGGCGCTTCGATCCGGCGCGGCGCTGGGGGCCGAGGCTGCGCAGCCGTTCGGTCACGTCGTACGCCTCGGGATCAGCCCGGCGCACCCGCTCGAAGTACTCGCGGGCCCGCGGGATGTCGCCCGCGCGCTCGTACAGGTCGGCGAGCACGTACCACTGGCGTAGGTGCCGGTCGGCGGGGTTGCGCAGCATCTTGGATGCGCCGGCCGTGGCCAACATCGAGATCGCGCCGTTGAGATCGCCCGTCTCGGCCAGGGACGCGGCCGCCACGATGCGGCCTTCGGCGAGCACGTCGGGATCCGGCGAGCTCTGCCGGAGTTCGGTCCACAGCTCGGCGACCTTCTTCGGCTTTTGCAGCGCGCGCTGGCAGTCCATCAGCTCGGGTAGGTGAGTCGTCGAGTCGCTCAGCTTGCCGAAAACCGTCAGATGCCTGGTCGCCTCGCGCCAGCGACCACTGTGGTACGCCGCGAGCCCGGCCACTTCCTGGACCGCCGCGACGGTCGGCACCTCCTCGACCACGGGCTTGATCGCCCGGAGGGCATCTTGGAACCGGCCCCGCTCGTACCCGCTGAACGCCGCCTCGGCCCGCTCGACCAGTCGCTCACGGTGGGCCTGGGTCGCCATGTCCGCGGCGTTGCGGATCTCGGTCGCGACGTCGGGCGGCAACGTGGCGCGGCCGCCGGCCAAGGCGGCCAGGGCGCGTGCGGTCGATGACGGGGTGGTCGCCGCGGCCGGCTTGGCACTGGTGCGGGTCGGCTTCGCTTTCGTCTTCGTCGGGGTGCGCCCGGCTCGCGCTGCGGCGGGAGCCGGGCTCCGGGCGCTGCGCTTCTTGGGAGGCGTCTCGGCCCATTCGTCGCGTCCGTCATCACGGGTCCAGGCGACCTGCCCGCGTTTGGGCGGTGCACTCCTCTTGGGCTCCGTTTGCTCCCGGCGGGCGTCGTCAGTCTCGCCACCGGTCCGCGTGACCTCGCGTGCGCCTCGGCGTGCCACGTTGCCCCACTGCCTGGCCTTGCTCGGGAGTGGCTGGGCGTCCTCGAACTCCTCGCGGCGCGGGGGTCGGGCGCTGGGTGCGCCGCCACGAGCGGGAGTGCGGCGAGGGGGGCGATCCGAGCGCTCGTCGCGGTCGTAGCGCGCCCTGCCGGACGCCTGAGCGCCGGCTGGCCGTGACCCACCTCGGCCGACCGGTGGGCTGCCGCTGCGGCGCGCCGTCCCGGTGGCGCCGCTACGTGCCGGGTTCGAGCTTCTGCCGGTGGAGCCGGCACGGGGCCGGTCAGAGGTCCTGGACCGACCATCGCCCGCGCCGTCGTCTCGGCGCGGTGGCCGACCGGTTCTGCTCCCCGGCGACTGGGATCGGCTCCGTGCTCCCGGCGCTCCGGAACGCGAGGATGCGGCGCGAGGAGCGCGACCAGTTCCCGACTCGCCGTCACGGCGTGGCCTCGCTCCGCCCGCCCTCGAGGTCGGCGTCCGCGACCCTCCGGAGGCCTGCCCACTTCGCCCGCCCGTGCGTCCGCTGCCGCCGGTTGGACGGCCAGAACCGCTTGCACCGCCGGAACGAGCCGGGCGGCCCGACTGATTGGGGCGCGACGGACGGCCAGGACGCGCCGCAGGGGCGCGACGATTCGGCCGAGGTGACTCCGGGGACATCGAATGATTCTACGTGGCGGTTTGTTCGGTCGGCGGCCAGTCCTGATGGTCGCAATAGCTGAACCCGGCGCACCGGCGTCTTCCTGTTCTCCTGGCTCCCGCTGTGTTGCGCTGTCCGTCGCCTGTCGTTGTTCGGTTTCGCGATGAGTTTCCCGCAGCGTTTTTCCGCCAAAGGCGGGCCCTCGAGGTTCGCAAAATGAGCTGGCCCAGACGCGACGAAGTCCCCTCGAGCCTGAGCTCGGAGGGGACTTCGTCATTGAGAAATCCCGGCGGCGACCTACTCTCCCAGGGGGCCTCCCCCCAAGTACCATCGGCGCGGGCGGGCTTAACTGCCGTGTTCGGAATGGGAACGGGTGTTTCCCCGCCGCTATGGCCACCGGAAACCGTGCGCTCGGTGGGCATCTGATCCGGTCGTTTGACCGAATAGCTGCCGCACCTGGCTGCCATTACGGCAGCCCCTGAGCGTTCCAAAGCGAGCACGAGCGGTTATGTCTCCAAGCCCTCGGCCGATTAGTACCGGTCGGCTGAATGCATTGCTGCACTTACACCTCCGGCCTATCAACGTGGTCGTCTAGCCACGGGCCTTACCAGG
>DASXEK010000095.1:0-3786 GCA_036490155.1 Acidimicrobiales bacterium | reverse complement strand
CTCGCTCGACGCCGAGGCGTTCGACGAAGAGGACTTCCTGCGCACCGGCGACCTGGGCGTCGTCGACGCGGGGGGCTACGTGCGGATCACGGGGCGGCTCAAGGACGTCGTCATCCGGAAGGGCGAGAACATCGGCACCGCAGAGGTCGAGGAACTGGTACGCGGGCATCCTGCCGTTGCGGACGCCGCCGTCATCGGGCTGCCCGACGAGCGGACCGGCGAGCGGGTGTGCGCGGTGGTGGAGGTGGTGCCCGGATCGCCGGCGCCCACGCTTTCCTCGCTGGGCGAGTTCTTGGAGGGGAGGGGGCTGCGGACCATCGCCTGGCCCGAGCAGCTCGAGGTGGTGGCGGCGCTGCCCCGGACCGTCGCCGGGAAGATCGACAAGCGCGAGCTGGCGGATCGCTTCGGGTAGGCCGCCCTCGGGCATCGCTGGCCATAGTGACTACTATGGAGGGCACGAGCGACGCAAAGGGGTGGTGGCATGGGTGGAGCGCTGGAGGGCCTGCGGGTTCTCGACCTCACGTGGGGCACCGCAGGGCCGATGACCACGATGTTCCTGGCCGACAACGGTGCCGACGTGATCCGGGTCGAGCCGCCGGCGGGTGACCCCTTTGCGGGCCAGACCGGCTACCGGGTGTGGAACCGCGGCAAGCGGAGCGCCGTGCTCGACCTGAAGGCGGACGAGGGGCGGCGCGAGTTCCTGGCGCTGGCGGCGCAATCCGACGTCGTGATCGACAGCTTCTCGCCCGGGACGACCGCACGCCTCGGCATCGACCCCGAGGCGCTCGCCGGCGTCAACCCGCGCCTCATCACGTGCTCCATCACCGGGTACGGCGAGCACCCGGCGCACCGCGACCGCCCCGGCTACGACGCGCTCGTCGCGGCGAGGACGGGCCTGCTGTTCGACCAGAAGGGACGGCGCGGTACGGCGATGGAGTTCATCTGCGGCCGTCCGGGGCCCGAACCCGAGTTCGACGCCCCCGAGGGCCTGGTGCGGGGCGCGGACCGCGACGGGCCCGTCTTCCCGCGGACCCAGTGGCCGAGCGTCGGTGCGACGTACGTCGCCACGCTCGGGATCATGGCCGCCCTGCGCGCCCGCGCGGTCACCGGCCAGGGGCAGCGCGTGACGACCTCGCTGCTGCAGGGCGCGCTCGCCGCCGCCTGCCTCAACTGGCAGCGCGTGGAGCACCCGGACGCGCCCCTCTATTGGATGTGGCCGGTCGACTCGCGTTCCATCGAGGGGCTCTACCCGTGCGCGGACGGCCGCTGGGTGCACCACTGGACCGTTCGCCCACGGTTCGTCCTGGCGGCGGCCGAAAAGGACTCCTTGGAGTCGACCGAGCTGGACCTGTCCTACCGCGACGACCCCGACCGCATCTCGATGGAGCCCGACGGGCTGCTCACCGGGATCTTCTTGCATCCCCTGCTCACCGAGGCGTTCGCGAAGTTCCCTTCGGAGGACTGGATCCGCGCCGGGGAGGAGGCGGGCATGGGTGTGGCTGCCGTCCGGTCACCCGCCGACGCGCTGGCCGACAAGTCGTTCCTCGCCGATGGCTGCGTCGCCGAGGTGGACGACCCGGAGGAAGGTCCCATCCGGCATGCCGGCGTCCTGCTGGAGTTCTCGGCGACGCCGGGCGCCATCGCCGGTCCCGCGCCGCGCCCGGGTCAGCACACCGATGAGGTGCGGGCGCTTGCGGCCGCGGCCGACGCGGCGCCCGACCAGGCGCCCGACCCGGCACGGCGCGAGCTGTCGCACGCGCTCGAAGGCGTGCGCGTGCTCGACCTCGGGCTCGGGGTAGCCGGTCCATTCACCGGACGCGCCCTCGCCGACCTGGGCGCCGAGGTCATCAAGGTCAACGCCCTTTACGACGGCTACTGGAACGGGACGCACATGGGGCTCGGCACGAACCGCGGGAAGCGCAGCATCGCACTGAACCTCAAGAATCCCGCCGGCCGCGAGGCGCTCGAGCGGCTGGTGGCGACGGCCGACGTGGTGACGCTGAACTGGCGTCCGGGCGCCGCGGCGCGCCTGGGATTGGATTACGAGACCCTCCGCGCCCGCTACCCACAGCTCGTGTACTGCAACACGCGCGGGTACGAGAAGGGGCCGCGCTCGGATCTGCCCGGCACGGACCAGACGGCCGCCGCCTTGACCGGGACGGAGTGGGAGGACGGCGCCTGCGACGCCGGGAACCCGCCGTTGTGGAGCCGGTCGAACATGGGCGACACCGGGAATGCCCTCCTGGCCGCCATCGCCATCGCCATGGCGCTGTACCACCGGGAACGGACGGGTGAGGGGCAGGCGGTGAGCACCTCGATCGTCAACGCCGGCCTGCTGCACACGTCGTACGCCTACATCCGCGCCGACGGGTCGCCCGCCGATTGGGGACACGTCGACGCCGGCCAGTACGGGCTCTCGCCCTACTACCGGCTCTACCGGTGCGCCCCCGGCGACGAGTGGGTCTTCGTGGCCGCGGTCACGTCCGAGCAACGGTCGAAGCTGCGCGACCTGCTGCCCGGGGCCCCGGCGGACGACGGCGACGATGCACTCGCAGCCTGGCTCGCTTCGTATTTCGGGGGCTCGACGGCCGCCGAGGCGTTCCGGGCGCTCGACGACGCGGGCGTGCCGGTCGAACTCGTCGACGAGGGCTTCTGCCGCGACCTGTTCGACGACCCCGACGCAAAGCGCCTGGGCCTCGTCAGCGAAACCCGCGCCGCCAGCGTGGGAAGGTTCGAGGACCCCGGGCTGCTGGTCGAGATCTCGCCGGCCGCCGGCCTCGTCCAGCGCGGCCCCTGTGCGTGCGGCGAGCACACGGGGGCGATCCTCGGCGAGCTGGGCTACTCCGACGCCGAGGTGGCGGCGCTGCTCGAAGGCAAGGCAGCACTGCAGGCGACCGACGCGGGAGCGTGATCGGCGCAGCGCCCGTTCCCGCGCCGCGCCTACAAGGGCCGGTCGCGATCGAGACGCCCGCGGCACTGGCCGAGCGCGGCTACGTCGAAGAGGAATGGTTCGTCGAGGGTGCGTCCGATGCCTACGACCCCGACGGGGTTCGCATCGAACGGGACGTCGCGTACGCGACCCGCTTCGTGGTGCGACGGCCGGCAGACCCCGGGCGCGCCAGCGGGACCGCTTTCTTCGACCCGTTGCACATGATCGGCGAGATGCCGGCGAGCTGGTTCGCTGCGGACTGGTTCACGCGCCAGGGTCACGTCTGGGTCGGCGCGAGCGTGCACAACAGCTCGTTCGGCGCGTCTTACGGCTTCATCGGCGGCATCGACGCGTTGAAGAAGCGGGATCCCGTGCGGTACGCGTCGTTGCACCTCGCGGCGTTCGAGTGTCCGTCACGGCTGCGCTCCCATCCCGGCCCGGCGGGCACGGATTCGTTCGCGCTCAAGTGGGACATGGCCATGGCCCATCCGCAGGGCTGTCCGATCGTCGTCGGAGTCGCCCAGCTTCTGCGCACCGAATCGGAGTTCGCCGACCTCAAGGTCCGCCGCCTCTACGGCTGCGGTGTCTCGCAGACAGCGAACTTCTGGCGCCTCTTCGTCGACCACGGCTGGCACGAGCGCGGGCGCGCGGCCGCCGGGGAGCCGCCGTTCGAAGCCTACGTCCTCATGGTGGCGCCGGGGCCGTCGACGCGCCCAGTGGACGCCGTGGTGGTCAACATCTTGAGCGAGGCCGAGGTGGTGGGCACGATCGTGCCGCCGGTGACGGCGCTGGCGGACAGTGAGCACCCGCGCACGCGCGGCATCGAGCTCCCCGGCGCGCCGCACTCGATCGGTGAC
>DASXEK010000086.1:0-18884 GCA_036490155.1 Acidimicrobiales bacterium | reverse complement strand
TTCGGGTGCGGCGCTCGGCCCCACTAAATGATTGGGCGGCAGCTTAGTTCTTCCGGTTCTTCGGCCCGGTCACCGAGCCAGAGGTGCCGCGTGCGAGTTCGCTCCAGCAGGGATTGGTCGAGGAGCCGTGGGTGGATTCGGTGGCCTGGGGTTACGACTCGGACAGCCGATTCGCCATGTCAGCTGCGATGGTGCCCGACGAGCACATCGAGCAGCACGGCGGCGCCCGATCGCTCGACGTCACGGGTGGCGGTGACCAGGGTCACCGGCGTCCGCTTGGCCGTGGCCCGCAGGCGGATGACCACTTCCTTCCCCGGCACCGCGGCCAGCTCGGCCCGATAGCGGCGGGCGAAGTCGGCGAACTTGTCCGGCTGGTGCCCGTACCAACGCCGGAGCTCGTCGCTCGGCGCCACGTCCTTGGCCCACTCGTCGAGCGCCGCCCTCTGTTTGCTCACCCCGCGCGGCCACAGGCGGTCGACGAGTACCCGGTAGCCGCCGGTCGCCTCTTCGTCGTAGACGCGGCGGACCTCGAACCTCGGCCGGGCGGACATGGTCAGCGCGGGTCGAGGATGTCGGGTCGATACGGCGAGAGGTCGATGCCTGGATAGCGCTCGGCGACGCCGGCCAACGTCTCGTCCGTCCAGTAGGGGTCGCCCGGACGGGGAAAGCCGAACAGGTCGCGCTCGCGCACCGTGCACTGCGGGATGAACTTGGCCCAGCGGTCGGGCGATTGCTTGGGCCACGCCATCTTCCCGCCCCAGGTCGTCCCGCGCACCTGGAAGTCGACGAGGATGGAAAACCGCGCGCGGCCGGGGGCGGTGAAGTCCGAGCCGCGGTGGAGGATGTCGGTGCGGTAGACGAGGAGTGACCCGGCCGGTCCGACGCAGCGCACCTCCGAGGCGGCCAGCTCTCCGAAGGGGATAGAGAGCGGTGTATAGGGGACCCCCTTGCCGGCGTCGTAGGGCACGATCACCGTGGGGCCGTCGTCCTCGGTGACGTCACTGAGATAGATGAACGTCGTGAGCTGCTGGTAGCGCGGCTCGGGATGGGGCACGACGAGGCTGTGGCTGCCGTAGTCGCGGTGCAGCGGCTGGTCGTAGTTGGCGGCGCCGGCGTACTTGGCCCAGAGCTCGATCTTGTAGAGGTGGAGGTCGGTGGTCTCGAGGTAGCGCTCGGCCGCATCGACCAGATCGGGGTGGACGGCGAGGCGGTTGAGGTCCCACGAGCGGTACGGGAACTCCTCGACGCCGGCGAACTGGCTCCCGGCGTAGCGGGCGTGCTGCGGTTGGTCCGGGTCGGCGAAGTAGTCCTCGGGACGCGGGAAGTGGCGCCAGAGCACATCTTGCGCGGCCGTGAGCTCGTCGGGGGCGAGGAAGCCCTCGAACAGCGAGAAGCCTTGGTGGCGGATCTCATCGAGCGTGACGTCGGGGACGCGCATTGGCTTCGGACTGTAGGCCAGAGGTGTGCGGCGGGGGTCGGACTCCGAGAGTCCCCTTACTGACGCGTCGACGTCACAGTTCAGCCGGCTGCGGGAAGGGACTGGCTCTGTCGCGCCTCGTCGCCGCTGATCTGGCCGAAGTGGACCTGTCCATCGTCGTCGACGGCGACGATGCGCACCCAGGACCCGGCGCTCGGTCGACCGGCGCGCAACACCGCACCAGGACGCACCTTCTCGGGATCTGCGGCGTCACGCAGAAGCGACCAGTTGAGCCCCTCGTCGTCCTCCATGTTGAGGTCAGATTGGAGATCGATGTCGAGCATCTCAGGCACCTCCTTCTGGTGAGCTGTGGTGCTCGTTGCGGAGAAGTCGATGCAGGCAGACCATGCGGGTGACCAACTCGTCCGAGTCTTCGTGCACGACATCGTAATGAGGCGCCCACGCCCCGCCCCGTGCTCTACGTGTTCGACGTGTTCGACAGAGTCGAACCCGAGTTCCTCGCCTCGCTGACCGAACTGCGCGAGCCGGAACTGCCGGCGCCAGAGCCAGCGGGGCCAACCCCCGCGGCAACGCGGCGGGTGTGTGGGGACCGGAATCTGGATATATCCGTAACGACACCTGCGGTCGGTCGATATATCGAGAGGGGACATGACTCCAGGCGACCAAGATCCGGACCTTGCCCCCGCCTTGCAGCGCGGCGATCGCGTCGCGTGGGATCAGTTCTACCGGCGCCTCTACCCGAGACTTCGGTCCTATTTCATCCGGAGGCTCGGCCATGACGGTGCCGAGGATGCCGTAAGCGAGACCATGACCAAGGCAATCGCGGCGATCGACCGCTACACCCCGGGTGCCGTCGGGTTGGAAGGGTGGCTGTTCGGGATCGCGCGGCACGT
The DNA here is from genome assembly GCA_036490155.1 of Acidimicrobiales bacterium. GTDB lineage: Bacteria > Actinomycetota > Acidimicrobiia > Acidimicrobiales > RAAP-2 > Bog-473. Next base: position 16,553 of record DASXEK010000086.1, on the reverse strand, counting down.
GAACGCCGACCACCATCGCCGTTCGGCCCGAGTCGCGCGGCAGCAGCAGGTGGCGCACCTCGTCGACGGGTGTGGCCTCGAGAGCCGGATGCCCGTCGACCACGACCTAGATCTCAGCGACGAACATGCCCACGTCCGGTCGCAGTTCGGCCGCCTCGAGCCGGCCGAGCAGGAGGTGCTCGAGCTGCGGGTCGTGGCCGGGCTGTCGGCCAACGAGGTGGCGGCCGTGTTGGACAAGGACCCGGGCGCGGTGCGGACATTCCAATCGAGGGCGCTGGCACATCTGCGCCGGCTGGTGGAGGCGGACCGTGTCGACGCTTGAGCTCGCGGTGCCCGATGACGCGGAGATGCTCGAGTTGCTCGAGGGCGCACTCTTCGAGGATGTCGCGCCACCGACGGCGGCGTTGGCGTCGTACGAGGCTGCGCTCGACGAGCGGTTCGGCGACGAGCCGCACCAGGCTTCGCCGTTGGCTCTACCCGACCCGATCCCCCTCCGCCGCCGCATCGGCCAAGTGACGGTCGCCGTCGCGGCGGGGATCGTGGCGCTGGCGATCGGCCTGGCGTGGTACGGCTCGCCGGGGACGCCGCAGGGGCGGTCCGCACTGTCGCGGATCGAATACGCAACCACCGCGGTGCGACTCGACCTCACGCACGACGCCTCCGCCCAACAGACCGCACAGGACGTGACGACCCTGGCCCGGCTCCTCTCACAATCGCCCGGCGCCCAGCACGCGCAGGGCACGCCCGAGGCCGACCGCACGATCAGCGAGGCATGCCGGCATCTGGCGCTCCCCACGGCCACGGTGCGGGCGCCGTCTCTGGCGCAGTTGCCCGCCGCGTGTCGCCCGACCGGTACGGCCCCTTCGACCGACCAAGGGGCGCTCGGGACGGTGCCCGGCCTGACGCTCTCAGGCGGGAAGGTTCCCGGATCGGGCGGCCGGCGGTACGGCACGGGCTTCGGAGGGTCAGTCGCTCCCTCCGCCGGCGGCACAGGCGATCTCGGCGCGCGCGCACCGAGTCGTGACGGTACGAGTACGAGCAGCGGGCCGGACGGCTCGGGAGCGTCGAGATTCGGTCCAGGAGGCGCAGACACGCGCTCCAACGGTGCCAACGGCGCGCCGTCCGACACCGTGCCGACCGCGGCCCCAGGTGCAACAGGAGGCGTTCCCGCGCTGAGCGGTGCGCAGGCACCATTGCAAGGAAACGGCGACTCCGCTCCGGGAACGGGCGCGCACACCCCGGGTTCTCCTGGGTCGACCTCTGCGAGCAACCCCCACGCGCAGGTGTCGACGCCGTCTCCTTTGACGAACCACATCGCGAGAAGCCGGTAACGCCGCACGCCGCACGGCGAAGTACTCGTGGGAAGAGTTCCGCGTGGCCAATCAGGGTCACGCCGGTGAGCGATCGCAATGAGGAGTGTCTTTCACATGACCGACTACGTGACACACGAGCAGCCGACGAGCGAACCGATCGACGGACGACAGCGCCGGGAGTCATCCGGTTCCCAGGCGCCCGTTGCCCTTGTTCTGCGGCTGTGCGCGACGTTGGCGCTCGCTTTGGCCGGCGTCGTGTTCGTGGCCGGAGCGGCCAACGGATCAGCGGCGGCGAGCGCGCACCGTCACCAGACGCGGCACGCGCTGCGACATCGAGCTTCCGTCGGGAGCGTGACCGCGGTCAACGGAGCGAGCGGTGCGGGCAGTTGTGGAACTGCCAGTGCGACCGGGACGTTCTCGCTGACCTCGCGCCACGGCACGACGCGTACCATCGACGTCACGAGCTCGACGGCCTTCGCGGGCCCCTCGAGCGCCAGCGTCAGCTTCGCCAACGTGTGCGTCGGCACCGACGTCGCGGTGAGTGGGCACCCGACCACCGATCCGCACACGATCACGGCATCCAAGGTGGCCCTCCTGCCGATCCCGGCCGTGACGACCGCGGCGCCGGCACCGCCGGCACCGCCCCCCGCCGCCGCGGGCAAGGTCACCTCGGTCAACGGCTCGACCACCGCCGGCTCGTGCGGGACCGCCGGGGCGACCGGGACCTTCGCGCTCGATACCTTCAAGGGGACCACGGTTGACGTCAGCGTGACCTCGAGCACGTCCTTCGCCGGAACTCCCCCGGCCACACCGGCGAGCTTCGCAAACGTGTGCGTCGGCACCGCTGCCGCGGTGCTGGGCACGGCGGGGTCGACTCCAACCGCGTTCACCGCCACCAAGGTGTTCGAGTTCACACCGCACTCGACGTCGCCACGTCCTCCCGTCGTGGCCGGGAAGGTCACCAGCGTCAACGGCAGCTCGACGAGCGGCTCCTGCGGGACTCCGGGCGGCACCGGCACGATCACGCTCACGACGTTCAAGGGCGCCACCGTCACGGCCGACGTGACGTCGAGCACGACCTTCAGTGAGGGGCCCGGCTCGTCGCCCAGCTTCGCCGACGTGTGTGTCGGCTCTGACGCCGCCGCGCTCGGCACGCCGGCATCGACCCCGACATCCTTCACTGCGACCAAGGTGTTCGTCGTCGCGCCGCGTCCCTCGGACCCGGGCTCGCACGGATGGAAGGCGGACCCAGGCGTTGCGCACGGCGCGTCACACTCCCCTTCGAGCGGCCCTGCGCCGATCCGGACGAGCAGCACGCTGCCTGGAGGCTCGGACTCGCACTGGTCGTCTCCCTTCACGGCCCCGGGCAAGGCAGTCGTGAGTGGGACCGTGACCACCACGACCGCGAACTCAATCGTGGTGAACCACGGCGGGAAGTCGCAGACGATCGACGTGAACGCGTCGACGACCTACACCGCACCTACGGGCCCGTCCTCGCTGGCGCTCGTCGCCGCCGGTGACCTCGTCAAGGCGACCGGCACCGTCGCCAACGGCGTGTTCACCGCCTCGACGGTCACCGTTCTGCCGCCCGCAGGCCCCGCACCGGGCGCGGCCTTGCCGTCAGGCAGTTCCGGCAATGGAGGCCATGGTGGCCCACCCGCCCCGGCCCCGGCCCCGGCGCCGGCCTCGTCTCCGTACGGACAGCACCCCGGCCAGGGCGGTCAGCCAGGCGGATCGCCCTCCGGTCATGGTGCGCCGGGGTTCGGCACCGGGCACTCCCCCACCTCCGGCGGTGCGACGCCGGGCGGCGCGCCGTCCGGCGTCGGCGGCTCCTCGACGGGCGGCAGCGGCCGGCGATAAGGGCAGTCGCCCTCACAGCAACTCAGGGACGGTGATGACGGGTAAGCCCGTCGTCACCGTCCCTTTGCACGTGGGGCCACCTGTCGGTGCCGGGCCTACGCTCGGGCCGTGCGCGCCGTCGTCTTCGACATGGTCGACCCCGAGTTCCCCGCTTCGTTGGCCGAGCTGCCCGAACCCGACCTCCCCGGAACGGCGTGGGCGCGCATAGAGGTAGGAACCGGAGGCATCTGCGGCAGTGACCTCCACCTCTTCGCGCACAACACCGGGCCGTCGCCCACGCTCGCGTCCATCGGGACCTTCCCCTTCGTCCTCGGGCACGAGACGGCGGGGCGCGTGGTCGAGGCCGGCGACGACTGCCCGGTCGCCCCTGGGACCCGGGTCGTCATCGACCCGTGCATCCCGTGCGCGCCGCGGGGAATGCCGTTGTGCGCCAACTGCGCGCGGGGCTGGACGTCGTCGTGCCTCAACCTCGACAGCCGGGTGGTCAGCTCGGGGAGGACGCTCGGCTTCACCCAGGACCTCGGCGGAGGGTGGGCGGACACGGTGCTCGCCCACGCCTCGATGCTGCATCCGCTGCCCGACACCGTCGGCGACCGCGGCGCCAGCCTCTACGAGCCGGTCTCCATCGCCTGCCACGGCCTGCTGCGGGCGGCGCCGACCGACGGCGACCCCGTGCTGATCGTGGGCGCCGGCATCATCGGCCTCGCCGCGCTGGCGGCGCTGCGCGGGCTGTACCCGCACTGCCCGGTGACGGTGCTGGCGCGCCACGCGCATCAAGGGGCGGCGGCGACCGCGTGCGGGGCGGACCACGTCGTGCTGAGCGACCCGGCCCACGGCCACTGGGAGGACCTCGCCGTGCTGAGCGGCTCGCGGGTCGTCGGCCGCAAGAAGCACCAGATGCTGATGGGCGGGTTCCCCTACATCGTCGAGGCGGTGGGGGCGCCGGGCTCGGTGACCGAGGCGCTGCGCGCGGTGGCGCACCGGGGCACGGTGCTGCTGCTCGGCGCGGCCGGCATCAGCGAGGTCGACCTGACCCCGATCTGGTACAAGGAGGCCGCGCTGGTCGGCTCCATCGACCACACGGTCGACGCGGGATCGGCCCCTGGCCTGGCGGGCGGCCCGGACCGCCACTCGGTCGACCGCGCCCTCGACGTGCTCGCCGCCGGCCTGCTGCCCGACGGCGTCGTGGTGACGCACGAGTTCGGCCTGGAGGACTACCGCACGGCCATCGAGACGGCGATCGACCGGCACACGTCGCAGGCGATCAAGGTGGTGTTCCGGCCGCAGCTGTGAGGGCGCCCCCAGGCATCGTGGTGCGCAGCCACGGCGGGCGCGGCAGAATCGGTCCGTGCTCACCCGCTCCACCGGCTATCTGACCCTGCGGCGCCCGGGCTCCGGCAGCGCCGCCGCCAAGCAGCTCCAGACCGAGGGCTACGTCCTCTTGGAGAAGGTCTTCGACGCCAAGACCGTCGACACCCTGGCCGTCGAGGTCGGGCGGGTCTACGAGGCGTACACACCCGACGAGCGCTCCTCGCGCTACCCACCCGAACACTGGGAGCCCTTCCGCTACGAGATGCTCAACCGCAGCGCCGCCGTGCAGAAGGCGATCGCCAACCGCAAGATCCTGAGCACGATCGAGCCGCTGCTCGGCGAGGACTGCCACGTCATCGCCAACACGGCCTGGTGGCAGCCGCCCGACAACAACAAGCACGGCGGGCGCTTCTGGCACATCGACAGCGGGCCCCACGTGCCGCGCCCGCCCGGCGTCCCATGGGACGAGCGCATCCCCTACCCGGTGTTCGCCGTGGCGGCCCACCTCTACCTGATGGACTGCCCCCTCAAGGCGGGCCCGACCGGCGTCATCCCGCGCAGCCACACCTCCGGCCAGCCGCCTCCGGTCGAGCGCATGACGGACGACGACCTCGAGTACGACGGCGTGCAGCCGGTACCGCTCGTCGCCAAGGCGGGTGACGTCGCGCTCTTCGTGTCCGACATCTGGCACCGGCGACTGCCATCGCGTCGGGGCGACCCGGGCCGCATGTTCATCCAGTGTCACTACGGCCGACGCGACCTGGCGCAGCGCCTACGGCCCACCGCCGAGGTCAACCATCTCTCCGATGCGGCGCGCGCCCGCGCCAAGACCACGCGGCAGCAGACTCTCGTCGGGCTCCACCGCAACGGCTTCTACGACGGTTAGATCTGTCCGGCCCGAGCTGTGCGCGCGGGGGTCGGACTCGGCGAGCGGCTTACAGGTGCACGGAGTGGTGATCTCGTTCTGCACGTCTCTCGTAGGCCCTTCTCCGGATCCGCTGCGTCACGCAGAAGAGAGCGGTTGAGCCCCTCGTCGTCCTCCGTGTCGAGGCCAGCCTGAGCTCGATGTCGAATCTCCGCCGCTGTTGACCGCGCCATTCGCTCAAAATCAATCCTGGGTGAGGCCAAGAACCAACAAAGAACCGACAAATCGCAGCTCTGCCAAATTTCCAAGCTTGTCAGGCGCGAATCATCCCTATACCCTTCTAAAAACTTCATATAAAGGGTGGGTCATGGATTCGACAAGGCGGAGTCGTATCGGTGGAGCAGCGCGGGGTTCATTGGGCCTGGGGGCTGCGCTCGTACTGGCGGCATCATTTCTCGCGGCGACGCCGCTCGCCGCGGGAGCGCTCGGGAACAATTACTACGTCACCACGGCTGGCACCGCCACTGCGGCCTGCACCGTGGCCGCGCCGTGCACGATCGCCCATGCGCTGACCCTTGCTGGCGATGGGGACACCATCAACGTGGCCGCCGGCACGTACGCCAACACGGCGTCGTTGTCCATCGCCAAGGGCGTGACCATCAGTGGCGCCGGTGCAGCAACCACCATCATCAATGGCAGCGGGTCGGCGGCCGTCGTAAAGGTGGCCCTGGCGGCAACGGACACCACGCCGGTGACGATCAGCGGTGTCACGATTCAGCACGGCAAAGTTGCCGCCGGCGGCGGCGGCGGCATCGATGACACAGGCGGCGCGCTGAACGTGAACAACGCGACCATCACCGGCGATGACGCCGGCCTCACCGGTGGCGGCGGCATCCTCTCCAGCTCCACGGGCCAGTTGACGCTGACGGGCGACACCATCTCGACTAACACCAGCACGGGGCTGCTGGGTGGTGGCGGTGTGCTCCTGGAGGGGCCCGCCACCATCACCGACACCACCATCTCAGGGAACAACACGACGGGGAGCGCAGCGGGCGTCGGCGGTGGCATCTTGATCTACAAGGCGGCCGCGGCAGAGAACGAGACCGAAAGCATCACCGATTCCACCATCACCGGAAATACCGCCACGTACGGTGCCGCGATCGGCGTCGCCAGTGCCTCCGGTGTCAGCGGTGCCTCCCTCTCCTTCACGGGCGATGCCGACGGTGTCAGCACCATGTCTGACAACACGGCGGCGACGGGCGGGGGTGGTCTGTTCATCACCGGCGCCAACACGGCGAACGTGACCGACTCGTCGATCACGGGCAATACCGTCACGAATCTCTCCGCGGGCACCGGCGGTGGCATTGACATCGCGAGCGGCAGCGTCGTGACCCTGACCGGCGATGGCGTGAGCCCGAACGCCGTGTCCTCCAACGAGGCGATCATCGGTGCCGGCATTGCGGTCGCGAGTGGCGGTACGGCGAACATGAGCGACTCCACCATCGACGGCAACCTGGGGGGGGTGGGCGGAGGCCTGTACGTCGCCGGTGGTGGAGCGGCGACCATGAACGGCGGCTCCATTGCGACCAACGGGTCCCTCGATGGTGGTGGCGCAGCCATCGCCGGCACGCTCTCGCTCGTCGGAGTCAGCGTGACCAACAACGTGGCCAACGCCGACGGGACGGCCAATTTGGGCAACGGCGGCGGTGTCCTGGACTCAGGGGCGCTGTCCATCACGGCCGGGTCGACGCTGAGCGGGAACCAGGCCGTCCCCGCTCCCGCCTCCACCAATTCCGTCGCTACCGGTTTGGGTGGTGCTGTCTTCGCCGGGCCCACCGCGGCCGGTGAAGCGCCAACCTTCACGCTGAGCAATAGCACCGTGAGCGGGGGCACGCTGCCGGCGGCCGACCCCTACAACGCCGCCGAGGGTGGGGGCATCGCCATCACGGGCAACGTGCTTGGCCCGGTGGCCGCGACGCCCTTCACGGCGACACCAGCCGTCTTCACCGGGACCGACGACACCTTCAGCGGGCTCGTTGCCCTTGCCGGTGGGGCTGCCTACATCGGCGGGTCGGGCACGTACACCGGGTCGACCATCACGGGGAATACTGCCGCCCTCGAAGGCGGCGGCCTCTTCGTCGGCCAGGGCACGTCAACGGATGTTCCGTCGGCGACCGTCGACTCCACGACAATTTCCTCCAACACGGCGCCCGTCGGTGGCGGCATCTTCTTGAACCTGGCGTCGTCGTTGACCGTCCAGAACGGCTCCGCCATTGCCGGCAACACCACCACCGCCGGCGGCGACGGCGGGGGCATCTTGAGCGAAGGGGCTCTGACCATCACCAATAGCTCCTTGACGTCGAACACAGCCGTCCCGTCATCGAGCGACCCCACCACGACGGGGCTTGGTGGCGCCATCTCCAGCGGTGCGGTGGCCGCCAACGCCACGACCACGGCGGTGCTGAGCGGCGACACGTTCTCGGGCAACACGGCCGGGACGGCCAGCGCGCTCGCCACGCTGTCGACCGGGACCGGCGACGTCAACACCACCTCCATCACCAATTCGACCTTCAACGGCAACACCACGACCCCGAGCTTCGGGACGATCGACGCTGACGAGCCCGTTTCCATTGTGTCGAGCACAATCGACGGGAACACCTCGCCCACCGGTGCGAGCGGCGGGATTGTCACGGCCGCCGGCGACGTCAGCGTCGCCGGGAGCGACGTCACGAACAACTCCGGCGGGAACTGCACGGGTGCGGTGGTTGACGGTGGCTACAACTTCACCAGCGCCAGCGATACATCGTGTGGTTTCGCGACCGCCGACAACGACGGCTCAGGCGACCCGCAGCTGGGCGCACTGACCAACAACGGCGGCCCCACACAGACCGAATTGCCGGCACCCAGCAGCCCGTTGATCAACCAGATCCCCCCCAATACCGCAACTGGGCTGACCGACGCGGTGAGCGGTGACGCCATCGTGCTGTGCGGCCCGGGCTCGGTGGACCAGCGTGGGAACGCTCGTCCGTCGGGCACCAACTGTGACATCGGCTCGGTGGAGGTCACCGTGGTGGCGCCGACGGTGTCGGGCCCAGCGGCCGCCACCTTCGTCGTCGGTCAGGCGGGAACGGCGCAGGCCTTCACGTCAACGGGAACCCCGACGCCGACCATCAGCGAATCGGGCGCGCTGCCGAGCGGCGTCAAGTTCACCGCCACTGGTGACGACGGCACCTTGTCCGGGACCCCGGCCGCGGGAACCGCCGGGAGCTATCCCATCACGGTGACGGCGGCGAACGGGGTCTCGCCCGACGGCACCTTGTCGTTCACCCTCACCGTTGACCAGGTTCCCTCCGCCATTTCGGGTCCCTCGAGCGACACGTACATCGTGAACGCCACCGGCTCCGACACGTTCACGGCGACCGGCGCCCCGGCACCCACCATCAGCGAATCAGGTGCCCTGCCGGGCGGCGTGACCTTTGACAGCAGTGTCCCGGGGACGGGCACGCTGTCCGGGACCCCCGCCAGTGGGACGCAAGGAACGTATTCGTTGACCATCACCGCCAGCAACGGCGTGGGCACGGCCACCACGAAAACGTTCACCCTGACCGTGGTCCCGGCGGTGAGCATCACGACCACGTCGCTGCCCGACGCCACGGCGACCGTGTCCTACTCGACGACCCTGGCGGCGAGTGGCGGGAAGGCCCCGTACACGTGGAGCCTCTCCTCGGGCACCTTGCCCGCCGGCTTGACGCTGTCGAGCGGTGGCACCATCAGCGGGACCCCGAGTGGTCCGGCTGGCACGGCCACCTTCGTGGTGAAGGTGACCGACTCGGCCAGTCCGCACGGCACGGCGACGCAATCACTGTCCATTGCCACGGTCGTCAAGGCGCCGACCAAGCTTGTGGTCAGCTCGTTGCTGCTGAACCCACCACTGGACCTCACGCTCAACACAGCCAGGGCGACACTGACCGGGGGCAATCCTTTGGCGCCACTTTCGGGGCAGACCGTGGTCTTCACGGCTGGATCGACCACGCTGTGCAGCGGGATGACCAACACCAGCGGGGTCGTGACGTGCAGCTACTCGATCTTGGACTTGGTGCCCGCGGTCCTGAACCTCGGCGTCACCGCCACCTACGCCGGGAATGGCAGCTACCTGCCCTCGACCGGCTCCGCCGGACTGTTGTAGCACCACCCGAGTCGGTTCCACCGTCCCTCGTCACCGGAGGACCTCTCCGACGGTGCGCGCGCCTGCGCCAAGTCGGAGAGCCACGCCATTCGGCGGCGTACCTGCCGCACCAGTGCTGAGCCACCGGGTCGTCGCCTGCGGCCCGACGCGCTCGCTAGTCTGCGCGTCGACCGGCAGACTTGACCTGACGTGCCCGCTCGGCGCGGCGCCTCGGAGGGGCAAGGGGGAGAGGAGATCGACGTGGCCGCTGCGACCTCGGGTGGGGCAGCCGTAAGCGAGCTTTCCGCCGCCCCCGAGCGCCAGGGCCTGGTCCTGGCGGCGCTCATCCTGGTGGCCGCCGTGGCCAACCTTCCGCTGGCGTCGGCCAACGTCGCGCTGCCGAGCATCGGGCTGCACTTCGACGCCTCCCAGACTCAGCTCAACCTCGTCGCCGTCTCCTACTCCCTCGGCCTCGCGGTCTCGGTGCTGTGGTTCGGTGCCATCGGTGACCGCTACGGGCGCAAGCAGATGCTGATGATCGGCGTCCTGATCTCGGCGCCGGCCTGCCTCGTGATGGCGTGGGCGCCCAACATCCAGACGCTCATCGGCGCGCGGTTCGTCGGCGGCCTGGCGGCGGGCATGGCGTACCCCACCACGCTCTCCCTCATCACGGCGCTGTGGAGCGGGCCGCGCCGCACGCGCTCCATCGCGCTGTGGTCGGCCGTCGGCGGCGCCATCTCCGCGTTGGGGCCCCTGGTGGCTGGGCTCTTCCTCTCGCGCTGGTGGTCCGGGTCGGTGTTCCTCATCACGCTCCCCCTCATTGCGATCGCGCTCCCGCTGGCGCACAGGCTCATCCCTAGCCACGTCAACGAGACAAACAGCTCGGTCGACCACCTCGGCGGGATGCTCTCGCTCGTCATCGTCGGCGCACTGATCCTTGCCATCAACTTCGCCGTCGTGCCCGACAAGAGCGTGCTCTGTCTCAGCTTGGCCGTCATCGCCGTCGCAGCGATCGTCGCCTTCGCAGTGCGCGAACGTCGGGCCCCCGAGCCGCTCTACGACCTGACCGTCGCGCGCCGCAGGGTGTTCTGGGTCGCCGCGTGCGCCGGCATCGTCGTGTTCGGCAGCCTCATGGGCGCCATGTTCATCGGCCAACAGTTCCTGCAGAACGTGCTCGGTTACTCGACCATCGACGCCGGCGTCGCCATCCTGCCCGCCGTCGTCTTGATGGTGCTGATCGCGCCACGCTCGGCCAAGCTGATCGAGGCCAAGGGCTCCCGCTTCACCCTGCTGGTCGGGTACGCCTTCATCTTCCTCGGCTTCCTCACCATGCTGCTGCTGTGGAAGGAGGGCATCTCGTACTGGCGCGTCGGGCTGGCGTACGCCTTGATCGGCGCGGGCGTCGGCTTCGCCGGGACGCCGGCCTCGCACTCGCTGACCGGCTCGGTCCCGGTCACGCGGGTCGGCATGGCGTCGGGCACGGCCGATCTCCAGCGCGACCTGGGCGGCGCCATCATGCAGTCGATCATGGGCGCCCTGCTCACGGCGGGCTACGTCGCCGCCGCGAGCAAGGCCGTCAGCTCGTCACCCCACTCGAGCCAGATCAACGCGAACGTGCAGAGCGAGCTGACCAAGTCGTTCAACAGCGCCGAGCATCTCGCCCAGCAATACCCGCAGTACTCCCAGCAGATCGTGGGTGCGGCGAAGGAATCCTTCATCCACGGCCAGCACTGGGCCTATGCCGCCGGCGTCATCGCCGTGGTCCTCGGCGCCGTCGTGGTGGCGCTCTTCTTCCCCACCCGCCAGGGCGAGATGGAGCTCCTGGCTTCCTACCAGCAGGCCGATGCCGGTCGGCAGGACCGCGCCGCCGCCGACCCGCCGGCGGCCCCCCTCGGCTGAGCGGCCCCGTTGCGCCCCCGCTGTCTCCAACGCCCGCTTGGCCGCACCGAAATTGGGACTTTCGTCCCAGTAAGGTGCCCACCCCACCGCCGTTTTACTCAGCGATGGAAGCGAACAGCATCTCCGAGGTCCCCAACGAAAGCGGCGTGCTCGACTGCGCCACCCTCTACCTCTGCCGCCAGGGAAGGACGTGGGTTGTCGTGATCGAATCCCCCCGCGAGACCAGCGCCCTGCTGCTCCGCCACCCCGGCCATGACTCTTACGACGCCCGCTTCGAACTCCTCACCCGGGCCCGGCTGGCCTGCCCCGACGCGGCCATCGTGAGCACGGACGGCGCGGCCGAGGGCGCCGACTACGAGTGGCGGCTCGAGCTGAGCGCCGTCCAGGAGTCCCCTGGCGAGCTCGGCGTGAGCCTGCACCACGAGCTGTCGGGCAACCGCCAGCGCCACCAGCGCCGTCTCGTCCAGCGGCAGGCGGCGCGCTGCTGCCGGGCCGGTTGCTTCTCCTCCTTCTCGGGCCGCCCACTCTCGTTCTGAGCTCCGGCCTCCCCAGGGCGCTGCCCCGGCGCCCGCGTGATCAGTGCAGCCCGGCGGGGGCTGCGCCCTTCACGCTCGTGCGGTACATCTCACGGCGCAGACCCGAGTAGTCGTTCAGCGCGTTGTGCATCGTGCAGCGGTTGTCCCAGATGGCGAGCGTCTTGACCGACCAGCGCAGGCGGCAGGTGAAGTTCTCGTTGATGTTGTGCCGGTGGACGTGGGCCAGGAGCGCGTGTGACTCCTCCTTGGTCCAGCCTTCGAACCGCGTGGTGTACACCGGGTTGACGTAGAGGGCACGCCGGCCGGTGACCGGGTGCACCGTGACGGCCGGATGCACGTGTTCGGCGAAGGCGTCGTCGGACGGCGCGATGGCCATGGACGAGAAGTCCTTGAACTGGTCCAGCAGCCCGCCGGTGCCGTAGGCCATGCCGGCGGAGTGGACGGCGCGCAGCCCGTCGAGGGTCGCACGCAGTCCACTCGACAGCGTCTCGTAGGCGAGGTATTGGTTCGACCACACGGTGTCCCCGCCGTGGTCGGGAACGTCCCACGCATGGAGCAAGGTGTAGGCGGGTGGCGCCGCCAGGTAGCTGAGGTCGCTGTGCCAGGCGTTGGCGAAGTTCAAGACGTCGGTCGGCTCCTTTATGACCCGGATCACGTAGGGCCGGTCCTCGAGCGGGTCGACGAAGGGCGTGACGTCGCGCCCGCCCAGCAGGTCGGTGACCCGCTCGAGGTCGTCGAGACTGAGGTCCTGCTCCGGCAGGAAGACCACCAGGTGGTCGGCCAGCGCGCGCCGGAGGCCCTCGAGCTCGTCTGGTGCACGCACCGCGGAGAGATCGATCCCGGTGACCGTGGCGCCGAGGGCGCCCGCCACCGGCTCGACCGTGAGTGCAGTCGTTCCTGTCGTGGCCATGCCGCACCTCCTCTCCCACGCCCAGCTCTAATTCAGCAACCGGGCCGCCGCGTGCCTGACGAACTCCATACGGGTCGGGTCGAACGAGGATACGGCATCCCTCGTCCGTGAAAGAAGCCAAATTCGAGGCAGACCTGCGGTGGACTCGCTACTGTCAGCCCGGGTTGCCCCACCGGGCGACGGGAGAGAGACCAGGGGGTTCACGCAATGGCGAGTTCAGCCAGCCGCAGCCGCATCGTTCTCGGAGGGATATTCAGCACTGCGCTCTTGGTGGCTCCGCTCGCGATTCTCGCCGCGACGCCGAGCGGCGCCGCGACCCCGCACACCGTCCGTCCGTTCTTGGCCGCCTCACCGAGGACGTTTCCGCCGGCGCAGGCGACCTACACCGTCAACACGACCACCGACAGCCACGACGCCACACCCGGCGACGGCGTCTGTGCCGACAGTAGCGGCGCATGCTCGTTGCGCGCCGCCATCGAGGAGGCGAACGCATCGGGCATCACCGTCAACGTGGTGCTTCCCGCCGGTACCTACGACCTGTCGAACTCGCTCGGGGACCTGAATCCGACCGACGCCGGCGGTCTGCAGATCAGCGGGGCGGGAGCTGGCACGACCACCATCGTGGGAGCCTCCGGCGACCTGGTCTTCGACGTCACGCAGGATGCGAGCGCGAACGGGTCGTTCTTCCAGCTGACCAACCTGGCCGTTCAGGGCAACCACCAAGAGGTCATGGACATCGAGGACGGCAACGACGTCGTCAACCTGTCGGGCTCTACCATCAGCGGTGGATCGGACGTCGACTATGGAGGCGCCCTGTACAACGACGGCCAGCTGTGGGCGACGAGCACCGTGTTCTCAAACAACGCTGCGTCCGTGGGCGGGGCCATCTTCAACGACGAAGGCTCTGCTCGCCTCACTGGTGACGTGTTCTCCGGTAATTCTGTCGTGGATAGCGGTGCAACGTGCGACTACACCAGTGACTTCAGTTGTGGCGGCGCGATCTACAACCAGGCCGGCCCGGTCGCCGTGGACTCCAGCACCTTCTCGTCCAACACGGCGACCAACTTGTCCGGCCTCCAGGCTGACGGCGGTGCGATTTATTCTTCCGACGAAACCGAGCTGACCAACGACACCTTCACGAACAACAGCGCCACCACAATGAGCGGGGGTTCGGCGAACGGAGGGGCAGTCTTCAACCAGTACGGCCTCGGCGAGGTCGTGGGAACCACATTCACGAACAACAGCACCAACAACGACACCTCTGACATAGGCGAGGGTGGGGCCTTCTACGACAACTCGGGCACGAGCATCGCCAGCTCAACTTTCGCCAACAACACCGCCACCAACGGTGAAGGCGGCGGCCTCTCCAACGAGGGGGACGGCGAATCGCTGCAGTCCGACACCTTCACCGGCAACGTCGCCGCGGGAACCGGCGACGCCGGGTTCGGGGGCGCGGTGTATTCCGACGACGCCAGCACAATGACCGGGGTGCAGATGGCCCACAACCACGCCGACACCGGCGGCGGCGCGCTCTACACCGACGACGGGACGATTTTGCGCAACTCGACGCTGCTCGGCAACACGTCCAACCTGGGCGGCGCCATCTTCGCCGACTGGAGTGTGCAGGCCACCAGCGTCGCCATCGTCGACAACTCCACTTCGGGCCCCGCGGACGCCGGGGGCGCCGTGTACTTGCCGAACAACGGAAATACGGAGAATCACCTCGACTTCCAGGGCGTCACAGTGTCCGGCAACGTCTCGGACGCCGGCGCCGGCTTCGCCCTCGAGGGAGACGGCAGCACACCGGGTTCGGGGACGCTGGCCAACAGCACAGTGGCGGGAAATCTGACGCCAGGTGGCGCTGAGCAGGATTGCGCCTTCGTCGGCACGCCGCCGCCAGCTCAGCCCTTGAGCTCGGCGGGCGGCAACGTGATGGGTGACAACACCTGCGGCTTCCACACCACCTCGGACCGCCAGGGCGCCGGCCAACAGGGCTACTGGGAGACGGCCAGCGACGGTGGCATCTTCACCTACAACACGACCTTCTTCGGCTCCATGGGCGGCAAGCCGCTCAACAAGCCCGTCGTCGGCATGGCGCATACGCCGGGCAACCAGGGCTACTGGGAGGTCGCCTCGGACGGTGGCATCTTCAGCTTCGGCGACGCCGGCTTCTTCGGCTCCATGGGCGGCAAGCCACTCAATGCGCCCGTCGTGGGCATCGCGTCGACGCCGGACGGCCAGGGCTACATCGAGGTGGCCTCGGACGGCGGGGTCTTCACCTTCGGCGACGCGGGCTTCTTCGGCTCCATGGGCGGCAAGCCGCTCAACAAGCCGATCGTCGGCATTGCGGTCACCCCGGACGGGCAGGGCTACTGGGAGGTCGCCTCGGACGGCGGCATCTTCGCCTTCGGCGACGCCGGCTACTTCGGCTCCATGGGCGGCAAACCGCTCAACAAGCCGGTCGTGGGCATCGCCCCGGCGACCGACGGGCAGGGCTACGAGGAGGTCGCCTCGGACGGTGGGGTGTTCAACTACGGCACCGCGCACTTCTTCGGCTCCGCCGGCAGCCTCAAGCTGAACGCACCGGTGGTGGGCATCGCCGTGGCACCCGACAACAACGGCTACTGGACCTTCGCGGCCGACGGCGGCGTCTTCAACTACGGCGCCGGCGCCCAGTTCAAGGGTTCCGCAGGCAGCCTCAAGCTGGACAAGCCCGTGGTCGGGGGTACCGGGACGTGATCTGACGCGTCCCGTCCGACGGGCTACCTACGGCACATGGCTGTGACGAGATCCACGAAACCGTGACCGAAACACGAACCTGAGGCAGTGGACAGCAATCCCTTCCCGCTGGGATTCTTTGCCCAGGCTGACCCGTCCCCCGATTCGGTGTTCTACTCGTCGCCTCGCCTGGTCACCCACATCGACGACGACGCCATCGCGGCGGTCGGCGCCCTCTATGACGAACTTGGGATCTCGGGCGACGTGCTTGATCTGATGAGTTCGTGGGTCTCGCACTTCCGCACCCCGCCCGCGCGCCTCACCGTGCTCGGGATGAACTCCGACGAGGTCGACGCGAACCCCTCGGCAGAGGTCACCGTCGTCCACGACCTCAACGCCGAGCCCCGGTTGCCCTTCCCGGACGAGTCCTTCGACGCCGTGGTGTGCTGCGTTTCCGTCGATTACCTCACCAGACCCAGAGAAGTGTTTGCCGATGTGGCCCGCGTGGTGCGCCAGGGAGGTCCGTTCGTCTGTGCGTTTTCCAATCGATGCTTTCCGACCAAGGCCATTCGCGGCTGGCTGTACGCCGACGACGAGCAGCACTGCGCGATCGTCGAACAGTACTTCCGTCTCGCTGGAGGCTGGGATGAACCTCGCAGCCAACGACGTACACCTGCCTCGCATCCAGGCGACCCGTTGTTCGCCGTGTGGGCGCAGCGAGAGAGGCGTGCCGCTCCAGACGAAGCGAGATCACCTGCCGAAATCGAGGCCGATCGATAGGGCTCAGGCCAGGCCGAGCAGCTCGGCGCCGTTGCGCCAGAAGAACCGCTCGCGGGTCGGCTCGTCGAAGCCGCCGACGGCGTCGCCGAAGGCCTCGAAGGGACGGCGCCCGCCCTCGGGGTGCGGGTAGTCGGTCGAGAACATGAAGAGGTCGGGTCCGCACTGCTCAATCAGCCAGGCGGTGTCCTCGAACGGG
>DASXEK010000007.1:0-41860 GCA_036490155.1 Acidimicrobiales bacterium | reverse complement strand
ACCTCCGCCACGCCCTTCATGTGGGCCAACAGCTGCTCGACCTCGGCGGCGCTCACGTTCTCGCCGCCACGGATGATGATGTCCTTCAACCGGTCGGTGATCGTCAGGTAGCCATCGGCGTCGATGATGCCGATGTCGCCGGTGTGAAACCAGCCGTCCTCCTCGATCGCCTCGCCGTTGAGCGCGGGATCGGTGTAGCCGGCAAAGCGGTCGGGTCCGCGCGAGATGATCTCGCCCGGTTGGCCGACGCCGACGTCGTGGCCTTCCTCGTCAACCGTGCGGATCTCGACGCCTTCGTGCGGCTTGCCGTCGGTGTGGATGCGCTTCTCACGGGGCGCCTCGTGCTCGGAGCCGGTGATCGACGGGTGCTCGGTGCTGCCGTAGGAGCGCACGAGCGAGATCCCGAGATCGTCGGCCCGCTCGGCGACCGCGTCGGGAATCGGCGAGCCACCCAGACCGATGAAGTGCATCAGCTCGACATGCTCGGGACCGAAGCGAGGGCAGTCGAGGAGACTGGTGAAGAAGTAGGTCGATCCGCTGCCGGCGGAGATGTCCTCTTCGACCATGGCGTCGAGCACCGTGGGTGGGTCCCACCCGTCGATCATGTAGATCGGCTTGCCGCCCACCAACGGGCAGAGAAGGCCGCCCAGCATGCCGATGGCGTGGCCAACGGGCGCCCCGACGAGCGAGGCGCGGTCGCGGCTGGCCTGGTGACCGCTCAGCTGGCGGACCTCGCAGCCGAGCGTGCGGTGCGTGTGCACGACACCCTTGGGGTCGGCCGTCGTGCCCGACGTGTACCCGATGACGGCGGGACTCTCCGGGTCGACGGCGACCGGGCCGTCCATCGGCTCGGCGGCGCGCAACGGCTCGAAGGGCAACAGGTCCGGTGCGCCACCAGCGTCGCCGGTGGCGCCGGCCCCGCCGGTGTCGCCAACGACGAAGACCATCTCGAGGTCGCTCAGGCCGTCGCGGACGGTGGCGAGCTCGGCCAGGAAGTCCCGCTTGCCGTACTTCGACACGATGACGAGCGCGCGGGCCCCGCTCTGGCGGAGGATGAACCCGACCTCCTTGGGCCCGTAGAAGTGCACGATCGGGACGATCGTCACGCCGACGATGGTGCAGGCGTAGAAGGTGATCGCCGCCTCGACCCAGTTCGGCAGCTGGAAGGCGACGATGTCGCCCGGGCCGAGGCCGTGCGCGCGCAGCCCACCGGCGACGCGCAGGGCCTCCTCGTACACCTCGCCCGCGGTGCCCAGGTAGGGATTGGTCGGCGACCAGATCCGGAAGCGGCGCTGCGGGTCCTCGTGCAGCGCGTCGCTCAGGAGTTGCCCGAGCGTCCGGTCGTCCCAGTGACCTTCGGCCAGGTAGCGCGCGCGCAGCTCGGCCGGCATCGGCCGCAGCTCGAAACGGGACGAGCCGGCCGCAGGCGAGGCACTCGAAGTGTCAGTCACTCACGCAGACTCTATGAAGATCGACGCCAGCCGGTGGAGCTGGGCGCTCCCACCGCCCGAGAGCACCTCGTTCTGCTTCACCCGCTTGAAGAGGAAGTGGGCGTCGTTGGCCCAGGTGAAGCCGACCCCGCCGTGCAGCTGGATGTCGTCGCCCGTGACCCGCACGCCGGCCTCGGCGGCGTAGCCGGCTGCCATGGCGGCCGATTGCGCCCGCTCGGGCGCCTCGGTGTCCGAGGCCCAGGCGGCGAACTGGAAGCCGGCCCGGGCCATCTCGACCTGCTGGTACATCTCGACCAGGCGGTGGCGCACCGTCTGGTACGTCGCCACCGGCTTGTCGAAGACGACGCGCTCGGAGGTGTAGGCGATGGCCTCGGCGAGGGCGCGGTCCGCCGCGCCGACCGTCTCGGCGGCCAAACCGATGGCGAGGTCGTCCTGCACCCGCTGCCACAGGTGGGTCTGGTTCCCCGACGGCCCGAGCGGGACGGCCGGCGTCTCGTCGAGGACGAGGCGGGCCAGCTTGCGTGTCGGATCCAAAGAGGGCACGAGCTCGACGGTGGCGCCGCGGGCCGACGACGGGGACTCGAGCAGGTAGGAGCGCACGCCCTCTTCGCTGCGGGCCACGACGATGACCCAGTCGGCGGTGTGCCCATCCATGACGAAGGGCTTCTCGCCGCTGAGCACCCACTGGGCGGCCTTGCGGCGGGCCCGCGTGCGCACGGTCGCCAGAGGCTCGCCGTGGCCCTGCTCGCCCAGGGCGACGGCGCCGCGGCGGGTGCCGTCGGCCAGGTCGGAGAGGAGCTCGCTCGCACCCAGGGCACGGGCGGCCAGGGTGGCGGCGACGGCCGAGGAGAAGAACGGCCCGGGCAGCGGGAGACGGCCCATCTGTTCCAAGACGATGCACGTCTCGAGCAGGCCGGCACCGGTGCCGCCGTATTCGGTGGGGACGAGGAGGCCGGTCCAGCCGAGATCGACGAGCGTCGACCACAGCGCGGGCGTGACGCCGGCGTCGCCGTCGGCCAGCTCGCGCAGCACCTGCGGGCTGCACTCGCGTGCGAGCGCGTCGCGCGCCACATCCTGGAGCGCCAGCTGCTCGTCGTCGTACGTGAAGTCCACGGCCCTCCCTACTACCAGCAGCCCGAGGAACGCGTCGCGGGGGCCCGGAACAACGCCGTCGATCCGGGCGCGCCGTTCCCTGACACGAGCGTCAGAGTACACGGTAGGTCGACTACCCTTCCCCCCGTGGATTTCGCCCTGGCACCCGAGGACGAGAAGTTCCGCGACGAGCTGCGCGCCTGGTTGGACGAGAACCTGCCGCCGTTCCTTGAGGCCGAGGCCCTCGGGGACGATGCGCAGCTGAGCGGCGAGGCGAGCCAACAACGACGCCAGAAGTGGCAGCGCAAGCTCCACGAGGGCGGGTGGGCCGCTATCCACTGGGGGCCCGAGTACGCGCAGGGCCGGACGATCAACGCCATGCAGCGTCTCATCTACTCCGAGGTCATGGCCGAGTACCGCACGCCGGGGATGTTCAACACGAACGGGATCTGGCAGATCGGGCCGATGATCATCGCGTGGGGCACCGACCAGCAGAAGGCGCAGTGGCTCCCCTCGATCCTCGAGGCCGAGGAGCACTGGTGCCAGGGTTTCAGCGAGCCGATGGCAGGCAACGACCTCGCCAACCTTCGGACGACGGCGATCTACGACGCCGACGCCGACGAGTACGTCGTCAACGGGTCGAAGATCTGGATCTCCTCCGCGCACCTGGCGACGTGGGGCTTGTTCCTGGTGCGCACCGACCCGACGGCGATCGAACGGGGGAAGAAGCACGAGGGCATCACTGCCTTCATCATCAACATGAAGACGCCGGGCATCGACGTGCGGCCGATCCGCGACATGGCGGGTGAGGACCTGTTCAACGAGATCTTCTTCACCGACGCGCGCATCCCGGCGAATTGGCGCCTCGGCGACGAGGGCGCCGGCTGGATGGTGGCCATGGGCACGCTCGGCTACGAGCGCGTCGGCATCGCGTCGCAGATTGCCATCCTGGCCGCGGACCTGCGCGCCATGGTCGAGGCGGCGCGCTCGGTGAACCCGGGGGCGTTGGACGACCCATCGCTGCGCGATCGCATCGCGCACGTGTGGACCGAGATCGAGCTCGCCCGCCTGCTGTCGCTGCGGGCGCTGTCCAAGATCATGAAGGGCGAGAAGAACTGGCCCGAGGTGCCCTTCGCCAAGCTGTCGTGGTCGTCGATGGCGCAGACGCTGGCCGAGCTGGCCGTCGACCTCCTGGGACCGGCCGGGCTCTTGGCCCGCGGGGGCCCGGGCGCCGTCGACCGCGGCAAGTGGACGCGGCTGTACGCGTTCCAGCGGTACTCGACGATCGGCGGGGGCTCGACCGAGATCCAGAAGAACATCATCGCCGACCGGGCGATCGCCATGCCCGGCAAGTCGCGCTCCTGACGGCAGGCTGCGTCGAAGTGGTCGTGGTTGTCTTGTCGTTGTCACTGGCATGAGTCCCGCCGCCGATCCCCGGGCCGCCTGCATCATCGGCGTCGCCCGCCACACCTGGCATCCCTCCGACGCCGACGTGGTCGCCAACGGCGGCGCGGCGCCCGAGCCGCTCGACATGTGGGAGCGCGTCGTGCGGGACGCCGCGGCCGACGCGGGTGGGCGCGTGACGGGCGCGTTGGCTGACCTCGAGAGCGTCGACGTCGTCTACTCGCAGTCGTGGCAGTACGACGACGCCGTGCAGCGGCTGTCCGAACGGTTCGGTGCGTCGCCGGCGCGGCGGCGTTACTCGGGCATCGGCGGGTCGGTCCCCCATGTGCTGGCCGTCGAGGCGGCGCGCGCGATCAGGGCAGGTGACCTCGACTTCTCACTGCTCGTCGGCGCGGAGGCCCTGGCCACCGTCCGCCGCCTGAAGAAGGCCGGTGAGCGCCCGGCGTGGTCGTTCCGTCCCGAAGAGAAGCGGCCCTTCCCCATGGACATGCAGTTCGACCCGTCCGAGATCAGCCACTCCGTCTTCGAGGCCTACCTGACCTTCGCGCTGTTCGACAACGCACGACGGGCGCAACTCGGGCGGGGGCTGGCCGAGCATCGTCTCGCGCTGGGCAAGGTGATGGCGTCGATGACGTCGGTGGCGGCGGCTGCACCCGAGCACGCGTGGTTCCCGGTGGCGCGGACGGCGGACGAGGTCGCGACGGCCACGCCGGACAACCGCATGGTCGCGTATCCCTACACGAAGCTCATGACCTCGATCATGGACGTCGACATGGCGGCCGCCGTGCTCCTGGCGTCCGCCGAGAAGGCGGATGCGCTCGGCGTGCCCGAGGACCGGCGGGTCTACCTGCGCGGCTGGGGCTACGCCGAGGAGCCCGAGCACGTGGCCGGGCACCCCGAGCTGTGGCGCTCCCCCGCCATGGCAGCGGCGTCGGCGGCGGCGCTGGCCGGGGCGGACATCGGGGTGGACGACGTCGCGCATCTCGATCTGTATTCGTGCTTCGCCTCGTCCGTGTGCTTCGCGCTCGACGCGCTCGGCATCGCCGAGTCCGACGCGCGGGCGACGGCGGTGACCGCGACCGGCGGGCTGCCGTATCACGGCGGACCGGGGTCGAACTACATGACGCACTCGCTGGCCGCGATGGCGGAGGAACTCCGTGGTGATCCGGGTTCGTTCGGCGTCGTGAGCGGCGTGGGCATGCACATGCAGAAGCACGCCTACGGGGTGTGGTCGACCGACCCCGGTGCCGGCGTGGTGGCCGACCCGGCGCCGTACGCGGCGGCGGCTGGGCCGGTCGGGATCGTCGGGTCGCCGTCGGGCTCGGCGACGGTGGCCACCTACTCGGTGCTGCACGGCCGCGACGGCGAGCCCGAGCGCGCGCTGGTGGTCTGCGACCTGCCCGACGGCGTCGGGCGCGCCTACGCCTTCCTCGACGGCGGGGCGGCGGCGCTCAGCGGCGCCGAGGACGACGAGCTGATCGGGCGGCGGGTGACGTTGACACCGAAGGACCAGGTGAACTGGGCGGAACTGGCCTGAACGCAGCCGTCGTCGGGGGCATCGACGGCTGCCGAGCGGGGTGGGTGCTGGCCACGGTGCCCGTGCAGGGGCCCGTCGCAGCGTCTGGGTCTCTCAGCGTGACGGTCGTCCCCTGCCTCGACGACCTCGTGGCTCCGCTCGAGTCGGGCGACCTCACCGCGGTCGCCATCGACATCCCGATCGGCCTGGCCACGGCAGGGCCGCGCGCCTGCGACCGGGAGGCTCGTCGCCTGCTCGGACCGCGCCGCAGCTCGGTCTTTCCCGCGCCCGTGCGGGCGGTGCTGGCGGCAGAGTCCTACGCCGAGGCCTGCGCGATCTCCCGCGCCGTGTGCGGTAAGGCGCTGTCGAAACAGCTCTACAACATCGTGGGGAAGATCCGGGAGGTCGACGTGTTGCAGTCACCGCGCCTGCAGCGCCAGCTGTTCGAGGCGTGCCCCGAACTCAGCTTCGCGATGATGGCGGACGGGACGCCGATGCGGCACACCAAGCGGACGCTCGAAGGCCGGGGTGAGCGCGTGGCGGTGCTCCGTGAGGGGTTCGGTCTCGACGTCACTCCCCTGGTCGATCGTCCCCCGACCGGTGCCGCACGCGACGACGTGCTCGACGCCATTGCCTTGGCCTGGACAGCGCGGCGCTACGTGGCCGGCTCGTCCATCCGCCTCGGCGACGAAGCGGATGGGACCGGCCTGCGCATGGAGGTGATCGCCTGAGGAAGCGGCCTCAGGGCTTCGCCGTCGTCGTCGGGCCCGGACCGGTGATGCCGGTGTCGCCGGTGCTCACGCCAGCTCCGGACTTGCCGGAGTTCCCAGAGTCCCCACTCACCGACGAACTGGCGCCGGGGGAGGTCTTGCAGTCCACACTCGGGCCGCTGGACGTACCCGTGGTGCTGGGCGCAGCGCACGTCGAGGAGGCCGGAGGCGGCGGTACGGGTACACCGGACGTCGATCCCGCCTGACCCAACGGGAACTTCGTACCCATCGAACTCACCGGGACGAGGGGTTCCGACGTCGTACCAGAGGTCTTCGTCACCTGGGCCGGGTTCGCATTGGTCGATCCGGGCCACCAGGCCACGAACCAGCCGTCGGCCACGCTCGCCACGATGCTTTGACCGTCCTTGAGCACCAGCGTGACTCCGGTCACTCCGTTCGCCACTCGCCCGTCGATGAAGGTGTAGGGCCCGTCGGCCGATGTCATGAGGTTGTTCTGCAGCACCTGGCTCAGGTCACCTGAGGTCGTGTCCTCGAGGCTCACCAGGGAACCAACACCGGCTTGCCCCCCGGACCCACCACCGCCGACGGTCTGGCTGCTTACGCTGAGCGTGCCGGATTGCGCGCCGCCAGAGCCGTTGGAGGGCGAATCGATCCGGTTGACCTCGGTGAACGACGGACCCGTGAAGCAGGTCGCATACGAGGTGCCGTTCTGCAACAACGTGACGGTGAACGGACCGCGGACGTCTGTCAGCAGGGTTTGCCAAACACCCGTGCCGGAGCCCGCGGCGGTCGGTGCTGACGCGGCGCTGGAGAGCGTGCTGACGCAATCCGGGGCGGCTGAAGGCGGCGCGGCCGACGAACTTGGCGTCGCGCTCCAGCCGGCGTAGGCCGGTGCCGCACCGCCCAGGACCACGGCGAGGACCGTCCCCGCCGTCGCCGCGCCCGCCGCGGCGGCACCCAGGCCCACTGGTACGGCGCGCCGGTGCTGACGCGGGCGGTAATCCGTCGAACGCACCCGTTCCGCCGCGTCGGGCGGCAGGCTTGCCGCGCGGGCGGCGAAGGCCGCACCCAGTTCTTCTTCCAATGAAGTCCTCATCCCGTCGTGCTCCCTTCGGTTGCTTGTGCTTTCGTCCTTGTGTTCGCCCGCTCGTCGTCGTCCACCGTCGAGGCGCCTCGTCCTGGTCGATCCATGGCCCCGCGCAAACGGTCCAGAGCTCGAGACGTCGTGCTCTTGACCGTGCCGAGCGAACAGTCCATGGCGGTGGCGACCTCGGCTTCGCTCAGATCCTCGAAATACCGCAACACGAGAGCAACCCGTTGGCGGGGCGGTAGCTCCCCGAGTGCAGCCAGCAGGTCGGTGGTCGCATCGACACGCCCGAGAACGCGAATGGCTGCGTCGTCCTCGCGCTCTGAGATAACGCTCGCCGACGCCGGGCCGATCTCGGCGCGTCGCCGGCTGCGACGCTTGCCCCCGTCCAGCGCCAGGTGGACCAGCATCGTGCGGGCGTACGCGGCGGGGTGCTCCATCTTGTGAACGCGCGGCCACCGCCGGGCGACCTGGAACAGGCACTCCTGGACGAGGTCTTCGGCTTCTGCGAAATCCCAGGCGATCAGGTAGGCGGCGCGCAGCAACGTCTCGGCGGTGTCGGCGACGAACCGGTCGAACTCCACTCGTGCGTGGCGCTGACGCCGCCGTTCCTCCATCACCTGCCTTAACCCCCCGGCGTACTCAAAAGGTTGCCTCCCGCCACAAAGAAGCGTCCCACCTGGTGCAACGCCTGACAATCGCTCACACGCCGCTGGTGCCATTCCCCACGTCTGGAGCTCAGGTCGCGTAGATTCCCGTTCGGGGGGCGACGTGCCGGAGGGAGTTCAGGCGGTAGAGCACTCGGTCGAGTCCGACGATGTCGTGGGTGCGGACGCGCCAACGGCGGGACGAGCCTCCTGGCGGCGACGGCTCCAGTTCTGGCGGTCCCCGACGGATCAGCCCGCGTGGGCGCGCCCGGCGCTCCTCGTCGTCGCCGCCCTGTGCGCGCTCTCCTACGCGTGGAACATCAACAACACGCCCCTCGAGCCCTTCTACGGCAGCGCCGCCCGGAGCATGTCCGAGAGCTGGCACAACTTCATCTTCGGGGCGGTCGACCCGTGGGGCACGGTCTCGGTCGACAAGCTGCCCGGTGCCCTGTGGGTGCAAGCCCTGTCGCTGCGCATCTTCGGCTTCCACGTCTGGGCGATCGTGCTGCCGCAGGTGATCGAGGGGACGCTGACCGTGCTGGTCCTCTACCGGGTGGTGCGACGCGTCGCGAACCCGCTGGCCGGCCTCATCGCCGCCCTCGTCATGGCGTCGAGCCCGATCGTGATCCTGCTCGATCACGGGAACATCTCGGACAGCCTGCT
This sequence comes from Acidimicrobiales bacterium, assembly GCA_036490155.1. GTDB lineage: Bacteria > Actinomycetota > Acidimicrobiia > Acidimicrobiales > RAAP-2 > Bog-473. The sequence goes on along the minus strand of DASXEK010000007.1, from coordinate 33,269 downwards.
CATCCTGCTCCTCGTGCTCGCGGCCGACGCGGCCACCAGGGCCTACCTGACGGGGCGGCTCCGATCACTCGTGTGGGCCGGCGTCCTCGTCGGGTTCGCCTTCCAGACCAAGATGCTGCAGGCCTGGCTCGTCCTCCCCCCGCTCTACTTGGCCTACTTCGTCGCGGCACCGGCGGCGTCGTGGCTGCGCCGCCTCGGTCATGTGCTGCTGTCGGCCGTGGCCGTCGTGGTCGTCTCGCTCAGCTGGATGACTTCCGTCTCGCTCGTGCCATCGGCCGACCGGCCCTACGTAGACGGCAGCTGCAACAACTCCGTCTTCTCCCAGGTGTTCGACTACAACGGCCTGTCCCGGCTCGGCCCTGGTCTGGGCGCGCAGCACGGCTGCCACCCGGCCTCGCCGGAACTCATCGCGCTGGCCCGCTCCGCCGCCCGGACGGGCTACAACACGGGCGCGATCGGGCCGGCGGCGGATCGGCTGCTGCACGGGGTCTTCGGCCACGACGACGCCTGGCTGCTCCTGCCGACCATCGTCGCGCTCGCCGCGCTGCTCATCGTGCAGCGCAAGCGGCCGCGCACCGATGCCATACGAGCCGCGGTCCTGCTGTGGTCGACGTGGCTGCTGATCCTCTTCGGGTTCTTCAGTGCCGGCATCTTCATCAACTCGTACTACGTCGCCGCCCTCGTCCCGGCCATGGCCGCGCTCCTCGGCCTGGGCGGGGCTTTGGCGTGGGAACGGCGCCGGGTGCGACGCGTGCGCGTCGTGGTGGCAGCCACGGCCGCGGCGACGGTGACCGTCACGATCGCGTTGGTGCCGGGGTATGCGGGCGTGCGCAACTGGGTCGTGGCCTTCGCAGTGGCGGCGGGGCTGCTGGGGGTCGGGGTCCTGCTGGCGTCGTTGCGGCGCGGCCACGATTCGGTGTGGGCGGTGACCGTCGGGCCCGTGCTCGCAGTGATCGCCATGCTCATGGGGACGGCCTGGGCGTCCGGGGTCGTGGTGAGCCAGGGCCTGGGCTCGTTCAATTCGCCCTACGAGCCGGCCGGCCTGAACCAGGAGACCCTCAAGTCGGTCACGGACTTCAACCTCGACGTCCCGCTCCTCGCCCAGTTCGTCAGCGTCCTCCCCTCATCGTCCGCGGCCGACGTCTTCGAGACCTCCCAGGCGGCCGGCTTCGACATCTTGGCCACCGGCCGGGAGTTCCTTCCCGTCGGGGGCTTCACGGGCGTGGTCCCGGCACCGACGGTGTCGCAGTTCGAGCGACTGGTGGCGCAAGGACGGATCAGCCGGGCCACCGTCACGACCCAGCCGCTCACTCGCAGCCCGGTCCTGTTGTGGGTCATGGACCACTGCCGACGCGTCGAGGGTATTGCGGACCCCGGTCCCCCCCCACACACCAACACCGTGTACCAGTGCACGCCGCAAGACGCGCCCTGAGAGGGCCGAAGAGAGCGGGCTTCAGCGCGCGGCGTGGAAATCGATGAAGTCCGACACCCGCATCCACCGCAGCAGCAACCGCCCGTAGGCCGGCACGTGCTGGCGGTGCGGATCCGTGACGATTTCGGGTTCGGTCAGCTCGTGCTCGCGCCGCCGGGAGATCAACCGCACCGCGCCGTGGGCCCGCGCGTTCTTGACCCAATCCGAATCCCGGCCGTAGATCAGTGCGATCCGATAGCCGTCCTTGGTGCGGAAGACGAGGACCGGGTTGCGGTACACGTTGTGCGTGCGGCGGCCCACGTGGACGACGATGCCCATTCCGGGCAGCAGGCCGGCTACGTGACCGATCAGCGGGTTCGCCACGTGGCGGTTGAATCGAGCCATGCGGGGACCCAGGCGCGGCCGTTGTGGCGTGACGGACGAGCCCGACCTCGGCTGAGCCGAATGGGCGGCGCTCATACGCCGCTCATACCAGGGTCAGTCCTCCGTCCACGGCCAGCACCTGTCCGGTGATGTAGCTGGCCTCCTCGGAGAGCAGGAAGACCGCCGCCGACGCCACCTCCCACGCCGTGCCCTGCCGCCCGAGCGGGACGGGCGTGCGCGTGCGCGAGGGCCGGCCGGCGGAGGCGGCACGGCCCAGGGGGGTGTCGATGAGACCGGGGCAGAGCACGTTGGCCCGGATGCCGCGGCGCGCGCCCTCCATGGCGACGTGGCGGTTCAAGCCGATGAGGCCCGCCTTGGAGGCGTCGTAGGCAGGGATGCGGCTGCCCGGCTGCAAGCCGGCCACCGAACCGATGAACACGATCGACGAGTTGTCCGGCAGCGTGACGAGTGCCCGCTTGACCACCATGAAGTGGGCGCGCAGGTTCAGCGCGAACGTGCGGTCCCACTCGTCGGGCGACGTGCCGGCGACGCCCATGCCGAACCCGGTGCCGACGTTGAGCACGATGCCGTCGGGCGTAAGGCCTGACTCGTCGGCCACGGCGAGGCGGCAGCCGTCCTCGGTCGTGACGTCGGCGACGACGATGGCCGCCTTGCCGCCCTCCTCGGTGATGAGGCGCCAGGTCTCCTCGACCGCCGCCTCGTCACGGTCGACGCAGAGGACGGACGCGCCCTCGCGGGCCGCCCGCACGGCGATGGCGCGGCCGTTGCCGACGGGGGCGTCGGGGTCGCGCGACGGCTGGGTCCCGGCGCCGACCACGGCGATGCAGCGTCCCTCGAGGATGGGGCTCATCGGACTCGGCCCCGCCCTCGCTCGCGCTCGCGCCTCACGCCGCCGGCCCACCGGGCACGCGGCGCGCAGCCGCTTCGGCCCGGGGCTCGAGCTCCATGCGCAGCGAGCGCAGCACGGTCGTGAGCATGAGGTAGTGGCCGATGAGCATCAAGAGTTCGATCATCTCGCCCTCGCTCATGTGCGCGGCCAGCGCCTCCCAGGTGGCGTCGGACACCGCGCCGAAGTCCGCTGTGTCGTCCACCGCCGCCAGCGCGGCGCGCTCGAGGGGCGACCACGTCACTGCGTCCAGGCCGCCCTCCGCACCGTCACCCAGCGCCGCCAGCTCGGGCCGGGTGACGCCCTGGGCCTCACCCATCTCGAGATGCTGGGCCCACTCGTAGCGCCCGTCGAAGCGGTACGCCGTGCGCAAGATGACGAGCTCGCGCAGGCGGCCGGAGAGACCGCCGGCGAGGAGGGAGGCGCCGAAGCCCATCCAGCGGCGGAAGAGCTCCGGGTTGGGTGGGTTGGCGCGGGCGAGCGTGGCGAAGATGTGCATCGGCTCGTCGACCCCGCCCGGGGACGCCTCGAGGACCCTGGTCAAGCGGTCGTCCCACTCCTCACGCGGCAGGGGGGCGATGCGTGGTCCCGATGCAGTCATGGCCGAATCGTAGGCACTGCCGGCCCGGCGTGTTCTGGTCCCTCAGCGCAAGGGGCGGAACCCCATCGGCGTCGGCGTGGGAGGCGGCGTCCGGCGCGACGGCCCCGCCGTACCGGGCGAGCCCGAACCGGACGAACCCGAGCCCGAGCCCGGGCGCGCGGGCCCGCGCAGGGACCGGATCTCGGCGTCGGGCCGGTACACCTCGTCGAGCAGCCCGTACTCGACCGCCTCGGGCGCACCGAAGAAGCGGCCCCGCTCGAGATCCGCGCCGACCTCCTCCGCCGCCTTGCCGACCGCACGGCCGACCCGCTCGCAGAAGCGCTCGCGCTCGCCGGCACGGAGCTCGGCCCACTGGGCCACGTTGCGCACGTGCGCCTCCATGTGCGTCGTCGGCTCGGTCAGCGAGAAGCGGGTGCTCGGCATGGCGGCACGATGCGCGCAGACCGCCAGCACCCCGACGGCGCCGCCCCCGACCTGGCCCAGGCACAACGCCCGCACCGGCACACCCATCAGCTCGATCACGTCCATCACCGTCAGCGCCGGCGCCAGGCTGGCCTCGCCGCAGTCGATGCGCAGGGTGACGGGGTCGTCGCCCTCGGCATCGAGCGTCATCAGCTCGGCCGAGACGCGGGTGACCGTGGCATCGTCGAGCGGGCCGGGCAGGAGCACCACCCGCTGTTCCATCAGCCGGCGGGCCAGGACCTCGGACAGCTGCTCGCTCCGGTACCCGCCGTCGCCCGGCGACCCCGGCACCGGCACTCCCGGTATCCCCGGTATCCCCGGTAGACCCGGCAGACCCGGCAACTCCAGCCCCGGCATTTCAGGATGTCCCGGTACACCGGGCACAACCCGCTGCGGCAGCCACGGCCAATCCGACCGGCCCGAGTACTCGCGCTCACCCATGTTCGATCCTCCATTCCAGCCGCGCGCCGAGTGCCAAGGTGTAGCGCTCGACCGTCGAGAGCCGTACGTCCAGGTCACCGGACTCGAAGCGAGCCACCGCCGACTGCGACGTCCCCATGCGTTCGGCCACCTCGGCCTGGGACAGCCCCATCTCCCGGCGTAGCGAGAGCAGCTGGCCGGACACGGCATGGCGCCGCTCGGCCATCTCCTTGAAGCCGGGAAAGACGGTCGGGTGGCGGCGTGCGCTCACGGTGCACCATTATCTCACATTTGATATAACGTTGAAAGCACCAAACCAACGAAGCGACAGGAAAAAGGAGCACCGCCATGACCCACCTCGATCGCCAGCTGCGCCAGCACCTCGTCCCCACGGTGATCGAGGAGGGGAATCGGGGCGACCGCGCCTTCGACATCTACTCGTCGCTGCTGCGCGAGCGGATCGTGTTCCTGGGCCAGGAGGTGGACGACCAGGTGGCCAATCTGATCATCTCCCAGATGCTGTTCCTCGAGGCGCACAACAGCGAGCGCGACATCTACCTCTATATCAACTCCCCCGGTGGCGTGGCCTACGCCGGCATGGCGATCTACGACGTCATGCAGCACGTCGAGCCCGACGTGTCGACCATCTGCTGCGGCATGGGGATGTCGGCTGCCGCCATGATCCTGGCCGGCGGTGCGGCCGGGAAACGCTTCGCGCTGCCGAACTCGCGCATCATGATCCACCAGGGATCGGCCGGCACCCGCGGCGCGCCGTCAGACATGGAGATCCAGCTGCGCGAGGTGCTCGCCCTCACGCACCGCATGTCCGAGATCATCGCCCACCACACCGGCCGCCCGGTCGAGCAGGTGGCCCAGGACATCGACCGCGATCACTACATGACCGCCGAAGAGGCCCGGGACTACGGGATCATCGACGACATCATCCTGCCCCGGCGTGGCGTTGCCGCCCCCGGGAACGACCACGAGCGGGACCGCGGGCGCGAGCGCGAGTTGCAGGTCGCCAGCGCCTGAAGCATTGTGCGCGCCGTTGCGCGTACGCCGAGTGCGAGCAACGGCGGTCAGCGACGCCAAGGAAGACGCCAAGGAAGACGCCAAGGAAGAAGCCGCACCAAACCCGGAGCGGTGGCAGCGACGGCGGTACCTGATCGTTGCGCGTCGGATCCGACACGGAGGTTGATTCCCCGCGATGGCGCGGTGAACTGGGCCTCTCGCGATCCGACCGAGGTCACGACGACCACTACGGTCGATCCACACACGACGATGCGCCGTATGACACGGCGGGAGCTGCAGAAAGGCGGACATGGGAAGAGACGTGCGGCGGGGCGAACAAGACCGGGTGCCGCGCGCGGCGTCAGCCGACGTGACCTGCTGAAGGGCGGCCTCGCCATCGGCGCCGCGGGTGCCGCGGGCGCTGCGGGTGCCGCGGGCGCTGCGGCCGCCACCGGGCTCTCGTATTCGGCGGGCGCCACCATCGAGCGGGCAGCGGCGATCACGACGACGTCCAATCCCACGCTCGCTGACATCGAGCACGTGGTGATCCTCATGCAGGAGAACCGGTCCTTCGACCACTACTTCGGGACGCTCTCAGGCGTGCGGGGTACTCGGACCCCGACGTCGTCACCAACATGATCGGCGGCGCGCCAACCCCGGTCTTCCGACAGTACGGCTACCTGCCCGGCACCGGCGTCGACCCCTTCAGCTACCTCGAGCCCTTCCCGCTCCAACAGCACTTCCCTACGGACAATGGTGACTGCACCAACGACATCACCCACGAATGGGGCCCGCAGCACCTCAGCTGGAACGAGGGCGCGATGGACCTCTTCGTCGAGGCGCACCTCCGAGCCGACGGGGTCAAGAACTTCGCGACCACCATGGGCTACTTCGACCGCTCGGAGCTGCCCTTCTCTTACGCGCTGGCCGACGCGTTCACCATCTGCGACGCCTACCACTGCTCGGTCTTCGGGCCCACCGATCCGAACCGGGTCATGTCGCTTTCCGGCACCATCGACCCCGGCGGCGTCGGCGGCGGCCCGGTCCTGGTGACCCAGGTCGCCGGCCGGGAAGCCCAGCACGGCAAGTTCACCTGGACGACCATGCCCGAACAGCTACTCGATGCCGGTGTGTCCTGGAAGGTCTACAACGACCCCACGGGCCTGGCGTTCTTCAACCCGCCGCCGTACTTCAAGGCCTACGGGGAAAAGACGACGCGCGGCGCGGCGCTCACGGCCAACGCGCTGACGCGCAACTTCCCGCACGACTTTTCCGCAGATGTGGCGGCTGGCACGCTGCCCCAGGTCAGCTGGATCCACGGCTCGATCCTCCAATGCGAGCACCCGGCGACGGCGCCCCAGTGGGGAGAGACCTTGTCCAGACCGTGCTCGACTTCCTGCTCTCGAACCCCGACGTCTGGGCGAAGACGCTGTTCATCCTCAACTACGACGAGAACGGCGGCTTCTTCGACTACGTGGCCCCTCCCACACCGCCGGCCGGCACGCCCGGTGAATACCTGAGCATGAGCCCGCTACCGGCCGAAGCGGGCGGCATCGCCGGCCCGGTCGGCCTGGGCTTCCGCGTCCCGTGCCTGCTGATGTCGCCATTGACCAAGGGTGGCTTCGTGGCGACGGACGTGTTCGACCACACGTCGACCTTGCGCTTGCTCGAGACGCGCTTCGGCGTGCCGGTGCCCAACCTCTCCGCCTGGCGGCGCAGCGTCACGGGCGACCTGACCACCGCGCTCGCCCTCGGCAGGCCCGCCGACACCACGCGGCCGTCGCTGCCGTACGCCTCGTTGGTCGAGCCGCAGGTGGACGCCGAGGTCATTGCGAACGCGCTCTTGGGGACCTTCGCCGACGCAGGGATCGCGTATCCGCCACCGGCGTCCAACGCGATGCCCGTCCAGGCCTCCAGCCCCGCCCGTCCCACGCCGCCGCAATAGCGAGCTGCTCGATGCACCGGCGGACCGGACCGGGCCGGCCCGGACCTATCCGGACCTGTCCGCAATGGCCGTTGGAGACCGTCGATCCGGACCTGCCTGCGTCGCACATGACGTGCAGGTTGACGGTGCGCGATGGCGCGGTGAACTTCTCGCCGCTGCGGCTCCGCAGCCGTGGCGATCGCGTAATACGGTCAATCCGCGAGCGTTGACCCTCCGTACGACTTTGCGGGAATCGGCGCAGGCGCGTGGAAAGGCAACGGCGGACATGGGGTTGGGGCATCGGCGGGCAGGAATGAAAGTGCGAAGGGCGACCCGATGACGGGCCGCCGCACCTACAGCCGCCGATCGGTGCTGCGGGCCGGCCTCGGTGCCGCCTCGGCCGCCGCCGCCGCCGGGGCCTTGGGGCAGTACGGGGCGGCCGGCGCCTCGATGCCGACGCTGCGCGCACCAGGCGCCGTGCCCTTCCCCTCCCTGCCGCTCGGCAAGTCGACCGGGGCGTTTCCCTTCGAGCACATCGTGCTCGTGATGCAGGAAAACCATTCGTTCGACAACTACCTCGGCATGCTGCCGGTGAGCGGCCAGCCGTTGGCCGACGGGTTCACCTTCAACGCCAAGGAGGAACCGGTCGACTGGAATCCGGTCGGCAACGACCGCATGTACGCGTACCACCAGACCGGTGCCATCGGCGCGCAGGACACCGGGAGCCAGTCGTGGGACGACACGCACCTGCAGATCGACGGCGGCGCCATGGACGGATTCGCCCAGACGGGGCCCGGGTCGATGGGCTACTACACCGAGGACGACCTTCCGTTCTATTACTCGCTGGCCAAGACGTTCACGTTGGCCAACCGGTGGTTCTGCTCGGCGCCGGCGCAGACCTATCCGAACCGCCGGTTCTACATGGCCGGTACGGCCTCGGGCATCATCTCGACGGACACCTCGAACGTCACGACGTACCCGGCCAACGGCACCATCTGGGACCAGCTGAGTTCGCACGGCGTCAGCTGGAAGAACTACTTCAGCGACGCGCCCACGACGGCGGTCATCGTCGACACCATCTTGAAGCACCCGCTCAACCTCGCCCCGATCGCCGAGTTCTTCCTCGACGCCGCGGCGGGCGGGCTGCCCTCGGTCAGCCTGGTCGACTGCAACATGGGGGCCATCCAGGGTGAGATCCCGAGCATCATCGGCCTGCTCCCCGCACCGATCCCGACGTTCGCCGCGAAGGCCGACCTCGTCATCGAGACGACCTGCCAGTCCGAGGAGCACCCCGAGGACATCCAGCTGGGCGAGCAGTTCGTGGCCTCGGTCGTCAACGCGGTGATGTCGAGCCCCGCCTGGCACAAGACGCTGCTCGTCTGGCTCTACGACGAGCACGGCGGCTACTACGACCACGTGCCGCCGGCGGCGGCGATCGCGCCCGACACCGTCGCCCCCGACCTCAGCGCGACCAACCAGCCCGGGGACTACACCATCTACGGCCCCCGGGTCCCGGTCGTCGTGGTCAGCCCGTACGCCAAGCCGGCGGCGGTGACCAACGTGGTGCACGACCACACGTCGGTGCTGGCGACGATCGAGCAACAGTGGAACCTGCCGGCGCTCACCTATCGCGACGCCAACGCCGCCAGCCTGGGCGACTTCCTCGACCCCTCGGTCATGAGCTTCCCCGAACCGCCCACGCTGGCCAAGCCGGCGAACCCGGTGCCCGAGCTGCTCTTGGGTTACCAGGGTGTGCCCCTGCCGCCGGCGCCCTCGGCCACGGTGCCGAGCTGAGGCTCGCGTTGGGCTGAGCTGAGGCTCCGGCGGTCCCGGTCGACGGGACCGCCGGGGTGTGCGGGCTGCTTCGCACTGCCGGTTGAGCCGGGCATAAGGTGGGTGACACGGGTGTCAGGGAACTGCGGGCACCATCAGGGCACAAGGGGAGGACACAGATGCGCACCGAAGACATGATCCTGGTCAGCGTCGACGACCACGTGATTGAGCCGAGGGGCATGTTCGACGGGCTCCTGCCCGCCAAGTACGCGGACGCGGCACCCAAGCTGGTCCGCCGGGACGACGGCACGGACGTGTGGGTCTACGACGGCAACCAGATCCCCAACGTTGGGCTCAACGCGGTGGTCGGCCGCCCGCCCGAGGAGTACGGGATCGAGCCCACGTCGCTCGAGGACATGCGCGTCGGCTGCTACGACGTGCACGAGCGGGTGCGCGACATGTCGGTCAACGGCGTGCTGGGCTCCATGTGCTTCCCCTCCTTCCCCCAATTCTGCGGTCAGCTCTTCGCCCGGCGCGAGGACAAGGACGAAGCGCGCGCCATGGTGCAGGCGTACAACGACTGGCACATCGACAAGTGGTGCGGGGCCGAGCCCGGCCGCTTCATCCCGCTCTCCATCCCAGTGATCTGGGACCCCGAGCTCGGCGCAGAAGAAGTGCGCCGGGTGGCCAAAAAGGGCTGCCACGCCGTGACCTTTTCGGAGAACCCCGAGAAGCTGGGCTGGCCGTCGTTGCACAACGACCACTGGGACCCCTTCTGGGCCGCCTGCGCGGACGAGGGCACCGTCGTCTGCATGCACCTGGGCTCGTCCTCGCAGATCCTCATGACCTCGGTCGAGGCGCCGATCGACGTGATGATCAGCCTGCAGCCGATCAACATGGTGCAGGCCGCGGCCGACCTCGTCTGGTCGCCCATCCTGCGCAAGTACAAGGACCTGCACTTCGCGCTCTCCGAAGGCGGCATCGGCTGGATCCCCTATGCCCTTGAGCGCATCGACTACGTCTACGAGCACCACCGCAAGTGGACGGGCCAGGACTTCGGCGACCAGCTGCCGAGCCAGGTCTTCAAGGACCGCGTGATCACCTGCTTCATCGACGACGCCTTCGGTGTGCAGAGCCGCGACTACCTGAACATCGACAACATCACGTGGGAGTGCGACTACCCGCACTCGGACTCGACGTGGCCGCAGTCGCCCGAGGCGCTGATGAAGTATCTCGACGGCGTGTCCGACGAGGACATCAACAAGATCACGCACCTCAACGCCATGAAGCACTTCCAGTTCGATCCGTTCAGCGTGCGGTCGCGCGAGAAGTGCACGGTGGCGGCGTTGCGGGCCGAGACGACCGACGTCGACACGTCGCTGGTCTCGCGGGCGCGCGGCCAGACGAGCGTCAACGACAAGGGCATCGTCAGCGTGAGCGGCTTCATGTCACGCCTCGGTCAGGACGACTGAGGACTGCACGCCGGAGCCCATGTCGATCGACTACGTCACCGGTGACGACCACATCGTCACCATCACCATCAACCGCCCCGAGGCGCGCAACTCGCTCGACATGGAGCACTTCTTCCAGTTGCGCTCGGCGTGGGACCGCTTCGGCCAGGACGACGATGCCTACGTCGCCATCATCACGGGCGTCGACAAGGACTTCTGCGTCGGCGCCGACCTCAAGACCTACATCCCCCAGATCACCGAGCTGCAGAAGAAGATGAAGGCCGGCGAGGTCACCGAGATCGACGGCTACCGCCTCGACGACGGGGTCAAGGCCGTGCTGCGCGGGACCAAGCTCTACAAGCCGGTCATCGCGGCGGTGAACGGCACGTGCGTCGCCGGCGGCATGGAGATGCTGGGCGGCACCGACCTGCGCGTGGCCAGCGACACGGCCACCTTCGCCGTCATGGAGCCCAAGCGGGGCCTCTTCGCCGGCGGCGGCACGACCGTGCGCCTGCCCCGCCAGATCCCCTACCCCGCCGCCATGGAGTTCTTGCTGTGCGCCGACCAGATACCGGCGCCGCGGGCCTACGAGATGGGCCTCTTGAACGAGGTCTGCCGGCCCTCGGACCTGATGGACAGGGCGTTGGACTACGCGTACCGCATCACGGCCAATGGGCCCTTCGCCGTCGCCAAGACCAAGGAGTCGGTGCTGCGCGGGCTGGCCACCGACATGAAAGAGGCCTACCGGATCGAGTCGGAGATCTCGGGCGAGGTCTTCAGCAGCGAGGACGCCAAGGAGGGGCCGCTCGCCTTCGCCGAGAAGCGGGCGCCGAACTGGAAGAACCGCTGAGCGAGCCCGAGCTCGTCTCGCTGCCAGACGGGCGGCGGATCGAATGCCACATCTACGGTGACCCCGACGGGTTCCCGATCGTCTACTGCCATGGGGGGCTCAGCTCGCCAATCGATATCGCCTTCGCCAGTGACGAGGCCAGGTCGCGCGCCGTCAAGATCGTCGCCCCGGCAAGACCCGGCATCGGACGCTCGGACCGGGCGCGCGACCGCGAGGTGGCCGATTGGGCGGGCGATGTGGCCGCGGTGACTGCGGCGTTCGGCCTCTCGAGGTTCTCAATGCTCGGCTGGTCGGCCGGCGGTCCCTTCGCGCTGGCCTGCGCCGCACTGCTCCCCGAGCGCGTCGTCCGGATCGCCACCGTCGGCGGCATGGCGCCCCTGCAGCCGCCGCTGGCGGCCGAGCAGCTCGGGCTCCGGCTGGACCAGTTGCTGTTCCCGCTCTCGGCGCGCCACCGAGGGCTGGCGTCGCTCGTGGTGCGGGGGTCGAAAGTCGTGCCGGCACGCGCCGTCCGCTCTTCGCTGCTGCGGGTCCTGCCGGCCGAAGATCGTGTGGTGGTGGAGGCGATGGCACCGGCCGAGGCCGCAGCCGGGACGCGCGACGCCGTGCGTCACGGCCCGGGCGGGGTGGTGGACGACTACGCCATCCTTGGTCGCGACTGGGGGTTCCCCCTGGCCGATGTCGCTCTCGACGTCACGGTGTTCCAGGGGTCAGCGGACACGCTGCTCCCCCGGGCTCACGCCGAGGCCCTGGCGCACCAGCTTCCGACAGGCAATCTCGAGGTCGTCGAGGGAGCAGGCCATTTTCTCCTGCACTCGCATCTTGGGCGGGTGATCGACGCGCTCGTCATCTGACACGTCAGCGCGCCGACAGGGCATAGACCATCGTCACCTGGTCGGTCTCGGTCTGGGTCCCCGGCTCCACCGGTACCGACGAGGCCGCGTTGCTCTGCGCACCGAATGCAGGGCCGTCGGTGCCGGGCGTCAGGAGCGAGGGCTGTGCGTTGTCCGTCAGCGAGCAGACCGGGCCGAGCTTCCGGCCGGCCGCGACCGCCATGGCGCCGGCGTGCGCGACCGCCTCGTGCACCGCCTTGATCCTCGCTTGGTCCTCCACCTGGGTGGGGTCGTTGTACGAGAAGCTCAGCGAGCTCACGGTGGCGGCGTTGCCGGTCGCGTTGACCACGGCGTCGATGGCGTCGCCGTCGGTCTTGAGGTTGCGCAGCTTGGCCGTCACCGTGTTCGTGACCTGGTAGCCCGTCAGCGTCGGCACGCCCTTGGGATAGACGTACTGCGGCGCCACCGTGAGGCCCGTCGTCTGCACGTCGGCCCGCGCCACGCCCTGGCCGCCCAGCGCGAGGAGCGCCTGGTTCACTTCCGTGTTGTTCTGGCTGAGCGCGGCGGCCGAGGTGCCGGCCGTGCTGGTGAACCCGAACACCGCCGTCAGGAGATCGGGTGTGCCTTCGGCCTGGCCGGTGCCCTGCACGGTCAGATGCGGCGCCGAGGACCCGCACCCGGCCGGAGCCGGATCGGGTGTGCTGGCGCCGGCGCTGAGCGCCAGACCCAGGCCGGTGCCGCCGATGATGAGGGCGCCGAACGCGACCGCGGCCACGGTGACCCGGCTGCCGGGACGCCACCGATTGCCAGGGACCGACAGTGGTTCATGGTTGTCGTTGTCGTGTTGGCGATCGCTCGGCGCATCCCCGCTCGGCACCTGCGATTCGTTGCCCTCGGCCATGGTGGCGACCTCCAGTACGCTCCCGTGCGTGCTCGTACGGCACGCCGCACCCTCTACGACGCACGGCGGGGTGATTTGGTTCGCCGGGCAGTTCGGCCAGCTCAGCCCAGCCCAGCTCAGCCCAGCGCGACGAGCGCCTCCTGATCGAGCGCCACTTCGACGGCGGCCAGGTTCTGCTCCAGGTGCTCGAGCGACGAGGTGCCGGGGATCAACAGCACGTTCGGGGCCCGCTGCAGCAGCCAGGCCAGCGCCACCTGCGCCGGCGTCGCGCCCAGGCGCTCGGCGGACGCCACGACGGCGGGGTGGTTGAGCACCGGCTTGTCGGGCACGAAGGCGGAGCCGAGCGGGAAGTAGGGCACGTAGGGCACGCCGTCGGCGACGCAGGCGTCGAAGACGTCCTGGTCGGAACGATCGGCAACGCTGAACGCGTTCTGAACGCAGGCGATCGGCGTGGCCGCCATTCCCTGGTGGTACTCGTCGAGCGAGACCGTGCTCAGCCCCACGCCACCGATCAGGCCCTCGTCTCGCAGCGCGACCATGGCGGCCAGCTGCTCGTCGAACGGGACGTCGGACTCGTGGTGCCGGCGCAGGTTGACGACCGGCACCTGGTCGAGCGCCAGCGAGGCCAGGTTGGCCTCGATCCCGGCCCGCAGCTCCTCGGGTCGCTGTGCGGGCAGCCACTGCCCCGTGCCGTCGCGCTGGGCCCCGACCTTCGAGACGAGGACGAGGTCGTCGGGATACGGGTGGAGCGCCTCTCGGATCAGCTCGTTGGCCACGTCCGGCCCGTAGAACTGGGCCGTGTCGATGTGGTTCACCCCCGCGTCGACCACGCGACGGAGGATGGCGAGTGCGGTGGCACGGTCCTTGGGCGGGCCGAACACGCCGGGGCCGGGCAGTTGCATGGCCCCGAAGCCCATCCGGTGGACGGATCGGCCGGCGAGGGTGGTCACGGTGTCGGTGTCTGGCATGGGGCCAGCTTGCCGTGCGCGCCGCAGTGGCGGCGCGGTTCGATCAGATCCGGGCGGTCTTCCTCAGCGCCCCGAGGGACGGGAAGCCCACGATGAGGGTCTGCAACCGCCAGCCGCCGGGCGACAGGCCGCGCCGACGGGCCATCCGGCCGGCCACGAGTGCCTCGCCGACATGGATGACCGCGGTGGCGGCGAGAAGGGTTTGGAGCACTTCCTGCGGCGGGAGCTTGTCGCCGCTCATCTCGCCCGCCCGGACGTAGGAGGGGCGGTTCAGCGCCAGGCGTGCCAGCAGCACGATCCCGCCGTCGAGCAGCAGGAACCAGAACAACGAGGGCCGCACCACGCTCGACCGCTTCGACTTTGCCATGCGCACGTTCTAGTGAGCCGAGCCGCCGCGGGCCAATCGCACCGGCTGGCGGCTCGCCGCCAGCTGCCCGCAGGCGGCGTCGATGTCGGCGCCCCGCGTGGCCCGGATCGTGGCGTTGACACCCGCGGCGACCAGCTCGTCTCGGAAACCGCGCACCCGGACCGGCGGCGACCCCACCACGGCGTAGCCCGGGGTCGGGTTGAGCGGGATCAGGTTCACGTGGGCGCCCAGCGGGCGCGCAAAGGCGGCCAACTCGGCGACGTCGCTCGGCCTGTCGTTGACCCCGTCGATCAGCGCCCACTCGATCGACAGGCGCCGGCCGCTCGCCGCCACGTACTCGGCGCAGGCGGCGGCCAGCTCGGCCAGCGGGTAGCGCCGGTTGATCGGTACGAGCTCGTTGCGCAGCTCGTCGTTGGCGGCGTGCAGCGAGACGGCGAGATTCACCGGCAGCGTCTCGGCGGCCAGCCGCCGGATGCCCGGGACGATCCCCACGGTCGAGAGCGTGAGGTGCCGGGCCGACAGTCCCATCTCGCCGTGCAGGCGGAGGATGGCGGCCCAGACGCGGTCGTAGTTGGCCAGCGGCTCCCCCATCCCCATGAACACGACGTTCGACAGCCGCCGTGGTTGGGCGGCCCGCACGGCGACGGCGACCTGCTCGACGATCTCTCCGGGGGACAGGTGCCGCTGGAACCCGGCCTGACCCGTGGCGCAGAACTGGCACCCCATGGCGCAGCCGGCCTGGGTGGAGACGCACACCGTCACGCGGTCGGGGTAGCGCATCAGGACGGTCTCGACCGTGGCGTCGTCGGCCAGGGACCAGAGCCACTTGGTTGTCTCGCCGTCGTCGGCGCTGCGCTGCGACACCTCTCGCAGGGAGGACGGGAGCGCCGCCTCGAGCGTGGCCCGCAGCGGCGCGGGGAGCTCGGTCATCTCCTCGGGACGCTGGACGCGGACGTGCAGCCCCTCCCAGACCTGGCGGGCCCGGTAGGCCGGCTCGCCCGCCAGGAGCCCGGACAATTCGTCCCGCGTGATGTCGTAGGGCGCGGGCACAGCCCTTCAGGTTAGGGCGTCACAGTTGCTCCCAGAGCACGTCAGATACGGTGAAGTCCCCCAACGGGCACAAGGAGACCGATGAGCGACACCGACACGACCGACGACCCCGTCGGTACCGACCTGATCCGGCAGATCGAGGACGGCGTGTGCTGGATCACCCTCAACCGCCCCGACGCGGGCAACGCCCTGACCCAGTTCATGCGCGACCGGATCGCCGAGTGGGTGCGCGACGCGTCGTCCGACCTGTTCGTACGCGTCGTCGTGATCACGGCGGCCGGCGACAAGGCCTTCTGCACCGGTGCGGACCTGCGCGGCGGGCGCCACGCGCCGCGCCCGAGGCCCGAGGACGCACCCGACAACGTCGTCGGCGACGGGGCGCGCATGATCAGGGACGGTTGGCAGGCCCTCGTGACCTCGATCCTCGACTGCGAGAAGCCGGTCATTGCCGGCGTCAACGGCACCGCCGCCGGCGGCGGCATGCACCTGGCGCTGGCCTGCGACCTCGTCGTCATGGCCGAGGAGGCGAAGTTCATCGAGGTGTTCATCCGCCGCGGCATCGCCCCCGACGCGGCCGGCGCCTGGATCCTCACCCGGCTGATCGGCATTCAGAAGGCGAAGGAGCTGTTCTTCTTCGGCGACGACGTCCCGGCCGCCGAGGCCCACCGCATCGGCCTGGCCAACCAGTTGGTGCCGCGGGCCGAGCTCCAGTCGACGCTCGAGGAGATGGCGGCCCGGCTCGCCAAGGGCCCCACGAAGGCCATCTGGGTGGCGAAGTGGTTGACCAACCGCGCCCTCGACGTCGACCGGGCCACCTCGCTCTACGACGAGGCGATGGGGCAGGAACTGGTGTCCACCACGGCCGACTCCAAGGAGGGCATCGCCAGCTTCGTCGAGCGGCGCCCGGCCGAGTTCAAGGGCTGGTAGCCCGAGCCCGCCCGTTCTTCACTTGGTGACGCCGGTCAGGCCGGCCTGACCCTTACGGCTTCGATGTCGTCGTCGTGCCGAACAACGGCACCGTGGTCGTCGGCCCGGGACTTGTCGTCGTCGTCGTCGACGACAACCCGGTCGTACTCGGCGCCGTCGTGGTAGTCGTGCTCGACGTTGTCGTACTGGACGAGCTTGTGGTGCTCGTCGTCGAAGCCGGCGCCGTTGTCGACGTGGTCGTCGTGGTGCTCGTCGCCGGCGGCGGGTTGAAGAGGTTCTTGAGGGTGGGCCCGCTCCCCGTACTGCCAAAGATCGAGGCCAGCGGCTTGTTGGCGATCAACTCGATCGCAGTCACGAACCCGATCGCCAGCACGAACACGATCGCCGCCGTCCCGGCAATGACCTTCCAGCTGAACCTCCGACCCCCAGGCTGTCGAGCTGCCCCGGCAACGCCGCCCTCGCCCGTCGGCGGCACCGGCGGCACGGGGGGTACCCGCGTCGTCGACGCCTGCAGGTGCTCGGTGGATGGCGCGTCGGCGACGGCCGAGATCTCGAACTTCCGTGTTTCGTCCGCCGAGGCCCCGCCGGACTCCATCTGGGTGGTCTTGTCGCCCTCGCTGGCGACGACCTCGGTGGGCGCGGCGGCGCCCGCGTCCCCCGAGGACTGCGCCGTCCCCGCGGTGCGGGTTCCGCCCAGACGGCGCAGCAGCGGGGAGGTGGACGCCTGCGGCACGCGCACGACCACCTGCTTGACCGCCTTGTGTCCGCGGTCGATCGATTGCGAGATGAGCGCCGACCCCATTGTCGCCGCGACCGAGCCGATGGCGACACCGATGATCGTGCCCGTCACACCGAAGCTCGATGCGATCAGCGCCGCCAGCACCGCGCCCGCGGCGGAAGCAAGGATCTGCCGAAAGGAGAACTTCACGCCTACGAAGAGGATTCGCCGAGGGCGGGCTCCACTGCCCTGGCGATGAACTGGCGTGCAGCGGAGTCGAGGACCCAGTCGTGCCCGAAACGGGCGATCGGTGCGGCGAAGCGCGACACGATTGCCAGCGCGGTGTTGCCCGGTGCCAGCGAGCTGTGCAGGCTCGCCACGCACCCGGCCTTCCCAGCCGAGCCAGCCGAGCCAGCCGAGCCAGCCGAGCCGTTCATCCCGGCATGACCGTTCTGCCTCGCCGCCCCCTCCGACTCCCACTCCGACTCCGGCTCCGACTCCTCGAGCGTCAAGGTCGCTTCACCCACGACGTCGCCCAGGACGCGCGCCCGCACGAGCGACGGTACCTCGACATGGTCGATCACGACCCGGAAGCGCACGAGATACGGCACGGGCGGCTGCACCATGCAGCGCCACTCGTCACCCACCGTCATGCCCCGGCCCTCGAACTCGCGCAACCAGGGCCACCACGACCGGTAGCGCTCCACCCCGCTCATGAGCGACCAGACCGTCTCACGTGGCAGTGGCAACTCGTAGCGGTGCACGGTCGTGATCGCCCCGCGGACAGTGCTCACTCTCCGACCGCGCCGTCGATCAGCTCGCGCAAGAAGTCGGCGTGCCCGTTGTGCCGGGCGTACTCCTCGATCATGTGGACCATGATCCAGCGCAGCGACATGGTGTCTCGGCGGGCCTTCGCCGCCAACTGGTCCATGCTCTGGGTTACGGCGACGATCCCACGCGAGATTTCGCACTGCCGACCGAATCGCTCGATGTCCTCGAGCGCCCGCGCCGGGTCGAGGTCGTTCCAGTCGGCGTCCACGTCCTCCGCCGTCGAGATCGGCTCCTCGGTCGACCTTCCCGCGAACACGCGCTCGAACCAAGACCACTCGACCACGGTCATGTGCCGCACGATGCCGAGGAGGCTGACCGTGGAGGGCGGCACGCTCTGGCGCACCAGCGCGTCGCCATCGAGCCCTTCGCACTTCCACAGCAGTGTCGCCCGCTGGTAGTCCAGCCACGGCGGCAACATCGTCTCGTCGTCGCCCGTGTACGGCGGCTCGGCACGGGTCACAGCAGGGAGCACCGGGCCAGGTTACCGGCGCAATCTCGGGCCGATCCGGCGCCGATAACATGACCCACGTGCGTGCACGGTGGCTTTCCGGGCGATCCATTGCGTTGCACCTGACCGCCCTCCTGCTGGTCCCGGGGTGCGCCGTCGCCGCGTGGTGGCAGATCGGTCGGGCCGAGGACGGCAACCAGCTCAGCTACCTCTACTCGGTGATGTGGCCCGTGTTCGGCCTCCTCGCCATCATCTTCTGGTGGATGCTCATCCACACCGACTTCGACACCGTCGGGCTTCGGGGCATGCGCCGCCAACAGATGGATGACGACGCGCCGGTGCCCGCAGCCAATGGGGTAGCCGCCTCGCCGGCTCCCCCTCTCTTCGTCCCCGAGGTGCCCCTCGTTCCCGCCGCCGTCGAGGACCCCGAGCTCGCCGCGTACAACGCGCGGCTGGCCGCGCTCGCGGCCAAGGGTCCCAAGACGTGGCGCACGCGCGAGTCGGTCGTCGTCCGACGCGCCCCATGAGGCTCACCGAGCGCGGCCTGAAGGGCGCACAGTTCCGCTACCAGGTGATGGCCAACATCGTCGGCGTGCTCATCATCCCTCTGTTCATCTTCACGGGCCTGCACATCGCGGTCGGCGGCTACAAGGTCGAGCTCGCCATCTTCGGCGTCGGGCACGGCTACCTCTACATCGTGTACCTGATCACCGCCGGGTTCCTCGCGCTCAAGGCGCGGCTCAACATCCTGTGGATCCTCTTGATGTTCGGCGCCGGCCTCGTGCCGGGCCTCACGTTCGTGACCGAGTGGATCGTCGTCACCCGCAAGATCCAGCCGCTCGTCGCCGCCCAGGCGGCAACGGCCAAGGCCGAGGCCGAGTCGGGGGTCAGCCCAACCGCTCGATGACGGTGCCGTTGGCCTGGCCGCCGCCCTCGCACATCGTCTGGTAGCCGTAGCGGCCGCCGGTCGCCTCCAGGTGGTTGAGCAGAGTCCCCATCAGGCGCACGCCGCTGGCCCCGAGCGGGTGGCCGATGGCAATGGCGCCGCCCCGCGGGTTGAAGCGCGCCATGTCGTAGGCGAACTCCTTCTGCCACATCAAGGCGATGGCGGCGAAGGCCTCGTTGCACTCCACGGCGTCGAACTCGTCGATCGTCATGCCCGACCGCTTGAGCAGCTTGTGCGTCACGGGCACCGGTGCCGACAGCACGATGGCGGCGTCGTCGCCCGCGACGGCGAAGTGCAGGAGGCGGGCGCGAATCGGCAGGCCCAGCTCCTCGGCCGTCGCGCGCTCCGCGATGAGCATGGCCGCGGCGCCGTCGGTGACCTGCGACGCGTTGCCGGCGGTGATGTCGGGCGCCGTCTCGGGCTCCCAGCTCTGGGCCGGCGGCAGGGCGGCCAGGCCCTCGAGCGTGGACGTGCGGCGGATGCCCTCGTCGGCCTTCAAAAATCCACCAGTCAGGCTGCCGTCCTCGGCCTTGATCGGCACTGCGACGGCCTCGCGTTCGAAGTGACCGGAGTCCCAGTTCTCGGCGGCCCGCCGGTGTGACTCGAGCGCGTAGGCGTCCATCTCCTGGCGCGTGATGCCGTAGCGGTCGGCCAGCACCTGACTGACCCGGAACTGCGTCCACAGCCGGCCGTCGACGTGCTCGAGGAACGACGGCGGGAAGGGCCCGGTCCCGCCGCGAGCATTCGAGGCCAGGGGCACCCGGCTCATCACCTCGGCGCCGCACGCGACGACAAGGTCGTAGTGGCCCGCAGCCACGCCGGCGGCGGCAAAGTGCACGGCCTGTTGGGACGAGCCGCACTGGCGGTCGACCGTCGTGGCCGGCACGGTCTGGGGGAGCCCCGCCGACACCCAGCCGTTGCGGGCCAGGTTGGTGCTCTGCTCGCCCACCTGGGTCACGCAGCCGCCGATCACGTCGTCGATCCGCTCGGGGTCCACGCCCGTCCGTTCCATCAGGGTCGTCAGGGCGAAGCCAAGCAGGTCCGCGGGGTGCCAGTTGGCCAACGACCCGCCCCGCTTACCGAACGTCGTGCGCACGACGTCGACGATGACTGGCTCTCTCATGGGCATGCCTCCCGGAAATGCGCGCCGACAAGTCTCGCTCGTCGGACCTCTGAAACCTCTGACTGTCTCGTGTCCCCTCGTCCTCTGACCTTGCCGCTCAAGCCGACGGCCCCGAATCTCCCGGTCCCGCGGCCCCGACCGCCTCGGCGGCGCCGGTGGCCGCCGCTTCCTCGCGCCGGGCCATCAGTGTCTCGACGGCGGTGCCCGCACCGGAGGGCTCGCCCTCGTAAGCCACGGTCCCGTGGTCGAGGACGACGGCCCAGTTGGCCAGCTTGAGCGCCCGGTGCACCTGCTGTTCGACGACGACGAGCGCGGTGCCGTTGCGGTTGATCTCCTTGAGCCCGTCGTAGACCTGGTCGACGATGACGGGCGCCAGGCCGAGCGACAGCTCGTCTGCCACGAGCACCTTGGACGGCACCACGAGCACCTTGGCGAGCGACAAGAGCCGCTGCTGTCCTCCCGACAATGTCCCCGCCATCTGCTTGCGCCGCTCGCCGAGGATCGGAAAGGCGGTGAAGGCGCGGTCGAGGTTGGCAGCCAGTTTGCTGCGCCCCTCCCGCTGACGGAAGGCGAGCGTCAGGTTCTCCTCGACCGTCAGGCTCGAAAACACGCCCCGGCCTTCGACCACGTGCGCCATGCCGAGGCGGGCGATCTTGTAGGCCGCCAGTCCGGTCACGTCCCGGCCGCCGAAGACCACCTGCCCCGACGTGGCCGTGACGAGGCCCGTCACCGTGCGCGCCACCGTCGACTTGCCCGCGCCGTTGGAGCCGACGAGAGCGACCACGCCGCCCGCGGGCACCCGGAACGACACGTCGAAGAGGGCACGGTACGGCCCGTAGGCCGCGCACACGTTGTGCAGTGACAGCACGGCGCCGTCGCTGCCCGTCCTCTCGTCGACTCCCGTGTCGGCGGTCGTGGTCACGCCGCCCCCATCTGCCCGAGGTAGGCGTGCCGGACCACCGGGTCGGCCATGACCTCGTCGAAGCTGCCCTCGGCCAGCATCGCTCCCAGGTCCATCACGATCGCCCGGTCGACCACGTCGCCCACCATGCCCAGGTCGTGCTCCACCAACAAGATCGCCGTGCCTCGCTCACGCTGCACGGTGCGCAGGACGGCGGCGACCTCGGCCGTCTCGTGCAGGTCCAGGCCGGAGGATGGCTCGTCGGCCAACAGGATCTTGGGCTCGGCGGCCAGCGCCCGGGCCAGCTCGACCAGCCGGCAGTTCCCGAGCCCCAGCGCATTCACCGACGTGTCGGCCAGGTGCGTGATGCCGACCAGCTCGAGCGTGGCGGACACCCGGTCCATCTCGTCCTTGGTCGGCTTGCTCAGGTTCAGCAGATCGCGCCACAGGCGGCCTTCCCCCTGGCGGGCCCGCTCGGCCACCAAGAGGTGGTCGCACACGGACATGTCGGT
The DNA here is from genome assembly GCA_036490155.1 of Acidimicrobiales bacterium. Classification (GTDB taxonomy): domain Bacteria; phylum Actinomycetota; class Acidimicrobiia; order Acidimicrobiales; family RAAP-2; genus Bog-473. The sequence goes on along the minus strand of DASXEK010000007.1, from coordinate 11,553 downwards.
GAAGACCTCGACTCTCTGGTACGTGCGGCCGATGCCCAGTCGGGCACGCCGGTACGTCGGCAGGCCGACGAGCGGCGTCCCGTCGAACACGATGTCACCCATCTCGGGGTGGAGCTGCCCGCACACGCAGTTGAACAGCGTCGTCTTGCCCGCGCCGTTCGGTCCCACCAGGCCGACGCACTCGCCCGCGGCGATGTCGAAGGTGATGCTGTGCACGGCCTGGATCCCGCCGAACGATTTGCACACGCCACGCAGCGTCAGAAGCGGGGTGGCGTCAGCCATTGGCGTGGGAGGTCGAAAGGGTGCCGCCTGTCATCTCGGGCGTCTCGGGCGTCTCGGGCACCTTGGGCGAGCCGCGGCTGAAGAAGAAGCGCTCGAAGCGTTGGTTCCAACGACGTTTCTGGTACTCGAGCACGCCTTCGGGGTGTGATGCGTACGTCAGCGCGCCGAAGGCGAACAGGACGACGGTGAGGCTCGAGGCGCCAATGCGGGCCGGGAGCACGGTGGTCAGGATCTGCTCGGTCACGAAGAACCCGACGCCCGCCTGGATGGCGCCCTCGACGGTCGTCACGCTCGTCGTCACCACGAGCACGACGAGCACCAGTGAGAAGTCCACGTTCCAGTCGGTTGGGCTCACCAACTGCTGCTCCATGCTGTGGAGCAGGCCGCCGACGCCCGCGATCGCCCCGGACAGCGCGAACACCATGATGCGCTGCCAGGTCGGGTTCACCCCGAGGCCGGCCGTCGCCGTCTCGCTCCCGCGCATGGCGGCCAGGTTCCGCCCGACCGTCCCCTTGCGCACCAGCATGACGATAACCACGGCCACGACGAGCACGGCCAACGAGAGCAGGAACATGGCATGGCCATTGAAATTGAAGAACGCGCTCGTCCCCAGCCACTTCGACGGGATGCTGATGCCTTCTTGACCACCCGAGATGGCGGTCGTGTTGAAGAACGTGGCGTCGAAGAGCAATGCGGCGGCGAGCGTCATCAGGGCGAGGCCCAGCCCGCGCAGGCGCAGCGACAGCAGCGCCAAGATGACGGCGACCACGGCGGCCACGGCGGCGCCGACCAGGGCGCCGAGGAGCAGGTTCAGCCCCAGGTGATTGGCCAGCTGGGCCGCCGTGAAGGCTCCGACCCCCGCCAGCATGGCCTGGCACAGCGAGAGCTGGCCCGCCATCCCGGTGATGAGCGTGATGGAGAGCAGGACGATGGAGAGCGTCAACCCGTTGTTGAACACGGTGGTCCAGGCGTCGGGGATCCACGTCAGCATCGAGACGCAGAAGCCGGCGAAGACCACCCACCACAGTGGGCGAATGATCTTGTCCATTGTGGGGGCCCGGCTGGCGGCGGCGATGGGCGGTGGGGGCGGATCGATGGTGGCGAGCGGGTCACGGCTCGAGTCGAGGCTGCGCATCCCGGGCAGGATCAGCAACGCCGCCACGATCACGACGAAGGGGATCGACGGCACCACGGCCGCGTTCCAGAAGCTGTTGGGCGGGATGTACCCCTGCAGGGCCGTGGTGGCCACGCCGATGATGATCCCGACCGCCGCCGCGATCGGGAGTGAGCGCAGGAGTGCCCACGCCGCCGCCGCGATCGCCGTCACCGTGAGGGTCACGTAGTCGTCCGAGTTGAACGCTCCGAAGACGGGGGCCAAGAGGACGCCGGCCAGGCTGGCCATGAAGCTGGACACGATCCACGCCGTTGCGACGACGCCGTTCGCGTTGACGCCGTCGAGTTGCACCAGCCGTCTGCTCTCGACCGCGGCCCGCATCTGTAGTCCGAGGCTCGTGTACCGCAGCAGAATCGTGAGCAAGATGAGGACGACCACCGTGACCGAGATCGTCGACAGGTAGATGCCGTTGACGGGGGTGCCCCAAAGCGTGAAGTAGACGGTGTTGGGGTTGAAGAACGGCAGGATGGTCGCCGTGGCGTCGAGGTTCTGGGGACCGAAGATCACCGGGAGCAGGCTCGGGATCCCGACCAGGAGCGCGAGGCTGCACACCATCTTTCCGACCGTGTTCGAGTTGGCAATGTGCCGGAACAAGAGCCGGTCGAAGGCCCACCCCAAGACCGGTCCCATCACGACCACCGTCACCAGGAACGCCTCGAAACCCGACCAATTGTGGTACTGGGTCAGGTACGTGAAGATGAACGCCGAGGCGAACGCCTGCGCACCGAAGGCGAAGTTGAAGACTCCCGTCGCCTGGTAGGTCAGGCAGAGGCAGATCGCAACGAGCGCGTACGTGCAGCCGTAGGGAACGCCGGGAAACGCGAATCCAAAGAACTGCTCCATCCCGGCCCGGCGTTCCCCCGCTCCTGCTTACCCGCCCGCTGCGCTCAGGCGGGCGCCGGCGTGCCGGCCGGAAGCGGGAAGACCGGGTCCTTCTTCGGGCTGAGCGATTCGAAACAGTTGAAGACGTTCTTGCCCTTGTTGAGGGTCGGCACGTACTTGTTGCCGGACACCTTGATGTAGGCCAGGCAGTACGGCGGGGCGTGACCGCTGTGGCCGGCGCTCTTCCAGTTGACCGGGGACTGGAGCCCGTCGGCCGTGAAGGCGGTCAAGGTGTTGTCCTCCTTGATCACGTTGGCCTGCGTGAGGTTGTTGCCCGCCATCTTGACGCCCTCGACGAAGAGGGCCGCCGACTCCCAGCCTTGGATCGCCACTTCGTCGTCGACGTAGTTCGGCTCGTACTTCTTCATCTGCGTCACGTAGAGCTTCAGGCCCGGATACAGCGACTGGTTCGCCCCGAACGGGACGTGCGAGATGTCGAAGTAGATGCCCTGCATCAAGCTCTGGTTCGAGTTCAGCGTCGACTGGTCGTTTCCGTTGAACCACAGCTGGGTCATCTTCAGCCCGTACTGCTGGATCGCACGGGCCATCGTGACGTTGCCCTGCACGTCCATGCAGCTGACCACCATGTTGGAGCCGGCCTGCTTCATGCGCTGCACGTCGGTGGCGACCGTCGTGCCCGGGTACGCCACCTTGAAGTCCGAATAGCTGATGGTGTAGCCCGCGGCCTGTATCGCGGCCGCCTCGGCCTGGCAGGCGGCGGCCGACGCCGCGACGTTGTAGGCGACGAACGCGATCGAAGGCTTGGCCTGCGTCTTGCGCGCCACGTACGAGACCTCAGGCGCGCCGGCCTGGTAGTACTCCACCGACCCACCGGCGGCGAAGAGGTTGCTCGGTCCGGCCCAGTTGCCGGTCACGTTGTACCCGTACGTGGGGATCTTCGACTCCACGAACAGGTTCGGTGAGAAGAACGCCGTGCCGACGCCGGTGACGGCGAACACGTGGTCCTGATTGATGAGCGTGTTCGCCAGCTGGTTGAACGTTGTGGGGTTCCCACCGTCGTCCAGGGGGTACTTGTAGTCGATCTTGCGGCCGTTCACGCCGCCCTGCGCGTTGATGTAGTCGAAGTACGCCTTCTCGCCGTAGATCAGCGAACCGAAGTTCGATGCCAGCACGCCGGTCTGTGTCGAGATGGTCCCGACCGTGATGGAGTTCGCCGTCACGCCGGGCGCGCTACTCGCCGCCGCTGCGCCGGCGCCGCTCGCCGTCGCGACGACGATGGTGGCCAAGACAGACCCCGCGAATACTGTCGCCATCGCCGCCCTGAAGCCCTGTTTTACTCGCATGCGGTCCCCATTCATCCTTTGTGCATCCCCCCCGGGATGCCGGTCACTGTACTTGGATGGCTTCACGCCCATTGCTCACCCCTTGCGCTCATACGACCTTCTTAACAACAACTGCCGCCGCATCGACACCGTCGCTGGTCAGCACCTTTCAAAACCTTTCGAAAGCTTCCGACCCTGCGCCACCGCCTCGTCCACGTCACTTCAAGAACAACCTGCGACGGTCGAAGTCTCGCAAGGCGTGGACTTCATCGGGGCGCACCGCGGCAAGCTCCTCGACCTCTCTCGCCACCTCGGGTTCGTAGGCGCAGCACGCGGCGAAGGCGCGCACGCGCTCCTCGACTCCTCCCTCACCGGCCGGCACGGCCGCGATCCGCAGCACCCCGTCCTCCCGGCGCAGGACGCCCATGTCGGTCACCACGCTGGCCACGCGTTCGCCGGGTGACGTGACGTAGGCCACCGTCTCGGGCAACCGCTCCGGTCGGGCCAGCGTGACCACGACGCACGCGGTGGCCCGGCTCGCCACGTCGTTGGCGCCCCCCGAGCCCACCAGGAAGCGCCCGCCCGCCAGCTCGGTCGAGTTCAGGCAACCGTTGCGGTCGACCTCGGCCGCTCCGAGACAACCGACGGTGGTCGTCCCCGGCCCACCGATCACCATCCCGAGCACCGACGAGGCGTCCGACAGGTAGGGCGTGGACGGGAACACCCGCTGGTTGAAGATGTAGGGATCGGCCGGTGTCGGCTCGTAGCCCCACAGCCCGAGCTCGGCCGTCAGCACCACGGTGCGACCCGCCGCGCGTTCCCGGGCCACGGCGACCCAGGCGGCCAGGTTGGCCACGCCGGCGCCGGCCAGCACCGCGTCCGCCCCGACCATTTCGACCACTCGTTCCACTTCGCGGGCCCCGAGCGAGGCCGCGGTCTCCCACTTGGTGACGACGGGGTCCTCGGCGACCGGCGTGGCGTCGGCGTCGGCCTTCCACGACATGGGGTCCGAGCGACCCTCGAGCCACAGGAGCTGGTCCTCGCCGACGCGATCCAGATACTCCTGGTGCGTCTTCGGGCCCAGCACCCACTCCTCGACGTAGCGGTCGAAATCGTCGCGGGCCGCCGCCTCAGCCGCCGCGCTCCAGTGCGCGATGTCCTCGCCGTAGCTCCGGACCGGGAGGCCGGGCGCGTAACAGCCGCCCGGGTGCGCGCCGTAGGGCGCCTCGACCACCGCGAGCACACGATGGGCCGGGATGCGGACCCGATGTCCCAGGCCCTCGACGTCGTCGAGCACCCGCTCCACCGTGGCCACCACGCCTCGCCGCGCCGCCCAGGCTCCCCACAGGCCGTCGAGCAGCGGTTCGGAGAACACGAGGTTGCCCGCCGGGTCGGCCGCGGCGGCGTGGACCAACGCGACGTCGGGCACCAGGGGCTCGAGCAGACCGAGTGGACCGAAGGGCGAGTCGATGACGGTGAACGCATCGTTGTCGGCCATCGAAGAGCCGACCAGCGATCCCGTGACCATCGCCGGCAGCCCGCGGGCGGCGGCCTCGAGGCGCTGACTGAGAGTGAGGATCGACCAGTGCTCGACCTCGACCTCGCCCGACTCGTAGGCCTGCCGGAAGATCTTGTTCGGTGTGTAGGTCGGAAAGCTGTTGCCCGAGTAGGCCGTCACGACCTTGCGGACGAGCCCGCCGCGGAAGAACGCCCCCCCGAGGGCGCCCAGGCTGGTCATGACGAGCGTGAATCCCGGATCGGTGCCCCAGAACTGGCGAGCCAGCTCCCGCGCGCCCGCCGTCCAACGGCTGTGACCCATCATCACGTGGACGGTGTCGCCGGGCCGGACGTTGCGGGCGACCGCCACGTCGAGGGGAACCACGACCGGTGCAGTCCGCGTGGGGGTCTCCGGGGTCACGAAACTGGCTTCGTGTCAGCCCATGGCGGGAGAAAGACCTGGTCCCGCATCAATTCTGGCCGCTCCCAAACCTGACCACCGTGTCAGGTTAGCCAGTTCGACCTTGCCTGGGCACTACCATTCACGAGCCATGGGATCGCCGAGGGGCCCACGCGACACGGCGACCACAACCGACGACCCGGCGCGGCCCGTGGTCGCAAAAAAGACGGCGACCCCGAGGGGTACGGCTCGGCTCTCCGCTCCACTGCCCACGTCGTCGGGCCCGCCCAATGGGGATGTGGTGGGCGCACCGGCCAGCAAGCGCGTGCTGCGCAGCCAGGGACGTCGCACCATGCGCAAGCTGCTCGATGCGGCCATGGTCGCCTTCGACCAGCGGGGCTACCACGCCACCCGGGTCAACGATGTCGTGGAGATCGCGAAAACATCACACGGCACCTTCTACCTGTACTTCTCCAACAAAGAGGACCTACTCCGCGCCCTCGTCACCGAGGCAGCCGGCGAAGCCCAGCACCTCTACGACGCGCTGAACACGCTGCCCGCCGAGGGTGGCGCGCCGCAGTGGGACGACGTGTTCCGCTGGGTCAAGGCGTTCTCGAATCTGTGGCAGAGCTATGCGCCCATTTTCCGCGCCTGGACGGACCTGGCGACGATCGACCCGGAGCTCGTCGAGATCATGCGCGAAACCTTCACGGCGATGTCCCAGGCCCTCTCGAAGCAGATCCATCCCGACTCTGCGGGTCACGTCATCGACCCGGACGTCGCGGGCATGGCCACGCTCGCCATGCTCGATCGGTTCCACTACTTCCTCGAGTTCAGTGGCAAGCCGATCGACGAGGTCGCCCTCGGGACGATGACCACGATGGTGTATCGAGCGTTCTTAGACCCGAACGCCTGAGCCCAGCGCCCGCCACCGACGAATTACCTACGGCGCGGCCCCGAAGACCCGCTCGAAGATGGTGTCGACGCCCGACCCGTGCAGGGTCAGGCCCCCGTCCACCACGATGTTCTGGCCGGTGACGAAGCGCGCCAGATCCGAACACAAGAAGACCACGACGTCGGCGACGTCCTCGGGCTCGCCGACCCGCCCCACCGGCGTCCCCTTCACGAAGCGCTCCTCTTGGTCCGGCATGAATTCGAACATCGGGCCGGTCATGGCCGTACGGATCATGCCCGGCGACACCGAGTTCACCCGGATCGAGGGCCCGTATTCGAGGGCAGCCGACGCCGTCAGTGCCGCCACAGCCGCTTTGCTGGCGGCGTACGGCGCTTCCCCCGCAGCAGGACGGGTCCCGCTGATCGACGCGGTGCTGACGATAGAACCGCCTCCACCCGCCAGCATGTGCGGCACGGCGGCACGGATCCCCGCCCACACGCCGGTGAGGTTGACGCGCAGCACCCGGTCCCACTCGGCGGGTTCGATCTCGTGCAGCCGGCCAAAGGCGGAGGTTCCCGCATTGTTGTAGATGACCGAAAGCCCGCCGAGCTGCGCCGCTGCCTCGTCCACCGCGGCGCGGATCGCCTCGGGGTCTCCCACGTCGACACCGAACCCGATGCCGTCGATCTCTCCGGCCACCAAGTCGGCCGACTCACCGTTCAGATCGACCACGGCCACCCGCGCGCCCTCTTCGGCGAAGCGCCGGCACGTCGCCCGCCCGATGCCCGAGCCGCCGCCCGTCACGACGGCCGTCTTCCCCTCAAGCAGCCCCACGGTCGTCACCCCCCTCCGCCCGCTCGAGCCAGGGCGGGGTTTCGAACACCAGCGGCGTCTCGAGCTTCCTGATCAGCAACTCCTGGGCCATGCTCAGGTGCAAGGTCCCGTCTTCGCCGTGCATCGTCGCCCGGATGGCGGCTCGCCCACCGGCATTGACGACCGTATGGATGTCGAAGAGGTTCCAGGTGTCCGCCCGCCCCGGGCGATGGAACCAGACGGCGTGGTCGAGGCTGGCGTCCGTGTGCGTGCCCCACGTCCCCAAGCTGAGCGGCCGGAACGACGCTCCGGTCATGTCCGAGAAGTAGGTCAACAGGCAGGCGTGCATCGCCGGATCATCGGGCAACGGCTCCCTCGTGCGGAACCAGCACCGCCGCGTCGACTGGAAGGTCCCGTCCGCGCGTCGCTCGGTGACGCCGAGCTCGCGGACGTCGAAGGGGAACGGCGCCTCGAAGCCCTCAACGTCATTGGGCGTCGGAACGTCGGACTCCATCGGGAGCTGGTACTCGTCGCCCTCCTCTGAGGCGTGGAACGAACACGTGAGGCGGAAGGTGTCCTTGCCCTCCACCTGGCTGGTCACCTGGCGCGTGCTGAACGACCTCCCGTCGCGGACCAGCTCCACCACGTGGGTCGTCTCGGCGCCCGGCGGGGTGGGCCGGAGGAAGTAGCCGTGGAGCGAGTGCACGTCGACGCCCGGCCGCGCCGTCTGTATGGCGGCGTGCAGGGCCTGCGCCACCACCATCCCGCCGAAGGTCCGGTCCCCCACCCACCACTCCGGGCTGGTCGTCGTAAAGATCGGGCGACCCGCATCGCCCGTACCGGCCGCTCGAGCCGTGATCGCGTCGACAAGGTCGGCGACGGTGGCCGACATGACCTCGTGCTCTTCGGCGTCGTCAAGCTCCACGATCACTCACCTCGAACCACGCTCCTACCGCCGTCACGAGAGCACCACGTCGACGGACAACCCTCTCCCGGCGAGATCCACGCAACGATTGTCCTCGGGATAGCGAAGGCCCTGCACGTTGAAGAGCCTGACCTCGTCACCGACGATCGGGAACGGCCCCCAATGCCAGGTGCCTCGATGCAGCACGAGCGACTCGAGCGGTTCGATCCGGAACGCACGAATGAGCTGGCCGTCCTGCGGATCGGCGAACTCGGTGTCGGCCGGCGCCACCGCGATCACGGCCGGGACGTTGAGCGGCATGACCGACTGGGTGTGGGTGTCGTGTCGGTAGAGCATCTCGCAGCGCAATCCGTGCTCCGTCGCCGGCACCTCGCTGCGGGCGTGGCCGATGAGGTTCACGTGCGCGTCGTCCCATTCGAAGGTCATGTGGTGCTCACCATCGCGCGGGTCTGTATCAGCCACCGGCAGCCAGCCGAACGGTGCCCACGCGTCCTCGCTGAGCGGCGCCGCGACCACGGCACGTGAAGTGGGTTCGTTTGTCGACATCTCTCGCTTTCGATGGGCTCGGCCCCTGTCACACGGCGGTGCGCCCCCGGGGCCCCACCGCCTAACCTGACGCCGAAGTCAGTCTAGGAAAACTCGGGAGGCCCTCAGGATGGACGTGCGCAGCATTGAGGCCAAGGCACCGGTCGTGGAACACAACGGCACCGTTCCGGTCTGGTGGATGATCGAGTCCCGAGAGTTCAAGGACATCACGGACGGCGGCTTCCTCGAGCTAGTCAACGAGTTCGAGGTCCCGGGAGGCGGCTTGGTCGACCCCCACTCGCACCCGACCCATGAGTTCTATTACGTGATGAACGGCAAGGGCACCATGACGATCGACGGCGAGGACCGTGAGATCTCGCAGGGCGATCTCGTCTATATCCCGCCCGACAAGGTGCATTCCCTGCGCCCGATCAGCGAGCACGCCCCCATTCACTGTTTCTGTTTCGCCATCGGAGTGAAGGGCGCGGGCGCCATCAACTACACGACGCACTAGGTGGGCCGTGTCCTCGTCACCCGCCCTCTGACCGAGGGTGGGACCGACCCGCTGATCGAGGCCGGCCACGAGATCGTGATCCCACCACGTCCGCCGACTCCGGCCGAGTTGGTCTCGTTTGCCGCGGCGTTCGACGGCATCGTGAGCCATCTCACCGACCGCATCGATGCAGCCGTGCTCGAGTCCGGGAGCGGGAACAGGCTCCAGGTGGTCGCCAACGCCGCCGTGGGCTACGACAACATCGACGTCCGCCGAGCCAGTGAGTTGGGCATCACCGTGTGCAACACGCCCGGCGTGCTCGATGACACCACCGCCGATCTGGCCTTCCTCCTCGTCCTCGCCGCGACCAGGCTGGCGACCGACGCCGAGAGCGATCTACGCCATGGCCGCTGGGAGGGGTGGGGATTCGGCGACCACCTTGCCCTCGACGTGCATGGCGCGACCCTCGGACTGGTGGGATTCGGCCGGATTGCGCGAGCGGTGGCCCAGCGTGCCGCGGGCTTCGACATGGAGGTCATCCACACCGCCCGCCACGACACGGGCCTGGCCGGCTACATCCCCGACCTGCACGAGCTGCTCAGGCGCTCTGACATTGTGAGCCTCCATGTGCCGCTGACCGAGTCGACCCGACATCTCATCGGCGCGGCGGAACTGGCCGTCATGAAGCCGACCGCGGTTCTCATCAACACGGCCCGGGGACCGGTGATCGACGAGAACGCGCTGGTCGATGCCCTCGAGGCGGGACGGCTTCACGCCGCGGGCCTCGACGTCTTTGACGGGGAGCCGGCAGTGAACCCCCGGTTGCTCGTAGCACCGAGAGCGACGCTGCTCCCGCACATCGGAAGCGCCACGATCGGCACCCGGACTCGCATGTCACGGCTGGCCTGCCAGGGCGTTTCGGACGTCCTTGCCGGCCGCGCTCCGCCCAACGCCGTGACGCCTTCCCCGTAACACACCCACGCTGACGTAGCGCCGACCGTTCTCTGGGGACCTGCGAGCCGCGACCGAACCAAAAAGGTCAAGGGATACGATCGCGCGGTCGTTGGGAGTTCTCTCCGGGATGGAGGAGGTGGCCGTGCAAGCGGTCCGGGGATTGGTCGTCGCCGCGCTTTCGACAGTGTTGATGCTGGGACTCCTCGCGGGCCTTGCGAGCGAAACGACCGGGCTCGCATCGGCGACCACTACTCAGTGGCAGACGACCGCGTCCTTCCCCCCGCTTACCAACGTGCGAGCCGTTTCCTGTGCACTCGGAACGACGACTTGCGTCGCCGTGGGCGACGACGAAGGCAATTTCGCCTCCATTATCGACTCAACTGATGGCGGCTCGACGTGGACAAGCGTCTCCGTTCCGACGGCGGTGACAACCCTCTCTGCGGTGTCGTGCCCCTCCGCAACGATCTGCTACGCGGGGGGCGAAAGCGGCATCTTGAAGTCAGACAATGGTGGACTGGCATGGACCGTTCAGGACGATGGCTTTAACGCCCTGTCGATTTCATGCGCGTCGAGCACTCAATGCACTGCCGTGGGAAGTTCAACGATCATCGGTACATCCAATGGCACAACCTGGAGTACCCAGCAAACCCCATTGGGTCTGAACTCGCTCTCCAGTGTGTCGTGCCCCGCCTCGAACACCTGTATCGCAGTAGGTGTTATGGCGTCAGATCCGGTCATCCTTGGCACACAAGATGGGACCGATTGGTCACAACTAGTTCAACCATCCGTTTCCTCGCTCACCTCTGTCTCTTGCGCCAGCACGATGAACTGCGTGGCTTCTGGACTTTCGTTGGGAGGAATAGCAACAGCTCTAAGTAGCAACAACCCCTGGATAAGTCCTCCCGCCTGGAACCCACCCACCACTATTCCGTTAGGTGCGGCGGTGAACTCGCTTTCTTGCCCGAATACCGCCACCTGTATCGGCGTCGGGTCCACCTTGAGCTCCACTCCGTACGTGATTATCACAAACGACGATGGGGCGATCTGGACATCTCAGACCCCGCCGGCGGATGAGATCGACGTTACCGGTATCTCCTGCTCAAGTCTCTTCGACTGTGTCGCAGTTGGCTACACAGGCAACAACGGCGCCGGATCGACAATCATGAGTACAACGACCGGGGGAACGTCTTGGGCGCAGGATGTTCCACCACCTGGGATCAGCATGCTCACCTCTGCTTCATGTCCGACCGTTGGTGATTGCTTCGCCGCTGGCGTGAATACCGTGCTGTTGACTGGCGGAGACGCATATTCGTCTGCCGTGTATTCATCCCGGATCTGGTCAGGACTGTACTCGTAGAGCGACGTAGTTTCTCCAGTCGGTCCCCAGGACTTTCGTTCGCTGAGCCACGCGCCAAGGCCGGCGGTCGATG
>DASXEK010000064.1:0-31635 GCA_036490155.1 Acidimicrobiales bacterium | reverse complement strand
CATCGACCGCCGGCCTTGGCGCGTGGCTCAGCGAACGAAAGTCCTGGGGACCGACTGGAGAAACTACGTCGCTCTACGAGTACAGTCCTGACCAGATCCGGGATGAATACACGGCAGACGAATATGCGTCTCCGCCAGTCACCAGACGTCGCTCGAACGCTCGCTTCTCGCTCAGTTGGCTTCAGGGCGTGTCGGAGCGTGCCGGCATTGCCACAGTTGCGCCGAAGCAAGAACGAGCATCGAAAGGGCTAACACGTCTAATGCGACGATCCCTTTGACAAAGCCGGCAACAAGGCCTGCGGTGCCAACAATCGCCATTGCTACGCTGACGAGCCGCAACCAGCGCTTCTGTTGGGCGGACAAAGGACCCGGATTCATGGGCACGCCGCTGACCCTGTCGCCGTCGTTATCCCCATCACAGCAATGCTACGGAACGGCTGAGGCGTGTCCATAGGTCAAAGGACCCAGGGATTGGGGTAGCCCGAAAGTGCGGGGGCAGGGCTCGATGACTCTTTCTTGCACTACAAAGACGGGCCCGAAATGCCCTTCCTCGGTGGGACACGGATAGGACACGGGCGGCACGAACCAGCGAGTGCCAGTACGTGCCAACGAGTACCAACGAGTACCTCTCCGTCTCACCGAAATGGCAGGTAGATTCGAAACGATGGCGTTGACGTGCGCTTTCAGAAAACCGGCTACCACGGTCCGATTCCCGCCACCTCCAAGAGTTCTCACGCGCCTGCGTGAGGATTGTTGGAGGTGCACCATCGCCTTCGTCAGCCCACGGCGAAGATGCGCCACGAGCCCGGCACACCCTTCAGCTGGTACTCGCCACGTTCCTCGAACTCGACGTTCGACCCGACGACGAGGTCTTTGACTGTCGAAGAGACTAAGACCTCGTCAGGACCAGCCAGGGCCGACACCCGGGCACCGATGTGTACGGCCAGCCCGGCGACGTCGTCTCCCCGGACTTCGATCTCTCCGGTGTGAATACCAGCGCGCACCCGGATGTCGAAGGCGCCGAGAGTCTCTCGGATCGCCAAGGCACATTCAATAGCTCGACCGGGACTTTCGAAGGTGGCGACGAAGCCGTCACCAACGGTCTTCACCTCGTGGCCCCGGAAACGCTCGATCTGGGTGCGCACGCCGTGGTCGTGGCGATCGAGGAGGTCCCGCCAACGACCGTCCCCGAGCTGAGCGGCCCGGTCGGTGGAACCCACGATGTCGGTGAACAGCACAGTGGCGAGTACTCGCTCGGTTCCCGTTCCCCGGACGCCCGTCAAGAACTCCTCGATCTCGTCGAGCATCGACCTGCTGTCGCCCACCCAGTAGAGGACGTCGGCCCCCGGCAGTTCGACGTATTTCGCTCCGGCAATGTGCTCGGCCAGGTAGCGACCGTGCACCGGGCCCAGGATCTGAATGTCCGCCTGGTGGATGACAAGCGTGGGCACTCCGACAAGGGGGAGGAGATGACGAACGTCGATCTTGAAGGTCTCGTCCACCATGGCCCGTGCCATGGCTGGGGAGGCGCCGCGGTTGCCCGAGCGGTCCCACCATGAGCGAAAAGCCGGGTCGTCCGCAACGGTGGGCGCCATCATTGCCAGGACGTCATATCCGTGTTCGAGGGCATCGGGATCCGTTCCAAGCCGCAGTCCCGAGTCGATCAGAGCCTGGGGAACACCGTCGGGATAATCCGGTGCCCACGCGGCGCGAGCACCGCCATTGACAATGACGAGGTGACTCACGCGCTCCGGATGCGTCCCGGCCATCATGACCCCCTCGGCGGTGCCTATGAAGGGGGCGAGCACGGCAGTCCGTTGGGAACCCACGGCATCCAATACGGCCACAGCGTCCTGCACTGACTGTTCATGGCTAGGGAACGCCGAAGACGACCCTCGGTCAGACAACCCGAATCCTCGCCCGTCGAAGCGGATCAGGCGACTGAACGAGGCCAGACGGCGATGGAAACGAGCCATGGACGGCTCCTCGTCTACGCAGTCGATGGGGATGCCCATTCCCGTGTAGACCAGCATGTCGATCGGCCCATCGCCGAGTACCTGGTAGGCGACGTCGATGTCGCCACACTTCGCGTAACGGGTTTTGGGGCTGGCGGCCACGAAGAGAGGGTATCTGCCCAACCAAATCGCGACCCAGGCTGGCTAGGCTGGCGCGACACCGCCCTGAGCCGTCTGCGTCGGATCGCCAAAAGGGGGAGGACCATGCGCCGGAAGTGCGAAGCGATGGTGACAGTGGACGCGTCAGCAGATTCGGTGTGGGCCGTGATCTCGGATGTGACGCGGGTGGGCGAGTGGAGCGGTGAGTGTCAGGGGTGCGCGTGGGAGAACGGCACCCAGGCTATGACGCCAGGCGCTCGCTTTCGAGGTCGCAATCGCCGAGGGGGCATTCGATGGACCCGTGTCAACGAGGTGACGCTCGTGCAGCGACCTCGCACGTTGGTCTGGCGGACCGTTGCTCGCCCCCCGTACCCAGACTCAGTCGAATGGCGCCTGATCCTGGACGACGACGGAGAGAAAACCCGGGTGAGCGAGTCCTTCGAAGTACTAGACATGCCTCGGCTAATGGAGTGGTTGGTGTGGTTCGCCATGCCAGCCCATCGCGATCGGACCGCCGACCTCGTCGAGGATCTCAGTCGCCTCAAGGTCGTTGTCGAGTCCGGTGATGGCAAGCCGGGTCGGTAAATCGACGTCCGCTCGCTCCGTAACGTGATCGCTGCCCACATAATCGACTCAAACGCGACTCAGGGATCGTGAGAAGGACTGCTCGAGATGGCGCGTCAACACCGGATCGCTGCTTCGGCCACGATATCCGCAACTCCCGACAAGGTCTGGGAGTTGCTCTGCGATACGAGTCGGTACGCGGAGTGAGTCGAAAGCACCCTCGAGGTCGTCCGCACCGAAGGCGTCGCCCTGCTGGGTGCCACGTATGACGAGCGCACTCGCATCGCGGGACCCTAGAAGGCGTCGAGGCACTGGCGAGTCAGTGAGTTCGATCCGCCGCGCCGGCAGGTCCACGAGGGCACCCGGGGTGGGCACGGTGCATGGATCGGGGATCGAGTTAACCGTCGTGCCCAGCGGCGATGGGTCGGCGCTCACCCTTACCTATCGGTACACACCGCGATTCGGTGTATTCGGAGGTGTTGATTGCCAAGGCCGTCACCGGCACGATCACCGCGGAGCGACGCCGCAGTGTCGCGGCGTTCGCTGTCCTCGCCGAGCGCGAGTCGCACGGGACGGAAACCCAGACCGAATAGGCGATCGAGGAGAGGCCATCTGGCACCCGGTGGAGCCGATCCGTGGCGGGGGACGAGAGGGCGCACGACCATGGAATGCTGGGTAGATGTCAGCAAGACCGCCGATCTCAAACACGGCCCTCGTGTCTCGCCATTACGAGGACTTCATAAACCGTGGAGACCTCAGCGCGGCCGATCGGGACCTGCGGGCGGATTTCATCGATCACGCCGCCCCGGAGGGGACGCCGCCAGGCGCCGAGAGCGCAAAGGGGTGGATCGCGATGGTCCGAGGGGGCTTTCCAGATCTTCGAGTGGACGAGGAGGAGAGCATCGCCAACGGCGACATGGTTGGTGTACTCGCCTGCTGGCGAGGGACCCACACTGGTCCCTTCTTGGGCATCGAGCCGACTGGTCGGTCGGTCGAGATGCGAGGGATGGTTCTCTGGCGGATCGTTGAGAACCAACTGGCGGAACGATGGGCGGTTCTCGACTACGACTCGCTCCTGGCGGCGATCCAAGGCGACTCCTGACTGACTCCACCACAGCGCGTCCGACCCAGGACACAAATCGGACACGCACACCTCGACAACAGTGCGAACTGGCGCGTCCCAATGAATACCAAGGCGTACGCCGTCCTCGCCATTAGATTCGAGAACATGCCGTTGACATCGACCTCTGTACTACGGAGTCGCACGGTTCGATTCCCGCCACCTCCAAGGGCTCTCACGCGAGATCGTGAGGGTCGTTGGAGGTGCACCGACACCCACGTCACGTCGGACGGTTGCGTGCGCCGGCGAGATGCCGTCACTGATGCGGATGCCCGACAGAGGTACCTTCACGAGCCCGTTGACAGATAACAACACCCTGTTTGTATTTTGTCAACGCGTGATAGACAGACCTCGGCACCCGAAGAAGGAGGTCGAAGAGGCCCTCGACTTCGCAGAGGCTCACGGATGGTTCGTCGAAGCACCTCGCCCGGGTCATCCATGGGCCGCGCGACCTGCCGGCGGGAGGAACATGACTGCCTTGTCTGGATCTGGTCGACACCCAAGGTGCCGGCAAACCATGCTCGACAAATCCGTCGGGCTGTCTACAAATGTGAGAAGAAGGAGATGAGCGATGACTGAGTACGAATTCACCCTCGTCATCGATGGGGATCTGACTCAGGAGGAGGTTGCACGTGAGCTTTTCGAGAGTGGTTGCGATGACGCGACCTTCGGGGTTCTCGACGGCCTGGGATACGGCGACTTCTTGCGTGAGGCCGCTTCCTTCGCCGATGCAGTTTTGAGAGCCGTTTACCAGATTGAGTCCGTTCGCCCTCTCCTCGTCCGGCGGATCGAGCCCGATGACATTGTCACGATGGCCGAGATCGCCGATCGCGTTGATAGAACCCGAGAGAGCGTCCGACTTCTCTTCGAGGGAAAACGGGGTCCGGGCGGATTCCCAGCACCACTCTCACATGGCCCTGATCGTGGTCGCCTGTGGCGTTGGTCGGATGTCGCTCACTCGATGAAAGAACTCGAACCCGAAGACAAGGAGGCAGCACACTTCGTAGCCGCCGCCAATGCCGCGTTCGACCTGAGATACCGCACACGCCAGATGAACGACGATGCGGCCGCCAAGGAACTCCTTGGGTTGGTGACCTACTAACCCCCGCTCGCACCGCATCAGCTAGACCGAGAAACGCCGATATCCGAAACGCGGAGGAGCTTCGCAGTCAGGACACGAGGCGGACACGATTGGCACGTACCGGCGCGTCCCGACGGATACCAGTGCGTACCACTTCGGCCTATCGTCGCCGCAACTAGAGTCGAAACAGTGCCCTTCACCTGCGCTTCTAGGGAATGGGCCCGCACGGTTCGATTCCCGCCTCCTCGCAGGACGCAGCAGGACGCGAAAAGACACACGAAGCGTGTCCGGGCTGTCCCCCTGGAGTCCGGTCGCAGACTCGTCCGCTACGTCGGACGTCTCTCAGGAACGCCCACAGCGCGGGCGGCCCGGGCGTCCTTCTCGCGGCCGACCTCCTCCTTCAAGCGGAGTACGCCCTCGATGCCAGCGACCGCAACGTCGAGATCGCCCGCAGGGCACGTCAGGTTGAGCATCGCCATACCCGAGGCGACGCCGGGGTCGTGAGCGAAGACGAGACGCTCATCGAGGTCGTCGACCCGGATCCGGGCATCAAGCTCGGTCAGCGCTGCCGAGAGCCGACGGAGGTTCTCGGTCCCTCGGTGTGGCGTTACGTCCACGTCGTGGGTCGCCTCGAGCGGAATGCCCTGCGCGATCGCAGCGAACGCCCCGATGACGACGTAATCCTCGGCCGAGAGATCCGGCCGGGTCAATTCTTCCGGGTGATGGCCGCGAATTTGGAGACCTTGCGGCGATGACGTTCTTCGACAGCAGCGTTGTCGGCCTTGCTGCTCCGGCGCGCATGCCGCGCCGCCAAGACCCGGTCATGATCGTCGATCGGGGCCAACCGGAAACGGAGCTCGAGCCCGGCGCCGGCCAGGATTTTCTGCAGCGTCGGGATGCTGGGCTCACGGTTCCCGCTCTCTATCCGGGCGATCTCGGGCTGGGTGACGCCTGCTCGCTCGGCCAGTTCCCGCTGCGAAAGGCCGGCCTCGAATCGTGCCCTTTGGAGGAATGCATTGGCTGTGGTCGGGGGGGCCTTGACCATGGATGACTCGATCTGAACTCACCCGCGGCGGGCAAATCAATCCCTGCGTCAGATGCGAGTGCGGGCGGTGAACAGGAGGTACTCCCATTCCATGACGGTGGTCTCGGTGCCTCTGTCGTGACGTTGGGCAAGCTCGGCCAGATCGCGGTCGAGCGCAGCCACCCGATCGGGATCGTCGGCGATGCCCCGATAGGTGGCGATTGTCGGACCGTAGTGGCTCTTGAAGTAGTCGCGAAACACTTCAGGGTCCGCGAAGTTGTCCACCGTCACCGCCTGGCGTCGAACGTGTACGTCGGTGACCCGCTCGCCAAACAACTCGCGGACATGGTCCTCGTTGCCCCAAAGAGGCGGAGGCTGCGCCCCGGGCGGGAGCGGGGGTGCGTATGGCTTCATCGTGGCGAGCATCTGACCGATGAAGCCGTCAGGCGTCCAGCTGAGTAGGCCGATTCTCCCGCCGGGGCGACAGACCCGGGCCAGCTCGTCAGCAGCGGTCTGGTGGTGGGGAGCGAACATGACCCCGACGCACGAGAAGACGACGTCGAACTCGTCGTCGTCGAACGGGAGCGCTTCGGCATCCGCCTCCCGCCAACCCACGTCGACGCCGTGCCGAGCGGCAACGCTTCGCCCCGCGTCGAAGAGCTCTGGAGTCAGGTCGGAGGCCACCACGCTGGCCCCGGCCAAGGCGGCGGGAATGGCGGCATTTCCGGACCCGGCCGCCACGTCGAGCACTCGGTCGTCGGGCCCAACCCCGCAGGCCTCGACCAGGACGGTCCCGAGGTCGGGAATGATCTCGGCAGCCACGGCGGGATAGTCGCCCAAAGCCCACATG
Organism: Acidimicrobiales bacterium; assembly: GCA_036490155.1. Classification (GTDB taxonomy): domain Bacteria; phylum Actinomycetota; class Acidimicrobiia; order Acidimicrobiales; family RAAP-2; genus Bog-473. Next base: position 24,882 of record DASXEK010000064.1, on the reverse strand, counting down.
GCCCGGTGCTTGGCCTTGAGGGCTCGGTCGACCTCGACGGCGTCGCTCGGTGCGGTCATTGCAACTCTCCTCCTGTGGCCGTCGTGCAGCGGCTCCGGGACCGTCGATCGGCGAACGCGCTCTCGTCGGGTTGCTCCGAATCGGCCGTGAGGCTTGATTCGCGTCGTGACTGCCCTCGGATCAAGCGTAAGGAAGGGCGGGCACCTCGGCCAGTACAAAGTCTGTACTCGCTAATCTTTTCGGCCGTGGGATCCGGCTACTACCAGTTCTGCCCCGTGGCCAAGGCAATGGAGCTGCTCGACGAGCGCTGGACTCTGCTCATCGTCCGCGAGCTCGTGAGCGGGAGCCAACAGTTCAACGAGCTGCGCCGTGGTGTGCCGCGCATGTCACCGTCCTTGCTCTCCAAGCGTCTCCAACAGCTGGCACGTGCCGGAATCGTCGACAGGCAGACGGAAGGGAGCGCCGTACGTTACGTGTTGACGCCAGCGGGCCAGGAGTTGCGTCCCGTCGTCGAGGCGCTGGGTATATGGGGTACCCGTTGGATCGGCGAACTCGGCGACGAGGACCTCGATCCGAAACTCCTCCTGTGGGACATGCACCGCAATATCGACCACAGCGCTGTCCCGGAGGGGAGGACGGTGGTCCAGTTCAGATTCCCCGATGCGCCAGCCAAGGCCCGTGATTGGTGGATGGTGATCACCGCCGATGACGCCGACATATGCGATGTGGACCCCGGTCACCCTGTGGCCGTGACAGTGAGTGGCAGCTTGCGCCGGATGGTTGAGGTGTGGCGCGGTGACGCAAGGTGGTCCGATGTACTTGGCTCGGGTGAAATCGAAGTGAGCGGTCCCGAAGCGCTTCGTCGCGACCTGCCGCGGTGGTTCACACTGTCCGTGTTCGCTGCGGTACCTCGGCCCGCGTAACGGCCAATCGCCCAGGTCCGGCCGGGAGCCCGGCCCAGTGCGTCGAGGCAATCCGGAACACGCTCGCCCTCGAGCAGCAGGTGACAGTGCTGTAGTCGCCGGTGGGAAGCCTCCCACGGTGGTCTCCGGCCCCGTAAATCGGGGGTACTGGCACGAGCGCGCCGCGCATGCTGCCCTCCTTGGGCAATGGCGGTGTATGCACCACACTGATCGTGATGGCCCAGGTGGAGAGTCGAGGGGCGTGAGCGCGGCGTGCTGACCGTGGCCAGGTATCGCTTCGCGGCCACCCTCCGCCGCCGCTGGGGTGGCTATCTGGCCATCGCCCTCCTCATCGGGTTGGTCGGCGGCATCGCCATGGGCTCGATCGCCGCGGCGAGGCGGACCCAGTCGTCGTATCCGGCCTTCCTCACGAGCACCAATGCCTCCGACCTCACGATGTCGACGTACGGCGTCACCAACAACAGCGCGGCCAACGGCTACTCGGCCGCGTTGACGCGCAAGATCGCCCGTCTCCCCGAGGTCACGCGGGTCGAGGGGTGGGTGGGCGTCGGCGTCGTTCCGCTGAAGCGCAACGGGGCGCCGAACCTGAGTTCTTCTCTCAACACGGCCGGCAGTGTCGACGGCCTGTATTTCAACGAAGACCGCGCCACCCCCGTCGTCGGTCGGATGGCGGATCCACGTCGCGTCGACGAGTTCGTCACCACCGCGTTGGGCGCGCGCCTCTCGGGGTGGCACGTGGGGCAGGTCGTTCCCATGGGGGTGTACACGGCCAACCAGTTCGGGTTGCCGGGCTTCGGCACGCCGAGCGTGCCGCCCGCGCGCAGAATCGACATGAAGCTCGTCGGCCTCGTCGTCTTCAACAACCAGGTGATCCAGGACGACGCCGACCGTCTCCCCACCGACGTCGTGTTCACGCCCGCCCTGACGCGCACGCTGCTGGCCTCCGGTTCCAGTTCCGTCCAGGGCACGTGGTACGCGATGCAGCTCGCGCCCGGCACCGCCATTCCCGCCGTTGAAGAGAAGCTCCTGCACCAGCTGCCGAGTGGGAGCGATGCCAACTTCAGCCTCAGCGCCATCACCGAGACCAAGGTGGAGCGGGCGGTCAAACCGGAGTCCATCGCCCTGGGCGTGTTCGGCGCGATTGCCGCCCTGGCTGCGTTGGCCATCGGGGTGCTCGCCGTAGCCCGGGTGTTGCGCTCCGACGAGGAGGATCTCAACGTCCTGCGCGCGCTCGGAGCCAGCCCGGCCACGACCGTGGCCGACGGGCTGGTTGGCGTCCTCGGCGCGATTGTGTGCGGCGCCCTGCTGGCGGTGGCGCTCGCCCTTTCCCTCTCGCCGTTGTCCCCGCTCGGGCCCATCCGAGCCGTGTACCACGAGTCCGGATTCGCGGTCGACTGGACGGTCCTGGGCTTCGGGCTGCTCGTGATGATCGGCGGGCTCGGCGCGACCGCCGTGGCGCTGGCGTATCGAGGCGCCCCGCACCGTCTCGCGACCAGGTCACGCAACGACCACCCCCGCGACTCGAGGCTGCTGCAGCTGGCCACCTCCTCGGGCTTGTCGGCCTCTGCGGTCGTGGGACTCCGCTTCGCCGTGCAGTCCGGGCGTGGTCGCACCTCGGTCCCCGCCCGCTCCGTGCTCGTGGGCGCCACCCTGGCCGTCATCCTGGTCACCACGACCCTCACGTTCAGTAGCGGGCTCCACACCTTGGTGTCGCGTCCCGCGCTCTACGGATGGAACTGGAGCTACGCGCTGGTCTCGGAGAATGACGTCCCCCCGCAAGCTCTCGCCGCGCTGCACCGCGACCCTGACGTTGCGGCGGCGTCGGGCTACCAACCCCTCTCGGTGCAGATCGACGGCCAGACCGTCCCGGCGCTCCTGGGTGCCAACCACGCGACCGTCGCGCCTCCGATCCTCTCCGGACATGCGGTCGACGGCAACAACCAGGTCGTCATGGGCCCCACCACGCTCGCGCTCCTGCACAAACACGTGGGCGACACCGTCATCGGCTCGTTCGGCACCCCGAACACCGCCCCGCTCTACCTCCCTCCGTTCAAGGTGGTCATCGTCGGCACGGCCACGCTGCCCGCCATCGGCGGCACCAGCGATTTCGCCGATCATCCCTCCATGGGAACCGGAGTTCTCGTCTCCGAAGACGTCAGTCCTGCGATCAGCGGCGCCTCCCAGAACCCCGACCCCACCCTCAACGGACCGGGCTTGGTGTTCGTCCGCCTGCGCAACGGCGTCAGCGCAGCCGCCGGGCGGGCCGACATGGGGCGCATCACCACGCTCGCCGACAAGGTCTTCGCCGCCGACCGGAACGCTACGGGCGACACCGTCGAGGTGCTCGGTGTCCAACACCCTGCGGAAATCGTCAACTACCAATCCACGGGCGCTACTCCCGTCCTCCTGGCGGCGGGCCTTGCCCTTGGCGCCATCGTCGCACTGGCGCTCACGCTGATCGCGTCCGTACGGCGACGACGACGGGACCTCGCGTTGTTGAAGACCCTCGGGTTCACCGCCCGGCAGCTCGCCGCGACCGTCGCGTGGCAGGCCTCGGTCATCGCCGTCGTCGCCGCTGCGATCGGCGTACCGGTCGGCATTGCCGTCGGGCGACAGCTCTGGACGCTGTTCGCTCAGAACATCAACGCGGTACCCCAGCCCACGGTGCCAGCCTCTGTGATCTTGGTCGCCGCCGGAGTGCTCATCCTCGCCAATCTCGTCGCGGCCATCCCGGCGCGCCTCGCCGCGCGCACACCGGCCGCCCTCGTCTTGCGAGCCGAGTAACAGGCGAATCGCAGGGTCCCAACCCGGCCCCTGTCACAAGAAAGATCCTTGTAGTTTTGTTCCGGAGTGGACCGAGAATGGTGACTGAACCGCAGTCAACCGACGCCCCCTACGAGGGAGACCCCATAGGTCCGGGGTTCTTCACCAGCCTCCGACGGGCCTCGGGGACGAAACGGGGGCGGCGCGCGCTGCTGCTCGCTGTGGCGACCGCGGTGGTCGTGGTCATTCTCGCCATCGGCCTTGTGCTTTTCTCCTCGATATCCCGCGAATCCCAGTCCTACAAGGACGGATTTTCGGTGGGCGGCGCCGTCTACGCCGCCGACGCCTCGGCCCAGCTCGGTGCCGAACAGGCCTGCCAGGCGACGGAGATCCGAGGGCCACACCATGGCGGCCTCCCCTCAGGCGACAACGCGCAGCAGTGGCGACAGGGCTGTGTCGCTGCCTTCGCATCTGCTCAAAGTGGCAACTAGTGGAGCCCCCTATGGAGCCGGCGGCGGGTGAGGACCCCGCCAGCACAATCCGGCATCATCTGCTGGGCCATCCGATCGACCTCGCCGGGCACCTGGCGGCCCACGGCCCCCTCCGGATACCCGCTGGCCGCAACCCGACCTGGCAACAGGCGCTGATCGAGACCCTCGAAACCTCCGGGCTGACTGGGCGGGGTGGTGGAGCCTTTCCGACCTGGGCCAAGCTCGCAATGGCCCATGCCGAGGGGGGAGGAGGGATAGTCGTCGTCAACGGCATGGAGAGCGAGCCTGCCAGCGACAAGGACAAGGTCCTGTTCACAAGAGCGCCCCACCTTGTCCTCGACGGGGCCCAACTGCTGGCGGCCGCGTGCGGGGCGCAGGAGATACTCGTGTGCGTCCCCGGGGGGAGCGATGCCATCGCCGACGCGGTGAACCGTGCGCTCTACGAGCGAGCCAGGGAACGGTACTCGGTCGTGACCGAGTACCTCGTGCGGCCGCCCTACCGATTCGTGGCGGGCGAGGAGTCCGCCCTGGCCCAATGGATCGACAGGGGAAAACTGCTTCCTGTGTTCCGGCCCGACAAGGGCACACCCCTGCGTATCGGCCGACTTCCCACCCTCGTCCAGAACGCGGAGACGCTGGCCCACATTGCGCTGATCGCGCGATATGGGCCAGAACCTTTCCGGGGGAGGGGAACCACCGAAAGACCCGGGACGTGCCTCGTCACGATCGCCGGCGCGGTGTCCCACCCCGGCGTGGTCGAAGTCGAGTGGGGCACGCCCTTACAGGACATCGCGCAACGGGCCACGCCCTATGACACGCCCTCGGCGCTGCTCATCGGAGGCTACGGCGGCAACTGGATCGGGCCCGCACACTTCGCCACCCCTTACTCCCCCGTGGCGCTCGGCGCAATTGGGGCCGCCGCCGGGGTGGGCGTGATGATCGTGCTGGCCCCCACGGCGTGCGGGTTGGCCGAATCGGCCCGCATCGCGCGGTTCCTGGCCGAGGAGAGCTCAGGACAGTGCGGCCCGTGCGTCTACGGTCTGACGGCCATCGCCGATGACCTGTCCTGGCTCTCGAGCGGCCGTCCGGACCCACAACTCCTTTCGCGTCTCGCTCGGCGCTTGGACCAGGTCGACGGGCGGGGTGGCTGCCACCATCCCGACGGTGCGGTCGGCATGGTACGGAGTGCACTGCGTGTCTTTGCGGCCGACGTGGCCGCCCACATCAGCGGGGAGCCCTGCGCTCACGTCACCAGCCCCTCCCTACTCCGGTTTCCCCGAGCGGTGGCCGGGTGAGCACCCCAGACTGACCCTCGTCGATCGGCAGTCAGCTCGCGAGCAGCCTCCGCGCCAGAGTGACGAACTCGGACGGACTCAGAGGGCCGGGGTGGATCGCCATGATGCGGCCGCTCCCCTCGATGAACACGGCATAAGGGTCACCTTCGAACCGGTACACCGCGTTCATCACATGGGCCGTCCCGTCGTCGCCGACCGGGAAGGTGACTCCGCTCGACTTGATGAAGGACAGGGCATTGGACGCTGTGTCCTCACTGTCTACGCCGATCACGGGGAGGCGTCTGAGCGCATTGTCCTCTGAGCGCAGGGCCGTGATCTTCGCAGCGAGTCGCGGGACCTCGCTGTGGCAAATCGTGCACCAATCGCCCATGAAGAGCACGACCACGGGTTTGCCATTCCCCCCGCCGCTCTCGGGTGTCCCGACGCGCCCTGCCACGTTGAGACCAGAAAGCGAGAAACGGGGTGCCATTCCGCCGGCTTGCGGCGGGCCACTCGCGGTCGAAGTCCCAACGCTCGTAAAGAGCCCGATGGCCAGCGCGGCCACCGTCGCGCCGACCAGGGCCCCAACGACCGCCTTCCGCGTGGAAGACCGGGCCATCACCCGAGTTGGCGGTGCGGCGTCGCTCAATGCTTAGTGAGGATGTCGATCGCCATGAGCACGAAGAGCAAGGTCAGATAGGTGATCGAGAAGCTGAAGAGCTGCATGGCCGCCTTGGGGGTGGCGCGCCAGCGCAGGCGAACCGCCAACCCGATGAAGATCAGACCCAGTGACGACGCCGAGACGAGATAGATCACCCCGAGTCGCGCCACGGGCGCCAGCAGAAGGGTGATGCCGACCAAGGACACGCTGTACATGAGAATCTCCCGCGCCGTGCGGGCGAAGGTCGCCACCGCCGGGAGCATGGGTACGTCCGCGGCCTGATAGTCCTCTTTGTATTTGAACGCCAGAGCCCAGAAGTGTGGAGGAGTCCATACGAAGATGATGGCGAACATCACCACCGGGGTCCACGCCAGATGGCCCGTCACGGCCGTCCAGCCGACGAGCACGGGCACCGCGCCGGCCGCTCCTCCGATGACGATGTTCTGACTGCTGCGCCGCTTGAGCCACAAGGTGTAGACGAAGACGTAGAAGAGCGTGGCCGACCCGGCCAGGGCGGCCGACAACGGGTTGACCCAGGCCCATAGTTCCGCGAAGGCGATCCCTTCCAGCGCAATGGCAAAGATCAACGCGTTGCGCGCAGGCATGGCCCCCGTGACCAGCGGCCGCTTGCGGGTGCGGTGCATCACCTTGTCGATGTCCCGATCGACGAACATGTTGATGGCGTTGGCACCGCCCGCCGCGAGGGCCCCGCCGAGCAGGGTGGCCACCATCAGCCAGGCGGGCGGGATACCACGCCGAGCCACGATCATGGTTGGCAAGGTGGTGATCAGCAACAGCTCGATGATGCGCGGCTTGGTCAGCGCCACGTACGCGGCGACGTGTCGAGTCAGTGAGCGTCGATGGGCCAGCTCCACCGACGAAAGCGCCATCAGCTGAACCTCAACTCAAGAAAAGGCAATCATGACAATCGCCAGGATGCAGGTCGACACGGCCAACCACACGGAAAAGATCCGAATGATCCGCACCTGATACCAGTGCCCGCCGTCGTAGCGGCCGCGCTGCGCCCGGGTCCACAGTCCCGCGACAATGAACGTGAGAAGGAGGAGGTGGGCCAGCGTCGAGCCCATGAAGAACTGGAATGTCGACGCATATGTTCCGTCAATGGTGGTGAACGGCAGGACCCCGAACTGATAACACTGCACCACGACCGCGGCAACCAGGACGGCAAGCCCGATGGCGGCGCCGCCACTGATCACGCTCCGCTTCGATCGGCGCTGGGCCGACCGCTCCACCTCCCAGACAACAGCTGCCGCGATCACCACCAGGACGGCGATGCTGACGGTGTACCAAGGTGTGGACTTGGCGATCTCCTGCGTGATCGGATTTCCCAGGCCGTCGGTACATGGGTTGGCCTTCGAACAGTTGACCCCGCGCCACATCCCATCGGTGTTCAGCGCGCGCAGGTAGAACCAGTAGAAAAGCTCCATCAGCAGGAAGACAGCGTCGCCACTGATGAAGAGCCAGAGAGCCAAGCGCTCCTTGAAGTGGCGCTGCTCGCGCGTCTCGTGGTGGCCGGCGACCGCCTCGACAACCCGGCCCTGATCGTGCGGATCGGTGGTAATCGCCACTAGCCATCATCCTTTGCGAGTGGATTGTCGCTCGAGAGGTTCGGCACGAGCTCCCGATCCGGGTGGGGCGGGGGGATGATGAGGGGCCCGACCGGTTCGGGCTCACCGTAACCGTACGGATCCGAGGTGACCACGGGATCGACGAGAAAATTGACCAGGGGCACCGGTGTCGGCACCTTCCACTCGAGGGTTTTCGAATGCCATGGGTTGGCCGGTGCGACCGGACCGTGCCGCAACGAGTTGATCCCGGCGTAGAGGAGGACGATCCACCCGAGCATCAGCATGTATGCGCCAACCGTCGCCATGTCGTTCGCGTGCTGGAAAATCGGGTCATAGAAGGCGACGCGACGTGGCATCCCCTCGAACCCCTCCCAGAACATCCCGAAGTAGGTGACCTGGATGCCGATGGCGATTATCCAAAAGGCCGTCTTGCCTATCCGTTCGTTCAGCATCTTGCCGGTGATCTTGGGGAACCAGTAACACAGGCCCGCGGTCGCGGCGATCATGGCCCCGCCGAGCAGCGTGTAGTGGAAGTGCGCCGTGACGAACATGTCGCCGTGAAAGAACTCGTCGGCCGGAGTGTCAGAGAGATAGATCCCGGTCACCCCGCCGATGATGAAGTTCCACAGGAACAGATAGACGAAGTACATCGGCAATCGGGTCCATATTCGGCCCTTCCACAGGGTCCCGATCAGGCACAAGAAGATGATGCCGGTCGGTATGGAGATGATTTCGGTCGTGACCATGAAGGGGCCGGCCAGTTCAGGGGCCCAGCCGGTCGTGAACATATGGTGAGCCCAGACCATGATGGACAGCGCGGCGACCGCCACGAATGCAGCGATCGTGACCTTGTATCCGAACAGCGGTTTGCGGGCGAAGGTGCTCGCCACCTCCAGCATGGCCCCGACCGGGGGGATCAAGATGATGTACACCTCGGGATGGCCGAAGATCCAAAAGGCGTTCTCCCAGAGCCATCCGGTACCACCCTGGCCGGCGACGAAGAACGAGGTACCGACGACCCGGTCGGTGATCATGGAGGTAAAGGCGATCAACAGGGCCGGCATGGCATAGATGCTGAGCGCGGCGCCGACGAGGGACGCCCACGTGAAGATGGGTAGTCGGCCCAGCGTCATCCCCTTGGCCCGCATCGTCAAGACCGTGACAATGCTGTTCACCCCGGAGACCGTCACCGAGATTACGAAGACGATCATGGTGATCGCGAAGGCGTCCATGGCGGGTGGCGCCTGCACCGACAGCGGCGCGTAGGTGGTCCACCCGGCGTCGACCCCACCGAGGACGAACGTGGCCAAGAGGGGCGGGATGGCCGAGACGACCACCCAGAAGCTCATGGCGTTGAGCCTCGGGAATGCCATGTCCTTGGCACCAATCATGATCGGCATGACGAAGTTGGTGAAAGGTCCGGTCACCATGATGATGGTGGCGATGATCATGCACATGCCATGGATGGACACGATCGCGTTGTACGCGTTCGCGGAGAGGAAGTCGGTGTGCGGCGTGATCAGCTGGGTACGCATCATCATCGCCAGCGTCCCGCCGATGGCGAAGAGGACCACAACCAGCACCAGGTACTGCGTCCCGACCACCTTGTGATCGGTGCAGAACTTGTAGTACCGCTTCCTGCCCTGCCCTACGCCGGCGGCGTAGAGCTCGTCCTCGTAGGTCTGATCGTGCCCCAACATCCACCGCAGGGGGGCATTGAACGTCCCGACGCCGAGGTTGAACCCGATGACCCAGCCCACCATGGTGACCGTCACCACCATGTCGGTGCCCCAATTCGAGCCTTCCAGCATGGCGTTGGAAATCAGCCATCCGACGAACCCGAGAAGGATGCCTGCCGCCAGGCCGGTGTAGACGTTCTGCCTCCGGTAGAAGCCACCGGCGGTTGGGCCGATCGGGGTGTCTTCGAGGAGAAGCGGTCGAGTCAGATCTGTGGTCACTTCGACGCCCTTTCCTTCGTCACTGCTTCACGAGAGCTGTCGCTTGGGCGGTTGTCGTCGAGGCCCCTTCCGACTGGAGCCACTGCGAGAACTGCGCCGCGGTCACGACCGAGCCCGGCGCGTACATGAAGGAGTGATAGAGACCGCAAAGCTGGCTGCAGCGAACGGTGAACTTGCCAAGCTTGTCCGGCGTGGCTCTTATCACCGTCACCACCCCGGGGTTGGCGTCGACCTGGACCCCCAAGTCGACCGGCCAGAAGCCATGGGTGACGTCGACCGAGGTGACGTTGAACTGCACCGGGCGGTTTATCGGGAGCACGAGCGAACGCGTCTCCACGCCCGTGCCCGGGTAGCTGAACGTCCATACCCATTGCTGGCCGGTCACATCGATCTGCAGGGAGTGGGGCGGCGAGACCGATTCGGCGGAGTAGACGGCAAGACCCCAAGCCAACAGCACCAGGACGAGGACCGATGAGACTCCCAGCCAGATTGCGGTGACTGTGCTGTTTCCCCGCAGGGGCGGGCCGTCTTCGGGCGGCTCGTCCTGGTTTCCGCGATGACGCCATCCGATGAGGCTGTAAGCGGCCACCGCATAGACGAAGGCGGCGACCGGCGCGGCGAGGATGGTGAACAGCACCATGGTCCGCCACACATCCGTCCCCTCGGTGGAGAGCAAGGTTGGCAGCAGATGGTGCGGTGCGAAGATCCCGATGAGCACCCCGACGGTCGTCATCAGAAACCAGATGATGAAGATCTTCCCCGCCGGGCCCGAGAAGAACGGCCTTCGAGCAACGATGGAATCGCCCTGTTCGAGGACGGGGGGCTCCTCAGCCCCAGACGGGTCAGACGACATGGACAAACCCCGACATGTACCCGAAGGCGTTCATCGGACCTCCGAATCCGGCAATGGAGGTCCCGCACGGGAACTCGCAGTTCCAGGCGTAGAGCCCCTTGTCCCCCGAGACGAAGCTGAACACGATCGTCTCGTACTTTCCGTTGTCGGCCTGGCTATCTCCGGGGACGAGGGGAAGCGGGACGTTGAGAAAGAAACCGGGATCGGTGCCCGGGGTCCCCCGGACGGTGAAGGTGTGGCCCACATTGTTCGGGTTGATCGACGTGACCACCTTGCCGTTGATCCTTGCGGTGCCGCCCACGGTGCCGCGCACCTTGTCGAACCATGGGTTGTTGAGCGAGCCCCCGGAGTCGTACTGGCGGATGGTGACGGTAACGAGGGCGTGGGCGGGCACCTGATATTGGTTGGTCGGCCCGTACGACGGCCAGCTTTGGTTGCCGCCAGGGTGGATCGGGACGCCGTTGACGCTGCCTGAAGCGTCGGGGTACGTGTTGAAGTGCAGGGACACGTGCTGCATGGCGACCCCGTTGACGGTGCTCGTCCCGACCTTGGTGGCGACCTGGGTGCCCACGGGCGATGAGTAGGTCTGCGCGTGGAACAGGAGCCCGACGCCGGCGAACACGGCCAGCGCGATGACGAGCGTGATGGCGAAGCCGAGAGGCCCGCGCCTGACCCGTCGCGTCGCGTCGCCGGGGCCAGTTGGCCCTGCGGGCACTTCCGCGGCGACATCCACCATAACCCCCCTTGCTGATTCCAAGCGGATCACAGGGCGCCCCAACCCTTTTGGCATGGTAACCACATTCCGCGGTGTTGTCCTGGGATCCGTCTGAAATTTCTTCGCGGACACTTCGGGCGCTGGACAGCGGCGTCACTAAGGTGTGCACGGTGGCCTCGCCGGGACCCGAAAGGGAGTTCCGCTCCGCAGTAGAGCCGACCCGACTGACAGGGTCCGATGCTCTCCGCCTTCACTTGACGTTGGCCGCGGGGTTGGCCATCTGCATCGCCGCATTCGTCATTGAGCTCCTGCGGGCGCTCGGCGGTCATTCGTTCAGCTGGATGTATGTCTTCGAATGGCCTCTCTTCGCCGGGTTCGCCGTCTACATGTGGTGGAACCTCCTGCAGGGAAACGACCGTGTGCGCCGGACCTCATCGAACAAGGCTGCGCACGTATCTGAGGACACGCCCGACGAAGGCCTCGATGCATGGAACCTCTACCTTCAGGTCATGGAGGCGGCAGAGGGAGACGACCCTGCTCGACCGGCGTAGCGGCGGATGGAGCTCTCAGGCTCGACCGAGGACACGCTCGAACGAGGCTGACACCCCACCCGATGAGGCAGAGGCCCGCATGGCGATGAGCACGAGCGCGGGAACGGCCCAAAAGTCGCCGCAGACCCACAGGATGCCCGCCGCCCAACGTTGATCCCGCAGCGCCGCTGCTGCTCCGTCCATCGCCACGTTCATGGAATACCACGGGCCCTTGCTGAAGATTGACATGGCCATAGCAAGGACCAGCATCTCGAAGGCGGTCACGATGATCGCCCCGATCTGAATGCGGGTCGATCCGCGCGCCGGCCAGGGGTGAGAGGGGAGGATGACACGCCAGAACAGCACCCCCACGATGACGAAGCTGGGCGCCATGAGCCAGTTCATGACCCAGCCGTGCCACGAAGCCCAGTCGAAGACGACTGGGATGTGCCAGAGCACCATGACCGCATTGAAGAGCACCACCGCCACTATCGGACTCACCAGGAACGACGCCACGCTGCGCAACCACGCCGTGGACTTCGATTGGTAGAACGTGCGCAGCAGGCGCCGTCGGGTGTCGACCGGGAGAGCGAACACCAGCGGCACCCACGGAGCCCCGATGATGAGGAGGGGTGGGAGGTAAAACATCTCGAGGATGTGGATGATCATGTGGACGCTCAACCACTGCATGCCCCAGCGCTCCAGAGGCCCGGAGACAACCAACGTCAGGCCGAGGAGACCGGCATAGAAGGCCCAGCTCCGTCTACGAATTTGGCGCCGATGCTCCGGTGTCTGGCGGTGCGCCAACCACCGCAACCCCATTTCGTGCGCGACGCCAACGAACACGGCGACACAACCCAAGGGTGTGACTTGCCACAGCGGCGGCAGCTGCACGTGCCTGTCCTTCCCTCGCTCGTCGAATGGTATCTCCGGTCAGCTCGACGAGCCGTATGGCACCGGCACGGACATGGACGCCGTCCGGGTCCAGCCAGTGGCACCCGGGGTCCATGCCCACACGGCGAGATGGGAACCTGTCACCACGAACGTGTCAACCTCGGCGCCATCAACGGACACTCCACTGGCATCTCGTGGCACGGGCGGGAGCGTCATCCACGAGGTGCCCGGACCGGTGATCACCTCCACCCGGCGCCGCGCACCCGACCCGAGGAGCACGGCGAGTCCCTGACCGGAGTTACCTCCCGTGGCGGTCGCCGTCACCGACCAGCCGGCCGGAACCGAGAACGGCGTCGGCCCCGACCATTGGTCGGTCGACCCGCCGCCCCAAAAAGCCACGATGGATGTCCGCTTCCCCGCGCCCACCTGCCCCAAGCCGACGACTCCGTTGGAGGTGCTCACGAGACGGGTCACCACGGCAGCACCGCCGCCCGGACCGAGTGACAGGCCGATGTCGCGCCACGTGGCGGGGCCGTCGCTCGACGGAGCCGTTTCGGCAAGCAGGCCGACCTCGCCCTTCTGAGCGCACCTGAGGCCCAATAGCGGCTCTGCGGCATCGTTGTAGGCCACCGCGGTCACGTCCTGCACGCCGCACGAGCCAGCGGCAACCCTGAGCGCCTTCGTCAATGTCAAAGTGCGCCAGGCAGAAAGATCACCTGACGTCTCCATGACGCGCTGGTCCGCCGTCGCGACGAGGGCCAGGGCCTCGCCCGACGAGCCGACCGCCAGCGCGTCGGGCATGGACGCCAACGGGGACGGCAATTCGCCGGGCGACCACTTGTCGCCTCCGTCGGTGCTTTGGGCGACGGGCGAGAATTTCAGGTCAGCGGATATCAAGAAGCCCACCGTCAGAGAGCCCGATGGTGCCGCAGCCAGCACCAGTCCCCCGTTGCTCGCCACACCAGGTGGCGTGTGCAGTACCCACGACTTGCTGCCAGCCGATTTGAAGAAGAACTCCCAGAACATATTGCTCGGATCGTCGAGGTGGCCCATGGCGATCAGGACGGAGGATCCCGAAGCGGTCGTCGCGGACGCGCTGATGGCAGTGGGTGACCCGCCCTCAGCGCGCAGAACGCCACCCGAATTCCCCGCCGTCGCCAGCACGATGACGGCGGCCGCGGCCGCTGCCGGACATACCAACCACTTCCTCATGAATGCATGACTTGGTCGATCTGCGACGCGAGCAGGCTCGAAAACGACGAGAGATCAGCGGAACTCGATCCCGGATCCGCGTTGATGATCCAGCGAGTCACACCATGGGGATCGATGACATACGCCAGGTCGGCGTGCACCGTCATTGAGCCGGCCGCACCATTGGCCACCGCAACGCCGTAGGAACGGAGAACGGCAGCCAAGGTCGACTTCGAACCAGTGAGGTACAACCAATTCGATTGGGACTCGAGTCCCTCCTCGTGGTCGAAATCATCGATGGCGGTGACCGAGTGGTACTGGGGGTTCGCCGCGATGGCCACGAAGCGGACTTTGCTCGCCGAGGAACCGAGCAACTGGCTGGCCGCCTTGAACTCCTGTGCGATTACCGGGCAGTCCGTCGTGCAGACGGGATCAAGGAAGGTCATCGCCACCGTGTAGCCGCGGAGGCTCGTCATGGATACCGGTTGCCCGTGCTGATCGACGAGGTGGAAGTTGGGTGCCGGATGGGACGCAGCCTGCGGGGCGCCGTTGATTGCCTCAACGAGGTCCGTATCGGTGCGGCTGTTGACCGAGGCCGCCACCATCGGGGCGGTTCCGATCAAAATCACCGCAATGGCTCCTGCGGCCGCGGCCAGGCGCCCGGCGAAACCCGAATCGAGGAGCTCCCACCACTTCCGCGCCACTCCCCCGGCGTCGGTCGTGACCACCGGCACGGGAACGGCGTCCTCGACCGCTGCTGGTGCCCGGACGACGCCTAGATATCCGGCCAACAGAAGAAGGAGGAGGGGCACCACCGAGTTCGGATCGGTCCCGGTCCCCCCCCACACCCCGAAGTCCTCAATGAGGACCCAGTCAGCCAATCCGAGCACCATGAGGCACATCACCGTCGGGGAGAGCAATCGCCTGCGGCCCGAGAGCAAGGCCAGGCCCGTGGCGGACAGTGCCACCACGACAAAGAGGTTGACCGCCCAGCCGTTCGCCTCATCGAACGATGCGAACGACGCGACCGCCGACGAAAGGAAATGGGGTTGTGGCGTCGCAGCCATCTGCTGGGCCATCCCGGCCAGGGTGCCCGGTTTCGCCGCGGTCCCTCCCTGCCAGAACCCACGACCGGGCCATGCCTGGAGAACCGCCATGATGACGAGGAACACGCCCGCAGAGGCGACGATGACGCGGCCCACTCGCTCGCCGATCCAGGCACGGTCGGGCAAGGCCAGGAGGCCTCCCGCCACCACGTAGAGCAGCACGCCGCCCGGGGCACCGAAGAGCACGGTAAGGCCGGGCGCGAAGAGACCGCCGAAGGCCTCACCGAAGACCCAGACGACCAGCCCCCAGCCGACGCTACCCAGTCCGGCCAGGCGTGACCATCGGCCGCGCGGGGCCACGAGGAGGAACATCCCGATGCCCAGCTGGATCCACACGGCTGAGGACGCGGCAGCCGTCGGGTGACGGGTCCAAATCTCGACACCGAAGCCGACCAGGCGCTGCACCCATTCCGGAGAACCCGACGCACCCGGCCGCAAGACGTCTGACGGCAGGCCGAGCGGCATGGACTGCTGCAGTTGCAACAGACCGTCGATGATCCACAGCGCCCCGAACCCGATCCGCAACAGCCGACGCGCCGTGGGCTCGGGAGCGAGCAGCCTGCGCGGTGGGGGGAACTGCCCTCCGCTCGCCACGGCCCGTCGATATTGCAGCGACCGTAGGCCGTTCCAGGCAATAAAGAGAAGGAGCAGCAGCACCAGAATCAACGCCGCCTGGCGCCCGAGCGCCGAATGGAAGTCGTGGATGATCGTCGAATTGCCCGCTCCCGGCGCACTTCCCATTCCGGGCATCAGGCGTGGGCCTCCTTTGGACTCGCGACTACCCCGACGTGGGTGACGCTACCGCCGGTTGGTGGCCCGAATCACCGCACCCATCGTCGGACGATGGCCTCGTGCTGCCCGGTCGAGGGGTGCACAGCCGACTCGGATGTCCACCGCGGACCGAGGACCTCCGACCGGAGTGACCGCAATAATGCGAGCACTCCCGGCAAGAGACGAAGGCGGCGGCGTGCCCGCCCGTGCTGGCTCTTGAAGTCAGGCAACGCCAGACTTAGTCTGACGTTGTAAGGCGTATGCGCACTTCTCACGCACATGTCGCCTGCAACGCCGATGCCGGTTTCCGATCGCGGGGACTATGGGCAAACCCTATGAGTGGGATTTCCACCTGACCACCTGGTTGGCTCTCGTGGTCGCTGTGATCCTCGTCGTCATTGGCCACCGCCGTCTCCTGCGAGAGAGCGACCATCCGATCCGGTGGACTCGGCACGACATCGCGATCTTCACGGGGGCATGTGGCGCTTCCCTGGTCGCGCTCACCTGGCCCGTGGCTGACTTGGCCGCGCACTGGTCACTCACCGCGCTCGTGATCCAGCGCCTGATTTTGCTGCTCGCAGTGGCCCCGATGCTTCTTATGGGACTCCCCTACGACGTCCTTGAATGGATCACCCGCCCCGCTCTGGTTGACGCTGCCCTCGTCCGTTGCCGACGCCCAGCGACGGCGATTGCCTTCGTCACCGTCGTGATCGTCGCGTCAACAATCCCCCCGGTGGTGCAGGCGCAGTCATCGTCATCCGCTGTACGCGGCCTTCTCGCGGTCAGCACGGTGGTAGCGGGATTCGTGCTCTGGATACCCGTACTCGGCCGCGTGCCGGGCATCCCGCGACTGCGGCCGATGATCCGTTTTGGCTACCTCGCTGCGCAGGCAGTCGTGCCGGCCTTCCTCTCCTTCGTCCTCATCCTCTCGCCCCACCCCCTCTATGCGGCGTTTGCCGGATCAAAAGCCGCCATCGGGCTGCGACCACTCAATGACCAGCAGATCGCCGGCTTCGTCTCGAAGTTGACCATGTTGATTGTCCTCCTGGCAGTGGGTGGATTCGGCCTCGTCGGGGCTCCAACGTCCGAAGAGGAACCCAGCCTGGACGATCGCCTGGTGTGGGCCGATGTCCAGCGCCAGTTCGAGCGGGCCGAGCGCAGGTCCTCACGCCAGGGCAACGGCAGCCCGGTCACGGTCGAACGGCGAGAGACACCACTTGGCAATGGCGAGCTCCTCCACGGTGGTTCGGGACTGAGCCCAGGACCGGGCGCACCCGACGCGTCCAGTGGTGACGCCTCCGAACGCGACGGTCCGGACCCGTGAGCGCTCAGCGCGACTGACGGTCCTTCATGAGGTCGGACTTGACGATGACAATGGATCCGAAGGCAACCGTATAGAAGGCCACGACAAACGCGGTCAGAGCGAGTTGGGAGTACGTGAAAACCGCCACGACCACGAGCAGGACGTAGAGAACGGTGACCACACGGCCCTGCCTCGTCACTGGACCGAAGCCCAGCCCACCCTCCTTCTTTCCGAACCAGAGTTGAGGTTCGGTCGGTGGCGTTTCAGCCATCTGTCCTGCCTCGCCCTCGACCCATCAGTCAAACCGTACTGCCGACAACGGACCCCTCGCCTCGCCCGTCCGTGGTGGCACGCGTCGCCGTACGCGACGGCCAGGTGATCGCTTCGCAGGCCAGCAATCTTTTCTGGCCCCTGCTCAACCGGTAACCGAGCACGTTCTCCAACCCGCGTTTTGGGTTACCGGCAGGCCGAGGTCGATCGCCGTCGCGGCGATCAGCATGTCGATGAGCTCGATCGTCTGCTCAATGCCGGCGGTACGACAATCGACCACGAGCCGAGCCCACTTCCCCATGATCGACCCGCTGATGCGAGCGGACCACTCACCACGCCGCCCGCGGCGTCCCCCCGTCCGCCGCCACGCAACAGCGCCGCACGTCTCGGCTGAGCCGCAGCGCCCGCTCGTCGGCGCCACCCGGCAGCGGGATCCGGTGCACCGTGTACCCGAACGCCACGTCGAAGTGCGGATCGCAGAAGGCGAGCGAGCCGCCCGCGCCGTCGTGGCCGAAGGCGCGGTAGCTGCCGAAGCCGAGGCGGTCGGTCGGCTTCTGGAAGATGACGGCGAAGGCGGACGGCTCGGGGAACGTGAGCTCGGGCTCCCACACCTGCTGCTGGCTCACGGCGCCCACCGTCTCTGCATCGAGCAAGCGCGCCACGCCCGAGATCTCGTGGTGGATCGAGGCGTACAGGCCGGCCAGCCCGCGCCCGTTGGCCAGTCCCCCACCCGCCGGCGTCCCGACGCGCCGGAAGCGCACGGAGTTGCACTCCACCAACAGGTTCGGCTGGTCGTCGGGCAAGGCGAGCCAGCCGATGCTGCCCGGGCGCGCCACGGCCACGCCGTCGGGCCACGCCGCCAACTCCTCGGCGGTCGGCAGCTCCACCGCCACGACCCGGCCGTCCTCGGACTCGGGCGTGCCGAGATACACGTCGAGCCCCCGCGCCCCCGTCACGTGCGCGCGCAGGTAGGCGCCGAGCCGCTCGCCCGTCGCCCGGAGCGCGAGCTCGTCGGCCAGCACCCCGATGGTGAGGGCGTGGTAGGCGTGCGCGCTCCCCGGCACCCAGTGCGGTCGCTGCGCCGCAAGGCGCGCCGCCAGCGGCGCGTGCCCGTAGAGCTCGTCGTAGGTGAAGCCGCCGTCGACACCCAGCAGGCCGGCCTGGTGACTCAGCAGCTGGCGCACCGGCACCGCCGCCTTGCCGCCGGCGGCGAACGCGGGCCAGAGCGAGGCGACGGGCGCATCGAGGTCGACCAGGCCGTCGCGCACGAGGCACGCCACCACGATCCCGGCCGCCCCCTTCGAGCTCGAGAACACCGGGAGCAGCTCGTCGGGCCTCGTGCCCGGACCCCACCACAGGTCGGCCACGAGCCGGCCGTGGTGGTAGACGGCCAGCGTCCCCGCGTACGTCGGGTCTGCGGCGACGTACTCCCCCAGTCGATCGCCCACTAGTGCGAACTCCGGCTCCACCGTCCCGTGCCACCCCGCCGTCTGCGTCGCTGTCGCCATCGCCTCTTTGTAGCGCCTTGCACCGTCTGCCGCTGGCCGCACGCGAGAGACTGCTGCCGTGGACTGGCCAGCGGGGTTCCTCTGGGGAACGGGGGCGTCATCGACGCAGACCGACGGTGCCGCCCCGGCGTCGGACTGGTGGGACTGGGAGCGCGCCGGCCACGCGCCGATCTCGGGCGACGGCAATGGGTTCGCCACGCGTTACCGAGACGACCTCCGCGCCGTGGCGGACCTGGGGCTGACCCACCACCGGCTGTCCATTGAGTGGGCCCGCATCGAACCCGACGAGGGGCAGCGCGACTCCGACGCGATCGCCCACGCCCGTGACGTCCTCGAGGCCGCGCGCGACGCCGGCGTGACGCCCTGGGTCTGCCTGCACCACTTCACCCTCCCGCGCTGGTTCGCCCAGCGCGGCGGCTTCCTCGTCGAGGCGAACCGCACCACGTACTGGCGCCGCCACGTCGAGTTCATGGCCGAGGCGTTCGGGGATCTCGTCGGCGGCTGGAAGCCGGTGAACGAGACGAACTATTACGCCGGCGCGGCCTACGGCGGAGGGGGCTGGCCACCGGGGCACGCGGACCGGGGCGAGCGCGCGCTCGCCGCCGAGCAGATCCACCTGGCCACCGCGGAGGCGGCCGTCGTCCTCCGCGGCACCGGCGCGCCAGTGGCGTCGGTCTTCGGGCTCTCCTGCGAGGTGGCGCTCGACGACGACGAGGCGACGGCGAAGGTCGCCCGCAGCCTGCGCGCCGTGCACTGGGACGCCGGCCTCGGCCTGTTCCGCGACGGCGTGCTGCGCATTCCCGGGCGCGCCCCACTGCAGCGTCCCGACCTCGCCGGCTGCTACGACCTCTTCGGCTTCTCGTACTACGCCACCATGGGCGTGGCGCACGGCCAGGTCGTTCGCTACCCCACCGACGCGCCGGTCTCCCCGCTCGGCTACGGCATCTGGGCCGACGGCCTCGCGCTCGTGCTGGACCGGCTCCACGAAGAGCTGCCGGGCACCCCGTTGCTGGTCGACGAGTACGGCCTCGGCACCGCGGACGACGCCCAACGCGTCGACTACCTCGAAGACGGCCTGCGCGTCGTACACGATGCGTTGGGCCGCGGCATCGACGTCCGTGGCCTCTTCCACTGGACCGCGGTCGACAACTACGAGTGGCTCCACGGGTACGACGTGTCGTTCGGCCTCATCGACATCGACCGCCGCGTCCGGCCGAGCGCGGCGGTGCTCGCCTGCGAAGCCTGCGCCACGTGCTGAGCCCGGGTCCGGACACGGACGATCCTCCGCGGGCTCCGAAGCGCACGGCGGCACGGAGCAGCCGGCGCAGGGACATCCAGGGGCTCCGGGCGGTCGCGATCCTCGCCGTCGTCGCCTACCACGCCGGCCTCCCGGTGCCGGGGGGCTACGTAGGCGTCGACGTCTTCTTCGTCATCTCGGGGTACCTGATCACCCAGCTTCTGTGGCGGGAGTTCTCCGAGGGCGGCCACCTTTCTTTCGCCGGCTTCTACGCTCGCCGCGCCCGGCGCCTCCTGCCGTCGGCCGTGCTGGTGATCGTGGTGACCGTCGTGGTCTCGGTCGCCGTGCTCAGCCCCCTCCAGGTGAAGGCCGTCGCCAAGGACGCCGTGGCGTGCGCCCTCTACGTCGGCAATTACCGATTCGCCTTCCAGGCGACCAACTACCTCAACTCGCAGGGGCCGGTCTCGCCCCTCCAGAACTACTGGTCGCTCGGCGTCGAAGAGCAGTTCTACCTGGTCTGGCCGGCGCTGCTCGTCGCGGCCTCGCTCATCGGACGCCGGGCTCGAGGGCACCACCAACGATCCTCGGCGGAGCGGTCGCGCGGAGCGGTCATCGGCGCCCTGGCCGTCGTCGCCGTCCTCTCGTTTTGGCTGTGCGTCACCCTGACGCACTCCAACGAGCCGTGGGCGTTCTTCTCGTTGCCCACGCGGGCGTGGGAACTTGCGGTCGGCGGGCTCCTCGCACTGGCGACGCCCCACGCTCGAAGGATCCCGAGTTGGGCGCTGGCGACGATCGGCTGGGCGGGCCTCGGCGCCGTGGCGTGGTCGCTCTGGGTCTTCGGCGCCCAAACACCCTTCCCGGGTGCGGCCGCGCTCATCCCGGTGGCGGGCACCGGAGCCGCGCTCTTCGCCGGGAGCCGCGCTCTGAAGGCCGGGCCGGCGCGGCTGCTCGGCCTCGCGCCTCTGCAGCCGATCGGCGCCGTCTCCTACACCTGGTACCTCTGGCATTGGCCTGCTCTGATCCTGGCGCCGTACGTGCTGGGACACACTCTCGATCTCGCCCAGAACGTGGTCGTCTGCGTGCTGAGCCTGCTGCTCGCGGCCCTGACCACCGTCCTCCTCGAGCAGCCCGTCCGGCGTTCCGCCTGGCTCTCTGCTCGCTCGGTGCGCAGCCTCGTCGCCGGCGGCGCGATCAGTCTCGTCGGCGCGCTGGCCGCCGTGCTGATTCTGGCTGCCGTCCCGCCCCCGGTGGGCAGCGGTCACGCGGCGGCCGCAAAACTCGAGACGCGCCACAACGCTGCCGCGGGCTCGTCGTCCACGCCACCGTCAGCGACGGCAACAGCCACCTCGCTCGACACGCAGGTCAACAAACTGGTGTACGAGTCGCTCGCCAACCCGGACGCGCCGGCAAACCTCACGCCGTCGCTCGCCGACGCGGCCGCCGACGCCCCTGCACCCGAGGACGGGTGCTTGGATGGCTTCACCGACGCCTCCGTGCATCCCTGCGTCTACGGCGACACGAGCTCCTCACGCAGCATCGTGCTCTTCGGCGACTCGCACGCCATGCAGTGGTTCCCGGCCTTCGACAACCTCGCCAACCAACAGCACGACGCTCTGGTCGTCATGACCAAGGCGACGTGTCCGCCTATCAATATCACCGTCTACAGCCCGGACCTCGGACGCTCCTACACCGAGTGCAACGAGTGGCGGGCCGCCGAGCTCCAGCGCATGACCACGCTGCGCCCCGCCGTCGTGATCCTCGGGTTCTCCCGCGAGTACGGCATCGACGACGACCACGTGATCGTCGACGGCCCGGCATGGCTCTCGGGGCTGACCGACATGATCACCACGATCGAACAGGACACCGGCGCCAAGGTGGTGCTCATGGGCGACGACCCCTACCCCCAGCAGTCGACGCCCGATTGCCTCAGCCAACACCTGGACGACACGCCGGCGTGTTCGATCCCTAAGCGCTATCCCTTCTACAACCCGAGCGGGATCCCGCAGGAAAAGGCCGTGGCTGCAGCCGCGGGTGCCGGCTATGTGGACACGGACCCGTGGTTCTGCATCGCGACGACGTGCACCGTCATCGTGGGGAACATGCTGGTCTACCGCGACGACAATCACATCACCGCGACCTACGCCAGCTGGCTCACCCCGGTCATCGGCGCGCATTTGGAAGTCGCCACCGACGGGGCGTTCTGATAGAGGGATGTGCGTGGCGATCGACATGGAGGTCGTCGCCGTCCGTCCTGCGGACACGTCGCAGCGTTGCGCGTCCTGCGGGCCCATCTGTGCCGACAACCGCGAGAGCCAAGCGGTGCTCCGGTGCCGGTCCTACGGACACGACGCCAACGCGGACGTGAACGCAGCCAAGGAACTTCCTTACCGCCGGGCTGGCGGTCACAGCGCGTGGAGGACATCCCGCGAGGGACCCCATGAAGCGCGAGCCCAACCGGTCACCGCATGAGCGCCCGGGAATCTCACGACTTCAGTCGTGGGAGGGACGCGCCCCTTCTGGCGAGGTGAGCATCTTGCGGCCGCGAGCCACGCTCGAGCACGCCCTCGTTGGCGTTCTTCGGAGAAGGCGTACCAGCGTTCGAGTTCTCCTGGCCAGTGCCCGAGGACATCGTTGCCGCGGAGGATCGCCCCTCGACCCGAGATGGCAACAGACAGGCGGTCGGCCCGATCTTCGTTGCGGACTGTCTCGATGCAGTCCTCTCGGAGTTCCTCCTGTCCAAGTATCTGCCTACACTTCTGGCTATGGATGAACTGCCTCTCGCCGACGCCCGGAACCGTCTCTCGGAGCTCGTTGCCGAAGTGGAGAAGACCCATGCTCGCGTGACCATCACCAAGCACGGACATCCGGCCGCGGTACTGGTCTCGCCGCAGGACCTGGCCTCACTGGAGGAGACCCTTGACATCCTCTCGGACCCAGAGGCCCTGGCCGGCATCCGTGAGGCCGAAGCGGAGTATGCCCGCGGGGACGTCACCACCGGCAAGGACATGGCTCGCCTGATCGGGGAGCGCCGGCGCCGCGAGAGCGGCGCTGGGTGAATGGCCGCGACGAGCTAACTCTGTCCAGTGGCGCTCGGCGATCCCTCGAACACGGATTTCCGATGGCGGTTGCACTCGCAGTGTGGCAGTTCTGCGACGGACCGCTCCGCGAGAACCCGCATCGCGTCGGCAAGCCCCTCGGCCGCGAACTGACCGGCTACTTCTCGGCTCGTCGCGGGGCCTACCGGGTCATCTACCGGCCGGTCGAAGTCGACTCGACCATCTACGTAGTTCGGATCGAGCACCGAGCCGACGCTTACCGCCGCCGCTGATCCCGGTAGGGCCGACGAGACAGCGATCTGGCAACGCGGCATCAACGCCGAAGCCGCAGTCGTTGGACAACCTCTGAGGGCGATTCCGCGAGCCCGGCGTCGAGCAGCCGGGGGTCGACGCTGACCAGCGAGACTCCTAGAGCCTCGGCCGTGGCAGCCCACGCGGCGTCGTAGAAGGTGAGCCGATGTCGTTCGCCGAGTTCCGCCGCCCGACGAAGCCATCCAGCCGCCATCGCAAGGGGGGGACCGCAGATGATGACGAGATCTTCGAGCTGGTCGGCGACGTCGGATCCGCTCCAACCAAGTGCACGAAGGAGGACGTTGCCCATTTCGTAGAGCGCGAGATCGATAACACGGGCCTGAAGTTCGCCGACCTGCGTCGCGTCGCGGAGGGTGCGGGCCTCGCTGAGCTCGGACTCGCCTTCACTGTGAAACCACTTGACGAGTACAGAGGTGTCAACGAGGAGCGTCGTCACCGCCGGGTGTCTCGATCGTTCCGGACCAGCTCTGCGGCATCGAAGCCTCCTGCCGCGCGGAATCGTTCCTCGGAGCGGGCAATTGCCTCGGCGACGGCTGCGGGTTCACGTCGAGCCAACTCTCTCCGGGCAGCCGCTGCGAGAAGTGCGCTGCGGCTCATGGACCTTCGCCCGGCCTCCTCGTCGATATCTCGGACCAGGTCATCGGGGAGTGACACCATGACTTTAGACATACCATGATTATAGCTGCTGGTAATGCCAAAGCGCTGACCCCCAGCCCGTCTCCAAATCTGGACGACGAAGCGCCGCAGTGAAGCATTGGGCCCGCTGGCTGTTCCTGGTGGGGGCATGTGGCCAGCGCAGCCGATCAACGACGAGCTCCGACCAGGGGGTCAACTCCGCCCGTTCCCTGGCAACGTCGAGAGGGACCCGGATGTTCTCGTGGCCGTGGAGGGAGCGGATGGTCTTCTCCAACAATGGGCAGGTGCACGAAGGTGTCGGATCAGCTGGTCTTGCCCGCACGATCTCCCGCGCACCGAGCTCTCAGATCTTCGCTCCGTCCACGTCGCTTTGGGTGATGCGAATCGTCCGCGGCCAGCCCTGGGAGGGTGAGAGCCGGACCCAATAGATGTCGCCGTCGAAGGAGATCCATGTCACGGTCGGGGTTGATCCTTCGGATCCGCTCACGGCGAAGGGGTTGGATCGGCTCTTCGGGTTGACCTTGTAGCCCTTGATCGGCTCGTCGACCTCGGCCGTGCACGTCCCACCCGTGCCTCGAGCACGCCACGACAACTTCGCCAGTTTCTTCACGGAACCTTCTTCCAGTTCGGCACCGTCTCAGACGATCGCTCTCGTTGGGTCATCGACAGGATCGGCCGTCGTTCTGGCTGTCGGTGTTCCTTCGGGTGCGGCGCTCGGCCCCACTAAATGATTGGGCGGCAGCTTAGTTCTTCCGGTTCTTCGGCCCGGTCACCGAGCCAGAGGTGCCGCGTGCGAGTTCGCTCCAGCAGGGATTGGTCGAGGAGCCGTGGGTGGATTCGG
>DASXEK010000032.1:0-28420 GCA_036490155.1 Acidimicrobiales bacterium | reverse complement strand
GTCACCCGCCGGCATCGTCGCCATCCCCACGATCGGCGCGTTGAGCGGCTGGCCGCCCATGGAGCCCAAGAACGGCGCACCCGCGCCGTAGTTGAAGATCCCGCCGTCGGAGGCCACGAAGCGGTAGCCGGACCGCGCGATCGGGGCGATCAGGTTGAGCGGGAGGTACGTCGCGGAGGAACCGGAGCCGAACTGGTTGTCGCCCACGGCCACACAGGCCCAGTTGGTGATGCAATCCACTGCCTCCAATGCGCTCCCGGTCGACGAGGCCGGAGGGGCAGGGGTGGTGGCCTGGCTCCAGGTCTGGCCGTTCCAGGCCAGTGCAGCCGTCGGTCCGCCGTTGCTCTGCTGACCGACGGCGCTGCAGGAGGTCGCACTGAAGCAACTGATCGCGTTGAGGTCATCCGGCCCATTCGAGGGCAGCGTCGCCTGCGTCCACGAGGACCCGTTCCAGGTCATGACGAGGACACCGCTGTCCGTGCCCCCCGCGGCCGCGCAGAAACTCGTCCCAGCGCACGAGACCGAGAACAGCGCGGTGTCTGTATCGGGAGGAAAGGTCGGAAAGCTCGTCGCGCTCCACGAGGAGCCGTTGAACTGCTCAGCCAACGGGATTTCGTCACCGCTGCCGTTTTCCCCCAGACCGGCCATCATGCAGGAAGTCGACGTCGGGCACGAAACGCTGAGGATGAGGGAATCCGCGTACCCGCTGGGCAAGGGGAGCACGGTCGGAGTCCAAGTCGAACCGTTCCACTGCTCGACGTAGGGAGTACTTGGTGAACCGGTCCAACCCACGGCGACGCAGAAGGACGCACTCGTACACGACACGCTCAGGAGCAACGTGTCGGTCGACCCCGCGGTCGCCTGGATAACGCTCCACGAGGTGCCGTTCCACTGCTCGATGAGCCCGAAATACGCCGAGGTCTCGCCGTAGCCGACCGCAACGCAGAAGTTCGTGGTGACGCAGGAGACGGAATTGAGGACGGTGTCGGTGGAGCTCACTGCCGGAAGGGCCGAGGGTGCCCAAGTGGAGCCGTCCCACGACTCAGCGTTTTGTGCATCGGTGTCCGGTTCGTCACCGTTCCCGACGGCCATGCAGAAGACCGATGTCACACACGAAACCCCTTGATCCACGTCGGTCGCCGTCGGCGTGGTCGTGGCGTTGGGCATCGTAGAAAAGCTCGATGCGGCCACGGTGGCCGGTGCGGTGAGCGCGTGGGAGCTGGCCGCGACCGCCTCCACACCAGCTCCCTCGATGAGCGCGAGCGGCAACGCCAGGAGCGCCACCGCCAAGCCGCCTGTGAGGACCCGAATCGTTGACCGCATGACTACCTCCCCGGTTTTTCCGTGTACGTCAAACCGACCGACGTTCCTCGCGTCAGCCAACGCTCGCATGCGCTACCCAGACTTGTAGCACGCCTGGGCGGAGAACGCATCGGAAATGGCGTGTTGTAGCGTTCCTCCATGGCCTACCCCAACGCCGTAACCCGCGACATCGCCGCGCCCCCCGAGAAGGTCTGGGCCCTCGTCACCGATCTGCCGCGCATGGGGGAGTGGTCGCCGGAGAATCAGGGGGGCAAGTGGGTCAAGGGCTCCGCCGGGCCCGCTCTCGGCGCCGTCTTCAAGGGCAACAACAAGAACGGCGTGCGGCGTTGGTCGACGACCGTCACCGTCGTGGGGTGCGAACCCGGCAAGGTTTTCGAGTTCGCCGTCACGTCCGGACCGCTCGAGGTGGCGAACTGGCGCTACGAGTTCGAGTCCACCGACGGCGGCTGCCGGGTCACCGAGTCCTGGCAGGACAAGCGCAAGCCCTGGTTCGCCACGATCGCCCGGGTCATGGGCGACCACAGCGCCGGCACCGCCGACCGCCAGATGACCGAGACGCTGGCCAACCTGGCCAAGGCCGCCGAGTAGAGCGCTTCAGCATCTCTCGCCGGCCGAGAGCCGTCGCACCACGTGGCCGGCGGCGGCCTCGTCGCCCGGCTTGTCCCGCTCGAGCAACCGTGCCACCACGGCCTGCCGGTGTTCCGCATCGACGTTGCCGCCGTACTTGAACTTGGCCAGCACCTGCGAGATGCGGATCTCAATCCCCAGGATGCCCACCAGCTTCGCCGCATGCACCTCGGCCGGGTCGGCCACGTCGACCTCGGGCTGGAAGGCCGAGAGCTGGCGCCGCAGGATCTCCGCCACGCTCCCCGGGGTCACTCGCTCGTCGTGCACCCGTGCGGTGCCGGCCAGCTGCACGGCTCCGTAGTAGGTCGTGGGGATCCCGAGCAACGGGTCCTCCGATCCGACCGCCTTCCACGCCGAGGGCACGAAGGCCCAGTCGTCCGCCACGCTCAGCACGACCCGGGGATTCTCGGCCACTGCGTCAAAGAACGGATTCGCCCGCACCAGGTGCAGCCACACCGTCGTGCCAGCCAGGACGAACTGTGTCGGCACCACGACGGGAAACTCGCGGTCCGGATCACCCGCCGCGATCAGGTGGCCGAAGGAATGGGACGCGACGAACCCATGCCATTCGGACTCGTTCAGCGCGGCGTCGACCGCTGCGATGTGCATGCGAAGAGTGTTGCACCGGCTCCCGCCGAACCGAGCGACGACGGCTCGTCCGCTATGCCAGGCCCTCGTGCCGGCCGCGCAGGTCCGAGAGGCACTTCTCGATCCAGCCCACATACGCGCGCTCGACCTCTATCCCGAGCCGTAGCGCGTAGAGCTGTCCGGGTACCACCCCGCCGGGCTCCACCGTGCGCAAAACGATCTCCAGCTGTTCGAACTCGGCCAGTTGTTCGGCGTGACGGCGCTGCTGATCGAGGAGCAGCTCATGGGTGATGTCTGGACCGGTGAGGCTGGCGAAGTAGATCTTGGCCAGCGACTCGTCGTAAACCCGGTACGACGATGCGGGGGACCGCAGCCAGTCGTCCACCGCGTCGGACCCCTTGGTCGTCAGCGCCAGCAACTGCTTGTTGCGTCCCGAGGTGGCGCCGCGTGGTTCCACGAAGCCGTCGCGCCGCAGGCGGTTGGCCTGCTGGTACACCTGGCTGTGCTGGGCGTACCAGAAGAAGTTGATGGAGGAACTCATCTCTTTCTTGAGGTCGTAGGAGCTGCGGGGGCCGTTCTTCAGGAAGGCAAGGAAGAGATAGTCCCCGGTCGAGAGCTTTCCGTCACCCATTGACAGTCCATTTTAGACTATATATGCTGTGCAAAGGGGGACAGTACAGAATGGACTAAGGAGGCGGGATGTCCATGACCATCGGGGTGTGGATCTGGGGAGCCCAAGCCGCGGTGTCCGCCGTCACGCTCCTCGCCGGCCGACCGTGGACGGCCGCGCTCAGTGGCGGGCGCTATGACGAGCAGGTCCGGGCCCATCCCGTCTTCGTGGAGGCCAACCGGTGGATCACCGGCGGCTGGACGCTCTATTTCGCCCTGGCCGCGACGGTCACCGCGCTGACGAACCCGTGGGCCGCGCTCGCCTTCGCCGGGCCCACGCCGCTGCTGGGCTGGGCCTCGTTTCGGATCGGGGACCGCTACGCCAACTGGAAAATGGAACAGGCGCTGACGAAAGGAAAAACGGCCATGGCCACACCGGAGCAGGACGCGTTACGGGAGATGATTACGGGCAAGAGCGACGACGAGATCCTGGCCCTGCTGCGTGAGTCACCTGGCGGCACGTCGTCGGTTCTCGACTTGACCATGGCCGGAATGGCCGGCGCCCTCGATCCCGACAGCGCGCAGGACTGCGTGGTCGGCTACGAGATCGACACCGAGGGCGACATGGTGTCCTACCGCATCGAGGTACGCGACCACGAGGTCGACATGGCTCGGCGCCCGCCCGATGACGCCCGGGTCGTCCTCCAGTTGAACGTACCCGAGTACCTGCGCCTGATCACCGGCCTGCTCGACGGCACCGAGGCGTTCATGTCAGGCCGCATGCGGATCCGCGGCGACGTGATGTTCGCGCCGCAGATCGGGCGCATGTTCCGCACGGCATAAGCCGGCGAAACCCGCCTCAGCCCGCCGCCGGCGCCCCGATCCCAGCGGCGCCCTCGATCTCCTCAATCGACTCGGCCCGGTGCCGCTTGTAGTCGACCTTGCCGTTGGGCGCCCGCCCGATCGTCGCCACAGAGCGCACCCGTCGCGGCGCCTTGTACGACGCCAGCCGGTCTTTCACGTGACCGATCAGCTCGGCCTCCGACAGCGAAGACCCGGCCCCGCCGTCGACCGGCTCCACGACGGCGACGATCTGCTCGCCGTACGTCGGGTGCGGGATCCCCACCACGACCGCGTCGCGCACCGACGCGTGGGTCTTCAACGCCTCTTCGACCTCTTCGGGGAAGATCTTCTCGCCGCCCGAGTTGATGCAGACCGAGCCCCGCCCCAAAAGATGGATCGTCCCGTCAGCGTCGACCTGCGCGTAGTCGCCCGGGATGGAGTAGCGCACCCCGTCGATCTCCTTGAACGTGCGGTCGGACTTCTCGGTGTCCTTGTAGTAGCCCATCGGGTTCCGCCCACCCAGCGCGAGCACGCCGACCTCGTCCGACCCCGGCGTCACCGGCTGCCCGTCCTCAGTCAGGACCTTCACGTCGGGGCCCAGCGTGAACGACGCCGTCTTGGCCGCCGCACCACCGCCCGATATCGAGACGCCCATGCCGAGCGCCTCCGACGAGCTGAACGCGTCGACCAGGAGCATGCCGGGGTGATGCGCCAGGAGCTCCTGCTTGACCGGCTCGCTCCACATGGCGCCTGAGGAGATCACCATCATCAACGAGCTCAGGTCCCACCCACCGGGCTTCTCATCCAAAGCCGCCAGCAACGGACGCGAGAACGGGTCGCCCACGATCACGAGACCGTTGACCTTCTCGCGCTCGACCGTGTCGAGCATCTCGACCGGGTCGTACTTGCGCGACTCGAGCAGACAGACCCGACCACCCTCGGCGAGCGTCGTGTTGGCGGTGAACGCGCCCGTGCCGTGCATCAGCGGGCAGGCCGGCATCAGGGTCACGCCGCCCGGCGAGGCCGACAACGCGGCGCGCACGCCTTCCACGCCGCCGTTGACGTCGTAGTGCCGCACGCCGCCATCGATCAGACGCGCGAACAGATCGTCCTGGCGCCACATCACGCCCTTGGGCATCCCGGTCGTGCCGCCCGTGTAGAGCATGTAGAGGTCGTCGCCGCTGCGCCCCCACGGCGCCCGCGTCCGCCCCAGCGCGCACTTCACGGCGTCCTCGTACGGCGTCGCCCAGTCCGGGCAGGGCCCGGCGCCGTCGTCGACCCAGAGCCAACCCTTCACCCCGGGCACGCGGTCGAGAATCCGCTCAATCCGGTCGCCGAAGGACCCGTGGAACACGACCGCCACCGCGTCCGCGTTCTCCCACAGGTAGGCCAGCTCGTCGTCGCCGTAGCGGTAGTTCGTGTTGACCGGGACGAGCCCGACCTTCATGGCCCCGTAGCTGGTCTGCATGTACTCGGGCGAGTTGTACAGGTAGACGGCCACCTTGTCCTGCTGGGCCACGCCCAGGTCCAGGAGGAATTGGCCCAGCCCGTCCGCCCCCCGGTCGAACTCCTCCCACAGCAGGGTCCGTGATCCCTGGACGACGGCCGGAGCCTCCGGCTGCACGTCGGCCACCGTCTCCCAGACGTCTGCGTAGTTCCAGTCAGTCATTCCTCGCTCCAATCCCACCCTCAACCCGCCCAATACGACAAACCGGCAACCGACAAACCGCCGGACCTCGACCGCCGGCACCGCCGGCACCGACGCACCTGTCGACCCCCCCGCCCGCCGAAAGCCCGAGAGCCGAAATGCGCGGAGCGAGATAACGAGAATACGCTCCCGCCGTGGACCTCGGCCTCCCCGGCGACGACGATCCCCGCCGGCGCCAGGTCCGGGACTGGCTCGGCGAGCACCCCCGCCCGACCGGCCGCACCCTGGCCGAGGCGGGGTACGTCGTGCCGCACTGGGCGGCGCCCTTCGGCCTCGACGCCGACCCCCTGACCCAGCTCGTCATCGACGAGGAGCTCAAGAAGGCGGGCGTGCACCGCCCGATCAACCCCATCGGCATCGGCTGGGCCGGCCCGACCCTGCTCTACGCCGGCACCGACGAGCAGAAGGGGCGCTGGCTGTGGCCCCTCCTCTCGGGCGAGGAGTTCTGGTGCCAGCTCTTCTCCGAGCCGGGCGCCGGCTCGGACCTGGCCTCGCTCACCACCAAGGCCGAGCGTGACGGCGACCACTACGTGGTCAACGGCCAGAAGGTCTGGACGAGCTACGCCCATATCGCCCGCTGGGGCATCCTGTTGGCCCGCACCGACCCCACGGCGACGAAGCACCAGGGCATCAGCTACTTCGTCTGCCCCATGGACACCCCCGGGATCGAGATTCGTCCCCTCATCGACATGACCGGCGAGCACGCCTTCAACGAGGTCTTCTTCACCGACGTGCGCATACCGGCCGACCACCTGGTCGGCCCGGAGCACGGCGGCTGGGAGCTGGCCAAGGTGACGCTCGGCAACGAGCGGGTATCGCTCAGCGGCGAAGGGGCGCTGTGGGGCATGGGGCCCTCGGCGGACGACCTGGTCGCGGTCATCCGCGCCGCCGGCGGTGCGCCCGACCCCGCCACCCGGGACCGCCTGGTCGAGGTCTTCATCGAGGGCCAGATCCTCCGGGTCCTGCGCCTGCGCATGGTCTCGGCCGTGCTGGCCGGCAAGGCGCCCGGCGCCGAGGCCTCGGTGCGCAAGGCCATCGCCGACGCCCACGGCCAGCACATCATGGACATCGCCCGCGACCTGGCCGGGCCCTTCGCCATGGTCCAGGGCACCGGCCCGGTCGGCGGCTGGGGCCCCGAGGGCGCCGCGCTGGGGGAGAACTCCTGGTCGCGAGGGTTCCTGTTCTCCCCGGCCCTCACCGTCGGGGGCGGCACGGCCGAGGTGCAACGCAATATCGTGGCGGAAAAGGTGCTCGGACTTCCGCGAGATCCTTGACCCACGTCCGTTCCCCTTCTGGCACGGGGCGTATCCGTGCCCGCGCGACGTGCCGCCCAAATGGTGGAACGACCGTCGAAAGCAACACTGGTCTGGGTGGGAAGTGGCTGCTGAGAGCCAGATGATCTGGGGAGGTTCGATGCGGGATTCCGCACGGAAGGTGCTCGTGTCGTCGGCGTGCGTGCTTGGCCTGTCGGCCGCGGCCGCGCCGGTTCTGGCCTTCGCCGCCGCCTCGCCCGCTGCGGCGGCGGCGGCCCCAGCGAGCACGGCGGGCTCCCTCCTTCCCACCCCCGGCCTGTACCACGTGCCCATTATCGGCAAGTCCCTGCTGCCCGGCCTCGGCTCGCTCCTCGGCTTCAGCCTGCGCCACGCCACCAACGTGCAGTCGTCGAACTGGAGCGGTTACGCGGACACCACCGACACCTACAACTCGGTGGCCGCCAGCTGGACCGAGCCCACCGTCAACTGCGGCTCGAGCGGCAGCGGCGGCGGAGGATTGCTCGGGGGCCTACTCGGCGGGAACGGCCTCGGCAACCTGCTCGGACCGGGCGGCTCGGCGGCCTCGTTCTGGGTCGGCCTCGACGGGTATACGTCCGCGAGCGTCGAGCAACTCGGGACCGACTCGGACTGCAACGGGTCCACGCCGAGCTACTACGCCTGGTGGGAGATGTACCCCAACCCCTCGCAGGTCCTCTCTTCCTCCACGTACCCGGTCCACCCCGGTGACCAGATGACCGCCTGGGTCGCGTCCAACTCCTCGGGCACGAACTTCTACCTGGCCGAGAAGGACGTCACCGCCGGATGGTCGTTCTCGACCAACCAGACCGCGTCGAGTGGCTTTGCTCGCTCGTCGGCCGAGATCGTGGCCGAGGCGCCCTCGTCGTGCAACCTCCTGTTCTGCAGCGAGGTGCCCTTGTCGAACTTCAGTCAGGTGTCGTTCGGCAACGCCGACCTGATCGACAACTCGGGCAACAACGGCTCGCTCTCGAGCTTCGCGGCCAACGAAATCACGATGGCGTCGGGCGGCCGCACCGAAGCGGTGCCGACCAGCCTCAGTTCCGACGGGAGGTCGTTCTCGATCACCTGGGAGAACTCCTGACCGATCGCGTCGTGTCGTCGACTTTCTGCGCGTGCACGCCTAGCTGATCGTCAAAGCGCTCTCACAGCATCCGCCCCTCAGCAGGCGGGCAGCCAGTACCCGGGTCGGCGGACTGTGTCCGGGGCCCGCCAGCTGAGGGGACGGCCCCGCGCCGCACGCACGGCGCGGCTCGGGCTCCCGGCCGAGCCGCCGTGACCTCGCTCAGATCTCCAACGGGCCGGCGTCACCGAAACCTTGGCGGATGCCCTGCCCCGCGCGCGCCGTGAGCTGTTCGGGCTCGTAGAGCATGAGATAGGCGTTGCGGGCGTGGTCGCGCGAGCGGTTCTTGAACACCTTGGCCAGCGTGGCCGGATCGTCGGACTCGTCCTCGTGGACGAAGACCTCGAGGATCGGCGTGTTCGTCATGAGCTGCGCCGTCATGATCCCCGTCGACGCCTCGTGGGCGCAGACCTTGTCGACCTTCTCCCGGCCGGGCATGCCCAGGGCGACGACGATCCGGCAGCCGTCCTCCTCGATCATCTTCTTGGCCGCCACGGCCAGGTCCTTGAACCCCGGCACGGTGCGGCGGAGGGTGGTGAAGGTCGTTCCGTAGCCGGGGCATTGGGACAGTTCTTCGAGCGCCTCCGCGCCCATGTCGTAGCGGGCGAACATGGTGTCGACGACGCCGATGAGGTCCATGCACCATTTTCGCGCAAGATGCCCATTGGCCCGTCCGGCCCGCCGGCGTCCAGAATCTGGGCGTGAGCAGCACCATCCCTGATTCCACCCCCAACTGGGTAGAGCGCGATGCCGCCGTCGTCTGGCACGGCTTCACCCAGATGGCCTCCTACGCCGACAACGCCCCACTGGTGATCGAGCGGGCCGAGGGCCGCGAGCTGATCGACGCCGACGGGCACCGCTACCTCGACGCCATCTCCTCGCTCTGGGTCAACACCCTCGGCCACTGCGTCCCCGAGCTCGACGCCGCCCTCGCCGCGCAGGCGGGCAAGGTGGCGCACTCGACCATGCTCGGCAACGGCAACACCGTCGTGGTCGAGTTGGCCGAGGCGTTGGCCCCCGTGGTGCCGCTCGACGACCCCCACTTCCTCTTCGCCGCCGACGGGGCGGTGGCTGTCGAGCAGGCTCTGAAGATCGCGTTCCAGTACTGGGTCAACCGCGGCATCGAGGGTCGCACCGAGTTCCTCGCGCTGGGCGACGCCTACCACGGCGACACCATTGGGTCGCTATCGCTCGGCGACGGCGGCGTCTTCAGCGCGGTGTTCAGTCCACTGTGCTTCCCGGTCTTGCGCACACCTGGCTACGCCGATCCCGGTTGGGCGGACAAGGCTTGCGCGACGATCGCCGCACGCGCCGGCGAGCTGGCCGCGGTCGTGCTCGAGCCGCTCGTGCAGGGCGCGGCCGGCATGCTCGTCGCCGACCCCGCCGATGTGCGACGCGTCGGCGACGCCTGCCGCGACGCGGGTGTGCTGCTCGTCTGCGACGAAGTGGCCACCGGATTCGGCCGGACCGGCACGCTGTTCGCGTCCGAGCAGTGCGGGCTGCGTCCCGACCTGCTCTGCCTCGGCAAGGGCATCACAGGCGGCTACCTGGCGATGTCGGCCACGGTGGCCTGCGGACGGGTGTTCGACGCCTTCCTCGGCGCCGACCTCGGCCCCCAGACCTTTTACCACGGGCACTCCTACGGAGGAAACGCATTGGCCGCCGCAGTGGCGCTCGAACACCTGCGCTTGGTCGAGTCCTGGGGCGTCCTCGACAATGTCCGGGCCCGCGCCGCGCAGCTGGCGGTCCTCCTGGCCCAACGGGTTGCGCCGCGGTCCATCGTGAACGAGGTCCGCCAGCGCGGGCTGATGGTCGGGGTGGAGCTGGCGCCGCCCACAGACGGGCTGCGCTGGGGACGCCGCGTCTGTGCCGGTGCGGTGGACCGGGGCGTGCTCCTGCGGCCGCTCGGCGACGTCGTCGTGGTGATGCCGCCCCTCACCATCACCGAAGCTGAGATCGCGCGAGTGGTCGACGCGCTGACAGATGCACTCGACGAGGTGACGCAGTCGTCGTGACCTCGCCCGGCTGGGACGACCGCATCCGGTCGCAGTTGGCACAGGTGGTCGACGAGGGTCGCTGGCGCACGCCGCGCCAGTTCGACGCCCGGGGGCCCGAGGGTGCGCTCGACGGTGCCGACGTCGTGTCGTTTGCGTCGAACGACTACCTCGGGCTCAGTGCGCATCCCGACGTCGTGGCCGCGGCCCATGCCGCACTCGACCGCTGGGGGACCGGCGCCGGCGCCTCACGCCTCGTCACGGGCTCACGGCCGGTGCACGCCGAGCTCGAGCGCGAGCTGGCCGGGTGGAAGGGCACCGAAGCCGCCGCGTGCTTCCCGACCGGGTTTGCCGCCAATCTAGGTGTCCTGAGCGTGCTCGCCGGCCCGGGCGTGCGCGTGTTCTCGGACGAGCTCAATCACGCCAGCATCATCGATGGCTGCCGGCTCTCGCGTTCCCAGCTGAGTGTCTACCGCCATCGCGACCTCGCGCAGCTCGACGATCTCCTTTCCTGGGTCGGCGCGCCGGCCGAGACGCCAGCACTGGTTGTCACCGACTCGGTCTTCTCCATGGATGGCGACGTGGCGCCGCTCGACGAGCTTCTCGAGATCTGTGCTCGCCACGGCGCCTTGCTCGTCATCGACGAAGCCCATGCGGTGCTCGGGCCGGACCTCGACCTGGCGGCCGGCGATGCGGCGGCTCGGTCCAGCGTCGTCCGCGTAGGGACCCTGTCGAAGACCCTGGGCGCGCTCGGCGGGTTCGTGGCGGCCTCACGCGATGTGGTCGACCTGTTGATCAACCAGGCCCGGCCCTACATTTTCTCGACCGCGCTGCCCCCGGCCGACGTCGCCGCGGCGCTGGCCGCGTTGGGGGTCTGGCGGTCGGCCGAAGGCGAGGCGCTCGTGGCGCGGCTCGCCTCGATGGTGCGTCTGCTGTCGGAGGCCGGGGTGGCGCCGCACGCGCATCCAAGCCCGATCGTCCCGGTCGTCCTGGGACCCGAACAGGCGGCGATCGATGCATCCGCTGCACTCCTCGACGCAGGGCTTTGGGTGCCGGCGATCCGCCCGCCGACCGTCCCGGCGGGCACCAGCCGGCTACGCGTCACACTGTCGGCCGCCCACCGCGACGCGGACGTCAGTCGGCTGATCGACGCGCTCGTCGCGCTGGACGTGCGTGCACCGGCTGGGGCCACGGCGCGCTAGTGGCGCGTCCGGACCGTCTGGTCGCGGTAGTCGGGACGGGCACCGACGTCGGCAAGACCTGGGTGGCGGCGCGGCTGATCCGGGGGCTGCGCGAGGCGGGGAGCGGCGTCGCGGCGCGCAAGCCTGCTCAGTCCTTCGACGCCGCGGACGACCCCTCCGGCTACGACGCCGCCGTGCTCGGTGGCGCCAGCGGTGAGCGGCCCGAGACGGTCTGCCCGAGGCACCGGTGGTACGAGGTGGCGATGGCACCGCCGATGGCGGCCGAAGTCCTCGGCCGGCCTGCCTTCAGCGTGGCCGACCTGTTGGACGAGTGCCGGTGGCCCGAGGAGCCGGTCGACGTTGGACTCGTCGAGACGGCGGGCGGTCTGCGCTCTCCGATTGCCCAGGACGGCGACTGTCTGTTGTTGGCCCGCGGATTGGCGCCGGACTTGGTGGTGCTCGTGGCCGACGCCGGCCTGGGCACGATCAACGCGGTGCGTCTGACCACCGAGGCACTGACTGCCATCGATGCGCCGATGGTGATCGTGTTGAATCGGTTCGATCAGTCGGCCAACCTCCATCGTCGCAACCTTGCATGGTTGCGTGAGCGGGACGGGCTTTCGGTGCTCGTCACCCCGGGAGATGAGGAGGAATTGGGCCGGCGGGTTTGTGCGCAGGGATAACCCTGTGGACAAAGAATCTGAGCGTGTAGTTAGCATCGCCGCGTGTTCACTGTCGAGCAGATCGAGGAACTCCACGGGCGCCTCGGCAATGCAGAAACGCTCTCTGATTACGTCCGGTCGCTCGCATTGCTTGGGGTCGAGCGCTACGACTCGTTCGTGTCCGATGGCCACTCGGAGTATCTCGGACAGAATGCTCATCGAGTCACCACGGACGCCGTGCACGAACAGTTACCCATTGCCGAGAACAGCGACCGTGATCAATTCCTCGACCATTTGCGGCGTCACGAGCGAGGCGAGACGAGCTACCTGGAGATGTCGATCGGCCTCGCTGACAGTGGCATCGAAAAGTGGACCGTGGACACGCACGCGATGACGATGACGTTCTACGACCGCTCGGACAGCGTCCTGCTGGTGGAGCACATCGCCTAGTCCAAGCGCGTGCTTCGGCATGTTCGGAAAACTGCCGGACAAGTCGCCGAGCGGGGTCCCGATGTGCCCTACCTTCCCCGCCAATAGGGGACAGGTGGTGGTCCGGCTACGTTCGGGGCTTCGATGACGACAAAAACCGACGACACCTGGGAGATGATCCGGAGCGAACGAGCAGCTCTCGTCGACGCTCTGGATGAGCTCGAGCCGGACGACTGGGACCAGCCTTCGTTGAGCGCTGGCTGGACCAATCAGGAGGTGCTTGCCCATCTCGTCTTCACCGCCTCCGTGACGCCGCTCGGCTCCGTCGGCGGTTTCTGCCGCGACCTTGTGGCGAGCGGGCTTCGCCCAAACCTCGCCGTCGGCCGGCACGTTCGCAGGATCACGGCATCTAACACGCCCGGGCAGCTCGTCGCCCTCTTTCGTTCGCGGGTCAATGCGCGCACGCACCCACCACCGCCCGTTATCGCCCTTCTCGGCGAGACCATCGTCCACGGCGAGGACATCTTCACCGCGCTTGGTCGGACGCGCGAACACTCGATCCGTCACCTCGTGGCGGTCGCCGACTTCTACGTTACGAACAACTACATCGCGAAGACGAAACGACGCACGCGAGGCGTCGGCCTTTCGGCCACAGATGTGCAATGGAGCAGCGACAACGGCCAGCAGGTCTCCGGACCCCTTCTGATGCTCGTCCTGGCCCAAGTGGGCCGACCAGTCGCGCTCGACCACCTCAGCGGTCCCGGACTCGACACGCTCCGCCGTCGAACTTAGCTACGGAACCCTTTCGGACTCTCTGGCGCATGTGCATTGCCAGTCGTTTCCACTGCGCCGCTGGTCCTAGGTGTCCGAGTGCGTGCAGGCTCAGCCCGTTCGTCGTCCCGTGGCTCAGGCCGAATACAGACCCTCAGGACGCCTCCTACCCGACGGTTGCGTTCAGGGCTTCCGTTATGTCGTTGATCGCAGCCCGCTCCGAATCGCTTACTTCTTGACCGTGCTCCCGGTGGGCAGCCGCGACCTTCTGTGACAGTGTCACGATAAACCGGCGATATTCGTCTACCTCTTCGTGCGTGGCCTTTTTCTCAAGCAGAACGACCGAATTGCGCAGCTGTTGCAGTCCGTGCTGCTTGAGCTCCTCGGGAGAGTGGAAGTGCGTGTGATCCCGTTCAGGCTTCGCCGCGACGATCTCATCCAGAAGTTCGCTCTTGCCGTGCTGCTGGCGCGCCTCAACATAGGCCTTCGCCATCGCGATGGTCTCGCGAAATGAACCCCCTCGTTGGGCGGTGACCACGATCATTCCCGCACTTGGTGGCGCTTCCAGGATGAGATCCCACTCCTCAGCCGTGAAATCAGACTTCGAGGTCATCTCCAGCCTCCGCTCTCTGCGATCCCATCACTGTTCGTCGCACATGCACCGTAGCGGACGGTCGAAAGCGTGAGGCAACCCCCGTCCGGGCGTATGGGGTTGCCTCTTGGGGAGCAACCGATGTTAGAAATCGTGCATGGCGACGTCGTCGGCGCGGCTCGTGCTGATCTGTGGGCTTCCGGCCTCGGGCAAGTCGACACTCGCTCGCCAGCTCGCACCCAGAATTCGGGCCATCAGGTTGGATAAGGACGGGTGGGTGACTCAACTGGGCGGCGATTTGTGGGATGACGAGTTCCGAGTGCGTCTCGAACATCAGCTTTGGATTCTTTCCCAGGATCTCCTCGCCCGGGGCCAGAGTGTGATTTTGGAGTGGGGTCACTGGGCGCGAGTTGAACGGGATGAGAAACGACTCGGGGCGCGAGCTTTGGGAGTGGGAGTCGAGCTGCATTACCTCCATGCGCCCTTGGAGGAGCTGATCGAGCGAGCCGAACGTCGGACCGCGTCGGGTGAATGGACAGCCGCGCCAATCACACGGGCTCATTTTGAAGAGTGGGCAACGATGTTTCAACCGCCCAGCGAGGAGGAGATTCTGTTGTTCGACAAGCCCGACGCCGAAGAGTGATCTCGGCGGACTTGGTTTTCGCCTCTACCAGGACATGATCCAGAGGGAAGTGCCGGAATGCCAACTGTCCCGGCGATTCGAGGGCAGTCTGATCGCCGGCCGGCTGTGAGCCAATTGAGAAGGTGATGGCGGTCTTCAGATCCCAGACGACCGTTCTTTGGCCGTCGCCCCGAGCGAGCCGTAGTTGATCGGTGAGATCAATGTGCGAGCGACCGGTCCTTCGGCATCGAGAATGCGAGCGAGTTTCCGTCCGGGTCCTTGATCATGATCGTGTCAACGCGATCGTTGTGCGCTGGCTCGACGTGAGAAACGAGCCCCGATGCGTTGAGCCGCTGCGCGATTTCATCGATGTCGCTCACGATCAGTGTGCAAGATCCTTGACCTGCTCGGTCAGGCAGCTCTTACACCTGTAATCCTCCGCCACGTTCGAGCTGCCATTCGACGACTTCAGCCATCGGATGGCTACCGGGACCGAGGAGCGTTTCGTACCAGCGTGAGGATGCCGCCAGGTCGCTCACTGCGACGCTGGCCAGCGCGTTCGTGATGGTCATGGTCTCTAGGTACCCACTCGGCCGAGCGCATAACTGCGGATCAGAACGCTCCGTAGGTCAGCGGCCTACTCGGTACTGATCTTTTCGAGCCTCTCCAGGGTGGCCGCCATGGACTCAAGTACCGAGTTGCTCCCGTTGATCCACTTCCCGCCCTCGTGTTGGAAGGATCGGCGGATCTCCTCCGACACGGCGCCGTAGTCAAAGACCTCGGTGACGACGGTGTCGTCGTCCCCGTCCGGAGTGAGGATGTAGCCCCAGCGGTAGCCCGCAGGAATGCCGACTTTGGATGGATCATCACCCTCAGCCCGAGAAGGGTCTCCGGGAGCCGGCTCCCAAAAGATGCGCCGATCTGGCTCGAACTCCACCACGTAATTGATCATGAGGTAGTCGTCTCCGAGCCGATGCATCTTCATGGTGAAGATGTCGCCGACGTTGGAGATGGGGCGGTCGAGGACGGCTCCCCGGAGCATGTCGGACCCATCGAAATCCATGTGACGTTGCGGATTCGCCAGGATTTCGAAGATGAGGGCCGCTGGCGCTTCGATTCTGCGTGATACTTCGAGCGTCTTGCTTTCCATTGTCATGGTTCAGTCCTCCCTGGCGCTCTCAGCGCACATGGGTTGTTTATAGGCTCAGGCTGATCGGAGCTCGGGGTGGTCGCGACAGCGGGCCACCCAGCCGGTCGGGATGACGGTCACCGTCATGCGGCGTCCACACTCGGGGCAGAAGCGAGGCGGATCGAGCGCGCGCGCACACCCGGTGCAGTCGGCCAGCGTCCTGCCACAGGCCGAGCAATGTGCGGTCACGGACATGGCTTTGGGGCGACCTTCGACGGCTAGGGCTCAGATAGCGGCGCTCAACGCGCCGATCGGCATGCGCAGGTCCTCGAGCATCTGCAGGTCCTCGCTGGCCGAGCGGCCGAGCGTCGTGAGGTAGTTGCCGACGATCAGCGCGTTGATGCCCGCCGTCATGCCGATGGCTTGGAGGTCACGCAGCGTCACTTCGCGGCCGCCGGCGTAGCGCAAGATCACGGAGGGCAGGGCCAGGCGGAAGAGCGCGATCCAGCGGACTGCTTCCCAGGCGCCGAGGATCGGGCGGTCGCCCAGTGGGGTGCCGGGCCGTGGGTTGAGGAAGTTGAGTGGCACCTCGGTGGGGTCGAGCTCTTGGAGCTGGGTCAGCAGCTCGACGCGCTGGTCCGTCGTCTCACCCATATTGAGCAGAGCGCCGCAGCACAGCTCCATCCCGTGGTCCTTGACCAAGCGGCAGGTGTCGGCCCGCTCGTCCCAGGTGTGCGTCGTGACGATGGAAGGGAAGAACGACCGCGCGGTCTCGACGTTGTGGTTGTACCGGTGCACGCCGCCGTCGGCGAGGCGCCGGGCCTGATCCTCGGTGAGAATGCCCGCGCTGACCGCCACGTTGAGCCCCGTCTCGTCGTGGATCAGGGGCACGAGGTCGAGGATGCGCTGGAGCGTCCGTTCGTCCGGGCCGCGCACGGCGAGCACGATGCAGAACTCGGACGCACCGAGGGCGGCGGTCTCGCGGGCTGCCGTGAGGACCTCGTCGCGGTCGAGGAACGGTGTGGCCTTGACCGGCGTGTCGAAGCGCGACGACTGCGAGCAGAAGTGGCAGTCCTCGGGGCAGCCGCCCGTCTTGGCCGAGAGGATGCCCTCGATCTCGACCTCGGGGCCGCACCAGGCAAGCCGGACCTGGTGCGCCAGGGCGGCGAGGTTCATGACGGCGCCGTCGGGCAGCGCGGCCAGCGCGGCGAGCTCGTCGCCGGTGAGGAGGCGCCGCTCGTCGAGGAGGGCCGTCTCGGCCCGGGCGATCACGGCCCTGTCCGCCGCGCTCAGGGCGACTTGGGGCGGGGGCGGCGGGCTGTCCAAAGAGTCGGTCGCGGACGCGGCCGGACGGAAGTCGACAGGCATGGTGGTCACGGCGCCCACGGTAGTGGCAGGGTGGGGACCCCCGACAGCCGAGCCGAAGCGGCCCGGCGGGGAAAAGGAGTGGCAATGGCCTGGGATTTCTCGACCGAACCCGAGTTCGAGGAGAAGCTTGCGTGGATGCGCGGGTTCGTGCGCGAGGAGGTGTTCCCGCTCGAGACGCTGGACCTGACGTACGACCAAGTGCGCGAGGTGATCCGTCCGTTGCAGGAGCGGGTGAAGGCAGAGGGCCTGTGGGCGGCGCACCTACCGCCGGCGCTCGGGGGCATGGGCTTCGGGCAGGTGAAGCTCGGCCTGATGCACGAGATCCTCGGCCAGTCGGCGCTGGGCCCCGTGGTGTTCGGCAACAACGCGCCGGACTCGGGGAACGCGGAGTTGCTGGCGGTCGGGATCGAGGAGACGGGTGACGAGGCGATGCGGGCGCAGTGGCTGCAGCCCCTGCTGGACGGCGAGCTGCGCTCCGCCTTCTCGATGACCGAGCCCAACACGGCCGGGTCCGACCCGACGCTGCTGGCGACGTCGGGCGTGCGCGACGGCGACGAGTGGGTCATCAACGGCCACAAGTGGTTCACGTCGAACGGCTCGGTGGCGGACTTCCTCATCGTCATGGCGGTGACGAACCCCGACGTGCACCCGTATCAAGGGTCGTCGATGATCATCGTGCCGGTCACGACACCCGGCGTGGACATCGTGCGCGACGTCGCCACGATGGAGGACCCTGAGACGCCGTTCGGGCGCTTCGGCAACCACGCCGAGATCGTCTACACGGACGTGCGGGTGCCGGCGGCGAACCTGATCGGGCGCGAGGGCTCGGGGTTCGCGCTGGCGCAGAAGCGGCTCGGACCCGGGCGCATCCACCACTGCATGCGCTGGCTCGGCCAGTCCCGCCGCGCGTTCGACATGCTGTGCGAGCGCTCGGTGTCGCGCTACGCCCACGGCTCGACTTTGGCCGAGAAGCAGACGATCCAGAACTGGATCGCCGATTCGGCGGCCGAGATGCAGGCCGCCCGGCTCATGACGCTCCAGGCGGCCTGGAAGATGGACACCGAGGGCGCGCAGGCGGCGCGCGTCGAGATCGCGATGATCAAGTACTACGGGGCAAAGGTGTTGTACGACGTCATCGACCGGGCGATCCAGGTACACGGGTCACTGGGGTACTCGTGTGACCTTCCTTTGGAGCACATGTACCGGGCGGCGCGGGCGGCCCGGATCTACGACGGGCCGGACGAGGTGCACCGCCAGACCGTGGCGCGCCAGGTGCTGAAGGGCTATTCGCCGCACGAGGTGCCGTCCGAGCACATCCCGACGCGGCGGGCCGAGGCCCAGCGGCGTTTCGCCGATCTCTTGGACAGCCTGACCGTCGACGCCTAGAGGCGCCGGCGTCGATCGACGCCCTTGTGCTCTCGGTGGGCCGAACTATCGCTCTCGTCCGGTGGAGACCGTAAGGGCGGCCCCGTAGGAAGCTTGAGTCGAACGGCCGGACTCCGGTGCACGAAGTTTGAGTGCATATGCGACTTCCCTGCTCGTTTGCTATCGAACTGAGCAGGAGGGACCTGTTCGTTTTGCGAAACGAGCAGTGACGCGCTGTTCGTTTCTCAACGAAATGAGCAGGATTTCGCCTCTGCGCACGGAAGACACGGCCGGATCTCCGCTGGAGCTCTCAGGGACAGGATGCCGCCAGCATCACTCGGGGGAGAGGCAGACGGCTTCGACGTTGTTGCCGTCGGGGTCGCGCACGAACCCGCCGTAGTAGGCGGGGTCGTACTCGGGCCACACCTGGGGCTCGTGGAGGATCTCGGCCCCGACGCCCCGTGCGGCCTCGACGAACGCCCGCACGGCCGTACGACTGGGCGCGAAGAAGGCGACGTGGGTCTCGCGGAAGCCGTCGCCCGTTTGCTGCCGCCCGATCCAGAACGTGGACGTGGGCGCCGGCGGGACGCCGTAGCCGATGGCGTTGCCGTCGGCCTCCATCATGCGGCCCCCGCCGAGCGGGGAGAGGACGGCGTCGTAGAACGCGGCGCTGCGGTCGACGTCGGCGCATTGGATCGAGACGTGGGCGAGCATGGGGCGAGTCTGCCAGGGCACCGGAGAGGCAGTCGGGCGGGCCTGGCGGATGCGGAGGCCGTAATCTGCCGGTCGTGCTCGTCGGAGGTGTGGACTGGTCGACCGTCGCGACCCTCGCCACGGCCGCCGGCACCCTTGTGCTCGCGATCGCTACGTTCGCGGCCGTCCGTTCGGCCAACCGAGCGGCCCGGATCTCGGAGGCCGCGTTCCGGGTGAACCTCCGGCCCGTGCTCGTCACCTCGCGGCTCGGCGACCCCAAACAGAAGATGCGCTGGATGGACAACCACTGGGCGACGGTCGAGGGGAGCCAGGCCATTGTCGAGGATGTCGACGACAACCTGTATATGGCGGTCTCTTTGCGCAACGTCGGGGCCGGGATCGCCGTGCCCATGGGATGGAACGTCATAGACGGGGCGCAAAACACCTCGGTGCCGCACATTGATCCCGAGGACTTCCGGATGCAGACGAGGGACTTGCTCGTCGCCCCCGGCGACATCGGCTTCTGGCAGGCCGCGGTCCGTGAGAGCAGCGACCGGGACTACGAGTGGCTGCGCCGCGCGGTCTTGGAGCCCCACACCTTCACCCTCGACCTCCTCTACGGC
The DNA here is from genome assembly GCA_036490155.1 of Acidimicrobiales bacterium. Lineage (GTDB taxonomy): Bacteria > Actinomycetota > Acidimicrobiia > Acidimicrobiales > RAAP-2 > Bog-473. The sequence goes on along the minus strand of DASXEK010000032.1, from coordinate 8,881 downwards.
GACGCCGAGGGCGGGCAGCGCACCATCACCCGCTTCGGAATGATCCCGCTCCGGGTCGACGAGACCACGCGATGGTTTCCGTCGACGGCACGGCACTGGAACCTGGACCGGCCGGACCCGCGGTAGGCGCGCCGGCCCCGGGTCACATTGGCGCGGGCGTGAACTGCGCTGTTAGGTCTCGTGTGCCGTGGTGGTGGCAAGGGCAGGTTCGTGCGCAGGGTCCCCCTTGCTGAGCCCGGCCAGCAACGTCCGGCACACCCGGTCGTACCCGGCCGCCTGGTCCTCGGCGAAGCCGATGCCCATCAGCTCGAGCGACACCCACCCGTGGCTGCTCGCCCAGATGAGTTGGGCCGTCTCGCTCGGCTCGCCCTCGACGATCACGCCGGCGGCGATGGCCCGCTGCACCGCGGCCACCAGGTTGGCGAACGCGCCGCTGGCGATCTCGATGGCGTGCTCGCTGGGCTCGAACCCCGGAATGACCTTGAGGAACATGAGTTGGTACGCCATCGGGTGCGCCAACGCCAGGGCGCGGTAGCGACGCCCGCCTTCGCGCAGTGCCTCGTAAGGGTCCTGCACGTCGGCCACGCCGCGCAGCGCGTCGGAAAGGCGCTGGAAGCCCTGGATGAAGAGCGCTTCGATAATGCCGGACTTCGACTCGAAGTGGTTGTAGACACCCATCGGCGCCACCCCCGCCGCCGCGGCGATCCGCCGGACGGACAGGGCGTCGGGGCCCTCGGCCTCCAGAATCTCGGCCGCCGCCTCGAGCAGCGCCGCTTCCATGCCGGCGCTCGGAGTCCTGGTCCGAGGCGTTTTTGTCATATCCCTACCTTACTGAAGCACACCGTGTTATAACAGTAGTACAGCGTACTACAACGACCGTTCTGAAAGAGGCGCCATGCCGGCCACCACTCTCCAGCTGCCCACCGGTTCCGCCGACAGCCACCCGACCGGGCGTCGCTGGCTGATCCTGGCGGTCTTGTGCCTCAGCGTCTTCCTGGTCGTCGTGGACAACACGATCGTGAACGTGGCCCTCCCGACCCTCAACCGGCACCTCGGCGCCTCCATCTCGTCGCTGCAGTGGATCGTCGACGCGTACAGCCTCGCCTTCGCCGGGCTGCTGTTGGCCGGCGGCGGGGTGGGCGACCGGCTCGGCCGCAAGGGGACCATGCAGATCGGCCTCGTCTTCTTCGGACTGTTCTCGGCGGCCGCCGCGGCGTCGCACTCAACGGACACGCTGATCGCCTCCCGCGCCCTCATGGGCCTCGCCGCGGCGTTCATCTTCCCGGCGAGCCTTGCGATCCTGACGAGCATCTTCCCCGATCATTCGGATCGGCAGAAGGCGCTCGGCATCTGGGGCGCCACGTCGGGCATCGCGGTCGCGTTCGGGCCCATCGTGGGCGGGGCGCTGCTCGAGCACTTCTGGTACGGCTCGATCTTCCTCGTCAACGTGCCGATCGTCGTCGTCACCCTGATCGCCGGGCAGGTGCTCATCCCGCTGCTGCCGCGAATCCGAGAGCACCGCTTCGACATCGGCGGCGTCGTCCTCTCCACGGCCGGCGTGGCGTCGCTGGTGCTCGCCATCATCGAGGGACCGCAGTGGGGCTGGGCGGCGCCGGGAACGTTGGTCTGCTTTGCCGCGGCCGCTGTGCTCCTGACCGTCTTTACCCTCTACGAGCTCCGCATCGAGGGCCCGCTGCTGGACGTCCGGGTCTTCCGCATCCCCCGCTTCACCGGGGGCGCGCTGTCCATCTCGGTCGCGTTCTTCTGCCTCTTTGGGTTCATTTTCCTCATCACCCAGTACTTCCAGTTCGTCAAGGGCTACTCGACGCTCTCGGCCGGCGTGCACACGCTGCCCTTCGCCATCGTGGCCGCCATCTTCACGCCGATCGCGGCTGTCGTCGCCCTCAAGGTCGGGACGCGGGCGGTGGTGACGACCGGCCTCCTCCTCATGGGCGCCGGACTCCTGGTGTCCGCGTTCAATTCGCAGTCCAATACGGCCTACTTCGGGCCGCTCATCGTGTCCATGGTGCTGCTCGCGCTCGGCCTGTCGTCGATCACCGCTCCCACGGCGGAAGCGGTGATGGGGTCGGTGCCCGATGAGCAGCGCGGCGCGGCCGCCGGCGTTAACAACACGACGCGTGAGCTGGGCGGCACGCTCGGCGTCGCGGTGTTCGGGTCGATCTTCGCTTCGGCTTACGCGCCGAAGATCATCAGCTCGTTCCGGTCGCTCCCTATTCCGGCAGGGCCGAAGGCCGAGTCGCACCAGTCCGTGGCCGCGGCGTTGGCCGTGATCCACCGTGCCCCCTACGCGGCGCGGCCGGCGCTCGAGGCCATCGTGTTCCACGCCTTCCACAGCGGCCTCATGATCGCCTGCATCGCCGGCGCCGGGGTGGCCGTGGTGGGCGCGGCCGCCGCCTTCAAGCTCTTGCCGGGCCGCGACGGGGTCGCGGTGGCCGAACCGTTGACCGTCGGCGACGAAATCGACGACGAGCCCGTGCTGACCTGTCCCGACGGCGCGCTGACGCCGGCGTAGGTCCGCAGCGCACGCCCCAACGAACCGGAGCGCCGCGCCAGGCGGCTAGGACAACCAAGTCAGTCCTCACTCATGGCCGAACTGGGTCCACTTTGGGATCGGAAACCCTGACCGTGCATCGCTAACCCCCGGCGACGCTCCTATCACTTGTCAACCCCTCTTTTGGGGCTCGGGAGTGAAAACAGCGGACAGAACATTGATGAGTCACTCGAGGTGAGGACAGGCTCTTATTAGGTCACGCGTTTTCAAGAACGTGGGCCCGAGCTGAGGGTCGGCGTGTCGCTGGGTAGTCAGCCCCGGTGGGCGACAGAACTGGGGAGAGCCAGACCCTCAGCCCGAGGATCTAGGCGCGAGGTAAGTATCGATAGACCTCGCGGGCGACGTAGCGCTTCAGGATGCGGATGACCTCGTGGGTGGTCTTGCCTTCCTTCACGCGGCGCTCGAAGTAGACCTGGGTGTCGGCGTCGTGCGCGATGCGGACCATGACGATGCGCCACAGGGCGCTATTGGCCTGGCGATCGCCTCCGGCGTGGACTCGGACCTTGCCGCTCTTCTTGCCCGACCCCGTCGGGACCGGAGACACACCGCACAGGTGGGCCCAGGCGGCCTCTGAAGCGAGGCGTTCCGGGTTGTCACCCGCCGTCATGACGAGAGCCGCCGCGGTGTCGGGACCGACACCGAAGAGGCCGAGGAGCTCGGGCACGGTGGCAACGAGGAGCGCCTCGATCCGCTCGTCAAGCACGGCGAGCTCAGCATCGAGCGCTTCAATGCGGTGCGCCAACGACGACAGCGACGCCTTGGTGGCCGCCGTCACTGGATCGGGAGAGCGAGCGGGACGAAGCGCCCTTGCTTCGGCGACCAATGCCAGCACAGACAGCCCTTTCATTCGGCAACGCAGCTGCTCAGGCGCGCTGTAGCCCAGGTGACGCATCTGGACGAGCGCCTTGACCCGGGCCTGGCGGGCCGAGCGCTTGGCGACGACGAGAACCCGGATGGCCTCGACGGCACCGTCGCGCGACTTGGGCTTGCCGCTCGCCCGGCCACTGAGCGCGGCGCGGGCGGCTTCGACGGCGTCGAGAGGATCGGACTTTCCACTGCGGCGGCGCTCTTCTCGATTCGGTCGGTCGACTTCGATGACCTCGACACCCACTCGGCGCAGGTAGCGCGTCAGGCCCGAGCCATACGAACCGGTGCCTTCGATGCCGATCTTGGTCACGTCGCCAAAGGTCTCGAGCCAGCTCAGCAGCGCCTTGTAGCCGGCGGGGTCGGTCGAGAAACTCTCGGCGCCGAGCAGTCCACCGAGTGGATCGAGAGCGGCGGCGACGTGCAGGTCGCGATGCGTGTCGACGCCACCGGTGATCCCACGCGCAGCTTCTACGATGGTCATGGTCATCCCTTTCTCTCAAAGGTGTGAGGGATGGCACGGCCGTTCCGGATCGGAGCGACGGGGGTCTGGGTTGTTTGCGCAACCCGGACCAATCACCCCAACTCTGAGACGGGACGTGCCGTCTTTCAATGTGCGGCTGGTTGGTCTCGGTCGACGACGTTTCCCAACGTCACGGGGCTCCAAGTCAGACCGGACCCGCCAGCACTCCCGAAGCTATTCAGGACCAGCAATCAAGCGGTGGACCCTCAGAGAAGTATCAATGAACTGGGGCAGTCCCTAGCCCGGACTCGAACACCGCTGAGGCAAACTGGAGCCGGTGCGCGACTCGGTTGCAGTTATTCATCAACTCGTTGACGGCATCACTCCGCTCGACCCATTGGAGGCTGAGCACATCGACGACACGCTGGCGTGGCCGAAAGCACAGATGATGTCTTTCGACGATCAAAGCCGGCCACTCCGGCTCGACATCTGGTCTCCTACGTCGTCCTCCTCGATCGCAAGACCTTCGACGTCTTGCTGGTTGACCACCTGAATTCCGGCTTGTTTCTTCCGCCCGGCGGCCACGTCGAACCCGATGAGCATCCGGCGGCAACAGCTCGACGGGAATGCCGCGAAGAACTCGGAGTCGATGCCTCCTTTGCCGGTGGCGGAGTCGAGCCAGCCTTCCTTACGGTCACGAAAACCATTGGGCAAGACCCAGGTCACACCGACGTGAGCTTGTGGTTCATCAGTGAGGGATCCCGCACCCTGCAATTGACCCTCGACGAGGTCGAGTTCCGTGGCGCTCGATGGTGGTCACTCGAGGAGGTGGCATCAGCGTATGAAGGGGACTTTGATCCACATTTCCGTCGGTTCCTGAGAAAGGCCTTCTCAACGAGATAACAATCCGGAGCCGGTGAAGTGGGATAGCCCCAGCCAACCGCTGATTCCTCAGGACCATGAATCGCCCGTCGGTCGTCATGCCCGAGATCTCCCGTCGGTGGAACGTCGTTGAAGGATAGAATCGTGAACATGGTTCGCGACTGAACGGACCATGGGATGGGCGATTCCGACTCCGCCCTCTCGACCACCGAATGCCCACTGATTTTCGAACAGCGCAAAGCCCCGGGTTCGCTCGGAAGATCGTCCTCGCGGCCCTGGGCCGAGATCCTGGTCCCATGGTTGTCGCTCGAAGCGACTCCCACCACGTCTACGTGAGTTCGACCGTCGTCGTGAAGATCATCGACGCGAACAGGCACTCGCGATTAGACCGAGAGGTGGCACTCGTACCGCAATTGCCTCGCGGTCTCACCGCTCCGTTGCTCACCAGCGGGCTCTACCGAATGGGAGTTCTCGAGGTTCGCTATGCCTGCTATGCGCGCGTGCTGGGGGCAGCTCCCGGCATGGGGATGCCCGGTGTAGGCGCAGCGACCGCGCGTGCGTTGGTCGAAGATGCGATCGAGCGGCTCGAGGGGATGCACAAGTGGATCCCCGCCGGCCACGCCCAGCAGACATTGGGAGAGCCTCTTGATCACGGCGGTTTCGTGACGCAAGCGGCGCTTTTTGCCGAGCTTGAGACCCTGGCCGACCAGGACCGATCCGGATTCGTGCCAGGCCATCTGCTCGATGGCCTGGCAGCGATTGCCGATCGAGCACCGACGCGCGCGCAGGCCCTCGTTCCAGTCCATGCAGATTGTCATTGGGGGAACTGGCTCGCGAATGATGGCAGCATCACGGCCCTGCTGGACTTCGAATGGGCTCGCTTCGGAGAACCGGTCGATGATTGGTTCTTTCTGGCCCGTTACAGCGGCCCCCATATGGAAGCCGTTCTCGATGTCATTGCTCGCGCAACCGCGTCCCCTCTGGAACTCTTGCGAGCAGACTGCGAGGTCCGCGAAGCGGCCTACCTCGCGTCCGACCTCCGCATCGCACTTGAACATTCCGATACCTCATCGCGGATGGTCGTTGATCGCCTCCGCGCGCTTGAGGAACTGATCGTCGGACGCTACTGGTGGTGTCACGCCCGGTAACGTGAGTTGGGGCGGACAACGGCGTTGACATAGCTTGGCCCACTTGATGGCGAGGACGCATCTTGGCCCTCGCCTGCATGCAGCATCGTTGGTCATGCGTGCCCGCTCCCAGCATTCGGGGACACCCTGACCCGGTTCTGGACCGGGGCCTACACGAGATGGTGACTGCCGGCCGGGTTGAAGCTTCGGTGAGCCATTTCCAGGCGGTTGCCGTCGAAGTCGGCGAATGGCGGATGATCGCGGATGCTCAAGGACGGACGGCCGAGGGGACTTGGCTGACCACCTTGTAAGCCCGCTCGCGCACCCGATCGATGACGCCGGCACTGCTCGGCGCCGGATCGTCACCGGCACGAGCGGGCAAGACGAAGTCGGTGTACATGACGCGGCGTTCCCGCGCGACCGGCGCATGGCTCATGTGCAGGGTGCACGAGCAGTGGACGGTGACATCACCAGTGCTGGTCGGTAGCGGGACCGCAGGCAGCCCCCAGGAGTCGCGGAAGAAGGCGGGCTGGACGAGGGCCCGGTGGGAACCGGCCACGACCCCGAGCTGGCCCGAGCGTTGGTCGGCGCCGGTGACCGAGATCCCAACCGTCAGGCTGCAGCAGCGTGAGGAGTGCCGCCCGAGGCTGCAGTCCTTGTGCCACGGCAGGTCGGAGATGCCCTTCACGACGCCGATGGGTTTGACAAGCGCCTCGATCTTGTTGCCGCCCTGGTCGCGCGGCACGTGCCCATCGCCCGTGAGCGAGGCGAGGCGAAGGAGCCGGTCGTCCTCCAGCAAGGCCGCTGTCGCAAGGCTCTCCTCTTGGAACCTTTGTAGGCGCACCGCCCGCTCCTCGCCATCGGCGGTGGTGGCCCACCAGGACCGGCCGTCGCCCTCGTGGTAGTGCGGGAGCGCGGCATCAATGTCGGCCGAGACCTGCGCCATTTCGTCGGTCGTGAAGACCTCGGTCAGGTGGAGGTAGCCCGCTTCGCCAAGGTAGTACGCGAGCTCGGCCGGATCGTCGTAGACCGTGAACGAGCGCTGGAGGTCGAGCGGGCCGCCGTCACGGTCGGTGAATGTGATGTCACCCGCGGTGTGCACGGTGCGGCCATCGAGCAGAGAGCGGAGGACGACCCACCAGTCGAGGAAGTCATTGATGTCACCGATCGCCATGTCGAGCGTTGCGGCGGCGAGGAGCGTCATCGGCGTCCGGCGGTCGTGGACGATGTCGGTGAGCTCGTCCACGGCGAGGCGCACCGTGGCGTGTCCACCGCCGCCGGGGCGCACGCGGACGGCATCGTCGTCGACCGACAACGTCCAGGTGCCGGCCGTCGTCTCGATGGTGATCGGCAGGACGCCCAGCTCGCGAGCGCCCGGAACGGCCAGCGCGGAGCGTTCCGCCGCCAGGCGGGGCAGCTGGTTCCCGAAGAAGTACGCGACGTCAATCGTCTCCACGTCGACGTCGTCGTGGGTGCGGAAGTCAATCGTCATGACCGGCCAGGCTAGCGACGCGGTGGCGTCGGCGCAGGAGAGCCGGGCGTCTGACGACGTGGCCTCCGACGGCACCCCGGTGAACCACGGTACGCAACGCTGGAACGTTTCGGCCGTCACCTGATCTACGGGAAAGGGCAGGAAGGTTCTGCGGGTTGGATCACAACCGGCGAACGGGGGCGCTTCCACCAACGCCCTCTCGGTCGAGTTGAGATCCGCTAGAGACCTGGAGCTCGACGGCACCTCCGAAACTCTCCATCTCGATCTTGATCGCCTCCGCTTGCACCCTCGGGACACGCGTGATCACCGATTGAGGTGCTCCTTCGACCAGCTTTTTGGCCTGTTTGATGTTGAGGTTGGTTAAACGCGTAAGAGTCCCGGACCCGGCGAATTGGACCACTTATCTAAGGTAGCGAAGTGAACGATTTTCACCTTCGCTATCTCGCTAGCCCGGAGTGGGCCGCCACCCTGCGTGACGAGCTGTTGCCTTGGGTGCTGGGGTCCTCGGACCTCGGTGACGATTGCTTGGAAGTTGGTCCCGGTCCCGGGGTCACAACCGATCTTTTACGAGCCCGGGCTTTCAGATTGACCGCAGTGGAGCTCGACACGGCATTGGCCGAGACTCTCGCTGATCGCCTGGTCGGAACCAACGTGGAGGTCGTGAACGCAGACGCCACGAACATGCCCTTTGAGGCGAACCGCTTTTCCGGCGCCGTCTGCCTCACCATGCTCCACCACGTGCCATCCGCTGCGCTCCAAGACCGCCTCTTCGCGGAGGTCGCACGCGTCCTGCGCCCCGGGTCCACGCTCCTCGGCTCCGACAGCATCGACGCTCCGGAAGTTCGGGCCGGACACGATGACGATATTTTCGTCCCCGTCGACCCCGACCAGCTGGGCGATCGCCTCGTAGCAGCGGGCTTCGAACAGCCTGAGGTGGAGACGAAGGGAACACGCATGCGTTTCGCCGCCAGGAAGCCTTGACCTCGACCGAGACGATCGATAGCGACCAATGTCGCTGCCGCAAGGGTCCTGAACTCCTTTGCCTTTCCGGCCTACGGCGGAAAGCTCATATCCACCTGCGATTGTCGCACCAAGTTCATTCCTCGTGCTGGCGGGACAGAGGTCATGGAAGTTCACCAAATCGTCAGACCGGTGACCGCTTCGGCTGCCCGGAGCGTTTCTCTGCCGAGAGGCTGCAGGTGGATCTGGGTGCAGAGCAGTCCGGTGGACAGCCGCTCGACGACGCCCCACTCCCAAGTTGCGACGGGATCGAGCCCCGTGCGGACGGCAAGCCAACGGGCCCGGTCGAAGGGGTCGCCAGCCAGCAGCTCGACGGGGTCTCCACGCATGAGGACACCCAGGTCGTACTCGGCTTCAGCAAGGAGACCGTCGGGATCGACCAGCTTGAAGCCGCCGCCGCTCTGGAGGGCATTCAATTGGTGCACATCGCCGTGCACCAACACAGCCCTCTCGTCGCGGTG
>DASXEK010000027.1:0-131063 GCA_036490155.1 Acidimicrobiales bacterium | reverse complement strand
GCCGTGCACCTGCCCCGTGGCCACCTCGAGTTCCAGGTCGAGGGCAAGCTCCCCGACAAGGCGGCGCCCATCGTCGTCTACTGCGCGGGCGGCGTCCGCTCGGCCTTCGCCGCCAAGACCATGGGCGAGCTGGGCTACACCGACGTGCAGTCCATGATCGGCGGCTTCAACAAGTGGAAGGACGACGACCGCCCCTGGGCGGCGCCCCAGACCCTGACCCCGGCCCAGCGCAACCGCTACCAGCGCCACCTGCTGCTGCCCGAGGTGGGCGAGGTGGGCCAGCTGAAGTTGCTCGACTCCAAGGTCCTGCTGCTGGGTGCGGGCGGCCTGGGCTCGCCGGCCGCGCTCTACCTGGCGGCCGCCGGGGTGGGCACCCTGGGCATCATCGACATGGACGTGGTCGACGAGTCGAACCTGCAGCGCCAGATCCTGCACAACATGGACCGGGTCGGTGACCGCAAGGTCGACTCCGCCAAGAAGACGCTGACCGCGCTCAACCCCGACGTGAACGTCGTGACCTACGACGTCCGCCTGGGAGCCGACAACATCCTCGACATCATCGACGGCTACGACGCCATTCTCGACGGGACGGACAACTTCCCGACGCGCTACCTCGTCAACGACGCCGCGCTGCTGAAGAGGATCCCGGTGATCCACGGATCGATCTTCCGCTTCGAGGGGCAGGTGACGGTCTTCGACCCGTACAACGGTCCCTGCTACCGCTGCCTGATCCCCGAGCCGCCGCCGGCCGAGCTCGCCCCTTCGTGCTCCGAGGCCGGCGTGCTGGGCGTGCTGCCCGGCATCGTGGGCTCCATCCAGGCGGTCGAGACGATCAAGGTGCTGCTCGGCCTGGGCGACCCGCTCATCGGCCGGCTGATGGCGTACGACGCGCTGGAGGCCTCCTTCCGGACCTTCAAGGTGCGGCGGGACCCGGCGTGCCCGGCCTGCGGGCCCGACGCCGGCGAGATCGTCATCGCCGAGTACGACGATCTCTGCATGCCGCACGCGCACTGAGCAGTCCAAGGCCACGGGCCGGGCGCCGGACGTAATGTCTGCGCACGACCGCAACCGAACTGCTCGTCCGGCCACCGCCGGAGGCTGAAACAGAGGCAGACGCCGGCGCGCCGCGGCCACCGGCGCTGACTTCGCGGCGCGTCAAGCGCAACCGGCGCCGGTGGGGGGCGGGCCTCCTTCTCCTCGCCATCGCCCTTGCGCTGGTGGCGCTTCTCGCCCGCGGCGGAGGCCGGCCGTCGGGTGCCGGGCGGCGCGCGGGAGCGGGCGCCCACCACCACGCCAAGCCTCCCGCGGCCGGCACCAACCCGCGGCTCGATCCGGACTGGGACGGGAACGGCAAGTCGGTCAGCTTTGCCTTCGGCGGCGACGTCCACTTCCCCGCGGGGACCAACCTGGGCGACCGGCTCGCCGCCGACCCCTCCGATGCGCTGGGCCCGACGGTGCCCGAGTTGCTCTCTGGGGTCGACCTCTCCATGGTCAACCTCGAGTCCGCGCTCACCGACGGCACCTGTCCCGACCCGCAACCCAAGCAATTCGTCTTCTCCGCACCGCAGTCAGCCGTCAGCGCGTTCAAGGGCGCCGGGGTCACGCTCATCACCGAGGCCAACAACCACGGCGAGGACTGCGGCGCTCCCGGCCTGCAGACGGCGCTCGCGACGCGGGCGCAAAGCGGCTACACGATCCTCGGCATCGGACAGAACGCGTCCCAGGCCTTCACCCCGTACGAGACGACGATCCATGGCGAGCGCATCGCCATTCTCGCGGCCACGCAGGTCATCGACACGGACCTCCAAGCGGCGTGGACGGCCACGGCCACCCAACCCGGCCTGGCTTCCGCCTACGACGTGAACGATCTCGTGTCCGCAGTGGAGGCGGCACGCAAGTGGGCCGACACGGTCGTCGTCTACCTCCACTGGGGCACCGAGCTCGACGCGTGCCCGAACCCGTTGCAGGAGCCACTGGCCCAGGTGCTGGTGCAGGCGGGCGCCGACATCGTCGTCGGCACCCACGCCCACGTGTTGCTCGGCGGCGGTTATCTGGGCTCCGCGTACGTGGACTACGGGCTCGGCAACTTCGCCTTCTACGACAATTCCCCACCGGAGAACGCAAGCGGTTCTCTCGTGATCTCGGCCACCGGCCGGCATATCGACTCGGTCACCTGGCGGCCCGCCGTCATCGTGGACGATCTGCCCCAGCCGCTCTCGGGGGACGCCGCCACCGACGCGCTGGCCGAATGGAACCAGGCGCGGTCCTGCACCAACGTCGCTGCCGCGCCCGGTTCACCCATCGCCACGTCGACGACCGAGACGACCCCTGCCCCGGCCGCCGCCGTGCAGTCGCTGTCGGTCGACTCGGGCTAGTCGGCCGGCGGACGCCCAGGCGATCCGCGTCCCCAGCCGCTAGAACAGGGGCCGATGACACAGACGGTCACACAGAAGCTCCCGGTCAACGGCGTCGAACTCGCCTGGTCCGAACGCGGCTCGAGCCCGCAGGGGACGCCGACCCTCGTCCTGGTGCACGGCTTCACGGGTGCGGCCCACGACTTCGCCCTCGTGTCCGACGACCTGGCGTCGGACCGCAGGGTGGTCATGCTCGACCAGCGCGGTCACGGCCACTCGACCAAGACGGGACGGGTCGAGGGCTATACCGTCGACCAGCTCGTCGCCGACCTCGCGGTGTTCCTCGAAGCGGCGGGCGGCGGCCCGGTCGATCTGCTCGGCCACTCCATGGGCGGGCGCGTCGCCATGGGCCTCGTTCTCAGCCGGCCCGAGCTCGTGAGCTCGCTCGTGCTCATGGACACCAGCGCGTGGTCGTTCATACCGTCCGACGAGGGCGTCCGCGAGCTGGTGCACGCCTGGGCCGAAGCGTACGACCCGGCCGGGGGCATGCCCGCAACGCTGGGCCTCGGCGGGCCCGAGGATGCGTTGATCGAGGAAACGATGCCGAAGTCGTGGCGCGAGAAAAAGGACGCCAGCTTCGCCGGCATGGACCCGTACGCCGTCAAGGCCCTCCTCACGGCGCTCCTGGGCGACGTCGCCGACGGCCAGGTGTCGCTGAAGCCGGAGCTGCCGTCGATCACCTGCCCCACCACGGTGATCGTCGGGGAGCACGACCATCCGCTGATCGACCAGGCGCCCGAGCTCGCCCGCCTCGTGGCCGACGGGCGTCTAGCCGTGATTGACGGGGCGTATCACTCGCCGCAACTCACCCATGCCGAGGACTGGAAGGACGCCGTGCGCGCCCACCTGGCGTGGGCGGACGGCACCCGGGCCGGTCGATGACGGGCGCCGCGCCACCCCAGGCGACCGACCGGATCACGTTGGCCGGGTCCGACGTGGCGATCCCTCCGCTCGGGGTCGGCACGTGGGCGTGGGGTGACAAGGGCGTGTGGGGCATGGGCGGCTACGACGAGTCACTCAACGAATCGACGATCCGCGACGCCTGGGCGGCCAGCATCGAGGCCGGGGTCATCCTCTTCGACACCGCAGAGGTCTACGGCCGAGGAGAGAGCGAGCGCATCATCGGGCGGCTGCTGGCGGCGGACCCGGGTGCGCGGGACCGGGTCGTCCTGGCGACGAAGTTCATGCCGAGCCCGTGGAAATTGAACGTGCAGGGTGCGCTCCTCTCCGCCGCCCAGCACTCGCTCAAACGGCTCGGCTGTGCGTCCATCGACCTCTACCAGATCCACGGCCCGGTGTCGTTGCGCTCGCACGACGCGCTCGCGGCGGCGCACGCAGAAGGACTGGTCAAGGCCGTCGGCGTCTCCAACTACTCGGTGAAGGAGACGCGCTCGATCGACGCGGCCTTGCGCACGCGCGGCCTGCGGCTGGCGAGCAACCAGATTGAGTTCTCGTTGCTGCGCACGATGCCCAAGCGCGTCGGTCTGCTCGAGTGCTGTCGCGAGCTGGGCGTGGTGCCGCTCGCCTACTCGCCGCTCGGGCAGGGGAGGCTGTCGGGGAAGTACTCGGCGTCCAACCCTCCACCCCGCGGGCGGACCTTCGGGGACCACCCGATGGAACAGGTGGACATCGTCGTGGCCGAGCTCCGGCGCATCGCGGAAGAGCACGACGGGCGGACGCCGAGCCAGGTCGCCCTGGCCTGGCTCATCGCCCAGGGCACCGTGCCCATCCCGGGCGCGAAGAGCCGTTCCCAGGCCGAGCAGAACGCGGGGGCCCTGGGCTGGCAGATGACCGACGAGGAGTTGGCCAGGCTCGATGCAGCCTCCCTCGACGGCAAGCGCGGCATCCGCCAGCGCGTTTGGCAACACGGCTGAGCGCGGCGGTACCTTCTTCGGGTGATCGCCTCGCTCTTCGACGCGGGGCTCCCGCCCTTGCGGGGGTCGCAACTCTTCTCCACCCAGTTCGACTTCGTCCCGGTGGCCATGATCGTGGTCGCCCTGGCGCTCTACCTGTGGGGGGTCCGGCGCAACAACGCATTGCACCCGCGTCACCCCTGGTCGTCCTTGAAGACGGCGGCATGGATCGGCGCGCTGGTCACGACCGGCATCGCCATCTTCAGCTTCATCGGCGTCTACGACGGCGAATTGTTCTGGGACCACATGGTCCAGCACCTCATTCTCATCATGGTGGCCGCGCCGCTGTTCGCCATCGCGTCGCCGCTCGAGCTGGCCTGGCGGTCGACGACCGGGACAGGCCACGTCGTCGTGACCGAGGCCCTGCGCTCGGGGGTGGCCAAGTTCTTCGGGCACCCCGCCGTCGCGTTCGTGCTCTACGCCGTGTTGATCCCGGTCAGCCACCTGACCAGCTGGTACAACCTCACGCTCGAGCACGAGAGCATCCACAACGCCGAGCACCTCGCCTTCTTGGTCGTCGGCTACCTGTTCTGGCGCCAGGTCTTCGGCAACGACCCGAACCGCTACCGGCTCCACCCGGCCCTGCAGTTCTTCTATCTCTTCTTGGCCATCCCGATCGACACCTTCACCGGCCTCTCGCTGACCGGTGCGACCAGGGAGCTGTTCCCCGCTTACCTCGCCACCCACCGCACCTGGGGACCCTCCTACGTCACCGACCTGCACCTTGGCGGCACGCTGATGTGGGTGGCGGGCGACACCCTCATGTTGTGGCCGATGATCCCCGTCGCCCTGCGCTGGATGCACATGGACGAGCGCAGTGCGGTGCGCATCGACCGCGAGCTCGACGCCCAGGCCCTCGAGGAGCTGGGCGACACCGCTCAGCCGAGATCCATCAACTCGACGCGCACGCCGTCGGGGTCCGTGCAATAGACGAACTCGAGCGCCACGCCGCCGAAATCGATCGTCGTGCGGCTGGAATCGACGATCGTGCCGCCGAGCTCGACGAGCTTGGCCGCGGTCGCCGCCACATCGTGGACGCGGAACGACAGGTGGGTCAGCCCCAACTCGTTGACGGCTCGCCGCGTCCTTTCACCGAAAGGGCTCGGTTCGGAGAACGCGAGGAGCTCGATGGCGGTCGGCCCCCGACGGATGAACTGCGAGGTGACCGCGACGTCCGGAAAGTCCATCAACCCGGCGAATTCCGAGCCGATCTCGTGCGATTCGGCCCTCTCGAAGCCGAGCGCGCCGCAGTAGAAGGCAAGCGACCGCTCCAGGTCGCTCACGCAGATGCCGAAATGCGAAAAGGCCGGTCCCGTGTCGTCCACGGCCGTAGTCTGCCCGCTGGGGCGCCTGCCAAGGCCCGTATGGCCCTCCCACCCCGATTCTCCGTAGTCTCGTGACCGTGCCACCGCAGAACCAGGACCCTCAGGCCGTGTCAGAGCGCCATACCGACTCGGGCATCGACATCCATCCCGTCTACCGCGCCGACGACCTCGCGAGCTGGGATGTCGCGACCCAGCTTGGCGAGCCGGGGAGCTTCCCCTACACCCGAGGCATCCACCGCGACATGTACCGCTCGAAGCTGTGGACGATGCGCCAGTACGCCGGCTTCGGCTCGGCGGAGTCGACGAACCTGCGCTTCAAGTTCCTGCTCGACGCGGGCCAGACGGGACTGTCGTGTGCCTTCGACCTCCCGACCCAGATGGGGTACGACTCCGATCACCCGCGCGCCGAGGGCGAGGTGGGCAAGGTGGGCGTGGCCATCGACTCGTTGGCGGACATGCGGCTGCTGATGGCCGACCTTCCGATGGACAAGGTCACGACGTCCATGACGATCAACGCGACGGGGGCCATCCTGTTGCTGCTGTACCAGCTGGCCGCTGAGGAACACGGGGTCCCGGGCGAAAAGATCCGCGGCACCATCCAGAACGACATCTTGAAGGAGTACATCGCGCGCGGGACGTACATCTACCCGCCGCGTCCGTCGATGCGCCTGATCGTCGACACGTTCGCCTATTGCGCGGAGAACCTGCCCAACTGGAACACCATCTCCATCTCGGGCTATCACATCCGCGAGGCCGGTTCGACGGCGGTCCAGGAGATCGCCTTCACGTTGGCCAACGGCATTGCCTACGTCGAGGCGGCCATCGCCGCCGGTATGGACGTGGACGCGTTCGCACCCCGACTCTCGTTCTTCTGGAACGCGCACAACAACCTGTTCGAGGAGATCGCCAAGTACCGGGCGGCGCGCCGCATGTGGGCGCGCATCATGACCGAGCGCTTCGGCGCCAAGGACGACCGCTCCAAGATGCTTCGCTTCCACACCCAGACCGGCGGCTCGACGCTCACCGCCCAACAGCCGGAGAACAACATCGTGCGCGTCACCGTCCAGACCCTGGCCGCGGCGCTGGGCGGGACGCAGAGTCTCCACACCAATGGCTTCGACGAGGCCCTCGGCCTCCCCACGACGCGGGCGGCGAAGATCGCGCTGCGCACCCAGCAGATCGTCGGATTCGAATCGGGTGTGGCCGACACGGTCGACCCGCTGGCCGGCTCTTACTACGTGGAGACGCTGACCGATCAGGTGGAAGAGGCGGCGGACGCCTACCTGGAGCGGATCGACCAGCTGGGCGGCGCGGTGGCGGCTATTGAGGCCCGGTTCATGCAGGAGGAGATCGAGGCGGCCGCCTACAGCTTCGCCAAGTCGGTCGACGACGGCGAGAAGGTGGTAGTCGGGGTGAACCGATTCACCGACGCCGAGGCGGAGGCGGCCGAGGTGTTCCCGATCGATATCACGCTGCAGCAGACCCAGATCGACCGCACGCGCTCGGTGCGCGCGGCGCGCGACCAGCCGGCGGTCGATCGCGCCCTGGCCGACGTCGCGGCGACGGCTCGCGGGGAGGGAAACCTGCTGGTGCCGATGAAGGCCGCGCTCAAAGCGATGGCGACGCTGGGCGAGGTCTCCGACGTCCTGCGCGGCGAGTTTGGCGTCTACCAGCCCGGAGGCTGAGCGCGTGGGGGGCCCGGGCTCGTTCTGGCCCTTGTTCGATCTGGTCGTTCGCACGCCGCGTCTCGAGCTGCGCCTGCCACGGGAGGAAGAGTTCGCCGGCCTCATCGAGCTGGCCGACGCCGGGATCCATGATCCGGTCACGATGCCCTTCTTCGTCGCCTGGACCGACCTCGATCCGGCGCCGCGCGCCCGCGAGACCGCGCAGTGGTTGTGGGGACACCGGGCGAACTGGTCACCACGCAAGTGGACCTTCACAGCGGGAGTCTTCATTGACGGGCAGCCGGTCGGCATGCAGGACATCGGTGCCGAGAATTTCGGCGCGGTGCGATCGGTGGACACGGGATCATGGCTGGGCAAGGCGCACCAGGGCAAGGGGATCGGCCGCGAAATGCGCGAGGCGATCTTGCACCTGGCGTTCGCAGGCCTCGGGGCCGAGGAGGCGCTGAGCGGTGCGTTCGAGGACAACGCCGCCTCGCTCGCCACGTCGCGTGCGGTGGGCTACGAGGAGAACGGCGAGGCCAGGGGCCGGCGGCGCGACGGATCGGGTCGAACGGTCCGGTTCCGCATCGGCCGCGAGGCGTGGGAGCGCCGTCGACGAAACGACATAGAGATCCTCGGCCTCGCCGGCTGCCTCGAGATGTTCGTCGGCGCACCAGCGGCGACATGAGCCGGTGAGCACCTCGGGCCGCGGCTCCGACGCGGTGATCTCGCCGCGCCCACCAGGGGACCCCGCCGCCGACGCCGGCTCCCACCGCGAGCCGCCCGTGGCGAGAGAGGCAAGGAGCGGCCTCAAGTTGGTTGTCGTAGTGGTGCTCGCCGTTGCGGCGCTCGCCTTCGCGTACGGGGTGCTCTTGCGCGTCTGGCTGCTCGTGCAGCTTCCGATCTGGGGCGACGAGGCGATCGTCGGGCTCATGGCGCGCGCCATCGACGGCGGGCACTTCACGGCGTTCTACTGGGGTCAGCACTACGGGGGGCTCGAGCCGTACCTGGTGGCACTGAGCCTCAAGGTAGGGGGAGGCGGCGAGCCGGCCATGAACGCCGCGCCCGCGGTGCTTACGGCGGTCGCGGCGGTCCTCGTGGGCGCCCTCACTTTCACGGCTGGTCGCAACCGGTCGCTCGCCCTGGCCGCGGCGGGCACGGTCTGGGTCTGGCCGTACGTCGTGATCTGGCAGTCGGTGCGCGAGGGTGGCTTCCGCGAGGCCACCTTGTGTTGTGGGCTGGTGGCGTTGCTCTGCTGCGTCAGGGTGTACCGGCGCGGCGCCGGCCCAGGCACTTTCGTCGTGCTCGGGCTCACCCTCGGGCTGGGGTGGTGGGCCTCGCCCGAGATCGGCTACTTCGCGCTGCCCTGTCTCGTGCTTCTCGTGGCCTGGTGGTGGGCCGTCTCGCGGGCGGCGGTCCCAGACCCGATGGGGGAGCGCGAGCCAACGCGCTGGGCGGCGCTCGTGCTGGTGGTGGCAAGCGGCGTCGTCGGCTCGTTGCCGTGGTGGTACGCCAACGCGCATACGGGATTCGCCTCCGTGCAACGAGGCTCGCTCCCGGCGAACGGCGGCGCGACCTACGGAGCGCGGCTCTCCGTCTTTTTCCACTACATGCTGCCCATGCAGCTCGGCGTGCGCACCGTCTTGAGCGGCAGCTGGGTTGGCGGACCGACGATCGGCGAGCTGCTCTACGGCGTCCTCCTCGCGCTGATCGCGGCCGCGGTGGTGCGGGCGGTGTGGGTCGTCTCCACGAGGCAGGCGGGACTTGTGCCGCTCGCGTTGGCTGTCGGGGTCGTCGGGTATCCGTTCCTCTACGCAGCGGCTCCCGGCACGGCGTACTGGAACGATGGTCGCTACGGGATCTACCTCCCCTCGCTCATCGTGCTGCTCTTTGCCACGGTGTTGGGCACCGTGAATCTGCGGTCGCCCCGTTCCGGCGAAGACTCGGCGCGGCTACGTCAGGGCGCGCTCGCTCTCGCCGCAGCCGGCGTGCTCGGCGCCCTGTGCCTCACCGTCGCCGGCGCGCGGACGGCCGGAGTTCCCGCCGGCTTCTTCACCAGCTGGCACAACGGCGATGCCCCGATGGAGCAGGTGGTGCAGGCCCTGCGGGCACACCACATCAGCGACGCCTACGGCGACTACTGGACGGCGTATGACCTCGACTTCTTGAGTGGGGGGAGCCCGACCATCAGCCCCTCGCCGCTCGACGTCAGCCGGTCGACCGCGATCGCCGCCGAGGTCGCGTCGGCCAAACAACCGGCCTGGCTCTTCTTCGCCCCGGACGAGACGGCGCGGGCGGCGACCGTGTTCCTCAACCCCCAGCCCGGTCCGGGCCCGTACACCGAACAAACGTTTGAGGCGCACCTCACTCAGCTCGGGATCCCCTACACGGTGGTCAAGCTCGGCATCCTCGACGCGGTGGTGCCGGCGCGCCGGCTCTCGTTCCCTTGACCTCGGCGTAGCCCTTCCTCCGCTCGATCGCTCGACCGCCCGCAGCGGGCTGGTCGCAACGAGTGAACAACGCGTACGAAGGCGCCCTGTTATCGCCAGTACGTCGCGCCGGGAGCGTTATCGAGAAGTCCGGCTCGAACATCATGCAGCCCTCTGAGCTCCGGACCGCGATCATGAGGCCTTCCACGCCCGGGGTCGTGCCCACGACGGTCGAGCGCTCATGGATCAGCCTGCACATCCTTCTCAAGGCCACCACCGCCACTGGCCGTTGCTCGGCGGGGTCGTCCTGGTCGTGCTCATCACGGGCCTCGCCGCGATCGGGAGTTCCCGTGCCGCGCTCGTCGCCGCGGCGGGAGATTCGCACCTCCAAGCCGGCGCCGGCGAGTACGGCGCCGGCTCTCTCATGGCGGCCGACCCGACCGGTGGGTATTGGATTTCCAATGGGGCTGGTGCGGTGCGCGCGTATGGCGGTGCGGCCACCCACGGAGAGGTCTCGAGCGCGCTCAACCGCCCGGTCGTGGGCATGGCACCGACGGCGAGCGGCGATGGCTACTGGCTCGTGGCCACCGACGGTGGGGTCTTCTCCTACGGCGACGCTTCGTTCTACGGCTCGACGGGCTCCATCCGTCTCAATCAGCCCATTGTGGGCATGGCTCCGACACCCGACGGCGACGGCTACTGGCTGGTCGCAGCCGACGGCGGCATCTTCTCCTACGGGGACGCCTCCTTCTTCGGCTCCACCGGTTCGCTGCACCTGAACCAGCCCATCGTGGGCATGGCCCCGACCTCTGACGGCGGGGGCTACTGGCTCGTGGCGGCCGACGGGGGCATCTTCACCTTCGGCGACGCGAGCTTCTACGGCTCCACCGGTTCCCTGCACCTGAACCGGCCCATGGTTGGCATGGCACCGACCCCCGACGGCGACGGCTACTGGCTCGTCGCGGCCGACGGCGGCATCTTCACCTTCGGCGACGCTCGCTTCAACGGCTCACTCGGCGGGGAGGGCGCGTCGGCGGCCGGCCTCGTGGTGGCCCCGTCGACGGGCGCCTACTCAATCGTTGAGGCTGACGGGGACGAGGCGACCTTCGCACCTCCGCCCCCCGTGAGCGATCCCTCGTCGACGAATCCGGCGGACGGTCCTTCGGTTGCGGCGCCCGCCTTCTCGGGCATCGGAGGCACCCCCCAAGGTGGGGACTGCGTGCCCGAGGCCTCCCCGACGGTCGCGCCCGATCCTTCGCTCAGCGCTGACTTCGCCGACCAGAGAGGTCCGGGCTGGGTGGGTGGCGACGCCACCTATTCGACAGAGTTGCCCGATGGCCGGATCGCGTTCGCCTTCTCCGACACCTTGATCGGTATGCAATCGGTGAGCGGGGCGGCGGCGCTCACCGGAGTGGCGCGGAACTCCGAGCTCGTAGGCCCCAACCCGGCCTCACTCAGCAGCGACTTCGGCGGGTCCTACGCCGATCCGGCCGCGCTGGTGGCCGACGCCAACGCCTCAGACAACTGGGAGGTGGCCTCGACCTATGTGGAGAACGGCGCCCAGCTGATCTTCCTGAACGAGTACGCCCCGATCGCCGGCACCACGTTCGAGGCGTTCTCCGGCATCTCTGCGATCGCGGTGATGAGCGTCACAGGCAACGACCTCCCCACCTTGGCGTCGTTGGTGCACCTGCCGACCGACGCCGACACGTCGTGGGGAACCGCCACCTTCGCGCAAGACGGCTACCACTACGTCTACGGACTGACTGAGACGGAAACTTCGAGCTCGAGCACGGTTCAAGGGATGAAGGTGGCGCGGGTCCCGGTGGGGGAGACCATCGACACCGCGGCGTGGACGTACTGGAGCGGCTCGTCCTGGGTGAGTGCGGAGGCAGGCGCGGCGGTCCTCGCGACCGTCAACGACCTGACCGGAGTGGTTCCTCAGGCGGGCGACGCCGGCTATGTGGCGCTGTCCATCGCCAGCTCGGTCTACACCGACAACACGCTCGACGTGTCCTATGCGTGTAGCCCGACCGGGCCGTGGTCGACGCCCACGTCGCTCTTCACGATCCCCGAGGTGAGCAAATACCAAGACGAGATCGCGTACATCCCGACCTTCCACCCCGAGCTCAGCTCGGGAGACTCGGTGGTCGTCTCTTACAACATCGACTCGGCCGATGGTCTCGCTCCGCTCGAGGCCGACGTGCACCAGTACCAGCCGCAATTCCTCACGTTGAGCGGGTAGGCGTAAGACGCGGGAGAACTCGGCTCAGGCGGTGACGACCGCCTCGAAGTGCTCGACTACGGGAAACGGGTCGTAGAAGTGGTGCAGCGCGGTGCGCCACTCGTCGTAGGCCGGGGATCCCCGGAAGCCCTCGGTATGGTCCTCCAGACGCTCCCAGTCGACGAGCAGCAGGAAACAACTGGGGCGTTCCAGGCAGCGCTCGACCCTGAGTGCGACGAACCCCGGGCTGGCCGCGATGAGGGACTTCGCGTCATCCATCGCCGCCATGAACTCGAGCTCGCGGCCGGGGATCACCTCGAGCACGGCGTGCTCGGTGATCACGCGCCGGCCAGGAGACGCTCGCGCAGGGCGGGGTTGGTGGCGGCGTCGATGGCCGTCCAGGCCAGGGCCACCGCGCCGTCGCGGACGGCGGCGTCGGCCGACGGGGTCACGCAGGCGGCGGCGAATTCGCGCTGGTGGTTGACCGCGCCGCCCGCCTCGATCCCGATCAGGGGATGGATAGTGGGCACGGCGAGGGACACATTGGCCATGTCGGTCGAGAACGTCGGCAGCGACGCGCCGGCGTCGTCCGCCTCGAACCGGCGGCCCAGGGCCTCCGCATT
The DNA here is from genome assembly GCA_036490155.1 of Acidimicrobiales bacterium. GTDB lineage: Bacteria > Actinomycetota > Acidimicrobiia > Acidimicrobiales > RAAP-2 > Bog-473. Next base: position 118,471 of record DASXEK010000027.1, on the reverse strand, counting down.
GGCGCGGTAGGCGCCAAGGAGCACGGGGTCGGGCTCCATGTGGGAGTACACGGGCGAGAGCTCCTCGTACTCGATCGTGCAGCCGCTCGCCAGGGCCCCCGCCTCGAAGCAGGCCTCGACTCGGGGGCGCAGGGCGGCCAGCCCGGCGGCAGTGCGCGAGCGAACCATGTAGCGGGCCGTGATGGCGCCCGGGATCACGTTCGCCGCGCCGGGGCTCTTGGTCACCACGCCGTGGATCTGATCGCCGGGTGGTAGCTGCTGGCGCAAGAGGCCGATGGCGACCTGGGCCACCGTCAAAGCGTCCTGCGCGTTGACACCCTCCCAGGGCGACGCGGAGGCGTGCGCCTCGCGGCCCCGGTAGCGGACGTCGAAGTGGGCGACCGCCAGGCAGGTGGCGGTAAGCCGCTCGGCCGGCCAGGGATGCACCATCATCGCGGCGTGGACGCCCCGGAAGGCGCCCCGTTCGAGCATCAGGACCTTGCCGCCGCCGCCCTCCTCGGCCGGGGTGCCGAGGACGCGCACGGACATGCCGACGTCGTCGGCGACAGAGGCGAGCGCCAAGCCGGCGCCGACCGCGGTGGCGGCGATGATGTTGTGCCCGCAGGCGTGCCCGACCTCGGGCAGCGCGTCGTACTCGGCGCACACCGCGACGACGAGATCGCCCGAGCCGGCGCGTGATTCGAGGGCCGTCTCCAGGTCGTAGACGCCCTCGCTCACCTCCATCCCGCCCGCCCGCATCGCCTCGGCGACGGCGCGGGACGAGACCGTCTCGCCGTAGCAGAGCTCCGGATGGTCGTGGACGAAGTGGCTGAGCGCCACCAACTCGTCCAGATGTCGATCAACGACCGCGGCGGCCGCTTCCTTGGCCGCTGCAGTGGAGGCCGGGCCGGTCGACACCTACTCGATGACCGCCACGATGTCGCCGGCGCCGACCGAGTCACCGGCGCTGACGCGCAGCTCCTTGATCACGCCATCCTTCTCGGCGGCCACGGCATTCTCCATCTTCATGGCCTCGAGCAGGCAGATGGTCTGGCCCACTTCGACGACGTCGCCCACGGCGACGAGCACCTTCACGATGGTGCCTTGCATCGGGACGGCGACCTGGCCCGACCCGGTGCCGGCGACCGCGGAGGCGGCGGCGCGCTTGGGCCGGCCGGCCGGCCGGGCCGAACCAGAGGTGGGACCCAGGTCCGGCACCCACATGCGCACCGAGAACCGACGGCCGTCTACTTCGGCGGTCACGTCGCGTTCGACGGTCGGCACCTCGTCGTCGGCCACCTGCGCCGGCGGGCCGGGGATCTCGGCTCCGAGAGCGCTCAGGTCGAGGGTCTCCTCGACCCACTTGGTCGAGTGCTTCGCCGCCACGAAGTCAGGATGGCTGAGGATGAGCTCGTCGGCGGGCAAGGTCGTGGCCACGCCGGTGATCCGCGTCTCGGAGATGGCCCGGAGCATGCGCCGGCGCGCCGCCTCGCGGTCGGGCGCCCAGACGATGAGCTTGGCGATGAGGTTGTCGTAGTACTGGGAGACCGTGTCCCCCGTCTCGTAGCCGGCGTCGAGCCGGACGCCCGGGCCGGAGGGCTGGTGGAACGAGCTCAGGGTGCCCGGCGACGGAGAGAAGCGCCCGCCGCTCGGGTCTTCTGCGTTGATGCGCACCTCGATGGCGTGCCCGTTACGGGCGACTTCCTTCTGGGTGAAGTCGAGCGCCTCGCCCGACGCGATGCGGATCTGCCAGGCGACCAGGTCGAGACCCGTGACGAGCTCGGTGACCGGGTGCTCGACCTGGAGGCGGGTGTTCATCTCCAAGAAGTAGAACTCGCCGCCCTGGTAGAGGAACTCGACGGTGCCGGCGTTGTAGTAGCCGCACGCCTCGGACACCTTGACCGCCGCCGCGCCCATGGCCTGACGGACCTTGTCGGGGAACTCGGCCGCGGGGCTCTCTTCGACCAGCTTCTGGTGGCGTCGCTGGGCCGAGCAGTCGCGCTCGCCCAACCACAGCGTGTGCCCGTGCTGGTCCGCCAGCACCTGCATCTCCACGTGGCGCGGCCATTCGAGGTAGCGCTCGAGGTAGATCTCGGGCCGGCCGAAGTAGGCTTGCGCCTCTCGGGCGGCCGACTCCATGGCCTCCGCCGCATCGGCCGCCGACGCGACGACCTTCATGCCGCGTCCGCCACCGCCGTAGGCGGCCTTGATGGCCACGGGCCAGCCGTACTCCTCGCCGAACGCCACGACCTCGTCGGGCGAGGTGAGCGGCTCGGAACGGCCGGGCACCCCCGCCACGCCCGCCTTCTCGGCCGCCAGGCGCGAGCTGATCTTGTCGCCCATGACCTCGATGGCCTCGGGCGGCGGGCCGATGAAGGTGACGCCGCGCTCGGTGATGGCCCGGGCGAAGTCCGTGTTCTCCGAGAAGAAGCCGTACCCGGGGTGCACGCCGTCCGCGCCGCTCTGCTCGATGGCCTTCAGGATGGCTTCGGTGTTGAGGTAGCTCTCGGCCGCCGACTCGCCACCGAGCGCGTAGGCCTCGTCGGCCATGCGCACGTGGAGCGCGTCACGGTCGAGGTTGGAATACACGGCGACGGTGCCGATGCCCATCTCGCGGCACGTCCGGATGACGCGGACGGCGATCTCGCCGCGGTTGGCAATGAGGATCTTGTCGAGCACGCTGGGTTTTTCCTCCGTGGGACGGTCCCTCACAATTGCACGCCCCGTATGGTGTCTGCCATGTGGGCCGGTGAGTGGGAGATCCGCCGGTTCGCCGAGATCGACTCCACGAACACCTACGTCCGGGACCAGGCACGCCAGGGCGCCGCGGAGGGCCTGGTGGCCGTGGCCGAGCACCAGACCGCCGGGCGGGGACGACTGGACCGGCGCTGGGAGTCACCGCCCGGAGCGAACCTGCTGGCGTCGGTGCTGTTGCGCCCGGCGTGTCCGCCGGGTGACCTCCACCTTTGCACCGGTGCGGTGGCCCTGGCCGCGGCGGACGCCTGCGGGACGGTGGCCGGCGTCGAGCCCGTCCTCAAATGGCCCAACGACCTGCTGGTGGGCGGGGCCAAGCTGGCCGGTGTCCTGGCCGAGGCGGACTTCGCCGGGAGCCTGCTCGACGCAGTTGTCGTTGGCATCGGGATCAACGTGGCGTGGCCAGGCCCGGAGGAAGCCGGTGGTACCTGCCTCGACGACGCCGGGGGATCGGGGCAGCCGGTGGACCGGGCGGAGCTGCTCGACCGCATGCTCGAGGGTCTGTCCGCCCGGCGCCCGCTCCTCGACGACGAGGCCGGACGGCGCCGGCTGGCCGACGAGGTGCGCCGGCGCTGCGCCACGCTGGGCCAGCGGGTCCGCGTCGGCCTCCCGGGCGAAGAGCTGACCGGGGTCGCGTCGGCCATCGACGACGCCGGCCACCTGGTCATCGAGACCGCTTCGGGCCCCCGGCTCGTCAGCGCCGGCGATGTCGTGCACCTGCGCCCGAGCTGACCCCGGGAGGCCTTTCTCCGGGCCTGTGGCCTCTGCTGGGGGGCACCTGGGCTGGGCTAATATGGCCCGCACTATGCGCCTTCTCGTCACGGGAGGTGCCGGTTTTATCGGGTCGAACTTCGCCCGCTACTGGGTCGAACAGCACCCCGCGGATCATGTCGTCGTCTACGACGTGCTCACCTATGCCGGCAACCGACCCAACCTGTCCGACATCGAGGATCGGATCGTCTTCGTCCAGGGGGACATCTGCGACCCGGAGGCCGCCGAGAAGGCGCTGCGGGGCGAGGAAATCGACACGATCGTGCACTTCGCCGCCGAGTCGCACAACTCCCTCGCCGTGCTCAACCCGGGCCTGTTCTTCCGGACGAACGTGCTCGGCACCCAGACCATGCTCGAGGCCGCCCGCCAGGTGGGCGTGGACCGCTTCCACCACGTCTCGACCTGCGAGGTCTACGGAGACCTGCCCCTTGACACCGAGGAAGCGTTCACCGAGGACTCGCCCTACCGGCCGCGCACCCCGTACAACGCCTCAAAAGCTGGGGCCGACCACGCCGTGCGTGCCTACGCCGAGACGTACGAGCTCCCCATCACGATCACGAATTGCGCAAACAACTACGGGCCGTACCAGTTCCCAGAGAAGCTGATCCCGCACTTCTGTGCGCTCGCCCTCGACGAGAAGCCGCTCACCCTCTACGCCAGCACCGAGAACCGCCGGGAGTGGCTGCACGTCATCGACCACTGCACGGCCATCGACGCCGTGCTCGCCCGGGGAAACGTGGGGGAGACCTACCACGTGGGCAGTGGCGTCGAGGCCTCGATCATGGAGGTGGCCGACCGACTTCTGGCCGCGTTGGGCAAGCCGGAGTCGCTCAAGACGATCGTGCCGGACCGGCCCGGTCACGACCGCCGCTACGTGCTCGACTCCTCCAAGCTCCGCCGCGAGCTCGGCTGGGCCCCCTCCGTCGAGTGGGGGCAGGGGCTGGCGGACACCGTGGTCTGGTACGCCGAGCACCGTGAGTGGTGGGAGCCGCTGATGGCTCGGGCCCCCGTCGCCGAAGGAGCCTGGGGAACCGGAGCGGGCTGACCGGTGCGCATCCTGATCACCGGGGCTTACGGGCAACTCGGGCGCGATCTTTCCGATGCCCTGGCGGGACGCGTCCCCGATGGCGGCGTGCGCTGCGCGCTCCTCGGCCCGGAGGGGCCGCGGGCTGGGCTCACGCACGAAGTCCTCGGGACCGACATTGACACCATGCCGGTCGACGACCGCGACGCCGTGCAGCACACCTTCGCCGACTTCCGCCCCGAGCTCGTCCTGCACGGGGGGGCGTTCACGGCGGTCGACCGGTGCGAGACCGAGGTGGACGTCGCGTATTCGGTCAACGCCATCGGTACGCGCCACGTGGCCGAGGCGGCGGCGTCCGTGGGCGCGCACGTGGTCTACGTATCCACCGACTACGTCTTCGACGGGACGGGTACGCGCCCATACCGCGAGTCCGACCCGCCGTGCCCCACGTCCGTCTACGGCATGTCGAAGCTGGCAGGGGAGCGCGAGCTGCGCCCCGGCTCGACGATCGTGCGCACCAGCTGGTTGTGCGGCGCACACGGCAAGAACATCGTGAAGACCGCGCTGCGCCTGTCCGAGGGCGCCGGGGAGCTGCGGTTCGTGAACGACCAGCAGGGCTCGCCCACCTTCACCGCCGACCTGGCGCCCGCCGTCGTCACCTTGGGCCTCGACCGGCGGCCCGGCACCTTCCACGTCACCAACAGCGGGACGACGACCTGGTGGGGTCTCGTGCGCGCCGTCCTGGCAGCGGCCGGAGACGATCCGGAGCGTGTACTCCCGGTAACCACCGCCGAGCAACGGGACGCCTATCCGGCGCCCCGCCCGGCTTATTCAGTGCTCGACAACATGGCCCTGCGCCTGAGCGGTCTCCCAGCCCTACCCGCCTGGCAGGAGAGCTTGGCCCGGCTGGTGCCGGTCGTGCAGTCGGAGCGGGAGAGGGAACGGGAGCAGGCACCGGCATGACGTCCCACCCCAAGCGCTCCGTCGCCGTGATCGGTGCCGGCTACGTCGGGCTGCCGACCGCCGCAACTCTCGCCCACTTCGGGCACGGCGTCGTGCTGGCCGAGCGCGAACCGAACCGGCTGGCCGCGCTGCGCTCGGGCCGCATGCCCATCGTCGAGGCGGACCTAGACGACCTCGTGGCGGGCGCGGTGGCGGCCGGGAACCTGTCCTTCGTCGAGTCGGCGGTCGATGCGGTTGCCGGCGCGGAGTTCGTGTTCCTCTGCGTGCCGACTCCCCAAAGCGCCGATGGGTCGGCGGACCTGTCGTACGTGGAAGAGGCAGCCAAGGAGATCGGCGCGCACCTGAGGCCGGACGCCATCGTGGTCAACAAGTCGACCGTGCCGGTCGGCTCGGCCACCATGGTCGAGCAGGTGATCGGGCGCCCCGACATCAGCGTGGTGTCGAACCCCGAATTCCTCCGCGAAGGGACCGCGGTGCGCGACAGCCTCAACCCGGACCGGATCGTCGTTGGCGCGGAGGACCCGCATGCGGCGGCGAAGGTGGGCGAGCTCTTTGCGTCGACGGGCGCCCCACTCATCGTGACGGACGCCACCACGTCGGAGACGATCAAGTACGCCTCGAACGCCTTCCTGGCGACCAAGCTGAGCTTCGTCAACGCGCTGGCGGGTCTGTGCGAGGAGGTCGGAGCGGACGCCCGGGACGTCCTCCTCGGGCTCGGCTACGACAAGCGCATCGGCTTCGAATTCCTCCGGCCGGGCCCGGGCTGGGGCGGCTCCTGCCTGCCCAAGGACACCCGGGCCCTGCTCCACATCGCCGGCCAGGCGGGCTACGACTTCTCGCTCCTGGCCGGCGCCATCGCGTCGAACGACGAGCAGCTGGACCGCGTCGTGTCGAAGGTCGAGACGGCCTGCGGTGGCGCCGCCGCCGGTGCGACGGTGGCCGTCTGGGGCTTGACTTTCAAGGCCAACACAGACGACCGACGTGACTCGCCCAGCCTCCAGATCAGCCACCGGCTGGCTGGTCTCGGGGCCACCGTGCAGGCCTTTGACCCGACGGTCGATGCCGCGGCCGACAATCCCGACGACCTACGTGGCTTCGCGCTACGGGCCGATCCCTACGACGCGGCCACCGGTGCGCAGGTGCTCGTCGTACTGACCGAGTGGGACGAGTTCCGCTGGCTCGACTTCTCGCGCGTGCTGTCCCTCATGGCCCGGCCGTACATCGTCGACGCCCGCAACCTGCTCGACCCGGCCGCGGTCCGGCGCATGGGCTTTACCTACACGGGGATCGGGCGCCAGTGAGCCGCGTCGTGGTGGCCGGCGGTGCCGGATTCCTGGGCTCGCACCTCTGTGACCGACTGATCGGCCGGGGCGACGTCGTGGTCTGTCTGGACGACCTGTCGACCGGGTCGAAGGAGAACGTGGCGCACCTGCTCGACCGTGATCGCTTCCGCCTCATCGTGACCAACGTGAGCGAGAAGGTCGAGCTGGGCGACGACGCCAAGGTCGATGCCGTGTGCAACCTCGCGTCGCCCGCTTCGCCGCCGGCGTACCTGGCCCGTCCGTTCGACACCTTGGCCGTGGGGAGCGAGGGCACCCGCCGCCTTCTCGAGCTGGCCCGGGCCCACGATGCGCGCTTCCTGATGGCGAGCACGAGCGAGGTCTACGGCGACCCCGAGGTGCATCCCCAGGTCGAGTCGTACCGGGGCAACGTCGATCCCACCGGACCGCGCAGCGTCTACGACGAAGCCAAGCGGTTCTCCGAGAGCCTGACGATGGCGATGCACCGCGCCCACGGGGTCGACGTGGGCATCGTGCGTATCTTCAACACGTACGGGCCGCGCCTGTCGCCGGGCGACGGGCGGGTCGTGTCGAACTTCATCGTGCAGGCGCTGCGGAGCGAACCCTTGACGGTCTACGGCGACGGGAGCCAGACCAGGAGCCTGTGCTTCGTCAACGACGAGATCGACGGCCTGGTGGCATTGCTTGACTCCTCGCTCACGGGCCCCGTGAACATCGGCAACCCCGACGAACGCTCCATGCTCGACCTGGCGCACTTTGTGCTCGAAGCCACCGGGTCTTCCTCGGACATCACATTCGAGCCGCTGCCCCAGGACGACCCGACACGTCGCTGCCCCGACATCACGTTGGCGCGCACGACGCTCGGCTGGGAGCCCACGACGGGGCTGCGCGAAGGCATCGAGCGCACGATCGAGTACTTCGCGCAGAAGGTGAAGGTGGAGACCTCGTGACCGACGTCGACCGGACCGAGCTGGAGCCGCCGCGGACCTACCAGTCGCTCACGGTGATCACCCCCGTCTACAACGAGCGGACGACGGTGGCCGAGGTCATCCGTCGCATGCGGGCTGTCGAGCTGCCGCTGGTGCTCCAGATCATCGTGGTGGACGACGGGTCGAGCGACGGTTCGGACAAGGTCCTCAATGCCCTCGAGGACTCCACCGTGCGGGTCCTGCGCCACGAGAAGAACCAGGGCAAGGGCGCGGCCATCCGCACCGGCTTGGCCGAGGCGAAGGGTGACCTCGTGCTGATCCAGGACGCTGACCTCGAGTACGACCCGAACGACTGGCCGAAGCTGCTCGACCCCGTTCTGCGCGGCAAAGCCCGGGTCGTCTACGGCAGCCGCTTCACGGGCGAGCGCAAGAACATGATGCCGCTGCACTGGATGGGCAACCGGCTGCTCTCGCTCGTGACCAACATCTTGTACCGCTCGACGCTCTCGGACATGGAGACCTGCTACAAGCTCTTCGACGCGCAGGTCCTCGAGGGCCTGACGGTCGTGTCGAACCGTTTCGACTTCGAACCCGAGATCACGGCCAAGGTGCTGCGCCGCGGCCATCGGATCTACGAGGTGCCCATCTCCTACGCCGGGCGGGAGCCTGACGAGGGCAAGAAGATCACGTGGCGCGATGGCTTCAGCGCGTTGCGGGCGCTGGTCAAGTTCCGCTTCACCAAGGAGTATTGAGCCCCTGATACCCGAGGCGATCGCCGCCGTTGTGGTCGACCACGACGCCGGGCCGCTGCTCGGGGGGTGCGTGCGGTCCCTCCTCGACGACGGCGCCGCGTCGGTCGTGGTCGTCGAGAACGGTGCCCCCGGCAGCGCGGACGCCGCGTTGGCACCGTTGCTCGACGTGGAACCGGACCCGCGCGTCTCCGTCGTGCGCCCGGGCCGCAACGTCGGCTACGGGGCCGGGGTGAACCGGGGCCTGGCCGCGCTCGCCGCCGGATCGCCCCCGCCGGAGTGGGTCCTCGTCTCGAACGCGGACCTCGAGGTGCACCCGGGCACGCTGGACGCGCTCCGGGCCGCCTTGGAGTCGCACCCGGCCTGGGCCGTGGTCGGGCCGCGGATCTTCACCGACACCGGCGAGGTCTACCCCTCGGTCCGGGTCTTCCCCTCCTTCACCGACGCAGCGGGTCACGCCCTGCTCGCGCTGTTCAAGCCGGACAATCCCTTCACCAAGCGCTACAAGCCGGACGTGCCGGAGGGCGACGTGGTCACCGGGGCCGGCTGGATCTCGGGCTCCTTCTTCCTGGCGCGTCGCCAGGCCCTCGAGGAGCTGGGTGGGTTCGACGAGGCCTACTTCATGTACGCCGAGGAAATGGACCTGTGCTGGCGGGCCCACCACGCCGGCTGGGGCGTGGGCTTTGCCGGCTCGGCCGGCGTGACCCACATCCAGGGCGTGAGCACGTCCCGTCATCCCTACCGCATGATGCTGGCGCACCACCGCTCGGCGCTGCGTTTCACCGTCCGGACGACGACAGGGTGGCGCCGCCTGGCGCTCCCGCTGGCCGCGCTCGTCCTCGGGGCGCGCATGGCCATCGCGACCGTTCGCATCGCGCTGGCGAGGTAACGCGTCGTGGCGTGCCGGACGAGGCAACCTACCGGGGTCCTCCTGGCGCTGGCCGGAGTGCTGCTCGGGCTCGCACTGGCCGCCTGCGGGGGCGGCGTCAGCGCGTCGGCCTCGCGGGTCCACGTCGAGCCCGAGGTCACCTTCGCCCTGCCTCCGGCGGCCGACGGCTGTTCCGCGGCGACCGCGCTGCCCGGTGGGGCGATGCAGGTGCCCATCAAGGTCAGCACCGTGGCGGGCCAGGTGGCCGAACTGGTCAACGTATGCATCGGGGGACACGGGCCCTTTCCCTTCGTGCTCGACTCGGGGGCGGGGCAATCGACCATCGACGCCCACCTCGCCAAGCGGCTTCACCTGGCCTCCGCCGGTCAGTCGACGCTCTTTGCCGGCGTCGGATGCACCGGCACGGCACAGCCGGTCTCGGTGGGCCAATGGTCGCTCGAGGGTGTCGACCTCGTACCCCAGCAGCTGACGTCGGCCACGCTGCCCCAGATCGGCGGCAAGGGGGAGCCGGTGGGCCTGCTCGGTTCCGACGTCCTGGCCCGTTTCGGCGCGGTACGGATCGACTTCGCCTCGGGTGACCTCGTGCTGCCCGGACCGGAAGGGGAGCCGCTCAGCAACGAGACGACCTACACGGGCCCTGTTGGCCCTCCGCCCGCGCCGGTCCTGACCCAAGGCGGCGGCACGACCGAGCCGCTCACTGTGTCGCCGTTGCCCGGCGACATCTCGGTGAGTGTCGCCGTCCGTTTCGGCACCGGGCCCCGCCGCAACTTCGTGGTGGACACCGGCTCGTCCCAGAGTGTGGTGTCGAACTCGGTGGCCAAGGCGCAGTCGCTCCCGCGCACCGACCTAGCGCAACGCCAGGCGACGGTGTGTTCGGTCATCACCGTCCCGCTCGTGCACAGCGGGCCGTGGTCTCTGCCGGGACAATCCCTCTCCCCCCAGCTGGTGGGGGACACGTCGTTTGGCACGATCGGACTGGGTGGCACGCAAGGGTTGCTCGGTTCGGACCAGCTCAAGCACTATGGGTGGGTCGTGTTCGACTACACCGGAGGCCAGATGGTGTTGGGGTGACCCGCCGTGGGCGCTACAACACCTGCTCGCGATAAGGAGTCCGGCGGAGCACGCGGTCTATCGCGAGCATCTTCGCATCTGCTTCGAGGTCTTGAGCAAACCGTCCGTGATCGAAGATCCTGATCTCGTCCGGCGACTTCCCGATCAGGTTCTCGACCGTTTGGAGAACGCCGTCTTCTGCTACGGCGAAGGACTGCTCGAATCCCTCATATGTGGCAGTGATCGCTGGCACGCCGCCGGTCGGATCGACTCTGAACCGGACGGCGTCGTGGTCGTCCGCGTTCTGATGAAGCCGACTCACTTCGAGTCGATAGCCCTTCTCACGAGCGGCGCAGATGATGATTCGACCGTTCGCCTTTTCGCGTATCCCGTCGATCGTGCCCGACGAGAGGAGCGTCAGCAGCTGTGAGCGATATTGCGAATAGCGATCGTCGATGATCGCTTGATGCGTGTTGGCAATTCGTTCGCCATCGCCCATGCTGCCCTCAGCCTCCTCGATGCCGCTTCCCGCGTGGTACACGAAACAAGCGGGTGCCAGAACCGAGCGGTAGCCCATGGAGTGGCTCCGCTGACACCAGTCGATCTCCATCGAGGAGCCCCGGTCGAACACCGGATCCATCACCCCGACGTCTTGGATGGCGGAGGTGGGCATGGCCATGCAGAAGCCCACGCCTGACGGGATCGTCGTGGCCTGACCCTCGAATTCGTTGTCGAGTTCCTCCGAGAGCCAGTCGACGAGGCCAGGGACTTGGACGAGGTGATCGGGGTCCCGGTTGGGTAGGGAGTACACGCTCGAGTTGTTCGACCACGCGGTCGTCGAGGAAACAAAAGGATTTTCAATCAGTGGGCGGATCAGTGTCGAGATCAAGTTGGCGGGGACCTGTGTGTCTGCGTTGAGCAGCACAACTGCGTCATAACCCGCTTCGACCGCATGAAGCATCGCGAGGTTTTTGTTGCGTGGGATGCCGAGGTTCCGCGGTGAGCGGTAATACTCGAAGCCAAGATCGGTCGTCATCTCGCGACAGCGATCGCTCGAACCGGGCGTAGGACTTGCATCGTCGAGTATCAGGACCTCGGACGAATGACTACCTGGCTTCATGTGCGCGAGAGACGCAAGGCAGGGGCCGACGTGCTCCTCCCCGTCGTAGACCAGCAGCGCGACGAGGACACGCCAGGAGGCTTCAGAGCCCGAGAGCATTGCGCACCGCCCAAATCTTCGAGGCGAGCCTGTAGGCCGCCGAATTCTGCATTTGCTCCTGTTCAGCCTTGTACTGGGCGTACTCCATACGAAGATGTTCAAGCTCGCTGCGTGCGTCAACGAGTTGGCGGCGAGCGTCGACCAAGCGTTCCGTAAGGTCGATGACCCGGGCTGTTGCCATATCTGCGTCCACGAGCGCCTGCTTCAAGGACAGGCGATCGAGCTGTTCCTCGGTCGTCTCTTTCATGGATCCTCCTAGTAGTCACGACTGGGCTGTCGGGGAAACGGGACGCCATCGTCATGACGTGGCGGTAGAAGTCGGTGGGCTGCTCCGCGGTTGGCAACAAGTGTATTTCGTTCGAGCGGCCAGGCTGGATTCGACTGGGAGCCGTGCCTGTGACGACTCGGGGGTTGCCAGCACATCGGGCGACGAATCGACGTCGGAAGCGGCACTCGGGGCGAGCACCGAACGCCCCCTAACGGAGGAGCCAGATAGATTCTGCCTCGTGTTCCGACAGCGATCGGTCGCTCCCGACCCCGGACCCTTGGCGCGGCAAGAATGTTGGGCAATGTGGCCGATGATGGCACCAACGCAGAGCCCGAAGTGACGACGAAGGTCGAACTCGACGCGTGTCTGGCCCAGGCTCAGACGCATGCCGACCTGGGATTACCCATGGCTGCGTCGGAGCACTTCCGTTTCGCTAAACGAGTTGTCTCCAGGATCTGCTGGCCGTTTCTCCGTCACCAGGTCGCCTTCAACCACGCAGTCTTGCAATCGAATCGGGAGCTGGTGGTACAGATCACCCGACTGCAGGAACGGATCGACCAGGGTCTTCGAAATGACCTCCTTGACTTCGCTGATCGGAGTGCCTCGCAGGCTCACGCTGAGATCAGCAACTATGTGGCTGAGGCGCGCAGCGTCAATGCGGGCCTCATTCTGGAACTTCGTTCGCTGCAGGCAGAGCTCAACACGATGGTAGAGACGCTGTCGCGCGTCCTCCCGTCGCATGGAGTCACTGCCGGCCTCGAAGGGCAGCAAGATGCTGTCCAAATCGAAGGCGGCACTCACGAAAGTCATCGGTGAGATCGTCGCAAGAGAGACTCGGTATCAATGTCATTGGCGACTGGAGTTCGACTACCGGGCTGGCTCAGGCTGGCCGTCGACTGGCTCACGCTCTGCTGCGACGAGGCGTCGCACTCTCGTGTACCACAATGGCTACCGGTGCCCCGACTGATGACACACTGATATCCGGGGACCTCCTCCCCCTTATGGGACCACCGACGTGGCCCATCGATCTCTGGACCCTGAATATCAACGAATTCGCCATGCTGGGATTGGAGACCTCCGCGCTCGGCGCCCCGCGGCATCGCATCGCCACTTGGTATTGGGAGCTCCCAACGGTTCCGAGATCGTTGCGGGGGCAGTTCGATCGAGTCGACGAGATCTGGGTCGCGAGCTCCTTCGTCCGTCAGTCGTTCCTCCGCTACACCCGACGACCGATCCACATCGTTCCAACGGTGGTCCCAAGGTTCGAGTTGAGCGCGAACAGGCTCGATGTACGTGCTCAACTCGGCGTTCCGAGCGACGCGGTCATGTTCCTCTTCACTTTCGACTTCAATTCTTCGGTTGCTCGAAAGAACCCGTTTGGCGTCATTGAGGCCTTCGCCAAAGCCTTCCCAGCCGGCGAGGAACAAGCTGTGCTCGTCATCAAGACGATGAATCTCGGTCACGCACCCAAGTTCGAGACGGACCTTCGTCGCGCCCTCGAGCACGTGAAGGGCCGGCTGGTACCTGGATTTCTTCCCGAGCAGGATCTAGCGGACCTCTTTCATGCCTGTGACGTGTACGTCTCCACGCATCGCTCGGAGGGCTTTGGACTTGGCATGGCCGAGGCGATGGCTCTTGGCAAGCCGGTCATCGCAACCTGGTACTCCGGAAATTGCGACTTCATGAACTCTTTGAACAGCTGTCCCTTGGGCTACCGCCTCCGCACAGTGACGGCACGAGACCACGACTACCAAATGTCCGATGGCGACGTCTACGTCGAAGGCGCGGTCTGGGCGGAGCCAGAGATCGGTCAGGCGGCCCAATGGATGCGGCTCCTCGCCAGTAGCGAGACGATCCGACAGCGGATCGGCGTCGAGGCCGCCCGGACGATGCGTGAGGGATTTTCAGAAGCAGCCGTTGGCCGAATTGCCGAGGAACGGCTCCGGGCATCTGCGAGTTCGACCTCGGAACCCAGAAGCCACCGGGTCACCCGCTTGGCGCGTGAAGAGGTCGCTGGCGGGATCTAACGAGATTTCTTTCGCAGGAACAACATCACCGACGTCCACTGCACCAAACCGTCATTGAGAACAACATGACGGCGGGTCCGTTCGATACCCTGGGGAAACACGATCGAGTCAACTAAGAATTCTGCCGGTGGGAGAGACCAGTCGACAGGCTCGATGAGCTCCAGGTCGGGCGCGGCCTTGATGACATAGTCTTCGAGATCTTGCCGGTTGAAGTATTCCGCGTGACTCTGTTCGGGCAGGAGCAGGTATTCGGTGGCCACGGCGACGATTCCACCGGGTCGGACGACTCTCGCGAGTTCGCGCACGGCGTCCGCAGCACGCTCGTGCGAACCGAAGTGTTCGATGGAGGAAAGTGACCACGCGAAATCGAAGGTGTCTGCCGGATAGATGCCGAGATCCGTTCCGTCGAGGGTCTTGAATTCAATGACGTCATTTCGGATCGGTCTGGGACAGAACTGTTGAGGATCTTCGAGCACAGCCGGGTCAGCCTCCCGACCTCCGGTGTCGGACCAATGGGCTCCTCCGTACAGATCCGAGGCGACGACTTGGCGCAATCGGTCTCCCAACCAAAAAATGACACATTCCCGACCGGCACCTACTCCAATAGCCCGATGCTCTGGGTGGATCATGTTCAGTTGTTCGAGGCCCCAGATGGTCTGCGTCCACTCCCAACCCTTCCGGTAGACGTCGGGTGGGCCCTCGCCTTTGAAGATGTGGTCGTCGTATGAGTAGGTCGCAAGGTCATGAAATAGCTCCATCCAGCGCGTGTCTCCGTACGCGGCAACGTTGGTCAAGCTACTCATGGGCAGTGCGTTACGGGCCATCATTTTCGAAGTCCACCCATCAGACTCCCTTCCAGTCTGTCGACATTTTCGTGGCCCTACATTCTGTCTTTGTGATCGCGGTGAACGGTCAGCCTCACAGGCTATCTTAAGCAAGTGCAGGCTCTGAAGCTAAACGACCGCCGCGGGCTTCACGCGCCGCAGCGTCGCGCGGCGAGAGTCACATCCCACAGCGACCTCTCGATAGCGGGGTGCGTTTTCGGCGGCCTCTTCCTTGTGTATCTCGCGATCAGCCGACATGAATTCGTTGCGTATGACTCGTCATCGATGGTCGCCGTAGGCACCAATCTCACGAACCACTTCACACTCAGAACGGTTGGTGCTTTCGACGACTACCTGCACCTCAGCACGCCCTATTCGCCCTACGGGATCGGCGTCAGTGTCCTCGTCGTGCCGGTGTATGCGTTGTCCAAAGCTGTCGGTCACGAAATGTTGCTCCTATCCCTGATCAACCCGCTGCTCACCGCCGCAGCTGGCGTCTTTGTCTTCGCCATAGCGCGCGAGCTGCGATGGGGAAGGTTCATGTCGGTTTTGGCTGCGGCGACATTCGGGCTGCTTACGATGGCGTTGCAATCGACGACAGAACTCTTCAGCGAACCAGCAGTTGGGCTCTGCGTTGTCATCCTCGTATGGGCCATCCTGCGCTGGCGACACGAATGGCGGCCGGCAGCTCTCGTGATCGGTATGACTTCGGCCGTAGTCATCCAGTTCCGGGCGGATTCGATCCTGACGGTGTGGATCGGGCTCCTCGCACTCCCATTGTTCGTCAGCTGGGGGGAGATCCGAAGGCTCCGCAACCTGGCGGCGTTGCTGATCCCCGTGCTTTCGAGTCTGGCGTTCCTTGCCTGGTACAACTACCTCAGGTTCAAAAACGTTCTTGTCTTCTCGTATAACGGACAGGGATTCCATACTCCGATCGGCCGCGGGTTGGAGGGGTTACTTGTCAGCCCGGGAAAGAGCATCTTCGTTTTCAACCCTATTGCGCTACTGGGCCTCGTAGGCATCCTCGTCTTCCTGCTTCGAGACCGACCGGTTGGCGCGCTCTTCCTGTTGTTGATCGTTCCCCGAATTCTGTTCTTCTCGAAATGGGATTCTTGGGACGGTGGCGTCGCTTGGGGTCCGCGATTCTTGGATCCCGTCCTGGCGCTCTTTGTTATCGCAGCCGTACAGGTCCTCGTGGACACTCGAGAATTGCCAAGGTGGGACCTTCTCGCTCGACTGGCCTTCGGTGTTCTGGCCCTCGTGAGCCTTGGCGTTTCGTACCTCTCTGTCCGCGTTCCGTTTGAACAGTGGTTCCAGACCCTGAGCTCGCCTGCTCTCCGAGCGCACTACGACTCGGGGCACCTGGTCCCGGATCCGAACCAACCATTAGCTGTTTCGAACGCAATCGATTTCACCCTCGAGGGTGGCGAAGTGATGGGCAACATCGAACTTCTCGAAAAAGGGGCGGCGAAGATGGCGCCCTGGACCTTTCAGGGAGACCGTTCGGCTGAGGGCTGGACACTGTTGCTTATCGGACTCCTCGGGACCGCTGCCGGGGCAGGAGTGGCACTGCGGTCGGACCGGTGGGAGACCAAGCAGGCAGCGCTGAAAAGCGATTCGGGAGCAGCCCCACCACCTTAGTGGACACACTGGCGGACTCGGCCGACAGCGGCCGGGCAGCGGGTGGGTGCTGTGTACGATGACGGTTTTCCGATGGACGGGTGTCCGCTGGACCCGAGGAGAAATTGCATGCTCGACGTTGACGGACACGTAATCAACCCTGATGTGTTGCTCGACCGAGTCCAGCAACTTCTTTCTACCATCGGCGGCGAGAGCGCGACTTCTCCGGACGAGACATATCCGGTTTTCACCGATCAGCTCGCTGCTCCGGTCCATGCGATGCCACCGCTTCTCGCGGAGCTTCGCGCTCCTGACCTCAGCGGCGCGAAAGGAATCCGGGGTCGGACCGGTCGAGTGTTCAAACGAATGCTACGTCGACTCACTAGCTGGTATGTGGAGCCTCGCTGGGCTGTTCAGCAGGAGTTCGATGTTCGGGGTATGGAGTTCTCTAGGCAGGCGATCGGAGCCTTTGCCCGGCTCGATGCAGAATTAGAGGAGCTCCGGCGTCAAAACGTCCGACTTAGATTGCAGATTGTGGCCGAAATTGAGCGGCACAACCGACAGCGGAAAGAGGTCAGAGAAGTTCTGAAAGACATGGCGAGCCAGACGGAACTTCAGAGTCTGAGTACTGCCGTCAAGCGCCTCGACGTGACCGGGACGACCAGCAACGAAATCGACTACGTAGAGTTCGAAGATCGATGTCGGGGCTCGAGTGAGAGCATCAAGCACGCCCAGGAGCGTTACCTCTCTCTCTTTCCAGCCCCCTCGGGTCCCGGCGCGATTATCGACATCGGGTGCGGGCGTGGGGAAATGCTGCAGCTGTTGATCGCTGCCGGCTACAAGACCGTCGGTGTCGACATGGACACAAACATGATCGAGTTGTGCCGTTCGAAGGGACTCCCGGTCGTTCAGGACAATGGAATCCATTACCTCTCAGGCACCGAGGACAACTCGCTGCGAGGGATCTTCTGCGCACAGGTGGTCGAACACCTCCTCACGCCGGAGCTTGAGCGATTGATTGAACTATGCCATCAGAAGCTGATGCAGAGTGCTGTCGTCGTCATCGAGACGATCAATCCGAGGAGTCTCTTCGCTCTCGGGAACCACTTCTTCGCCGATGTCTCGCATACGAGACCTGTGCATCCCGAAACGTTACGGTTCATCTGCGAGCAGATCGGCTTCAGCAAGGTTCAACTCGAAGAGCGATCGCCTCACCCTTTCATGAATTCGGTCGACCTACTTCCCGAAGGAGAAGTAGGTATCGCCCTCAGAGAGCTCTTGCAGAACGTCTTCGGTTATCAGGATTACGTCATCGTCGCGACTAAATGAAGGAATACGCCGCAATACACCAGTTCCATTCGGGCACAGCTCAAGGCGACGCGATTACACAACAGATGGTTGAGTTGCAGAGGCACCTCAGACGGATGGGACACGCGTCGGAGATTTTTGCCGAGCATGTCGCCGAGGGCCTCCAGGACCGCATCCACCCGATTGCGGGGTACCCCGGTTCGAGCGCCAACCTCTTGCTGGTACATCATTCGCTCGGCCATGCTGCGTTCGACGACGTAGTGGGTCGCCCCGACGACGTCGTGGCGGTGTACCACAATATAACGCCGGCGAAGTATTTTTCGGATCCTTATTTTCGACAAGCCATTCGGTTGGGCCGCGAGCAACTGTCGCTCCTCGCTCTTCGAGCCTTGGTTGGGATCGCGGATTCCAACTTCAACCGACAGGAGATGCTCGAGGTGGGATTTCGGCGGGTTGAGGTGTTGCCCGTCCGTACCGACTTCTCCGAGTTCGTGCCTACCTCAAAGGAGACCGGGCATCGATCAACGGATTGGCTGTATGTGGGCAGAATCGTTGAGAACAAGTGCCAACACGATTTGGTGCGTGCGTTCGCCCTCTACGTCCATAACTTCAACGACGACGATGCTCGGTTGATCCTCGTTGGAGAACTGTTCAATCCGATCTACGTAGAGGTAGTGAGACAGGAAGCGCGACGATGGGGTGTCGAGGACCGAGTGGTCTTGCTCGGAAAAGTATCCGATCAACAGCTTCGATCGGCCTTTCTCGGCGCCGGCGTGTTTGTGTCTTTGAGCGAACACGAGGGCTTTGGTGTACCGATACTCGAAGCCATGGCGGCCAGGCTGCCGGTCGTGGGGTATGCAGCGACCGCCGTTCCCGAAACCATGGGCGGCGCAGGCATTCTGTTGCGCACCAAGGATCCTGAGGTTGTGGCAGCTACCGTCCAAGTGCTGAAATCGGATGCTGACCTTCAGGACCGGTTGGTGGCGCGTCAAGACGTACGGGTCCGCGAAGTCCAGACGTTTAACGCCGAGGGCCTTCTGACGAAAGTGATCGGCCGAGCCGGGGGAGCGGCCCAGCCTCTCGAGGTTCAGGTTCAGGGCCCGTTCGAGACCAGTTACAGCCTCGCCATCATGAACCGAAGCCTGGCGTGCGCTTTGGATGGAGCGCCTGATCGCGCGCTGTCTATCCACGCCACAGAGGGCCACGGTGATTATCAGCCCAACGATCGAGATCTTGAAGGGCATCCTCGTGCAACGACCCTCTTCCGGCGTTCGCGAGATGTGCCATATCCCCACGTTGTGATCCGTCAAATGTGGCCGCCCCGACTGGTCGACTCACCCGGCGGCCTCACCTGCGAGTATTTCGGTTGGGAAGAGAGCCGGATACCGCAACCGATGGTTGACGACTTCAATTGTTTTCTCGACGGCATCGGTGTCACATCCCACTTCGTGAAAGATGTGCTCAGAGACTCGGGCGTGGACGTGCCCATCGCAGTTGTTTGGAACGGCGTGGAACCTCACGATCCTTATGCCGTTGCAGATGCACTTGAGCTCGAAAAGCTCAGGTCGTACCGATTCCTCCACATTAGTTCCGCCTTCCCGCGCAAGGGTGTAGACGTTCTACTGGACGCATACTTCTCCGCCTTCGACGGTTTGGACGATGTCTCCCTCATTCTGAAGACGTTTCCGAACCCTCACAACACTGTGGCCGACCTACTGGCCTCCCTACGAGCACGCCACCCCAACCCACCTGACGTCCGCTGGATCGATCGCGACATGGACGAGCGCACAATCCAGGGCCTTTACAACCTCTCTCATTGCTATGTCCATCCTGCTAGGGGCGAGGGTTTCGGGCTTCCGGTCGCTGAGGCCATGGCCGCCGAGGTGCCTGTCATTAGCCTCGCGTATTCGGGTCTCGCGGACTTCGTATCGAACGAAACGGCGAGCACAATCCCATTCCGCTTGGAGCCTGCGGAAACACACCTTGAAGTTCCGTACTCCGTCTGGGCGGAGCCGGACGGAGCTCAGCTTGTGGCGCAGTTGAGAGCCCACGTTGAAGATGTCGACGCAAGAAAGATTGCCGAGCAGGTCCAACGCGCCCGAGATCTCGTCACGACCAGGTTCACTTGGAGTGCTGCCGCAAGGCGGTGGAATGACTTTTTGGCCCACGTAGAGGACGCCGCCGAGAAGCCTCGCGTGGCAATGGTCACAACTTGGAACGTTCGCTGCGGCGTTGCGGAAAATGTCCGAAGCATCGTCGATCACGCGGGGGGGAAGATTGCGATTGATATTTTCGCGAACGTCGATCCGAAAATAGTCGACCCAACCCGAGAACTCGGGGTCCTCAGAAATTGGGACGACCGATGGCACCCTGATCTGGATGGTCTCGAGGAAGCCCTTCGCCTTTCCGATGCTGAAGTTGTTCACTTCCAGTTCAATTTCGGTTTCTTCGAGCTAAGCAGGCTGGCACAACTGATCGAGCGACAACTCGTGACGCGTGGGGTCGTTGTCACGTTGCATCGGACGAAGGACGCCACAATTGACGGCGAAGTCGTGAGCCTGTCATCGATCAAGGCCATTCTCCAGCGAGTCGATCGACTGATCGTCCACCAGGTTGATGATGCGCAGGTCCTCGCGGATATGGGGCTTTCGGACAATGTCATGGTGGTGCCGCTCGGGGCGTCGGCGCCGCCGTCCGTATCGCCCGCAGAGGCGAAAGCCGCGCTGGGCCTCGGGACTCGACCAGTCGTGGGGACGTTTGGGTTCCTCTTGCCCCACAAGGGAACGCTTGAGCTGGTGCGAGCGGTGGGCGCGCTCAGCCAGGAGTTCCCGGACATCTGTTTGCTGGCGCTATGTGCGCGCTATCCCGATGTCAGGTCCGACGAATACGAGGCCGAGGTTAGGGCTGAAATCGATCGCCAAGGCTTGGGCGAAAACATCCTTCTGATGACCGAGTACCTACCGGACGATACCGTCCGCACCATTTTGCGCGCAGCCGACGTGATCGCGCTCCCCTACGGCGACACCGCGGAATCGTCGAGTGCAGCCCTGCGATTCCTGCTGCCACTCGAGCGACCCCTCGTCGTCACCGACCGCTCCGTCTTTGCCGATTGCCGGGAATGGACCCTGGCAGTGGATCCGCATGATCCGCAAAAGATTGAAGAAGCGCTCCGGCGCGTACTCGTCGATCCCGAGCTCCACAGCGCTCTGGCGGCCCGGGCAGGCGACGGAGCCCGACGATTTCGCTGGTCCCGAGTCATCGCCGATCACAGGGAGATCTACGTGACTGCTCGCCTATCGGCAAGGGAGCGCCGAGGTGATCACAGACCTTTACGGATAGAAGAAGCGCTGAAAAGCCATTCCACTTCTCCGGCTGATCGTCCAGAATCTTGACCCGGTACAGCATGATGCGATGGCCGGAGTGAGTGTGGAAAAGATCAGCCATATTGCGAGCCTCGTCAGGCAGCGCTGGCGTACTTCTGGGCACGAGGAAACGATCCATCCAGACGGTCCGGCTCAATCCGCGGATACGAGCACAAGCGAGCTTCCCAGCACTGGCGTAGCGATCATCACCGACCTCCAGGAGCTTGACAAAAAATTGAACGAGGTCGACGAAGCATGGAAGATCTCCGACGACGCGATGCGGTCTGTGTTCTTGTCGTTCGAGATGTCGTATCCGAGCGATATGCCGAGCGATCCCTATAGCAGAGAATACTCAGATCGAGTTTTCGACTTCTACAAGGCAATTTCTGGGCGTGAAAGCTACGAGGTCGCCAATGAGCACATGGATTTTCCGGTGGACCCGAACAGGCCGTTCCCCTTCTACACGGAGAGCCCACAGACGGTAGGTCATCAGATGATCGGGATTGGGTTCATCATCACCGCGCTGAACTTACCTGCTCGATCGAGCATCCTCGAGCTCGGCGCCGGTTGGGGAAACACGACTATCGCTCTCGCAAGGATGGGGTATGAGCTCACGGCAGTCGATATCAACCGGCCATTTGCGGAGTTAGTCAAAGAACGAGCCGACAGGCTGTCCCTCGACATCAACTCAGTGACGGGAACGTTCCTTGAAATCGACAAACTGGGTCGGACCTTCGATGCCGTGCTCTTCTACGAGTCGTTCCACCACTGCTCCGATCACCTACAGCTCATTTCGAAACTTGCTGACGTACTCAACCCCGAGGGCAAGGTCTTCTTTGCATCTGAACCAATTGCCGACCTGTTTCCCGTACCGTGGGGCATTCGGATGGATGGCGAATCACTCTGGGCAATACGGCAGAACGGTTGGCTCGAACTCGGCTTCCAAGAGTCATATTTCGTGCGCACGCTGCTCCGATTTGGATGGATCACGATCGTGCACGAAAGTGCCGTCTCGCACCTCGCCAAAGTGATTGAAGCGACTCGCGCAAATGGCAACTATCTCATGGGCAGATTCGGCCTTCCCCCAGACGAGGACCGATCGTGGGCGCCCAGAGACCAACCCGGGGTCAAGCTCAGGTTCTGTGCCGGTGCAAGCCAGATAACGATCGAAACGGGTGCCAGCTACGAATCGATTGTCATTCGTGGAACCAATTTCGCACCTCGAGGACTCTCGTACTCTGTGAAACACGGGCGACATGGCACTACCGGCAAAGTTGCCGCCGAATCCGACTCCGAATTCGAAATACGGCTTCCCTACGATGCGGATGCAACCTTCCTCGAAATTGGCTCCGAAACCTGGCGTCCGTCTGAGGTACTGGGGACCCCCGATGAACGCGAGATCGGGCTCGCGATCAAATCGATCAGCTTGGTCCATCGAGCTCGTCAATGAATCGAGGAGCAAGCCTTGTCGCCAATGGCGGCAAGGCTGTCCCGGGCGTGACGGGAGCCTCGACACCCGACGCCCGTCCGTTCTGGTCCGACCGAAAGGTCTCGGCTGGATTGTTCTTGGGAGTCCTGATCGTGTATCTCGCCGTCATGCGGGGGAAGGTCGAGGTGTACGACACGCAAGCAATGCTCGGCGTTACTCGGAATCTCGTTAGTCACGGGTCCCTTCATGCTGCGGGTGCGGGATATTCCTTATCCACCGTCTGGTCCCCATATGGAATTGGCGTGAGCGTTTTGGCGATACCGCCGTACGCTCTCTCACTCGTCATTGAACACTTTGGCGTTCTGGTCTCGTTCATCAACCCTCTCGTCACCGCGACTTGTGTCGTGCTGATCTACAAGATCGCGCGAGCACTTGGGTGGACGGCGCCTCAGGGGCTGGTCGCCTCTCTCGCCTTTGCCTTGCCGAGCATTGCGGTCTGGTACACGCTCGAGCTACTCAGCGAGCCTGAGGTAACTCTCTGCGTGCTCCTCATCGTGCTGGAGATGATTCGCTGGCGAGAGGGAAAGGGCTCGGCACCCTTGATGCTCGGCCTAGCCCTGGCTGCTGCAATTCAATTTCGGTCAGATTCGGTGCTCACGGTCGGAGTTGGGTTCCTCGCCGTACCGCTGTTCGTTTCGTCGCGCGAGCTTCTTTCGAAGCGGGCGCTCGTACGAATGGTCCCGCCGGTTATTGTGAGCATCGCATTTCTGCTGTGGTACAACCAGATCAGGTTCGGGAGCCTGTTCGTGTTCGGCTATGGGCCGAACGACAGATATGACACCCCCCTCCTCCACGGACTCGAGGGTCTCCTCATCAGTCCGGGAGGCGGGCTTTTCATCTACAACCCTCTGACGGTCATCGGCGTCA
Organism: Acidimicrobiales bacterium; assembly: GCA_036490155.1. Lineage (GTDB taxonomy): Bacteria > Actinomycetota > Acidimicrobiia > Acidimicrobiales > RAAP-2 > Bog-473. The sequence goes on along the minus strand of DASXEK010000027.1, from coordinate 95,078 downwards.
TAGGTGCCGCTCTGATCATCTTCGGACCGAAGGTGGAGCGGGACCGCGCTCTCGGGATCTTGGTTGCGCTGTTGATCATTCCAAGGATGTTGTTCTTTGCGAAATGGCATTACTGGTGGGGAGGGGACGTATGGGGTCCGCGATTCCTTCTGCCCGTGGTCGCCCTCCTGTCGCTGATGATCATCCCCGTGATGCGCTGCTCGACAACCGTCATCACGCGTGCCGCCACCTACCTGGGCGTTGCTGTTCTGGGCTTGCTTGGGGGTTTCGTGAGTTATCTGTCGGCACGAGTGCCCCTCGGAGAATGGATCTCGGTGTTGAGCTCCCCGAGGATTAGGGTGCAGCTCGGCATTCAGAACGTAAGGACCACCGCCCAACAGTTCGAGGCGCTCTACTTCAAGTGGTCGACCAGTCCTATCGGAGGGTATTTGACCCTAATGCGCCGACATATAGCACTACCGAGTGGCGATCTCTGGGCTTATGGTCACGCCGATGCCGGGTACCTCATTGAGGCCCTCGGCTTTCTCTGTCTACTGGTGACGTGCGTGGGTGCCTCGCGGCTCTCGGGCGTAGGTGCAGTGCAGGAGGTCGACACCGGTCGTGGGTACGCAGACGCGGATTGTGCCGGCGACTCGTGAAAGGCCAACCCGCCAAACTCGAGCCATGACGAGGAAAAAAATTGGCCGGAAGGCATCGCTTCCGGAACCCCGAAGCACAACTAGAGGACCGCTGCACGTTACGTCTCGTTCTGTGTGCCTGAGCCGCGATGAGCCGACCGAGATAACAGCGCACTCTTGATGGCTGCGATTCTTTCCTCCTGCGACATCCCAGCAAAGTGCAGAATGCGGGGATTTGGGCTGGAGTCAACCGGGATGCTGTTCCATTCGGTTGTGAGGAATGTTGTCTTGGACCAGATGGGAGATGGCTGGACGAGACGAACCGTTGGCTCCAGCTCGTAACCCATTACGTCAAGGAGAGCAGCGTTCTCCCACCACTTGTGGTTCACATACGCGGTGCAATTCCAAATGTCCGAAAGGAGACTCAGGGTCTCCTGTTCGCTCCGCAGAAACCAGACTCCGGCGTTCGGGATCGGGTCGTCGCCTTCCGGCGTCCTGTGGGGGCAGATGCCCATGAGGGCGCCGTCTCCTACTGCGGAAGCGATGTCCCTTGAATCGTCAACGACGACAGCATCTGCATCGATCCATAGAACTTCCTCGTAGGAAGCGAGAAGCTCCTGGAGGATAGGGATCTTGCTCCAAGGTACCGGACGTTCGTGTGACCGGCGTTCGGTGAAGAGGTGGAGATCGTAGTGATGCCGTTTTGCGAAGGCAGCGAAGCTCGGAGCGGTGAGCTGGAGCAACTCCTCATGAGGTCCTACGCCCAGGCTGCACAGGGCTCGTCGCACGGCCATTCAGCGTAGGCGGTTGGCTCAAGGCTCAGTTGGGTTTGGAGGAAGTTGGAACGCCAAATCGCTAGCACGCACGATCTCAGATTGCATTGCGTGAAACCGATGCGGAGGTGTTCCAATTCAGTCCGGAGGTTGACGAGCTGCCGGCGGGCATCGACAAGACGCTCGCTCAGGTCGATGACCCACGCCGCCGCCATCTCGGCATCCACGAGGGCGCCAGTGTCAGCGACAAGCGCTCGAGTCCTTCGTTAACCGCTTCCTTCATGGGTACTCATGGCGTGGCATCACACCCGTTTGTCGAATCAACGAGGTGCGATCGCCATTAACTCGCGGTACAGCTCGGTGAGGCGCTCCGCGGTGGCAGCCCACGTGTATTTGGAGCCGGCGTTCAGGCACGATTCAACCTGAAGTCGCGCTTGGGCCGGGTCGCTGAGCAGCGCGTCGGCTGCTGTCGCCAGCGCATCGGGCGACCAGTCGATGGCTGAGACCGGGATATCAGGCGCCAACTCGGTGAGCGGCCCGAAGCGCGTGAAGACCGTCGGGGTGCCGAAGCGAGCCGCCTCGTACGGAACAAGCCCGAATCCCTCGGCGGAAGAGGGGTACAAGACGAGATCGGCGTGACGCAACAGCCAGTTCCTCTCCGCCGACGGGAGATCGGGGAGGAGGTACACCTCGGATTCGATTGTCGCGGCACTCTTGAGGAGCAAGTTGGCCTCGCTCACACGTGACGATCCATACGGCACCGTTGGTCCGGCCATCACGAGAGCGTGAGCATGTCCACGCCGACGAAGTTCCGCCACCACTTCTATGGCGACGTCTCTGTTCTTGTGGGCGTAGTTAGCGCCCAGGCACAGGATGAATTGGCCCTCGACGAATCCTCGTGCGAGAAGTTCGGAAGGAATATCCGTCTGTTCGCCGCCCGTGAGATGCTCGGTGCCGAATGGGATGGCGTGCAGGCGTTGTGGATCGACAGCAAGCCGCTCGATCTCAACCTGCTTCTTTACGTCCTCTGAGATCGTGACCACAGCGTCTGCGTCGGCGACGCCGGTGCGGATTGCGTCTCGGTAGATCAGCCATTCACGGACGTTCTGGTGGTACGCGCCGTTTCGGTATGCGATGAGATCGAGAACTGTCACGACCACACGGTCTGCCACACTTCTCCAGCGATCGACCGAGAACCACTGATCCGGTTGTACCAATCGATGTGCAACGTCGCAGTGGTCCAAGCCCGCCAGTGTCTCGAAATCGACGGCACGCGCGACGACCTTCGGCAGGGACAACGTCTCAGTCGCATAGGGGGGGATGTCAGTTCTGAGAGCGACGACCACCTGCCGGACGTCACGCTGTCGGCACAGCGCTTCCACAGTGGCCAGTATCGACACCTGAGTGCCCATCTCGTGTGGCCCCAGATACGAGCCGTCCACGACAACACGCATACCCATCACTTTCACGCGAGCGACCCCATGGGCAAGCGCGAGAGGAGACGTCGGCGACTCCGTCTCGTGATCTATGAACCCAATCTCATTCGGGTACGTCGTGTGAATCCAGTGACGCTCCTCGGGGTGGAGGTCATCGTTCGTCCCGATGTTGTGCGGTGCATCACCGGCGGCACGCTGGCGCCGGTAGAAGGTCGAATCGTCGAGCAGATGGAGGAATCCCTTCGTGCGCGCCCTTGCGGCGAAGTCAGCAATCGTGCCACCGAGCTCGGTTCTGGGTGCCGAAACCAGGGCGCCGACGGATCCGAGCGCGGAGGGAGCAAGCAGGACGACTGGCCCAGCCGCGGTGGGGATCGGCGTGGGCGGTCCGTGTGGGGTGAGTTCGCGCAGACGCCGGGTCACCGAGCGAGGATCGTGTCCTTCTGGAGGTTGGTTGATTGGTTCGTTCTTGAACGGGAAGCTCAAAAAGGCGGCGTCGTTGCAAAGGAACGACACAGTGCCGACCCGAAGGTCGTCATCGATCAGCCCGAGTGCACGTTCCAAAAACCCTTCGGGCAGAGAGACTGCATCCCCGACGGCGAGCACCGGGAGATGGTGGAGCGTCCAAACCTGGTTGATGAGGTCGGCGGGGTTGGCTGCGACCACGTAGTCACAACCAACCTCCCGGAAATGAACGTTGGCTTCGCTCAAAGGTCCACCCGCGACCACGTGAACGCCCTCACTCTTGAGGGCCAAAACGGCTGTCATCAGGTGATCCGCGTTCACCGGAGGGACGTACAGGGCGGCCACCGCAGATACCTGTTTGACCGCGAGCGCAGGATCGACAGCGGTCGTCACGACGCCGAACGTTACTCGCCACCGTCGGCGGGCCTGGAGATCGCTTGCCGGTGAGGGACCCCCGTCCGCGGCTGGCCGCCCCCCGCGAAGCGCCAGCTTGGGAGGTCTATTAGTACAGAGCGCCTGGGTCTGGGCGATGCCGCTCAGACCAACCCCAACCCCAGGTGGTCGAGCAGCTCGCCGGTTCCCTTCTCGCGGATGGCGGTCGTGCCGGCGCCGTCAAGAAACACGCCCTGCTCGGTGAATGTCAGCGTGGCTCCGTCGCCGGCGGGTGCGAGCTCCCGTGCCTACTCGGGTCCCGACAGGCCCAGCATGTCTGTCACACCGTGGTCGCGGCCCGCCGTGTAGCCGCCGTCGACGGGGAGAGCGTGGCCGGTGACGAAGGACGCGTCGTCGGACAAGAGGTACGCGGCCGACCCCGCGATCTCCTCGGGGCGGCCCATGCGCCGCCCGAGCTTGTGCTCGCGGAGAATGTCGGCCAGGGCCGCCTCCATGCCCGGACCGAAGACCATCTCGGTCATCGGCGTCTCAATGAAGCCCGGGCAGATCGCGTTCACCCGGATGCCCCGTCCGGCGTAGTCGATCGCCATGTTCTTGGTGAGGATGACGACGCCGCCCTTCGACGCGCTGTACGCGCTGCCGCCGGCAGTGCCCTCGAGCCCCTCGATGCTGGCGATGGTCACGACCGAGCCGCGCTGGCCGTCGAGGCGCGCTGGCTGGCGCAGCATCTGGGCGATGACGTGCTTCGCGGTCAAGAACGTGCCGGTCAGGTTCACGGCGATGACGCGGTCCCACTCGCCGAGCGGCAGCAGGTGCACGGGGCCGCCGCCGGCCACGCCGGCCGCGTTGACCATCCCGTCGACCGCTCCGCCCAGCCCGACCGCCGCGCGCACGAGCGCCTCTACAGCAGCCTCATCGGTCACGTCGGTACGGGCGAAGTCCCACCGGCCGCCATCGCCAGTCGACGGCGTTGCCACCTCGTCGGTCACGTCGGCTCCCATGACGTTGGCGCCCTCCTCGAGCAGGCGTGCGGCGGTCGCCCACCCGATGCCCGAGGCGGCCCCCGTCACGATGTAGGTCCGGCCGTCCAGTCCTCGCATGCGCCTCACCCTTTCGGTTGCCGTTCCGTCCCTGGTTGCGCCCAGGCGAGCCGGGCTGATAGGAGCAGGGCACTGTTTTAGCCCGGGTCGTCCCCGGGACCACCCTCCGGGGGGAGCCCACACGATGAAATTCGCGCTGTTCTACGAGATTCCGGTCCCGCGCCCCTGGGAGCCCGACAGCGAGCAGGTGGCCTACCGCAACACGCTCGAGCAGGCCATCGCCGGGGATCGCTTCGGCTGGCATGCCTTCTGGACCGTCGAGCATCACTTCTTGGAGGAGTACTCGCACTGCTCGAACCCCGAGGTGCTCTACGGCGCCATCGCCGCGCGCACCGAGCGCATCCGCCTCGGCTACGGCGTCCGCCTCATGCCCAAGCCCTACAACCACCCCGTGCGCACGGCCGAGTCGGTGGCCGTACTCGACCTGCTCTCGGGCGGCCGGGTCGACCTGGGCACTGGGCGTTCGGCCACGCGGGCCGAGCTCGAGGGCTTCGGCATCGACCCAGGGGAGAGCCGCAAGATGTGGCAGGAGGCCATCGGTCACGTGGTCGGCTGCTGGACCAACGAGGAGTACGAGTTCTCCGGCGACTACTGGCAGATGCCCAAGCGCCGCGTGCAGCCCAAGCCGTGGCAGAAACCACACCCCCCGCTGTGGGGCGCCACGACGAGCGACGAGGGGCACGCGCAGATGGGCGACCTCGGGCTCGGGCTGTGCTCGTTCGCCGTCGGCCTCCCACCGAGCGAGGTCCAGCGCAAGATCGACATCTATCGCGAGGCCGTCGCCGGCTGCACGACGCCGATCGGCTCCTTCGTGCACAACCAGGCCGCCACGTTCACCATGGCCATCTGCGCGCCCGATCGCGACCAGGCGATCGCCGACGCCCGCGAGTCCTTCGAGTGGTACCCCAAGACCGGCGCCCGCCAGATCGCCACGCTGACCGACATGATGGCCGAGCGCAACGAATCGCTCGGCACCTACGCCTACGCGGCGGACATGAAGAAGACGGACGACTCGGGCATGCTCGACCTGCTGAGTCTCGAGTATCTCATGGACTCGAACGCCTGCGTCCTCGGCACGCCGGCGGAGTGCCTCGAGGCGTGCAAGGCGTATGAATCGGCGGGTGTCGACCTGCTGCTCTGTCTGGTCAACCCCTACAAGATCTCCCACGAGTCGGTCTTGCAGACGATCGAGCTCATGGGGACCGAGGTCATCCCGGCCTTCGCGGACTGACCCGCGCCAATCGACGAGTGCACATGCGGCAGGCTGGAGGAATGGCGATGCGACCCCCGAAATGGGCTTCGAAACTGGCCGCGGCGTCGGCGGCGTGCGGCCTCGTCCTAGCGGCCCTCATGCTCCCCGCTGGACTCCCCGCGGTGGCCAAGAGCACGACGACCACGACCCACAAGGCCTCGGGCTCGAAGCTGGACGTGCTCGGCCACGTGAAGTTCTGGGAGTGTCCCTCCAAGTCGACCCAGATGCTGGTGGCGGTGAACACGCTCACCCTGCACCCCGGAGCCTCGTTGAACATCACGTTCGTCATCAAGAACGGGGGCACCGCCTCATGCAACTACACGGCGCCCTACGCGAGCGTCAGCCCGGGGCCGACGACCACCGCGCTGCAGGCTGGGCCCTGTGGGTCGGTCGGCTTCGAGATCCTCGGACCCCGCCACAAAGAGGTCTGGCCCGGACCGCAGCTGCTCAACTGCCCCGCCCTCGGCTTTGCGCAGTTGGCCACTGGCGCGACGGTGTCAGGGACGGGAACTTGGAACCAGGACAAACCCAACACGAGCCGGCGAGTGGCGGCCGGCAGCTACACGCTGATCGTCGACAATAAGACCTTCAGCTTCCCTCTGCGCGTCTCGGCGTCGTAACCTCGCGCGGCCCTTCGCCGCCCCGCTGATTGCGGCGGAAGGTGGGTGTGACAATGCAGCACGAGATCGAGATCCGGCAGGCGACGCCCGGGGATGGTCATGGCGTTCGCAAGGTCGTCAACGACGCACTAGCCGTGTACGTGGACCGGATCGGCCGGCCCCCGGTGCCGATGGAGGTCGACTACGACGCGGCGATTCGGGATCGCGACTTCTGGGTGGCCGACGATGAGGGGCCATCGTCGGGGTGGCCCTGCTCAAGGCCGCCGACGACCATCTTTCGATAGAGACACTTGCCGTTGCCCCAAGCCGACAGGGGTGCGGGGTCGGCAGCCGGCTCATTGCCTTTGCCGAAGAGCAGACCAAACTCAACGGAGTCACCAAACTCCGGCTCTACACAAACGAGCGCATGGACGAGAACCTCGTCTTCTACCCGCGGCAAGGCTTCACTGAGTCCCATCGCGGCCGGTCCGACGGTTTTTGATCGGGTGCACTTCGTGAAGCAGCTCTGACGCCCTCCGTACGAGCTCGCTGAACACGGTCCGCAGGCGAGCACAAGCCCTTGCGCTTCGACCTAGTGTCGAGCTGTGGCGCACCAGAACGACGACGACCGTGCTGACACGGACCTCGATGTCGACCACGCACTGGTCTCCGCCCTCGAGCGCGTGGAGCAGGCCGTTGGTGCTTACCTCACCGAACTCTCCGAGGCCAACATGGGCGTACTTCGAGACTCATTGGCGCATCTTGATGATGTGACTGCAGCCAGCGACCTCTGGGCCCAAAGCGTGACGGCGTCTGGGGCCTGGGGTTACCCCGACAAGCAGTTGGCCATTGGGCAGACCGCCGAGACGCCGGTGGTTGATCACGAAGACCCCACCCTTTTCAATGCTCAGGTGAAGCTGGTCCGAGCGGCGAAGGATGTGGTGCAGCACGCAGACCCGAGGTCGGTGGAGGCCCTCCGCGCTGCGTGGACACTTGTGGAGGATCACCGCGTAGGCAGCTGAGACCTGGTTCAGTGCGGCAACGCCGCTGAGGCCCGTCGCCGCATGACCGCACCCTCCGGACCGTGCCCGTTCCCGACTCAACCCGGGGGCTTCGACGACTGAGACTTCGGGCACGGGGATGGGCGTACCGGAGTCGAGTGCTCTGGTCCATCGGTCGCCACAAACCACGGCTCCGTATGCCGGGACGGTGGGAAGTTCGGCAATTCGGGACGATTCCAGTTAGGCCGCGCTGCCGTAAAAGCCGGTGCCGAAGTTGAAGATGCCGCCATCGGCCGCGCCGAGCCAGTATCCGCCCGTGCCCGAGGGCGCCATCGCCGTTATCGGTCTGTTGAGAGTGATACTGCCTGTCGAGCCGGCAAAGGGAAGTCCGTAGCAAAACACGCCGCCATCACTCGCAACGAACCGGTATCCCGAACCGTCGGGCGCCGCCTCCATTCCGACTATCGGCTTGTTGAGGTGGATGCTGCCAGTCGAGCCGAGAAACGGCGCGTTGTAACTGAAGATGCCGCCATCAGAGGCCACGAGCCAGTACCCTCCGCTGACCCCGTCGGCCGCCATGCCTACGATCGGCTGGTTGAGTTGAATGCTGCCCGTCGATCCGTAGAACTGGGCGTCTCCGTAGGCAAAAATGCCGCCGTCCGACGCCACCAGCCAATAGCCCTTGCCGTCGGCGGTCGCGGCCATGCCGACGATGGGCTTGTTAAGGGTCATTCCGCCGGTTGAGCCGTAAAACGCGGCGTCGCCATAGGCGAATATGCCCCCATCGGACGCGACAAGCCAATAGCCGTGGCCGTCGGGCGTCGCCGTCATGCCGACGATCGGCTTGTTCAAGACGAGATAGTCACTTCCGCTGTTCTGGTCGTAGAAGTTCGAGGCGTCGCCATACGAGTAGACCCGGCCGTCAGAGCCAACCATCCAGTACCCCCCGCCATCCGTAGTGGACGCCATTCCCACGATCGATCCGGTCGATGTCCCTGGAATGGCACTCGCCGAGGTGGCGTTTGAGGTCCCACACTGCGAGGGGCTCGGGACCGTCACATGAACCGATGTCACTGAGTCTTGTCCCGCTATCGGGCCGCCGGGCGCGTTGTACAGCACCGTCACGTTCCACCCGGACACAGCCCCGAATGGGCCTGCATTCGATGCGTCCACATCGCTGGCGCCCCAACCTTGCCCGTTCGAAATGTTCATTTGGCTGGGGTTGACTGCCCCATAGCTGTAGCCATCGGGATAGAGATAGAAGTGCGTGTTCGCAATAGCAACTCCGCTCCCAGAGGGTCCGAGGGTGTACCCATCCGCCGTTGCTGGGAGGTTGTAGGCATCGACATCGACGCGCACCTGGTACGAGACGCCGAACTGCGCCGAATAAGTCTCGAAGCAACTGACGAGCGCGACTGTGTATGGCGTCGGACTCGTTGCGCCTGCCCCATCGGTGCTCAAGGAGCTAACGGCCGCAAGGCTGCCCAAAATTAAGGGGCACATGAGAAGAATCCGAACGATTGACCGTGCCATCCCAATCTCCCTCCACCGTGTATGGCCTTTCTCGCCGCCGTGGACCCTAGCTCGGAGACAGTCCGTTGAGCATTGCTCGATCGACCACCTAGTCCGTCCTGCTCTAGTCGCTGCCAGATCAGGCCGTTCGTATCGGACACGAAGGTGACCGAAGCGGACGATCGTCATCCGCTCAAGGAATGAGAGCGATCTTCCCCACCACGCGCCGCCCGAGAAGATCCTCGAGCGCCCGCGCCACGTCGTCGAGTGGGTACTCGTTCGGCCTCACCGGCTCGATGCGGCCGTCGGCCACCATCACCAGCAGGTCGCCCAACAACGCATGCTGCTCGTCGGCATGCTGCATGGCCCAGATGCCCCAGTCGATCCCCACGACGGTGCGGTTGCGCAAGAGCACCTGGTTGAGCGGGATGGTCGGAATGTCGCCGGCCGCGAAGCCGATCACGCAATAGCGCCCGCGGTCGCCGAGCGCCCGTAGCGACGGCTCGGCCAGCGCCCCACCCACGGGGTCGATCACCACGTCGACGCCGGTGCCGCCCGCCCACGAACGGGCCGCGTCCTTCACCGGCTCGGCGGCCGGGTCCAGCACCGCCTCGGCGCCCGCCGCCACGGCCGCCGCTCGCTTCTCCTCGGTCGACGCCACGCCCAGCACCCGGCAACCGAGCGCCCGAGCCACGCCGATGGCGGCCAGCCCGACGCCGCCGCCTGCGCCGAGTACCAGCACGGTCTCGCCCGCCTGGGCCTGAGCCCGGTCACGCAACGCATAGAGGCAGGTGCTGTAGCTCTGCGTGAAGGTCGCCGCACTCGGCGCGTCGAGCACGTCGGGCAGCACGGTGACGGCGGACGCCGACGCCGCCACCTTGGTGGCGAAGCCGCCCAGGCCCGCCGACACCAGGACCCGCTGGCGCACCTCGAGGCCCTCGACCCCCTCGCCCACCGCCGACACGGTACCTGCGGACTCCGTCCCCGGCACGAAGGGCACCTGCGGCTTGATCTGGTACTCCCCGGCCACGAACAGCGCGTCCACGTAATTCACGCCGGCGGCCTCGACGTCGACGACGACCTGTCCTCGCCGCGGCTCGGGGTCCGGGCGCTCCTCCACGCGGAGCAGTGATGGGGGACCGAGCTCGTTGCAGACGACGGCGCGCATGGGCGGTCACGCTACCGTCGGAATGGTGGACGCCGAGGAGGCCATCCGGCCGGTCCGCCCGGACGAGCTCGCTTTGCTGCCGGCGCTCGAAGCGGTGGCCGACACCATGTTCGAGCCGTTCGACCATGGTCCCTTCCCCGGCCCCGGGGCTCCCGAGGACTTTGCCGCCGCCTTGGTCGTCTTGGTGGCGGGCGTCCCGCCCGTCGGTCTGTGCCGCATCGACGCGTTCGGCGACGGGGCGCACCTCGAGCAGCTCTCGGTCCACCCGGACCACGGGCGGCGCGGCCTCGGCCGGGCCCTGCTGCGCGCCGCATTGGAGTGGGCGGCGTCTCGCGGCTATCCCGAGCTCACCCTGACCACCTACCGCGACATCCCTTGGAACGGCCCTTTCTATGCCTCCGAGGGTTTCGTCGAGGTGGGGGCCGCCGACGACTGGCTCGTGGCGCACGGGCTCTCCCCCGAGGAGCCCGTCATGGCGCGCTACGGCACCCGCATCGTCATGGCGCGGACCCTGTGAGCTCGGCGTAGCGGAAGCACCCGACCAGGTGGTCGTTGATCAGCCCGGCCGCCTGCAGGTGGGCGTAGCAGACCGTGGGACCGACGAAGCCGAAGCCGCGCCGCTTCAGGTCCTTGCTCAGCGCCTCGGACTCCGCCGAGGTCGGCGGCAGTTGCGCCGTGCGCCGCCACTTGTTCACGATGGTGCGCCCGCCCACGAAGCCCCAGAGGTAGACGTCGAACGAGCCGAACTCGTCCTGCACTTCGAGGAAGGCCCGCGCGTTGCGCACGGTCGCCTCCACCTTGGCCCGGTTGCGAATGATGCCAATGTCGGTGAGCAGCTTGTCCACCTTGGCCGGCGTGAAGCGCGCCACCTTCGCGGCGTCGAAGGCGGCGAAGGCCTTGCGGTACCCGGGCCGCCGCTTGAGGATGGTCGACCAGCTCAGGCCGGCCTGCGCGCCCTCCAAGACGAGGAACTCGAAATGGGTAGGGTCGTCGTGCACTGGCACGCCCCACTCGGTGTCGTGGTACGCCACCATTTCGGGGTCGCTGCCCGCCCAGTCGCAACGCCGCAGGTCGTCCGTGGTGCTCTTCGCGCTCATGGCGCCACCGTACGGCGTTCTTGTGACTCCGAGCGCGGGGCTCCTGTCGCACCCGCATCGGGCGCCGTCACCCGGTAGAGCACGTGGCGGCGCAAGGGGCTGTCCTCGGACACCGAGGGATGGTCGAAGTCCCCGGCGGCGTCGCGCCGCATGCCGATGCGTTCCATCACCGCCTGGGAGCGGGTGTTCATCGTGGTGGTGAAGGCCACGACCTGGCTCAGCCCTCCTTCTTCGAAGCCGAAGCGCAGGGAGGCCGCCGCCGCCTCGGTGGCGTAGCCGTGGCCCCAGTGGTCCGGGTGGAGCCGCCAGCCGATCTCCACGGCCGGGGCACAGGGCAGCTCGGGCCGCACCCGGTGCAGGCCCACCATTCCGACGAAGGACGCCCCGCCCTCGCCCGCTTTCGTCACGGCCCACAGGCCCCAACCCTCTCGGGCCATCTCGGCCGAATAGCGCTCGACCATGTCGTCGCTCGCGGCCTGCGTGGGCGACGAGCCCAGCGACTCCATGACGAGGGGGTGTGTGTTCAGCGCGAAGAACGGGGCTCTGTCCATGTCGTCGAACGGTCGCAAGACGAGGCGAGCCGTCGCGACAACCGGCCCCGTCGCCGCAGGCACGGGCGGGCTACGCCTCCTTGACGGCGGTCTCCGCCGCCCAGCGGTAGTCCGCCTTGCCCGAGGGCGAGCGCTGGATGCGCTCCACGAACACCACCTGCTTGGGCAGCTTGTAGCGGGCAATGTGGGTCGAGGCGTGCTCGACGATGGAGGCGTCGTCGCCCACCGCGCCCTCGGCCAGCTGCACCACCGCCACCACCTCGGAGCCCCAGCGCTCCGACGGGCGGCCCGTCACCACGACGTCGGCCACCGAGGGGTGCCCCGCGATGGCGCGCTCGACCTCTTCGACGAAGATCTTCTCGCCACCCGAGTTGACGGTGACCGAGTCGCGCCCCAGCAACTGGATCGAGCCGTCGGCCAGGTGGCGGGACCGGTCACCGGGGATGGAATAGCGGACGCCGTCGATCACCGGGAAGGTGCGGGCCGTCTTGGCCTCGTCACCGAGATACCCGAGCGGCACGTTCCCCGTCTGGGCCAGCCAGCCGTTGCCCTCGTGGCCGGGCGGCAGCACGTGGCGCAGTTCCTCGTCCACCACCACGGTGCCCGGCCCCGGGATGAACGTGCCGACGTCGATGCCATCGGCGGATGTGACGTGCATCTGCGCCCCCGTCTCCGACGAGCCGGCCGAGTCCGAGATGATCAGGTTGGGCAGCCGCTCGACCGCCATGGCCCGCACGGCCGGCGTGAGTGGGGCGCCGCCGTTACCCACGGCGAAGAACGAGGAGAGGTCGTAGCTCTTCTTGTCGAGCTGCATGAGCAGCGGCCGCAAGATGGCGTCGCCCACGACCGTCATGGTGTTGGCCTTCTCCCGCTCGACGGTCGACCACACGTCGTCGGGTTCGACCCGGCGCGTGTCGTCGGGGAACACGAGCGTCGCCCCCTGGGCCATGAGCATGAAGCACGCCCACTGCGCCGCGCCGTGCATGAGCGGCGGCAGCACCAACAGCTTGAGCGGGAAGCTCTCGCCGAGCCGCTCCGTCAACGCCTCGTAGCTCGTCACGATCTCCCACGTGCCGACCTTCCGTCCGCCCATGGCGGCCATGAAGATGTCGTGCTGGCGCCACAGCACGCCCTTGGGCATGCCCGTCGTGCCCCCGGTGTAGAGGATGTAGAGGTCGTCGGGGGAGGGCACGACCGGTGCGCCGGAGGGCGAGGATTTGGCCAAGGCCTCCTCGTACCACTCCGCCCCGGGGAGGAGGTCGTGGCCCGAATCGTCGGTGACCTGGAGCAGCACGTCGGGCGCCTCCTTCAGGGTGGGCAGCACCTCGGCGAAGGTCGGGGCGAGCGAGGAGTGCAGGATCAGCGCGCGCGGCCGGGCGTCGTCGAGGAGGTAGCGGAGCTCCTCGCCGACGTAGCGGTAGTTGACGTTGAAGGGGGCCACGCGGGCGGCGTAGGAGCCCAACATGCCCTCGAGGTACTCGTTGCCGTTGTAGAGCGCGAGCGCCACGTGGTCCTGCCCCGACTCCCAGCCGCGCAACTCGGGCCGTTCCCGCTGTACGGTGAGGCCCCGGCCGTGCAAGTACGAGGCCAGCCGGTGCGAGCGCTCGGCCACCTGGGCGTAGGTGAGGCGGCGGTCCCGCCACACGATGCACTCTCGGTCGGCCAGTGGCTCGACGAGGGCGTCGAACGCCTTGGCCAGATTGAATTGCACGGCGGGCGGGACGGCGGGCTCGGGCACGGCCCGCACTGTACCGGCGTCGCCGCGCCGCCGGCCGGTCCGCCCGTCGAAGGGGTGGCCCGACTTCGGCAAAGATCCCCCCATGGACCTACGTAACCCAGCCACCGGTGAGGTGATCGAGACTGTGCCGGGCCTGTCGGGAGAAGAGACGGACGCCGCCATCGATCGCGCCGAGGCGGCCTTCCCGGCCTGGCGGGCCGTCGCACCCAGTGACCGCGCCCGACTGCTCCGGCGCTTCGCCGCGGCCGTGGATGCGCACCTCGAGGAGCTGGCCGCCCTCGAGGTGGCCAATGCGGGTCACGTGATCGCCAACGCCCGCTGGGAGGCGGGCAACGTGCGCGACGTCCTGGAGTTCTACGCCGCCGCCCCGGAACGCCACGGCGGCCGGCAGATTCCGGTGCCGGGCGGCCTCGACGTCACGTTCCACGAGCCCCTCGGCGTGGTCGGGATCATCGTGCCCTGGAACTTTCCGATGGCGATCGCCGGTTGGGGCTTTGCTCCCGCGCTGGCTGCCGGCAACACCGTGGTGCTCAAGCCGGCGGAGCTGACCCCGCTCAGCGCTCGGCGCCTCGGTCAGCTCGCCCTCGAGGCCGGGCTGCCGCCCGACGTCCTGCAGATTCTCCCGGGGAAGGGGAGCGTTGTCGGCGAGCGCTTCGTCGCCCACCCGGCCGTGCGCAAGGTCTGCTTCACCGGCTCCACCGAGGTCGGACGTGCCGTCATGGCGGGCTGCGCGGAGCAGATAAAGCGGGTGACGCTCGAGCTGGGCGGCAAGTCCGCCAACATCGTCTTCGCCGACGCGGACCTCGAGCTGGCCGCGGCCCGGGCACCCTACGGCGTCTTCGACAACGCCGGGCAGGACTGCTGCGCCCGCTCGCGCATCTTGGTCCAGCGCACGGCCTACGACCGCTTCATGGCGCTGCTCGAGCCGGCCGTGCAGGGCGTGGTCGTCGGGGACCCGACCGACGAGTCGAGCGAGATGGGGCCGCTCATCTCGGCTGAGCACCTGGCCCGCGTAGCGTCCTTCGTGCCCGAGGACGCGCCGGTCGCAGTGCGCGGGTCGTGTCCCGACGGAGCCGGCAACTGGTTTGCCCCGACCGTGCTGGCGCCCGTCGCACCCGATGCCCGCGTCGCCGTCGAGGAGATTTTCGGTCCGGTCGTCGTCGTGGTCCCGTTTGACGACGAGGCCGACGCGGTGCGCCTGGCCAACGACACGCCGTACGGCCTCTCAGGGTCGCTGTGGACGCGCGACATCGGGCGCGCGCTTCGCGTGGCGCGGGCAGTCGAGACAGGCACGCTGTCGGTCAACTCGCACTCGTCCGTGCGCTACTGGACCCCGTTCGGCGGCATGAAACAGTCGGGCATCGGTCGCGAGCTCGGTCCGGACGCGCTGAACGCGTTCAGCGACGTGAAGAACGTCTTCATCAGCTCGGAATGACGGACAGGCCCACCTGAATACGACGAAGCGGCGGAACACCGGAACGAAGGAGTGACATGACCGACCCCATCCCTTACGCTTACCGGCTTGCCGGCAAGGTGGCCGTCGTCACCGGTGGTGCCAGCGGTATCGGGCGCGCCATGTGCGAGCGCTTCGCGGCCGAGGGCGCCAGCGTGGCCGTGGTCGACCTGGACGAGGACGCCGGCGGCGCGGTCGCCGCCGGCGTGGACGGCATGTTCGTGGGGGCCGACGTGACGTCCTCGGGCGAGGTCGAGTCGCTATACGGCGAGGTGGCCGCCCGATACGGCGGTATCGACATCTGCTGCAACAACGCCGGCATCAGCCCGCCCGACGACGACTCCATCCTCGAGACCAGCCTCGACGCCTGGGAGCGCGTACAGCGGGTGAACCTGACCTCGGTGTACCTGTGTTGCAAACACGCGCTGCCCCACTTGCTGGCCCGTGGGAAAGGGTCGATCATCAACACCGCGTCGTTCGTGGCGGTGATGGGCGCGGCGACCAGCCAGATCAGCTACACCGCGAGCAAGGGCGGCGTGCTGGCCATGTCGCGCGAACTCGGCGTGCAGTTCGCCCGCCAAGGGGTGCGGGTGAACGCGCTCTGTCCCGGGCCGGTGAACACGCCGTTACTCCAGGAACTCTTCGCCAAGGACCCCGAGCGCGCGGCCCGGCGCCTGGTGCACATCCCGATGGGGCGCTTCGGCGAGGCGTCGGAGATTGCGGCCGCGGCGGCGTTCCTGGCCAGCGAGGACTCGTCCTTCATCACTGCGTCGACGTTCCTCGTCGACGGCGGGATCTCCGGGGCCTACGTCACGCCGCTGTAGTCAGGTCTGGTACGGGGCCGCCAAGTAGGGGCCGTCCGGACCGAACCCGAGATGCGCCATGGCCACTGGCCGGGGCGGTCCCGGGAGAGGCAGCGTGGAGCGCGAGGGCGTGTAGAGCAGCCAGATACCGACGGCATTGGCGAACACGGACTCCTCGCCGGGTCCCTGGCCCTGTGCGTTCGAGGCCAGGAGCGGCGTCGGCGAGGTGTCGTGACACGGGCCCATCGGGCCGCTGCACCGGGCCACACCGATGGCGTAGCTGGATTGGTTGAACCACCCTCCCGAATAGAAGAGGTAGTACGTCCCTTGCACGAGGACGAGCTGCGGAGCCTCGGCGATCGCGTTCTGCCAGGGCTCGTCAGGTTCGAAGATCACCGTCGGCTGCCCGGTCAGGTGCGTGCCATCCGTGCTCAGGGTCTGACTCCAGATCTGTGTCGTCGTCGCAGGGGTCAGGGCGTTCTGGTTCGACTTCCACACGATGGAAGGCGCCCCGTCGGAATTGACGAAGACGCGTGGGTCAAGGGAACCGCCCAGGGACAGTTGGCAGATCAAAGGACTCTGCGTAGGGATGTAAGGCCCGGCGACGGCCGTGCTGATGGCCTCGCCGATGCAGACAGTGGGAGGGTTGGAGTTCTTCAGCTTCGAGGTGAAGTACAGCATGTAGTGATTGCCGAACTTGACCACGTCGGGGGCCCAGAAGAAGCCGGGGACGGCCCACGCGGGCGAATCGGGGAGGGCGTCACTCACCGGTCCCCAATCGCCGACCTTGGTTCCGGATTGAACCGGAACGTTCTGCAGCACGCCCGATTGCGAGGTGAAGAGGTAGTAGCGGCCACCCTGTTGGATGATGAACGGGTCCGGCTCATCCGGTCCCGAGTTGATGATGATGCCGGGGTTGGACGGGTCGGTGAGCAGGGTTGGCTGGTAGTAGGAGGTCCGCAGCCCGAGCGCGGTGTCCCCGACGGCCGAGCCGAGTGTGGAAGCGGGCGTGAGCAGGGAAACGCGCCCGACGTGCGCCTCGCGGCCGACCCCCGCCTCGCGGGCAGAGCCGGCCCCTGCGTTCGGGGTGCCCAAGGAGATGGCCCCCACACCGATAACGACGGCGATGACGACCGCCGCCAGGCCGACGGCGAGTGCCGCCCGGCGGTGCGCTGCCCCGAGGTGCGCCGGGCTCAGCATGGGGAAGAACTGGGGACAGCGGAGGCGGCTCTTGGGGATAGTGGGGAGAAAGATGGGGAGAACATCTGGATTTCGCGAACCGCCATTGACCTTGCGTGACGGGAGGCGCAAGGTGGCGTCAGTTCGGAGACGAAAGCCCGCCGAACCTCAAGCGACCGCCGCAAGGTGGGAGCGAGGGAAGCCCAAAGGGAAGCCGCAAGGCAGAACGGCGGGAAGCCGAGAGAACGCTGCAAGGCGGGATCGAGGGATGGGAGCGAGCCCCGCAAGGGGAGCGTGACCGGAGTGGGCCAGAAGCTCCGCACAGAGATGGTCCGTGGTGCGTCACGGTGGCTTCCCTGGAGTCGCCGAGGCCGGCTCAGGCGGGTGTTGTCCGACACGACAACCGCCTGGTGCCAGCGGGTCATCGTGGACGCGACCCCGAGGAGCACGGGAGGCTTCGGCCGAACGGTTACTCGGGGTTGCGTCGCGTCCGGACCCACTTCTGCCGCTCCGCTCCCCATGTAGCGGTAACGCTCGTGCCGGCCAACCCCCGCGCCCGATCGCCTGGGAAACGGATGAGCGCCGCAGGTCGGCTCGGCCGGCGGGTTCAGGCCGGACCGCTCAGCGCAGGGACGGCCAGAGCCCGGCGGGCCGTTCCCCCGAGGCGATCTGGCGGTTCAACTCGGCCTGTACCAGGGCAAGATCGTCGGGGTGGGTCACGCCGACACAGCGGCCCTCGGCCGGCAGCACGTCGAAGGAGCAGGTCCCGAGCGACTGCGCCACCACCTCGGGCAGCAGGATCTCCTTCTCCTCGGAGGCGTCGAGTGCGCCGTCCATGGCCGCATGGAGGATCTTGTGGAATCCCGCGCTGAAGCCCCACAGGTTCATTGAGACCCGGGCATCGCCTGGCAGCGTTGCCGGCTCGAGCCCGTCGCCGGCGGCGAAGCCGCCCTCGGGCAGGGCGCTGACCTGTCGCCGCTCGTCCACGCCGAGGAGGCGGCCATTCTGGTCCACCCGGCAGATGCCGCGCGTCACCGGGGAGAAGCCAATGATGGCGTCGGCCAGGCGGTACCCGACCAGAGCGTTGGCGTCGCGCTGGGCGCGCAGGTGCCGGGCCAAGAGCGCACAGCCGGCTGTCCCGTAGACGTCGTCGGCGTTGCCCACCCCGTACGCCGCGTCGCCGACGTACTCCGAGGCGCTCAGGACGGCGTCGACGGTGCCGCGGGGCTCGGGTTGGACGGCGAAGCGGACGTCGACCGCACCGGGCCAGGTGCGGTCGACGTGGTAGCGGATGGCGGGCCCGGTGCTCGGGCCGAGCACCAGCACGACGGTGGAGAACCCAGCGGCCAGCGCGTCGGAGGCCACCAGGTCGATGACCGCTTCGCCATGCGGGCCGACCGGCGCCAGCGGCTTGCAGCCGCCGTAGCGCTTGGCGCGTCCGGCGGCCAGGATGACCAGGGGCAGGTCCGCGCCGTCCGGTCCGCTCATGTGGTCCAGCGCAGGATCGCGCTGGCCCACGTCATCCCGCCGCCGAATCCGCTCAGCAAGAGATGGTCGCCCTCGTGGACGCGGCCGTGGTCGAGGGCGTCGTTGAGTGCGAGCGGAATCGAGGCCGAGGACGTGTTGCCGTAGCGGTCGATCACGATCGCCGTGCGCTCCTCGGGGATGCCCAGACGCTGGCCCGCCGCCTGGATGATGCGGAGGTTGGCCTGGTGCGGCACCATCAGCGAGATATCGTCGGGACCGAGTCCGGCGTCGGCCATGGCGCGCTCGGCCGATTCGACGACCACCCGGACGGCGCGGCGGAAGACCTCCTTACCGTCCATGTAGAGCGTGCCTCCGTGGTCGCACTTGAGCAGGTGCCGCAGCGAGCCGTCGGCGTTCAGGTTCCAGCTGAGCAGGGCACCCGGGCCGTCCACCGCTTCGACGACGACCGCCCCGGCGCCGTCGCCGACCAGGATGGCGATCTTGCGGTCGTCCATGTCGGTGATGCGGGTGAGCGTCTCGGAGCCGATGAGCAGCACCGGACCTGAGCCCACTGCGATGAGTCCGGCCGCGGCGACGAGGCCATAGACGAAGCCCGAGCAGGCCGCGTTGAGGTCGACCGCGCCGCCGTGCATGCCGATGCCGTTCTGCACGGTGGGGCTGGAACCCGGCACCACGCCATCGGGCGTGGTGGTGGCCAGCACCAGGTTGTCGATCTCGTCGGCCGTCTTGCCGGCACGAGCCAGAGCCGCTTGCGCCGCCTCGATGGCGAGGCCGCTGGTGGTGCCGCCTATGCGCCGTTCGCGGATCCCGGTGCGCTCGACGATCCACTCGTCACTCGTATCGAGGCGGACGGCGAGGTCGTCGTTCGTGACCACCTTGTCGGGTACTGCAATGCCCCAACCGGTGATCCGGATCCCCTTCACGCGGCATCCCCGGCGCGGACTCCGTGGATGCCGACGAACCCGGCATCCCCGTAGATGATCCCGCCCGTGTTGACGGCGACGCCCAGGCGTGGCCCCTGCACCTGGCGATAGCCGGCGCGGCCGGAGAGTTGCGTGGCCAACTCGACCACCTGCGCCAGGCCGGTGGCGCCGAGCGGGTGCCCGCGTCCCACCAGCCCACCGCTCGGGTTCACGACCAGTCCGGCGGAGTCCACGCGGGTGGCGCCCGCCTCGGTGGCCGGGCCGGCCTCTCCGGGGCCGAAGAAGCCGAGCGACTCGAGGGCGTAGAGCTCTTCGGCCGCCGTCGCGTCGTGCATCTCGACGATGTCGACGTCACCGGGGCCCCAGCCGAAGACCTCCCATGCCGCTTCTGCGGTCTGGGTCAGCCGGTCGTGGTAGTCGATGAGGCCGTTCCCCGAGCGGGCCACCGATCCGACGATGCGCGGCGCGGCGGCCGGCGCGGCCACGGCCGGGCCGCCGACGATCACCGCCGCCGCCCCGTCGGTGAACGAACTGCACATGAGCCGGGTGAGGACGCCCGCGACCTGAGGCGACTCGAGCACCTCGTCGACGGTCACGGTGCGCTGGCACTGGGCCAACGGGTTCCGCGCCGCGTGGTCGAATGCCTTGACGGCCGCCGACGCGATCTGCCGCAGCGTCGTGCCGGTCTCCTTCATCAGCTGGAGGGCCCAGCGGTTGTTGAGGCCCATCAGGATGCTGCCGGCGGGGTTGTCCTCGGTCTCCCGCTGGGCGTGCAGGTCGAGGCGGTACGCGGTCGGCAAGCCGTCCTCGATCCCCGCCATCGTCTCGGCCCGGTTACCCGTCCACATCTTCTCGACGCCGAGGGCGAGGACGGGCCGGTCCTGGACCCCGGCGGCCATGGTCGCCAGGTGCAGCGCCGAGCTGCCCCCGGCGCACGAGTTGTCGACGTTGATCACAGCGGCGTCGCTGAAGCCGAGCTTGCGCACCCAGGTCTGGCCGCGCACACAGCCCTGGTCGCTCAGCCGCCCCCCCATGGCGTTGCCCATGATCACGAGGCCGACGTCGGACGGGGCGAGGCCGGCATCGCCGAGCGCCGCCCCGACGGCCTGCTCGGTCATGGTCTCGGGGTCGAGGTCGCGCCGGCTCATGTCCGTCATCCCGGTGCCGAGGATCGCGACCTCCGTCGGGTGCCCGCTCACGCCGGTGCTCCGGCCAGGACGCGTTCCTCGGGCGCGAACGCGGCGCGCAACTGCCGGAAGTGCTCGATCGCCGGCGAGGCGGCCACCATCACGACGATGTGGCGGGCGCCCGCCTCGCCGTAGAGATGGAGCCGCTCGGCGCACGTCTCGGGCGAGCCGGCCGCCAGGTGGCGGGCGAACGCCTTCGGCGGCAGCCGGTACATGTTCGAGAGCCAGTCCGCCCCTCGCACGTGCGCATCGTCGTCACCGACGCAGGCGAATACGACGACGCCCGGCGTCACGGCGTCGGGGTCGCGCCCGGCCGCCGCGGTCTCACGGCGCAGCGACACGAGGGCCGTCGCGTAGTCGTCGGGCGTGAGGAAGAGCGGGATCCAGCCGTCGCCCATCACGGCGGCCCGGCGGCGGGCCGCCTCGCTGGAGCCGCCGAACCAGACGGGCACCGGGGCGGCGGACGGCTCCATCACGTAGTCCGAGGTCTTCTCCGCGAGCCACGCCTGGCGTACCCGGGCGACGCCCTCGTCCATCAGGTGGCCGCGGTGGTGGAAGTCCACCCCGGCGCGCACGTACTCACCTTCGTGGATGCCGACACCGACCCCGAGGACGAAGCGGCCGCCCGAGAGGAGTTGGAGGGCGGTCGCCTGCTTCGCCACCACCGAGGGACGGCGCAGCGGCAGCTGGAGGACGCAGGTGCCGAGCAGGGGTCGGGTCGTCGCCGTGGCGGCCACCGCCAGCGTCGTCAGCGGTTCGTTGATCGGGTGGGGCCAGTAGAGGTGGTCGACCGCCCATAGCGAGTCGGCTCCGGTCGCCTCGGCGCGCCGGCACAGCTCCGTTAGCTCGGGCGCACTGTCGGTAGTACTCAAGGTAGTACCGTCGTTCGCGACGAGTTCTCCCTGCGTAGTGGGAGGGAGGATCAGGCCCAGGGACGGGCGGAGCGGCCGACTTCCCACCTGGGTCACACCGACATAGTACGCCGGTGCCGAGCGCCTGCCTATTCCGAATCGCCCGGCCGGATCACCGCGCCGGTCGCACCGCCCGGTGCCCCCAGGACGGCGAGCGTGCAGCGGGACTCACAGATGGCGCGCCCGTCGTCGTCGGTCAGGACGATCCGCCAGACCTGGACGGTGCGGCCCACCCGGACCGGCGTCGCCTCGGCGGTGAGGTGACCGTCGCGCAGCGACCGGAGGTGGCTGGCGCTCAGCTCGATCCCCACGACGCTCCGGTCAGGCCCGGCGGCGAGGGCGCCCCCGAAGCTGGCGGCCGACTCGGCGAGCAGGGCCGAGACGCCTCCGTGGAGGATCCCGTAGGGCTGGTGCACCCGCCAGTCGACCGGAAGCCGCATGATCACGCGTTCGGGACCGGCCTCGAGAACCTCGACGCCGAGCAGTTCGTGGATACTGCCCTGCCCGCTCGGCAGCGTGACCGCGTCGGGACCGTGCGGGGAGGGCAGGGTGGTCATCGGGGCAGGTTAACGGGGCGCCGTTAGGTTTCGCCAAATGTTTGATCGCGCGGAACACCTTGACTCGAGTTCGCGGCCGACGAAGCGATCTGCCATGTCACAACCCTGGGCACAGTGGGAAATGTGATCGCCTCTGGCCGAAATGCCGTGAATGTTGGTCCGGCCAAGCTCGTCGTCGATGGCACAGACACCACCTTGGTGCGCAAGGCCACCGTCGCTTTGCAGCCCACCCGGGCCCAGGCCCGCGCCCTCGGCGCGCTGCTCGGGTGGTCGCGCGACATCTACAACGGAGCACTCCAGCACCGACGTGACGCCTGGCGCCTGGGCCGGGTCGCGATCCGCCGCTTCGACCAGTTCAACGAGATCGCGACCTTGCGCGAGGACCACCCCCAGGCGACGCAGTTCGGCATCCAACCGATACGTGGCGCCATCACCCGAGTCGACGAGGCCTTTAGTTCCTTCTTCCGGCGCGTCGCCTCTGGTGAGGTGCCCGGCTACCCGCGCTTCAAGTCGGCCCGGCGCTTGGCCACCGCTTTCTACGACGAGCCGGTGAGCTGGAAGCTGCGGGGTCTGGCTCCCGTCCCGGGTACTGCACACCGCCGCGCCCCGAGATGCTCGCTCTACATCCAAGGCATCGGCGAGCTGGCGCTCTCCAAGCGGGCGGCGGCGCAGCTACGCCGACTAGTCGATCGTGGCGGAGCGGCGCGGACCCTCACCATCACGCGGACCCGCTCGGGAGCCTGGCGGGCCAGCGTCGGGTTTCGTGGCGTCGCCGCCAAGGCGCTCCCGAAGAACGCCCAGGTGGGTGGCGTCGACCGCGGCATCACCGTCACCGCCGCCCTGCCCGACGGCACCTTGGTGCGCTGCCCACCCTTCGTGCGCCGCGCCGGCGCCACCATCGCCGAACTCAGCCGTCGTCGCGAGCACGAGGCGAAGGACCCCGCCGCCGCCAAGAAACTCAACCGGGCCATCGCCAAGGAGTACCGACGGGCCCGGGCCCGCTCGGAGAACTGGGCCCGCCACCTCGCCATCGAGATCGTCGCCCGCTACCAGGTGGTCGCCCTCGAGGACCTCAAACTCGTCAACATGACCCGGATCGGCCAAAGGGACGATCGCGCGACCGGGGAGAGGAGTGGCAGCCAAGTCAGGACTGAATAGAAGCCTCCAAGAGGCGGCTTTGGGGAGACTGGGCCACTGGATCTGTGTGAAAGCGGAAGAGGCTGGGCGCAGGGTCTACCTGGTCGACGCGAAGAACTCCTCACGCTGTTGCGCCGCCTGTGGGCACACCGAGGCGGCCAACCGTCGCCGGTCACGCTTCGCATGTCTGAGCTGCGGCCACGTCGAGCACGCCGACGTGAACGCCGCCCAAGTGATCACTGCCAGAGGAGCGGCGGCCGACGCGCTGTGGCAGGCCCGCGGATCGCAGCCGCTGGCCCGGCCGCTGCCGCGGGCACGTCGACATAAAGCCGTCGGCGGTGCAGCGGGCACACTCGCCGCGGCCTAAGGCATCACCGATATGGGGCCGGGTCGGCTCCTCACGCAGTCGGGATGCGCCGAGCGCGCGATCTGATTTGCGGAAGACCCTTAACCTGAACCAGTGCCCCCCGTGCCCCTCGGCGCGCCCGACGTGGTGGATCTTCGCAGCGACACCGTGACGCGCCCCACGACCGCGATGCGCCGCGCCATGGCCGAGGCCGAGGTGGGCGACGACGACTACGGCGAGGACCCGACGGTGCGGGCGCTCGAAGAGGCCTTTGCGGAGCGGGTGGGCAAGCCCGCCGCGCTGTTCGTGCCCTCCGGCGTCATGGCCAACCAGATTGCGGTCCGTGTCCTGTGCCGGTCGGGGACGGCCGTCGTCGCCGGCCGGCGCCAGCACGTGGTCGCGTACGAGTACGGCGCGGCGGCGATGAACGCGGGCATCCAGTTCATCGAGCTCGACGACGGGGACGGCATGCTCGATGCGGGCGCGGTGCGCTGGGCCCTTCAGGCGGCCGAACACCACCAGCCGGCGGTGTCGTTGGTGGCGATCGAGAACACCCACATGGCCGCCTCCGGGGCCGCGTGGACCGAGGACGCGCTGCGCGCGCTGGTCGAGGCGGCCGGCGACGTCCCGATCCACATGGACGGGGCGCGGCTCTTCAACGCCGAGGCGGCGACCGGAGTGCCCGCGGCGCGCTGGGCGGCCGCGGCGACGACCGTCATGTGCTGCCTGTCCAAGGGGCTCTGCGCTCCGGTCGGCTCGCTCCTCGCCGGCCCCGATGACGTCATCGCCGAAGGACGACTCGCCCGTAAGCGGCTCGGCGGGGGGATGCGCCAGGCCGGCGTGCTCGCGGCGCCCGGGCTGGTCGCGCTGCATGAGATGGTCGAGCGCCTCCCCGAGGACCACGCGCGGGCCGCGCGGCTGGCCGAGGCGGTGGCGCAGCGCTGGCCGGGTTCGATCGACCCGGATCGCGTCCGCACGAACATCGTGACGTTCATGCACGGCCAAGCCGACAAGCTGCTCGCTCACCTGGAGGGCCATGGTGTGCTGGCGCACGCGATCGCGCCCGAGACGGTGCGCTTCGTCACCCATCACGACGTCGACGACGCCGGCATCGCCCGCGCCGTCGACGCGCTGGCCGACGCCCCGGAGGCGACGGCGTGAAGGTGCGGATCGGCATCAGCGGAGGAGGCGAGAGCGCCGGCCCCGAAGCGTTGGCCCGACTCGGTCGCGCCATCGGCGACACCGGGTTCGACTCCTTGTGGTTGCCCGAGGTGCTGACGCGGCCCGGGCCCGACCCGCTCGTCGGGCTGGGCTGGGTGGCAGGCGCCTGCCCGGGGCTCAAGCTCGGGACCACGATGCTGCTGCCCGGGCGCAATCTGGTCTGGCTCGCCAAGGCGGTGGGGACCCTCGACCAGCTGTCGGGCGGGCGCTTCCTGCTCACGTTCGTCCCCGGGCTCGCCCTCGGAGGCGAGCGCTCCGCCATCGGCATCCCGACGGCGGAGCGCGCCGCGTTGATGGACGACGCGCTCCCCGTGCTGCGCCGCCTCTGGGCCGGCGAGGTGGTGAGCCACGAGGGCATCGCCGGGTCCTTCACCGATGTCTCGGTCTCGCCCCGCCCGGTGCAGGACCCCTTCGACGTGTGGCTCGGCGGCAACGTCCCGTCCGCGCTCGAACGCTGCGGGCGTCTGGCCGACGGCTGGATCCCCGCGTTCTGCACGCCGGACGACGCCGCGGCCGGCAAGGCGGTGATCGACCGGGTAGCTGCAGAGCACGGCCGCGCCATCAGTCCCGAACACTTCGGGGTGAGCCTGGCCTACGCACCCGACGGTGCCGACCTGGCGCCGCTGGCCTCGACCCCGCTGGCGCGGCGGGCGCGGGGCCGGCCGCTCGAAGAGATCATCCCGGTCGGGATGTCAGGCCTGCGCGCCATGATCGAACGCTTCTTGGAGGTGGGCTTCTCCAAGTTCATCGTGCGGCCCCTCGGGCCGCCGGAGGATTGGCGATCCGAGCTCGAAACGCTGGCCGCTGCGGTGGGCAACCTCCAAACGTGATGGCGGGGCACCGACGCCCCCTACGCTGCCAAGAATGTCCGCAGAACCCCTCACGCTCATGGCCGTCCACGCCCATCCCGACGACGAAGCCATCGGGACCGGCGGGATCCTGGCTCGTTACGCCGACGAGGGTGTGCAGACCGTGCTTGTCACCTGCACCAACGGGGAGCTGGGTGATGCGCCGGGCGGCGTGAAACCCGAGGACTCCCGCCACGACGAGCAGGTGGTCGTGCCGCTGCGCCGTCGCGAGCTCGAAGCGAGCTGCAAGGTGCTCGGGGTGTCCCATCTCGAAATGCTCGGGTACCACGACTCGGGCATGGACGGCTGGCCCCAGAACGATGCGCCCGGCTCTTTTTGGCGGACACCGGTGGAAGAGCCTGCGGCCCGGCTGGCCGACTTGATCCGGCAGTACCGACCGCAGGTGCTGGTGACCTACGACGAGAACGGCTTCTACGGCCACCCCGACCACATCCAGGCCAACCGCATCACGCATGCGGCCCTCCAGCAGTCCGGAATCCCGGCCAAGCTCTATTACACGGCGATGCCGCGCTCGGCCCTAAAGGGCTTCCGCGAACTGCTCGAGGAGACGGGCATCGAGGGCCCGCAGGAGGTGGAGGAGAACCCCGACTTCGGGACGCCCGACGAGCTGGTCACCACGAGGATCGACGTGAGCGCGGTGACGGGCCGCAAGTACGCGTCGCTCGCCGCCCACGCGAGCCAGAGCGACAACATCTTCTTCCTCGCCATGGGCGAGGAGACCTTCTCGCGGATCATGGGGGCGGAGTACTTCGTGCGCGCCTTCGACACCACGCACGCGCCCGTGCCCGAGGACGACCTGTTCGCCGGGCTTCGCTGAGCGGAACCGGGGCCGGGCCGGCGCCCAACCGGGAGATAGGACGCAGACCCGGCCCGGGATGTGGTCCCTACGTCGGAGGGCCGGCGGTGACGCCGGCGCTGGCGCGGGGAGACGATCCGATCAGGCACAGGGTGGCGGCCAGGCCGAGCACCACCACGGCGGCCAACTCGATCCCGAAGACCTGCTGTGCGAAGGGGGCCAGCCAGGACTCCTTGAAGCCGAACAGGCCATGGGTGACCGATACGAGGAAGCCGGCCAGGGTGCTGAGGACGAACCCGACGCCGACGAGGGCGGTCCAGAGGCGGCGGGCGGCGATCACGCCGACGCCGATGACCAGGCCGGCGATGGACTGGAGCAGGAAGAGCGGTCCGATGGTGGCGATGGAGCGGTAGCCGTCCGTCTCGTCCCAGAGGTGGAAGTGGACGTAGGCCGACCAGAGCAGGAGGAGACCGCCGACCACGAAGGACGCGATCGCCGCCAGGTCGACGGGCCGGCGCGATCGCCCCGGACCGCTCCACAAGAGACTCCATCGCACCTGCATACGATCCATTCGGAGGCGTGCCCGCTGGTGGATGGGCGGAGCGACCGTAGGCACGTGGGGGATACGGCGAAGGTGACGCCCGGGATTGGGCCACCGACTGCGTGCGGCGGAATCCCGCCGACGGCGTCGCCCGTATACCCAGGCGATGGGAGAATCACACGTGGCCGAGGGCGAGCTGTCCGACGAGGCCCTCCTGGCCGGCATGGCCCTGGGGGAGCAGACGGCGGCGGTCGCCTTCGTGCGACGCTACCAGCGCCGGGTCTTCGGGCTGGCCTACTCCATGACCAGCGACGCCGGCGTGGCCGAGGACGTGGCGCAAGAGGCGATGGTGCGGGTCTGGAAGCACGCCCCGGTGTTCGACCCGAGGCGAGGTTCGGTGGCCTCGTGGGTCCTGACCATCACGCGCAACCTGGCCATCGACGCGCTGCGCCTGCGGCGCGCCGTACCGACCGATCCCGACGACTTTGCGGCGTCCGCGATGCGGAGCAACGAGCACAACCCCGAGGACTCGGTCCGGCGAGGGGACGTGCGGCGCACGGTGCGCGACGCCCTCGAGGTGCTCCCGCCCGAGCAGCGACGTGCGGTCGTCCTGGCTGCCGTCTACGGCCGCACCGCGCTGGAGATCAGCGAGTCGGAGGGCATTCCGCTCGGCACGGCCAAGACCCGGATCCGCACGGCGCTCATCCGCCTGCGCGGGGCGATCGAACACTCGGAGGGGGTGAGCGATGAGCGATGACATGAGGGAACAAGGCTGCACGCTGCATCAGGACGACCTCGCGGAGCTCGCGCTCGGTGTGCTCACCGGGCGCGACCGGGCGCGGGTCCTGGCGCACGTGGAATCCTGCCCGCGCTGCGCGGAGGAGCTCGAGTTCCTCTCCCGCACGGCCGACGCCGTGGTGCAGGCCGCCCCGGACGTGGAGCCGCCGATGGGGTTCGAGGTGCGGCTCTTCGAGAAGATGGGCATCGCCGACGTCCGTCACCGGCGCCGCCGCGTCCGGCACCCGCGCTGGGTGGCCGGCGCGCTCGCAGCGGCCGCGGTCGTCGCCGCCCTTGCCGTGGGGCTCAGCCTCGGCCTGTCACCGTCGCCGACGCGCAGCGCCTCTCCGGCTCACGGCGTCGCCACCGCCAACCTGGTCGAGGACGGCGCGGTGGTGGGACGCGTGACGACACACGGCGGTGCCCACCCGTGGATGTCGATGATGCTGGACGACTCGAGCGTGCACGGCAAGGTCAACTGCATCGTGGAGACGTCCGACGGCGTCAGTCATCACGTCGGGACGTTCGTGGCCAAGGATGGCTACGGCGCCTGGATCGCGGCGCTCCACGTCAACCCGCAGCACGTCCGGACCGCCGAGGTCGTCTCGCCCAGCGGGACGGTGATCGCCACCGCCGCGCTGGGCTGACGCCCCGCCTCTAGTACCGGTAGGTGTCGGGCTTGTAAGGGCCCTCGACCGGCACGCCGATGTAGTCGGCCTGGTCCTGGCTCAGGGTCGTGAGCTTCACGCCCAGCGCGTCGAGGTGCAGCCGCGCCACCTTCTCGTCCAGGTGCTTGGGGAGCACGTAGACGTCGTTGACGTACTGCCCGGTCTGGGTGAACAGCTCGAGCTGCGCCATGGTCTGGTTGGTGAACGAGTTGGACATCACGAAGCTCGGGTGTCCCGTCGCGTTGCCCAGGTTCAGCAGCCGTCCCTCGGACAGGACGATGATGGCGTGGCCGTCGGGGAAGACCCACTTGTCGACCTGAGGCTTGATATTCACCCGCTCGATGCCGGGAGTATTGGTCAGGCCGGCCATGTCGATCTCGTTGTCGAAGTGGCCGATGTTGCCGACGATGGCCTGGTGCTTCATGCCCGCCATGTGCTTGGCGGTGATGATGTCCTTGTTCCCCGTCGTGGTGATGATGATGTCCGCGATGGGGAGGATGTCCTCGAGCGTCGTGACCTGGAAGCCCTCCATGGCGGCCTGCAGCGCACAGATCGGGTCGACCTCGGTGACCACGACGCGGGCGCCCTGACCGGCCAGCGACTGCGCGCAGCCCTTGCCGACGTCGCCGTAGCCGCAGACCACCGCGACCTTGCCGCCGATGAGCACGTCGGTGGCTCGGTTGATGCCGTCCACCAGCGAATGACGGCAGCCGTACTTGTTGTCGAACTTCGACTTGGTCACCGAGTCGTTGACGTTGATGGCCGGGAAGAGGAGCTCGCCCTTCTTCGCCATCTCAACGAGGCGGTGCACGCCGGTCGTCGTCTCCTCGGTCACGCCCCTGATGCCGTTGGCGATGGATGTCCAGCGGCCCGGGTCCTCGGACAGGTTGCGGCCGAGCAGCGCGAGCACGACGGCGAACTCCTCGGAGTCTGCGGTCGAGGGATCGGGCACGGCGCCAGCCTTTTCGAATTCGACGCCCTTGTGCACGAACAGGGTGGCGTCACCGCCGTCGTCGAGGATCATGTTTGGTCCTCCCTCGCCAGGCCACAGCAACGCCTGCTCGGTGCACCACCAGTACTCATCGAGGGTCTCGCCCTTCCATGCGAACACGGGCACCCCCTTCGGGTCGTCGGTCTTGCCGTCGGGCCCCACCGCGACCGCGGCGGCGGCGTGGTCCTGGGTCGAGAAGATGTTGCAGCTGGCCCAGCGCACCCGCGCGCCGAGAGCGGTGAGGGTCTCGATGAGCACGGCCGTCTGCACGGTCATGTGCAGCGAGCCGGTGACGCGGGCACCGGCGAGCGGCTGGCTGGCGGCGTACTCCGCCCGCATGGCCATCAGGCCGGGCATCTCGTGTTCGGCCAGCTCGATCTCCTTCCGACCGAACGTGGCCAGGGAGAGGTCGGCGACCTTGAAGGGTGGGGCAGAGGTGGAAGTTGTCATGACGGCTCCTTTTGGATCGGATCAACGTGCGCAGGCGCGCGGAACTTGCGGCGGGCCTGACGGCGGAAGCGCAACGCACGTGCTCCGACCTCTGTCGGAGGCCGTGTACCCGGGGAGAACTTTACGCCCTCCTGGGAGGGCGGCGGTGCACGCCGCCTCAATCGGGCCTCACGGTGTCATCACGGCCGTGCCCCACGCCCCGCTGAGAGAATGAGATCCGGCCGGCCGACCCTGGTGCCGGCCCGCGGTCCTCAACTCGCTCGTCCTCCCCGAACTCGCTCGTCGAAGTGATGATCCTCGCGATCGGTTCGGTAGCGCGCGAGGTCACACGGGACTTCTTCACTCTGGACACCATCGCGTTCGGGTTGGATGTTGGTGACGCTCACTTCGACCCCTCAGCTCACGCCGATATGGAGGCTGCATCGGCAATGCCAATACCGAGCCTTCAGAGCGGGACCGCGTGAGCAAGCACAGGCCGCTCCGGTGGGGCGCGCTGCAACTGGAGCTACTCGCGGGGTACGGTGGTCGTGCAGTTGGGGAACTGGAGGAATGGGAATGGGGATCCGCTTGCTCGCGGGGTCGTGGGCGCAATTCCAGGCGCGGCTAAGACCGCGCCCCGTGTCGGCCTGGGTGTCGCGTGGCCGGCACCGTGCAAGGTGACGCCGCTCGACTGAGCGTCGTCGTGCCTGCGTTCAACGAGGCGGACCGGCTCGCGGAGCGGGCGGCCCGTCTTGAGGTCGCGGCAATCACGGGGGCGCTCTGCCCTTGCACGACGGAACTCATTGTCGTGGACGACGGCAGCACGGACGCGACGGCGCGGCGGGCCGAGGAGCTGCTGGCCGCTACCTTCCCGCGTCTGCGCGTGTTGCGGCTCCACGACAACGTGGGGAAGGGGGCCGCGATCCGTTGCGGCATGACCGCGGCCACCGCCCCGGTCGCGCTGTTCATGGATGCCGACATGTCAGTCGATCCCACGGAAATTCCGCATCTGGTCCGCGCCGTCAAGTCGTCCGACGTCGCCATCGGGTCACGCTCGCTGGCCGAGTCTGTCGTGGTGACCAACGGACCGCGGCGCAGGGTCATGGGATGGACGTTCAACGTCCTTGTGGGCGCGCTCACGCAGATTCCGTTCCGCGACACCCAATGCGGCTTCAAGGCCTTCCGGACACCGATGGCGCGCCTTCTGTTCCACCTGATGCAGGTGCAGCGGTTCGCGTTCGACGTGGAGTTGTTGTGCCTGGCCCGGCAGTTGCAAATGGACGTATCCGAGGTCGCGGTCCACTGGCGCGAGGCCGGCGAGAGCACGGTGCGGCTCCTCACTGACCCGCTGTTCATGCTCCGCGACGTCGTCGACCTGCGTCGGCGTCGTGACTGGCCGCCGGTGCCCGCACTCGCGTTGAAAGCGGCGCCCGGGGAGCGCCGACGCTCGTCGTCGCGGATCGTCGGCTCGGTCCAGGCCGCGCTGGGTCCCTTGTACCCGCTCGCAGTGACCCGACTGGACGAGGTGACGGTGCTGCTGCCGCTCTGCAGCGCACAACAGGTGTACGACGTCGCCGCGAGTCTGCGCGGACTGGACCATCGACTGACCGTCGAGCGCCACGCCATCTCGTTCGAACGGCTGACCGAGCTGGCCCCGTTCAGCTGGCTCGACGACGACGATGACAGTCCCGTAGTCGCGTCCCGCCTCCTCCGAGGCGACCTCGAGACGCGGGCGCCGCGGGAGGGCTGGGAGTCCCGCCGCGCCGAGCGCGGATGGAACCGGCAAACCGCGTGAAGATCGTCGCCCTGAGCTGGCGCGACCTGGCCCACCCTTCGGCGGGTGGGGCCGAGCGGCTGGTGGACCGTCTGCTCTCGGAGCTGGCCGGCCGCGGCCACGAGGTCGCCCTGGTGTGCGGCGCGCCGGTCGGCCCCCGCGCCTACCCGGTCGTCGCCGCCGGAGGCACGTACACGCAGTACCTGCGCGCCCCGTTTACCTGCCTCCGGCACTTTCGCGACGCCGACGTCGTCATCGACACGGAGAACGGACTGCCCTTCTTCTCACCGCTGTGGCGACACGGTCCGTCGGTTTGCCTCGTCCACCACGTCCACACCGACCAGTGGGGGACCCGCTTCCCGGCGCCGGCGGCGCGCCTAGCACGTTGGGCCGAAGGCACCGTGATGCCCGCCGTTTACCGCCGCCGGCTCTTCGTGGCCGTCTCGGCGTCGACAGCCAAGGACCTCGAGCACATTGGCGTGGAGCCCGCCCGGATCAGGGTGGTTGAGCCGGGCGTCGACCTCGTCGCATCCTTACCTGACAAGTCGACCGCGCCCCTCTTCGTCGCGCTGGCTCGGCTCGTGCCGCACAAGCGAGTCGATCTGCTCCTCGAAGCCTGGCGCAGCGTCGCGTCGCGCACAGGCGGCCGTTTCGTGATCATCGGCAGCGGGCCCGAGTTGGCGGGTCTCCGGCGCCTGGCCGCCGACATCCCCGGCGCGGAGCTGGGGGGATGGCTCGAGGAGCAGGACAAGGTGCGCCTGCTCGGCCAGGCCTGGTGCCTCGTGCACGGCGCCCACCACGAGGGATGGGGCATGGCCATCATGGAGGCCGGCGCGCTCGGCACCCCAACACTGGCCCTCGCCGCCCCGGGCGTACGCGACTCGGTGGTCGACGGCACCACTGGCGTCGTCGTGGATGCGCCGTATGACCGCACCGTCGACGCGCTGGCCGACGCCTGGGTCGCGCTGGCGGCCGACGCGCCACGCCGGGCGCGCCTAGGTGCGGCCGCCAGGGCGCGTACGACGCACTACGGCTGGGATCGCATGGTCGACTCGTGGGAGTCCGTCCTCGAGGAGGCGGCCCGACCGAGCAAAAGGCGACGGCGCCTCCGGCGCCCAGCGGCTCCGGTGGCGCGGGGAGCTACTGCAGCGTCGCGAGCCCCAGACGACCGGCCCGACGGCTTCCGACGCATGGCGACGCTGCTGCACGGGTTTCGCACCCAGTTCGATGACCCGGACCACTTCTACGCGCTCCTGGCTGAGGACACGATCGCGCTCATCGAACGCTACGAGCCCGTCGCCGGCCGGCGGATGCTCGACGTGGGAGGCGGGGCCGGGTACTTCGCCGAGGCCTTCCGGAGGTGGTCCGCCCAGAGCGTGTTCATCGAGCCCGAGTGGGACGAGATGACCGAGGCGGGGCGACTGCTCGGGTTTGGCGCGGTGGGGGACGGCTGCCGGCTGCCGATCGCAGACGCGAGTTTCGATATTGGTTTCACGTCCAACGTGTTGGAGCACGTGGCGGATCCATGGCAGTTCCTCGACGAGCTGCTCCGCGTCGTGCGCCCGGGCGGCCTCGTCTTCGTCGCCTTCACCAATTGGCTGTCTCCCTTCGGCGGCCACGAGACGTCCCCCTGGCACTACGTCGGAGGCGAGCGCGCGGCCCGCCTCTACGAGGAACGGCTGGGCCATCCGCCCAAGAACCGCTATGGGGAGAGCCTGTTCCGGCTCGGCGTCGGGGAGGTCCTCAACTGGGCCCGGCACTGCGGCGGAGCCCGCTTGGTCGACGCGTTCCCGCGCTATTACCCGCGCTGGTCCAAGCCGATCGTCCACGTGCCGGGCGTCCGCGAGCTCATCACCTGGAACCTCACTGTCGTGTTGCGGCGGGAGGAATGACCCAATGAGCCAGGTGCGCAATGTCGTGGCCAAGGCTGTCTCGCATCCGCGGGTCTTCGAGATGCAGACCGTCTTGTTGGGTGGTCGTCGTGCCGCAGCGGCGCTGCTTCCCGTGGCCCGCCGAGCCACCCGGGGAAAGGTCCGAGGGACGGTCGTCGACGTGGGAGGTGGCACGGCCTCGGCCCGCTCTCTGTGGCCCGAGGGCTGGGATTACATCGGCGTCGACCCTGACCGTCGAGTCGTGGAACACGATCCGACTGGTGGCGCGATCAGACGGCTTGTCGGTGACGCGGCACAACTGAGCCTGCTCGATCATTCGGTCGACGTTGTGTTGATGAAGAACGTCTCGCACCACCTCGACGACGCGGCCTGGATTGGCGCGCTCGCCGAGGCGCGGCGGATCCTCAAGACGGACGGTTGTTTCGTTTTCGTGGACGCCGTGTGGACGAGGCGGCGGTTGCCGTCGCGCCTGGCCTGGGCCCTCGACGCCGGCCGGTTCCCCCGCGTGCCTGAGAAGCTTGAGGGGGCCATCGAGTCGTCGTTCGACGTGGAGACCCGACAGCACCTCACG
This sequence comes from Acidimicrobiales bacterium, assembly GCA_036490155.1. Taxonomy (GTDB): domain Bacteria; phylum Actinomycetota; class Acidimicrobiia; order Acidimicrobiales; family RAAP-2; genus Bog-473. Next base: position 60,866 of record DASXEK010000027.1, on the reverse strand, counting down.
CAGGTCCACCACTCGATCATGCTGACGAGCCGGCCCCTTCTCCTGAACGGGGGACCGGCGGGCGCGGCGTGACGGCGACGCTCCTCCTGCCCGAGATCACGCCGGTCGCCGTCGAACGCCACGCCCACGACGACCCCCCGGTCGGCCGTCGCACGTTGGCTGGGATCTCGGCCGGACTCGTGCTGCTGTGCCTGGTGCAGGTGCCAGGTCGCATCGTGGCCGACACCAAGTTGGACGTCGCCATTGCGCCCCTGAGCTTCCTGCATCACGCGCTCTATCTGTGGTACCCCCAGCAGCAGTTCGGTGGGGTTCCCTTCCAGGCCTACGGCTACCTGCTGCCGATGGGGCCGTTCTTCGCGGTGGGCCATCTGCTGGGCCTCCCCACCTGGGTGATTCAGCGATTCTGGCTGGCGACACTCCTGACGGCCGCCTTCTGGGGCGTGGTTCGCCTGACCGAGGCGCTCGAGGTGGGCTCGCCGCGGCTCCGCGTGGTCGCCGCGCTGGCTTTCGTGTTCGCCCCTCCGCTGACCCTGCTCGGCGCGACCACCGATTACCTCCTGCCGTATGCGCTGCTGCCGTGGGCCGTCGTGCCGTTGGTCCGGGGCGCACGCGGGGGATCGACACGGTTGGCAGCCTGCCGCTCCGGCGTGGCCATACTCCTGATGGGCGGGATCAACGCCGCAGCCACGCTCGCCGTCCTCCCGTTGCCGTTCCTCTACATCGTCGTGCGGTCCCCCGGGAGCCGACGGCGCCAGCTGTTGTCCTGGTGGGTCCTGGCGGTCTTCCTCGCCTGCGCATGGTGGGCGGGCAGCCTGGTGCTCGAAGGTCGTTACGGCTTCAACCTCCTTCCCTTCACCGAATCGGCCGCGACGACAACCGCACCGACGTCGCTCTTCAACGTCCTACGGGGCATGACGTATTGGGTGGGTTACGACCAACTGGGTCCGACCGCGTCGCAGAGCGGCCTGACCGCGGCGACCTCGCCGTGGATGATCGTCGGCGGAGCCGCACTCAGCGCTCTCGGCCTGTTCGGCCTGGCCCACCGCCAGATGAAGGAGCGGCTCTGGCTGGTGGGCACGCTCGCCGTTGGCGCGGTGCTCCTCGGCGCCGGGTATCCGGGCCTGTTCGGCTCGCCGGTCTCCGGTCCGGTGCAGTCGCTTCTCAGCGGCTCGCTTGCCGCGTTCCGCAACGTCTGGAAGTTCCAGCCGATGCTCAACCTGGTGCTGGCCCTCGGTCTCGCGCACACCCTGCATCTCTTGTCCCGCTCGCACACGGCCCGGGTGCAGGCGCGCGGGCGTCAGGCGCGTCGTGTGAGGATCCGAATGTTGGTGATCCCGCTCGCGGCGGCCGCGGTTGCCGCGACGGCGCTCCCGTTCCTGTCGGGTGACTTCTATTCTCCGGGTTCGTTTGCCGCCACCCCGAGCTACTGGCAGGCGACCGCGACGTGGCTGGGTGATCACGCGGGATCGACCACGAGCCTGGTCGTGCCGGGCACACCGGAGGGGCTCTACACATGGGGAGCGCCGCTCGACGAACCCATGCAGTGGTTGTCGTCGTCGGACTGGGCCGTACGAGGACTCATTCCCGACGGCTCCGTCGGCAGCATCGAGACCATGGATGCGGTCGACCAGGTCCTGGCGGACGAGGTGCCGAACCCTGGGCTCGCCGCCTTCCTCACGCAGGCCGGCGTGAGCTATCTCGTGGTCCGCAATGACCTCGCACCACAGGCCGGCGCACCCACGCCGCTCGAGGTGTACCAGAACCTGTCCGCCACACCCGGGCTGGCGCGCGTGGCGCGGTTCGGGCCGCAACGAGCATTTGGGTTCGCCTCACTGCACGTTCGCCTGGCGGCGGTAGAGGTCTACGAGGTGCGTCAGCCTGTCGAGACGGTGACGACCGTGCCGGTGAAGAATTCTGTCGTCGTGAGTGGCGGGGCCGCGGGTCTCCTCGCGCTCGACCAGCTCGGTCTCGATCCGGGCAACCGTGCCGTCTTTCTGGCCGGCGACGGCGGCGTGCCCACACAGGACCAGACCAGGATCGTGACGGACACCGCGCCGCGGGTCGGCGTCACCTTCGGCTCCATCCAGGACAACGACACCTACGTGTTGACTCCCGGCCAGGCGAGCCCCGCAACGGGTCAGGCGGCCGTGGGCTGGACGATCGTGCCCGGCGCGCAGGATCAGACGGTGGCCAGATTCCTGGGCGTGCACGACGTCACATCGTCGTCGTTCGGGTCGAACAACCTGATCGAGTCGCCGGAGGATCAACCGGCCGCGGCGTTCGACGGGGACCCCGACACGGCTTGGGAAGCCAGTGCAACGGACGACTCGGCCGACCAGTGGATCCGCGTCGAGTTCAGCCGCGCACGCGACATCGGCCACATCACGCTCGCACTCACCGCATCGGCGCAGACGCCTCGAGTGACGGAGGTCAGGGTCAGCACAGCGCGCGGGTCGCTGCTCGAGCACGTGCTGTCTTCGAGCGCGCGGCAGACACTCAGAGCGCCCGCTGGTTCGTCGTCCTGGCTCAAGGTCACTTTCGAGAAGGTGCTCCCGCCGCTTCGCACCGGCCTTGTGCCGTCTGGTGCGGGCATCCGCGACCTCACCGTCCCGGGAGTGACCGTTGAGAAGGCCGAGGCGGTGCCCGCGGGCGGGGAGCACGCATTCGACGAGCAAGGTGCGCGGCCCCCGCTCTACGTGTTCACGTCACCGGAGCCCGGAATGCCGTACGGGCCCACATTCGCGGGTGACGACCCCGAGCCGCGCATGGTGAGGATCTTCACCACGCCACAGCGGGAAACCTTCGACCTGCGGGGCACGGTGACCGCTCGTCCGGGTGCGTCGCTCGTATCTCTGTTGAAGTTCATCGGACTGAAGGCGCTCACGGGGACGACGTTGCACATGAGCTGCGGCCAGGGGCCCGTGATCACAATCGACGGCGCCCGCGTCAACACCGAGGTGTCCGGCACGTTCAACCACCCGGGTGGATACGAGCAGCTGCAGCTGACGGGGTGCGGTCCGGGCAGCCAGGTCACCCTGGCGGCCGGCACGCACGTCTTGCGCGGCAACGTCGGCGGGTTCTTGAAGGTGATCGCAGTTGCCCTCACCCCGGCGAGTGCGACCCCCTACGCACCGGCCCCGGCCGCGGCGTCCCCGGGGGGCCAGCGCGAGGTCCACGTGACGAACTGGGGACCGGAGCAGCGCACGCTCAAGGTGGGCAGCGGCGCGCCGTCGTATCTCGTCGTCAAGGAGAACTTCAATCCGGGGTGGCAGGCGCAACTCAACGGTCGCGCTCTGACGCCGGTGCGCATCGACGGCTGGCAACAAGCGTGGGTGTTGCCGAGGGGCAGCGGCGGGACGGTGACCCTCACGTATGGTCCGGACCACTTGTACCAACTCGTGCTGGTGGTGGGAGCCCTCCTGGCGCTCCTCTTGTGCAGCCTTGCCCTGTGGCCGAGCAGACGGCGCAGAGAGATGGCGGCGACCGGAACCCGATCTGTGCCGCGCGTGATCGCGTTCGGCGCCGGGCTGGCTGCGCTCTTCTTGCTGGTTGGCGTGTTCGCCCTGATCCTGCCGCTGCTCGTGCTCGTGGCCTGGTTCGCGAACGGCAGGCGCTGGCTTCCTTGGTTGGCGGCTCTGACCTACGCAGGCGCCGCAATCGTTGTCGCACTGGATCCAGGGAAGTTCCCCAGCAGTGGGGTCGGTGAGTTCGGAGGGCTGGCCCAGATCGGCGCGCTGGTCGCGCTGTCGGCGGTCTTCGCCTCGGTGGTGCTCGCCCAGGGAGGAAAGCGGGTGGACCGCGATCGCGTTGCTGACGGCCCCGGTCTGCAGGACGATGCCGAGTGGTCCGACGCAGCAGGTCTAATCTGACGTGGCGTTGGCGGAAGCCCGATCAGCGCAGCGTCCGCCCCCGTAGCTCAGGGGATAGAGCATCGGTTTCCTAAACCGTGTGCGAAGGTTCGAATCCTTCCGGGGGCGCCACAGGCTGATCCGAAGGGCCGATCGAGTCGGGATGGCGGCTCCTCGGCCGAGGTTCGTTTGCCATGGATCGCGCCGACGTTAATGTCCGTCGATTCGGTTGTATCACGTCGGAACGCCTCCCATATATTGTGGCCTCCCATGTTTGAGCGGCTCGCTGAGCACTCCTGTATCGCGGTTACCGGTCCTCAACGATCAGGTACGACGATTGCGGCAAAGATCATCGCCGACGACACAGGCCATCGATTCGTGGACGAGGAGGAGTTCGGGATCGACGACGTCGACCAATGGCGAGCCTTTCTGACCAAGGAAAGAGTTGTCGTCCACTGCCCTCACTTTCTCAAGCGGATCGTCGACGAAGCACCCAGCGGCGTCTTCGTCGTGCTCACGCGCCGTCCTCTTGAAGAGATCCACGCCAGCGCAGGACGCCTCGGCTGGTATTCGGCGGACTGGGGGAACGGACGTGAGCTCGCCCAGTTTGGAGTCACCGAGGGTGACTCGGCCGTGCTCAAGTACGGGTACTGGGACTCCAACGCCAAGTCGTTTCCCCACCTCGAAGTGCCCTATGCATCTCTGGAGGCCCGCCCGCGCTTTCGCGGTCCGGAGATCCGCAGGAATTGGGATCCCGGACAGACCGAGTAGGTGGGATACTGCGGCCTCTCTTTAGCTGAGTCGGGGATCGCCAAGCCATGAAGAGGTTTTGGGCGTCTCTTGTGATCTAAATGTCCGGTACCCGCTCGAACTGACGCTACGGCCTGGAACCGCTTCCACACTTGACCAGCTAAAGCGCGACTCACGCGATTTCGGTAGACCGCCCGCAACAGATTCCTAAACCGTCAGGGAAGGTTCGAATCCTTCCGGGGGTGCTGCTTGACCTGAACTCTGGCACTTCCGGGGGCGCATCGAAAAAAAGTCGGAATGTCAAAAAGTTTCGGAAGGCCCATCGAGGATTCCGTACCGCTGCCCTCCGAACCAGGCGTCCACTATGACCGCTCCACCCGGACGTCCCGAAGCCAGAACCTCGTGGCGGATCGGACCGGAGGCGTCGAGGAGGAGGACGCGGCGGCAGTTTTCGAGAAGGTCGGTAGCGTCGGCCGCCCATCGCGCTCCCGCTGGAAGGCTGACCTTGACATCTCGGTCAAACGCCACCACCGGCCACCCGCCATCCGTGAGGCGGCGGACCAGCTCGACGCCGGGGGAGCCGTCCACGACGCGCACTCCGCTCTTGAAGGCGAGCCCGGCCACCCCAACCGGGTCGTCCGACCGCAGGCCCCGCGTCGCCGCCTCGATCAGGCGGACGTACGCGTGGGCGTTGACGGACTCAGCGGCCGCCGGAAGGTCCTCGGGTACTCCGGCCACTCTGGCGCTATGGCGCAGCGCGGGTAGGTCTCGCGGGAAGCAAGGGCCGCCGAACGGTGGGCCCGGCCTCAGGAAGCCCACACCCACTCTCGGGTCGTCCTGGATCGCGGCCAACACCGTCCGGGGATCCACGTCGTCGAACGCAGTGGCCAGATCCCCGATGAAGTTGGCGTAACTGATCCGCAGGGTGAGGAGGCCATTCAGCACCAGCTTCGCCAGCTCCGCCTCGGTCAGACCGAGGTGTCGCACGGCGGGACGGCTCTCGTGGAGGGATGTGACGAGTTCGGCGGCCGCCTGACCCGCCGCCGGGTCTGCGGCCCCCACGATGACCAAGCTGGGCCGGCGCAGGTTCTCGAGGACCGACCCCAGAGCGTGGAACTCCGGCACGTGGGCCAGGTGTATCGGCCGCGTGGCGGCCGCGACCAGCTCGGCGACAGGCCCGGCCATCGTGCCCGGGGTGAGGGTGCTTCCCACGACCAACACGTGGGGGTATGCCAGCTCATCGGCGTGCTTCACTACTTGCTCAACCACCGCCAGGACCGATCGTGGGTCAAACGCGCCGTCGGCCCGGCTCGGCGTTGACACGGCCACGAAGGTCGCCTCGGCCCCCGACAGAGCCTCGGCCGGGTCAGTGGTGGCGCTGAGGGTGTTGGCCGGGTCGGCGAGAGCGTTCGCGACCCCTGGCTCGGTCGTATCCGTGCGTCGGGCCGAGACGGCGGTCACGAGCGCTCGGCGTAGGTCGACCCCGACCACATCGTGGCCAGCCGAGCCGGCCATCAATGCCCAGGGCAACCCGAGCCGACCGAGACCGAAGACGGCGATTTTCACTGGGCGCGCAACCCGGGGCCACGCGGCCTCATCGGACCGGTGCAACGAAGAGACCCTCTGGCACGTCGTCGGGCACCGGGCCGACCCTGCCAAAGATCCGTCGGTACGGGGCGGAGGCCAGGACGGGACCGATTGGAGGACCGAAGAGCACGCGGTATTTGACGTGATCACGGCGGGATTCGCAGTAGCGCATCTTCAATTCAGGATTGAGGAACCCGACGGTTGTGGCCAGGTTGCTCACCTGGTGGACGAGGACCGCGCACCGCGACAGCAAGAGCGCGTCGGTGAGCACTTCGACGGCCAGGCGACTCGACGGAGAGACGACGTCATAGTGGGCCTGGCGGTCAGACCCGCTCCTCCGGTGGACCCCTTCCTGGAGAACGAGCCGCGGTCCGAAGGCCTCTCGAAACCGTTCGACCGCCTCGACGTGATCCGTAGCAAGGAATACTCGGTCCCGGCGGCTGACGAGCTCCTGGCGGGCCATGGCCACTGCGTCCTCGACGGTCGCCTGATGGCGCGGCAGCTCCCCCTTGTCGGGATGTCGAATGTGCACGCCGACGACTCGCGCCCCCTGCAACAGAGTCCGGTCCAGCTCGTCGACATGCAGCTGCATGGACTCGCGGAGCCGCACATGACGGCGGTAGGCGGCGTGGTAGGTCTCGCGCCAGCCGGAGCCGGACTTGTACGTCCGGTAGGCCCACGGCCCGGTGGTCGCCATCTCCCCCCAAAGCTGGGTGGTCACGCAGGTGGCGGGGGCATCCGGGAAATCGAGAGGCTCAAACAAGAGGTCCCAGAGGTTCCCCTGTGTGGGGTCAACGTAGGGAAACTCTCGCTGGGTTGCCGGCGCGTGCCAGTCGACGGTGACTGCTTTGCAGCCTTCCTTGTCGAGCGTCGCCACCAGGTGGCTCATCACGCAGACGAAGTTGGCGAAGAATCCGTGGTCGAATGCGGCCACGCGCAACGTGTAGGGCGTGACGCGGTCCACCGACACGGCGACATCTTAGGCACCGCATCGGCGAACCCCGAGAAGGGGACGCACCGGGCAGATTGCGCAAGCAGGGTTACGTCAGACACGCCCAACTCGGTGGAAACCGAGCTCGCTTTCCCGCCGGCCACCAGTCGGGGACATATGTCCCATGGAACTCCCTCGCATATCGCTTGGGCATGGAACTCTCATCACGCTTGTCCCCGAAACGGGGTTCAGGTCAAGAGAAATCCCAGTTCAGGTTGTGGAGTCTCAACGCCTCAGCGACACTGAGTTCGGAACCTGGGCGACGGGCTTGGAGGAGCCACAGACGAGGCCGTGCCGGTCGCGCGGTCGACGAGCGATCGTCCGGGAGGCACAGTGTTCGCCACGGCCACGTACCCAGAGTGGAAGGATTGGAGCCATGCCGGATTCGCGCGTCACGGTGGCAGAAGACTTTTTTCAGAAGTTTTTTGGCGGCGATGTTGCAGCCGCCGGCGATCTCCTCGATCCCGACGTCGTGGACGTGGTACCCGGGACGCATGCGTCCGCTGGCGTCTTTCGAGGCGTGAAAGCCGTGGCGGCGCACCTTTCAACCTTTCTCCGACTCACCGAAGACCCAATTGATGTCCTTCAATGGGAAGATTGGATGGCCGGGGTCGACAATGTCGCCGGTCTTGCGAAGATTCATTTGCAACGCGAAGGGCAACAACACGAGTTCCGGGTCATTTTCCTCGTCTCGGTGACTGAAGACGACGGACGACAGCGGATCTCGAGGATTGAGTCCTTCTTCAGCGATCAAGCAGCCCTTGATCGTTTCTTCTCAGTCGAGCCCTAGCCGCGCCGACCCCGGAGCAAGACCCAGAGGAGCGATGAATGCCCTCAAAGATCGAGGACTATGCCATCATCGGCGACGCGAAAACCGTCGCCCTCGTCGACCTCACCGGATCGATCGACTGGTGGTGTGCGCCGCGGATTGACTCCGGCGCCGCCTTCGCGGCTCTGCTCGGGGACGCGGGGAACGGACGGTGGCTGATCGCTCCGAAGGGCGAGGTGACGAAGGTCACCCGTCACTACGAACCGGAGACCTTGATTCTCGAGACGATCTTCGAGACGCCGACGGGCTCGGCGTCGGTGTGCGACTTCATGCCGCCGAACCAAGGTCAGTCGATGATCCACCGCATCGTCGAGGGTCGAGGTGGCACCGTCGAGATGCAGATGGAGCTGATCGTGCGCTACGAGTACGGAGCGATCACCCCCTGGGCCACCGGTACCGGTGACGGCCAAGTCCTCGTCGCCGCCCGCGACGGCCTCCGCCTGCACAGCCCCGTCCCCCTCGTTGGCAAGGACAACACCACGGTGGCCTCCTTCGCCGTGTCGGACGAGGTCCGACGCTCCTTCTCGCTCACCTGGTTCCCCTCGGTCTTCCGTTCCCCGCTTCCCCTCGACAGCCTCGCCGCCCGCAACCACACGCGGCACTACTGGCACGACTGGGTCGGGCGGTGCACCTACACCGGAGGTTGGCGCGACCTGGTCGTGCGCTCACTCATCACTTTGAAGGCCCTCACCTACGAGCCCACCGGCGCCATTTGCGCGGCGCCCACGACCTCGCTCCCCGAGACGATCGGAGGCAACCGGAACTGGGATTACCGCTATTCCTGGCTCAGGGACTCAACCTTCACCCTGCACGCGCTGTTGGTCTCCGGGTACACCGACGAGGCGGCGGCGTGGGTGAGCTGGCTCCGCCGCGCCGTCGCCGGGACGCCAGGTGAGATGCAGATCATGTACGGCGTCGACGGAGAGCGGCGCCTCGCCGAGTTCGAGCTCGACCACCTCGCCGGGTACGAGGGCTCAACGCCAGTCCGCGTCGGCAACCAAGCGGTGAGCCAACTCCAGCTCGACGTCTACGGCGAGGTCCTGGACTCCGCCGTCACCTACTGGCAAAGTCCCATCCCCAAAGACGCCAACGTACCGCCGGGTCAGGTGATGGCGATCCTCGATCACCTCGAAACGGTGTGGCGCGAGCCCGACAACGGGATCTGGGAGGTCCGCGGCCCGCGGCGGCACTTCACCCATTCGAAGGTCATGGCCTGGGTGGGCTTCGACCGCGCCGTCACGCTGGCGGAGGACGGTGTCTTGCCGAAGGAACGGATGGACCATTGGCGGCAATTGCGTGACGAAATCCACGCGGAGGTCTGCGACAAGGGCTTCGACGCTGCCCTCAACACGTTCACCCAGTACTACGGTTCGCAGCTGCTCGACGCGAGCCTGCTCATGCTCGCACCCGTTGGCTTCCTGCCGCCCGATGACCCGCGTGTCGTCGGCACCATTGAGGCGATCCAGAGGGGACTCGTCACCGACGGCTTCGTGCGTCGGTACCAGACCGACACCGACGAGGACGTCGACGGCCTGAAGGGGGTCGAGGGCGCATTCTTGATGACGAGCTTCTGGCTCGCCGACAACCTGGTGATGCTCGGACGCCACGACGAGGCAAGGGAGATGTTCGACCGGCTCTGTGGGCTCTGCAACGACGTCGGCCTCCTCTCCGAGGAGTACGACCCGAAGGCCGATCGGTTGCTTGGGAACTTCCCGCAGGCCTTCTCGCACGTAGCCCTCATCAACACCGCCGCCAACCTCTCGATGCCCGAGCACGGCCCTTCGGTGATGCGCGGTCGGCGTTACGGCGCTCCCCGAAGGACCATCCGGCGTAGCGGTGCGACCGATCCCTCACCACCCACGGCGCATGGTCAGGTCACGACTGGCCACGGACTCTTGGGTCGACATCCCAAGAATCGCTGATCGGCCCGCGCCGTCTCGGCGGCATGACCGGCCGGCCGCGCGCGATCCTGAGGAGATGGACCTGGCCGAGCTCCTGACCGTGCCCGGTGTCAGGGAGGAGTGCATCCTGCGTTCCTCCGTCGGGTTCATGGCTCTGCATGGCGGATCGCAGGACCGAGGCACCGAGCAGATCGCCAGGCGGGCCGCAGCCCAAGCTGGTGCGTCCTACTACGCCATCGTCCAACCCGCTGGGCTCCGGTTCCATCTCACCTCGCGCTTGCACGACCCCATCCATTCGGCGCATATGCGGGAGTTCCTTGACTACGTGGATGTGGTCATCTCCCTGCATGGATTCGGGCGGGATGGGTTTGCCCTTTGGGTCGATCCCGACCGTGGGCTCATCATCGAGCCGTACGGGCCCGCCCTTCGAGGCAAACAGACCGCGCCGTTGCGGGGGATCATCGTGGGAGGGCTGAACGCTCCGCTGCTCGACGCGGCGCGCAAGCTGTTTCACCAGCGCTTCGCCGGCTACCACGTTGCCGATCAGCGGGTGCGGCTGGGTTTCCACCCCGACAATCCGGTCAACCTTTCATCGACCCACGGGGTGCAGGTCGAGCTGCCTCCGGGGTTGCGCGGAATCGGCGACTTCGGTGAGTCCTTGCATCCCCGACAGGACGGGGTAGTCAGCGAGATGGTGACGGCGCTCGTCGAACTGGCGACACTGGCCACCGAAATGGTGGACACGACCTCGGTCTCGCGATGACACCTCCCGTGCTCCACCGACCCGACGTCGCTCACGTAGGGGCGACGTCGTTGTCCTCTGTCTCGTTGAGCACGGCCAAGAGTTCGTCACCCCAGCGCTCGAGCCGTATGGGTCCCATGCCCTTGCAGTTGGACAACTCGGCCAGCGTCGTGGGCCGACAAGCTGCGATGCCGACGAGTTCGCTGTCATTCAGCACCACGTAGGCCGGCACGTTGGCTCTCTTTGCGGTCTCGGAGCGCCACCCTCGAAGGGCACCTTCATACGCCGATCCACCCGGCCCTTGAGAACCAAGCGTGACTGTGCGTCCCTGCACACGAACCTCGGAGCCAAAGGGCACCTTGAGTTGAGCACCGCCCACTCGGACCACCGCCGCCGTGTCGGTGAGGTCAACGACGGCACCCGAATGGCCCCCGTACTCGATCACGAGGCCGACCTCCGCGGCTATTGCCGGGGTGATCGGAGCCGGTCGCGGGGAACGACGCGGCGCGCGCCGTTGCCCAAGTCGGCTCGATTCTGCACGATCCCGGTGTTTGCCGTCGGAGGATGTCATCCGGGGCGGCGCGATCGGGGCATGGGGCCTGCTGCCATCGAGTTCGGCGACAAACGGGGAGGGTTCATCGGCGTCGGCCAGGATGAGGACCTGGCGGATGGCTCGCGTCAAGGCCACGTGGAAGACGCGTCGTTCCCCTTCTTCGTCATCGCTCAGACGATGAGGAAGCAGTCCCTGCGAGGCACCGTAGAGCACCACGTGCTCCCACTCGCGACCCTTGATCTTGTGGATTGTCGAGAGATGCACAACGGGTCCTTCGGCTGGTCGCCGCCCAAGAACATCTCGGAGCCACATCTCGAAGGTGCCAACGTCTGGGTGGAGGGCCGCCACTGACTCGAGGGCGACGAGGTCGTCGGCGTGGGTCGATCTATCGGCCTCTCGCCGGGATGAGTCCAAGACGTCCATCGTCTCGCCCAGACCGACCTGCACTCGGATGGCCCGCAAGGCAGTGGCCGCGGACGCCCGACAGGCCACGACGACGGATTCGACTGAGTCGGCGTATTCCAACAGCTTGGGCACGTCGCGTCCCGAGAGGCGGTTCGCCAAGCGCCGGATGTCGGCCACGGACGTCATGCTTCGCTCGGAGAGCATGGTGACGACATTGGGCGCGATTCCTCGAGAAGGTCGCCGGATGGTCTGCACGAGGTCCTCGCGGCGGATCTCTCCCGGAGCGAGGCCGATCCGCAGATAGGCCAGGGCGCTTCTGATGCCGGTTCGCTGGAGCACCTTCGGGCCGAGGGGCGTCACGCAGGGAATTCCCGCCTCAGTGAGAGCGATCTGGACTGGGAGGAGCGACGAGTTGACTCTCGACAGCACAGCGATTTCTTGCAGCTCGACCCCGCCGTCTCTCCACGCCGAGATCGCGGCCACCGCTGCTTGGGGGAGCTGCTCCGCTAGCGAGCTCACCACCGATATTGACCCTCGCCCTTGAAGAGGTGGGCCGAAGTCAGCGAGCGTGTCGCTGCGCCCATCCGGCGTCGTGATGGTCTTCGGAACCCGTTGTCGGTTGTAGGACAGCACGTGGTTGGCGGCGGTGACGACCTGAGGCGGACAGCGGTAGTTGACTTCCAGTGCGTACTCGTACGCTCCGGGGAAGTACTCCGCGAATTTGATCAGGTACTCGGGCGTTGCTCCGGAATAGCCGTAGATGACCTGGTCGTCGTCACCCACGCCGAAGCAGCTGTAGGCCGGGGCGCACAGGAGTCGGATCAGCAGCATGTGGGCGGCGTTCAGATCTTGGAACTCGTCGACCAGGAGGTGGCGGCAGCGACTCTGCGCGGACGTCCGGGCGTCGGGATCAGACAGCAGAACCTCAATCGACCGGTAAATCTGTTCGTCGAAATCGACGGCACCGGCCTCAGCCAGTGCGTTTCGGTACGTATCGAAACACGATGCCAGGCCGTGGGCGTCCGGGATCTGATCCTCGACCACGGCAGGCGGGGTGAGGCCAAGCCGAATGGCCGAGAGGCCGTCGATGTACGGAAGGACGGTGTCGCTGTTTGCCTGACGGCGAACCTCGAACACCTCCTGGACGAGGTCCCGTACCTGCGGCTCCTCGAAGACGTCCAGCCGCCCTCGGCCTCCGAACTCGTTGCAGATCCAAAGCCCGATGCTGTTGAGAGTCCGGATGTGGGGTCCCCGTGCCGTCACGAGGCTGCCGCACCGGTCGCGCATCTCTGCGGCCGCCTTCGTGTTGAACGCGAGGGCCGTGACGGTGCAGGGGTCCACGCCACGGTCCTCGGTCAGGTGGCGGAGACGTTCGGTGAGGACGCGAGTCTTGCCCGAACCCGCCGGTGCAATGACTCTGGCGGCGCCTCTTCTATGGTTCACGGCCGCCAGTTGGTCGGAGGCAAGGTCGGCGCCAGACGAGTGGTCGGTCACCGCCGACAGCGAACCCGCCTCCGTGTCCCAGCGGTGGACGATGCCGGTGCCACAGGGGAGGGGCGGTGGAGCGAAAGGCCCTCCGTCGACGTAGAGGGGCGTTCCGTCACTGCGCAGGATGTCAGCCGGGCCGGATTCTCTGACCCCGTCACCACCAAAGCTTCTGGCGGCCTTGCGCCCGTGCCACCAAACTGGCTCGCCGGTCCGCGCGTCGTAGTTGTTGGCCCAGACGAGGAATTGAAGGCGCTCCCGCGAAAGCTCGAAGCGCGGGCTCAGGTCATAGAGCGGCCGGTGACAAAGCTCAGGTTCACGCAGCGCCTGTGGGTCAACGGCCAACTCCACGACCACCGGCTGGCGTTCGAACCATGCCCGCTGGAGCAGCTCCAGCGCGCCGACAGGGTCGGAAAGGGTCTCGTGCCCTATGCGGACCCTGGGGCATGCCTTCCAGGGCTCGGGAGGTGCCACACCAGGCAGCACGACGACACCACGGCCAAGTTCGGGCGGCCCCGGCATCGCCATTGGGCAACGGTACCGGAGGGCTGTTCCTCCGTGATCGTCCCCCGTCGCCGCGCCCATATCCTTAATGAAAGCAGCGGTCGCCCGAAAAGGGATTCCTCAGATGAACGCTCGGCACTCGTGTTGAGTCGATCCGTGGCGGCGGGCTGGCCGGACTCACTTCGGCAGAGTGCCGCCTGGCCTCGCATTCGTGAGGCCATTGGTGTGAACTTGGAGCCGAGACAAGGAGGGCTGCAATGACTGACGTCTACCGCAAGGACCCTGAGGCGATTGCCAAGCTCGACGATCGCCAGTTCGCAGTGACTCAGGAGGCTGCCACCGAACCGGCCTTCGACAACGAGTTCTGGGACAAGAAGGAGGCGGGCATCTATGTCGACATCGTCTCCGGGGAGCCCCTCTTCGCCTCCACCAAGAAGTTCGACAGCGGGTGCGGTTGGCCCAGCTTCACCGTGCCCCTTGAGCCGACCAACGTGCTCGAGAAGACGGACCAGAGTCACGGCATGATCCGTACCGAAGTCCGCTCGAGCCATGGCGACAGCCACCTGGGCCATGTCTTCGACGACGGGCCGACCGAAGAAGGGGGCCTGCGCTACTGCATCAATTCGGCCGCCCTGCGCTTCGTGCCCTACGAAGACCTCGAGGCTGAAGGTTATGGACAGTACAAAGAGCTGTTCGACGGACCCAAGAAGGCAGAGGAGAGAAGCCGATGAAAGAGCCCACAGGAAAGGCGATCCTGGCCGGCGGCTGCTTTTGGGGCATGCAGGATCTGATCCGCAAGCAGCCTGGAGTGCTGTCCACCCGCGTGGGGTACACGGGCGGCGATGTGGCCAACGCCACCTATCGCAACCACGGGACCCATGCCGAGGCAATCGAGATCACCTTCGATCCCGATATGACCTCCTATCGCGAGCTGCTCGAGTTCTTCTTCCAGATTCACGATCCCACGACGCGCAACCGCCAGGGCAACGATGTCGGCGCGAGCTATCGCTCCGCCATCTTCTACCTCGACGACGAACAGCGCCGGGTGGCCGAGGACACTATCGCCGACGTGGACGCCTCAGGATTGTGGCCCGGCAAGGTCGTCACCGAAGTCACGCCGGCCGGTGCCTTCTGGGAGGCCGAGCCGGAGCACCAGGACTACCTGGAGCACTACCCCAACGGCTACACATGTCACTTCCCTCGCCCTGGGTGGGTCCTACCTCGCCGGAAGGATGCCGTCGTCTGATGCCTGAGCGAAGTACCGGGCACCATTGCCAACGAATGCGTCCACGGGGTTAGTTCACGGTTTGCCGTGGCTGAATGGTGAATCCGAGCTTACCGAGAACCCGCACGGCGCCCGTCTTGCCGCCCTCGAAGTCACTCGATGCGAGGCGATTGCCGGTGGCGAACTCGTACGCCGTTCCCAGTATCGCCTTCGGCGGATAGAGGCGCTCTTCCCAAACGAGGTCGTAGCTCAAGGTCCGGCTGAAGCCATGCGTGGCAAAAAACTTCTCCGGGCCGAGCCGGTCGTACTCCTGCAGGGCGCGTACCACGTCGGCCTGCGTTACTTCATCCCACGAGACCATCAGAACGTCTCGGTTCGCCCTATGAGCTGATCGGCGATCGCCGCGAGGTCATCTCCGACATAGTCCGGTTGCGGACCGACCTCCAAGAAGGCATTGCCCTCGCGAAGGATGAGGGCCGCCTGCCAGCCCGCTGCTTTGGCGCCAATCGTGTCCCAGACGTGACAGGCGATCAGGCAGAGATCCTCCGGATCGACGCCGAGCTCGCTCGCGACGAAGTGGTAGGCCGCCTGCGCCGGCTTGTGGCGCTTTACCGTCTCGTCAACACTGAATCGACGCTCGAAGAGGTCAATCACGCCGGCGTGCGCCAGTTGTCGGCCGGAGATGTCCAGGGTGTTGTCGGTCAGCGTGAACAGACGGAAGCCATGATCCCGGAGCCGGCGAAGCGCGGCGGGCACCTCGGGGTGGGCCGGCATCGAAGCGAACCGGTCAGTGAGCTCGGCGCCGTCTTTGTCGCTGACGGTGATGCCTCGGGAGGCCGCAAGCATGCGCAGCACGGCGCCGCCGATGTCGGTGAAGGGCACATAGACATCGGCGAGCGTGAGCGCTTCGGAGTAGGTGATCAGCCCGCCGAACCACAGCCGAAGCGCGGCAGGGTCGTTGAAGATCCGGTCAATGGTGGGACGGATCGTTTCGAGGTCGAGCAGCGTCTCGTTCACATCGAACACGATGATTGGTCGATCAAGCATTGGGCCTTCCGTTCGGGGGAAATCGATCAGGTATCGGGCAATCGGTAACCCGCCGCGGGGCGACGGCCGACAACCGCCGCACCGGGCGTTTGAGCTACTGCAATCTGATTTCCCTACTCCGTCGACCTCAAACGACACAACGGTCCGATGGCACCGAAGCGCCCGGCCCGGACGGGACCGACGAATTGGTCGAACAGCCGTTCACGTCCTCCTGCCAGAATGTGGGTTGCAGGGCCCGGCCCCTACCCGGGCGACATCGTCGCCGGGTGGTCAGCCGAACCCGTTCGGGTTCTCGGGAATCGGAGCAGCGGCGCGGCGATTGGGGCTCTTGGTGGGATCAGTCGCGAAGTGGCGAGGGCACGGCACCGGCTGGGAGTGTCAGGCTGCCCTCGTTCGCCGGCTCAGAATCGAACTGACCGCACCTTCGGCCGGGTCCGCTAAGCGCCCTCGCGGGTCCCGTAGAGCTCGACCCGCACGGCGATCTCGGGGTACACGCGGATCATGAGCATGCTCGGTGGCTTCATGCCGAATTCGCGGATGTCGAAGACGTAGTCGCCCGTCAGCGAGACCTCGTCGTCGCCGATCTCAATGTCCATGACGTGTTCGAAGGAGCGCGTCTTGCCGTGGAACACGATGTCGCCGGCGACGCGGTAGCGGGGGTGCGACCCTTCGGCCGCAATGCTGGTGACCCGGCCCTCGATCTTGGGAAAGCGGCGTGCGTCAATCCGGCGACGGAGTTCGTGGTCGTAGAGCTGGTTGCCCGAGGTGAGCTTCTCCACCGCCAACTGCAGCTCGCCCGATATGGGCCCATCGAGGTCCAAGGAGCCGTCGTCGCGCGCGCCCGCCTCGAACCAGCCGGTGATTCCTCGGGTCTCGGTGTTGATCGGATGCAGGCTCGACCGGCCGCTGACCCAGACACACGAACGAATCGAATCGAAGCTGTAGCGAGCAGGCTGCATTCCCGCCTCTCCTGTTCCCAGCGTGCACACCCCTCTGACGCACCGCACGCGAAACCGCATACTGGCATAAAGTCAGGCCGTGGCCCGACTCGACATCCCGCCCGGCGTGGGCGGGGACGCCGTGCAGATCTGGTCGTTAACGCCTGCGCTCGGAACGGCAGCCATGCGCCTTGTGGACGCCGCCTACAACAAGAGCATCCTTCCGGTGCGCGTGCGCGAGGCGGCGCGCATGCGGGTCGCCCAACTCAACGAGTGCACGGTCTGCCTCAATTTCCGAGCCGACACGGTGAAAGAGCAAGGCCTGGCCGAGGAGTTCTACTGCGCCGTCGGCGCCGCCGACCAGGGTGAGCTCAGCGAGGAGGAGCGGCTGGCCGTTGCCTACGCGGAGCGGTTCGCCCTCGACCACACCAGCATCGACGATGAGTTCATCGAGCGCCTCCGCGGGACCTTCACCGACCCCGAGATCCTCGACCTCACCATCTGTCTCTCGGCGTTCCTCGGCCTTGGCCGCACGCTGCGCTCGCTCGGTATCACCGAGACCTCGCTGACCGACGTTTAGTCGCCGGGGCGCTCGAACGTCGCGTCGCGCTCTTTCACGGCCCGCCGAAGCCCCACCTCGCCGATCCGCTCGTTGAAGGCGAGCGCCTCGGGGGCGCGGTGGCCGATGGCGTCGTTGAGCGCAGCGAAGCGCTGCAGCTGGGAGCGTCCCATCAGCTCGACGCCCGCGTTGACCACCCGCTTGTTCGCCACGAGCAGGTCGCGTCCGATCAGTGCGATGCGTTGCGCGAGGTCGAGGACCACCTCATCGAGCGCGTCCGCCGGGGCCGTGGCCACCACCAGACCCACGTCCTGGGCCTCCGCCCCGGTGAGCGTGTCGCCGGTGAAGAGCAGCCGCTTCGTCCACTGCGGGCCGAGGTGATACAGCCACATGTTGGTGGGCGGCACGCCCATCGATCGCACCGGCGGGAAGCCGATCCGGGCATCGTCGGCCGCGACGACGAGGTCGCAGTGCAGCGCCAGGTCCGTCCCGCCGGCGAGACAGTTGCCCTGGACCTGTGCGATCACGGGAATGGGGCAGTCCCAAACCCGCGACCAGTGCGCGGCCAGCGCAAGCATGGCGGAGACGTCGCCTTCGATCGCCTCGTGCACGGGAAAGTCCCCGGGTTCGGTGTCCTCCGCGATGAAGCCGTAGCCCGACGAGAACGAGCGCCCCGTGCTGCGGATGACGATCACGCTGGCCGACGCGTCCGAGCCCGCACCGTCGACGGCGGCCAGGAGCTCACGTATGCACCGTGGAGTGAGCGGGTTGTGGTGGTCCGGGCGGTTGAGCGTGATGCGGCGGACCCGTCCGATCTCTTCGTAGGTCAGGGTGGAATAGCTCGGGCTCACGATGCGCTCCTCGGTTCGACTCGCTGCACGAGCTGGGACTTGAGGACCTTGCCGCTCTCGTTGCGCGGGAGCGCGTCGAGCACGGTAATGCGCCGCGGCACCTTGTAGTCGGCCAAGCACTCCAGGAGGAACGCACGCAAGGTCTCGGGGTCGACCGGCTCGCGCACCACGACCCAGGCGGCGACGTCCTCTCCGAGCACCCGGTGGGGAATTCCCGCCACCGCTGCCTCGGCCACCGCGGGGTGGTCGAAGAGCGCGGCCTCCACCTCGCCGGGCACCACGTTGTGGCCACCGCGGATGATCATCTCCTTTTGCCGCCCGACGATCCAGAGGTGGCCGTCGCCGTCGAGGAAGCCGAGGTCGCCGCTCAACAGCCAGCCCTCGATCCAGGTCTGCTCGGTTCCAGCGTCATCGCCGAGATACGACCGCGGTCGTCGGGTTCCGCCGATGGCCACCTGCCCGACTTCGCCGGTCGGCAGCTCCACGCCGTCGGGGTCGACGATGCGGACGGCCACCCCGGGGAGCGGCAACCCCACCGAGCCCAGGTGCCGTCCCCCGTCTCCCATCGGCACGGCGGTGACCGCGCCGAACTCCGTCATGCCGTAGCCGCACAAGACCTCCGCCCCCCCGAGGCCGGCGCTGAAGCGTTGCAACGTCGCCGGCGCGATTGGCGCACTCCCGACGTTCACCACGGCCAGGCTCGACAGGTCCGCGGTGGGGAATCGGGGCGACGCGACGAGCAGCTCCACCATGGCGGGGACCACGAAGCCGGCCACCGGTCGGTCGCGCTCGACCGCGGTGATCCAGCGCTCGGGGTCGAAGCGGGGGAGGAACCAGCCGCTCAGCCCGCCGCGGAGTGGCCCGCAGACGAGCAGCGAGCCGCTGGTCGTGGCGAAGGGAGACGAGGAAAGGAACCCGAGGCCGAGCCAGTGCTCTGGCACGCGGTCCACGGTGGCGAGACCGCCGTGGCGCACGACGACGCCCTTGGGCGCTCCCGTGGTGCCCGAGGTGTACATGACGTCGGCCTCGTCGTCCGGCCCGAGCACGGTGGGCAGGGCGGACTGGTCGGCGGACAACAGCGCGCGCCAGCTCTCGGCGTCGTTCCCCGCGGTCGGATACACCTGGGGCACCGACGCGCGCAGGCCGGCGGTGACCTCGCTGCACAAGGCGACCCCAGCCCCGGCATGGCGCAGGATGCGGGTCAACTCGCCCGCGCCCAGCCGGGAGAGCAGCGGGACGGCAACGGCGCCGACCTTGTGGATGGCCATGTACGAGACCAGCCATTCGAGCGGCTCGTGATCCGCGATCAAGAGCGCGACCCGGTCGCCCCGCGCTACGCCGTGTTCCCCCAAGCCGCGCGCGAGCCTGTTCGACTGCGCGTGCCATTCCCCCAGCGTCAGGGTGGAGTCGTCCGCCACGTTGCGCCAGGCGATCCCGCCGGGGAAGGCGGTGGCCAGTTCGGCCAGGAGCTCGGGCTGCAGGAGTGTCACGCGAACCGAATTGGAGGGCACATCAGTACGGCGCGCCACCCTCGAGGATCAGGCGCGGGTTGTCCACCAGCATGGTGGCGATGTCCCCCTCGCTGACCCCGCGCTCCCGCATGGCGGGCAGCACCAGGTCGGAGATGTACGTCCAGCGCCAGGTCTGGTTCGCGTCCATCATCGAGCGCGGGAACCAGTCGACGAAGCACATCGCATCGTGCGACAGCACGATGCGTTCCGCGTAGCCCCGCGCGCACAGCCGGGACACGGCGTCGACTCGTTCCTCGAGCGTGATCCCGGGCAGCCCGAAGTGGTCGAAGCCGAGATAGGACCCGTTGTCGATCAGGCTGAGGTGGTAATCGGTGTTGACAGTGCCGCCGCTGTGCCCGATGACGACCCGCGACAGGTCCACGCCCTCCTCCTTGAAGACCCGCTGCTGTTCGAGCCCCCAGGGCTCCGGTGGCGTCGGCGTGTGCGTCGTGATCGGCACACCCGTGACACGGTGCGCCTGCGCCACCGCCCGCAGGACCCGTTCGACGCCGGGGGTGAGCCCCGGGCGGTCCGAGGCACACTTCAAGATGCCGGCCCGAATGCCCGTCTCGCCGATCCCCTCGCGGATCTCGCGGACGAAGAGATCCACCATCGGGTCGGGGCCGCCCAAGATCGTGCCGGGCCCGCGAAAGTGGAAGTACATCGGCACGTCGTTGTACGTGTAGACCCCGGTGGCGACGACCACGTTGACCTCGGGGACCTGCGCCGCGATCTCAACGATGCGCGGGAGGTAGCGGCCGAGGCCGATGACGGTGAGGTCGACCAGGGTGTCGATCCCGTGCTCCTTCAATTCCCGCAGCTTGTCGACGGCGCGGGCCACCTGGGCCGGCTCGTCCCACTCTTCGCGGGTCTTCTCCATCTCGGGGCTGAGGACGAAGATGTGCTCGTGCATCAGGGTGCGGCCGAGTCGCGCTCCGTCTACGGGCCCGCCGACCGTGTTGACCTGGGTCATCGCCCTCCACCCTCCCGTGCCGGCCCGGGTGTTGCCCAGGCGCCGGCAGATCGTACCGGCGGACCGATGGTTTTCTTTGCGGCCGCGCGGGCACAATGACACAGGAGGCCCACAGGGGGTCTTGCGGCAGTGTCGATGCACCCATGGTGGGATGAGGGCGTCCACCCCAGCAGAGGTCCACCAACCTGATGCCACGCCCCAGCGAATCGAGCACACCCGCCGGCAGGGAGCGCGTGCGGCGGCGCCTGCGCAACCTGACGCGTGTCGCCATCCTCGCCACCGCCGGGGCGACCGCGGGCATCGGGGTCGTGGTCGCGCACGACGATCCGGGTTCGAGCAGCACTGACAAAGGGACGTCGGGCCAGTCCACTTCGGGGACGACGACCACGACGATCGACGGCTCTTCGTCGTCTTCTACCGGTACGACCGGCAACACGGGGACGACCTCCGACGGCGACAGCGGCAACACCGGCGGCTTCTCGACGGCACCGAGCGCGAGCTCATCGTCGCCGACCGTGACGTCGGGAGGCACCTCCTCGCGATGAACCATTCCCACGCGGGGCCCGAACCGGAGCTGACCACGCGTGCCTTCCGCGCCCTCGGGACGACCGCCACGATCGTCGTCCAGGATCCCGCGGCCGCAGACGAAGCGGCGCAGCTGCTGGCGGCGGACCTCGAGGAGATCGACCGGACCTGCAGCCGCTTCCGCGAGGACTCTGAGCTCCAGGTGGTGCACGCCCACGCCGGCACCACCGTGCAGGTGGGGGAGTTGCTCTACCAGGCGCTGTGCGTCGCCGTTGACGCCGCAGAACGAACTGCCGGCGCGGTGGACCCGACGGTCGGGAACGCGCTGGCGGCCCTGGGGTACGACGCCGACCTCGACGAGGTGCAGGCCCGTCCTGCCGCGCCACCTCGGGCCTTGGGCCCGGTGGTGGGGTATGCCCATGTCCAGCTCAACCCCGCCGATCGCTCGGTGCGCATCCCGCGCGGCGTCCGACTCGACCTGGGTTCGACCGCCAAGGCGCTGGCGGCCGATCGAGCGGCGGACCGGATCGCCCATGCCATCGGGAGCGGCGCGCTCGTGAGTCTCGGGGGTGACGTTGCCGTGGCCGGTGCGGCCCCGGCCGGCGGCTGGGCAGTCGGCATCGCACGCGAGTCGTCGGCCACCGCGGACCAGGTCGACCAGGTCGTCGCGATCACCCGCGGCGGCCTGGCCAGCTCGGCCACCTCCGTGCGCGCCTGGAAAGCGGGGGAGCGCGAGGTCCATCACATTCTCGACCCACGGACCGGTGACAGCGTGGCGCCTTATTGGGTGCTCGTGTCGGCGACGGGCGTCAGCTGCGTCGACGCCAATCTGGTGACGACCGCCGCCATCGTCTGGGGTCGGAGCGCCATCGAGCGGCTGGCCGGCTTCGAGCAAGCCGTCCGCCTGGTCCGAGCCGACGGCGAGGTCTTCTCGGTCAACGGCTGGCCGCTGGATCGTGCCGCATGAGCTCGACCGCGATCTGGTACGCCACCCGCGCCAGCGGCCTGATGGCGCTCATCCTGCTGACGATCACCATGATCATGGGCCTCACCACGACCACACGGGCGCGGGCGCGGAACTGGCCGGGGTTCGCCCAGCAGGAGATGCACCGCCGCATCTCCATCCTGGCGGTCGTGTTCCTCGGCATCCACGTACTGACGAGTGTCATCGACTCCTACGTGAACATCAGCTGGTCCGCCATCGTGGTCCCGTTCACGTCGCAGTACTCGGACTTCTGGGTTGGGGTGGGCGCCGTCTCGCTCGACCTGATGGTCGCGGTCTTCGTGACCAGCCTGCTCCGGAGCCGGATGCGGCCCGGGACATGGCGAGCGGTCCATTGGCTGGCCTATCTCAGCTGGCCGATCGCGCTGGCCCACACCTTCGGGATGGGCACGGATTCTCGCCAGCAGTGGGTGATTGCACTGGGGGTCGTCTGCGTCCTCTCCGTCGTCGCTGCGCTCGCCTGGCGGCTCCGCACCGCTTCCCGTCAGGCCGTGGCGCGCCGCACGCGGGCCTCGCTGCCCGAAGCGCCGCCCAAGCACCTCGCACTGCACGCCCGCACCAGAGCGGGATCACGCCGATGACGAGCGCCAGCGCCAGCGCCATCCTGCCCGACACCGGCCGCTACCGGCTGTTGGGGCATCCGACCGACTTGGCGGGCCATATCGCGACCCTCGGTCCGGCGCCCCTCCCGGTGACGCGGGACCGCCGTTGGCGCGAGAACTTCGTCGCCGCGCTCGAGGCCTCCGGTCTGACGGGTCGGGGTGGCGCCGGGTTCCCCGCCGCCATCAAGCTCGCGGTCGCGCACGCGACCGGCGGTGGCACCGTCGTCGTCAACGCGATGGAGGGAGAGCCCGCCAGCGACAAGGACAAGCTGCTGCTCATCCGGTTGCCGCACCTCGTCCTCGACGGCGCGCAGCTCCTGGCCGCCGCGTGCGGCGCGCGCCAGGTCATGGTCTGCGTGCCCACCGGCCGCGAGCACGTCGCCGGCGCGGTCAGCGTCGCACTGGCGGAACGTCTCGGCACCACCCATGCGCCGGTGCCCGAGCTCCTGGTGCGGCCGCCGGACCGCTTCGTGGCGGGCGAGGAGTCGGCGTTGGTCCAGTGGGTCGAGACCGGCGCGTCCCGCCCGACCTTCCGTCCCGAAAAGGGCCAGGCGTTGCGCATCGGCCGCCGGGCGGCCCTTGTGCACAACGCAGAGACGCTGGCGCACGTGGCCATGATCGCTCGGACCGGCCCCGACGCCTTCCGCGTCCACGGGTTGCTCGAGGACCCCGGAACGTGCCTCGTGACCATCTCCGGCGCGGTCGCCCAGCCCGGGGTGGTGGAGGTCGACCGCGGCACACCCCTCATCGACATCGCCAACCGGGCGACACCGATGCAGCCTCCCCGGGCGTTGCTCGTCGGTGGGTACGGCGGGGCGTGGGTCGGTCCGGCCCATTTCACGACGCCCTACGCGTCACTGTCGCTCCGCGCCATCGGGGCCAGTGCGGGTGTCGGCATGGTGGTCGTGCTCGGGCCCGATGCCTGTGGCCTCATGGAGTCGGCCCGCATCGCCCACTACCTCGCGGGCCAGAGCGTGGGCCAGTGCGGGCCGTGTGTCTACGGGCTCCCCGCGCTCGCCGACGACATGACCCGGCTCGCCCACGGGCGCGTCGACGCCGGCCTCCTCGCCCGCCTCGATCGCCGCCAGCGCGAGGTCGATGGCCGCGGGGCGTGCCGGCACCCTGACGGCGCGGTCAACCTCGTGCGGAGCGCCCTGCACGTGTTCGCCGCCGACGTGGACGCCCACGCGCACGGCGCGGCGTGTGCGCACCGCGACGAGCCCACGCAGCTCCGCTTCCCGCCGGTCCCGAAGAAGGCGGCGCAATGATCCGCATCGTCATCGACCCCACGGCCTGCGACGCCTACGGCTACTGCGCCGAACTCCTCCCCGAAGCCATCACGTTGGACGAGTGGGGCTATCCCATCGTCGACGGCAAGCCGCTACCCGCCGACCTCGTCGAGGTCGCCCGCCGGGCCGCCCGGGACTGCCCCCGCCGCGCTATCACGCTGCGGGAGCGCAAGGCCGGGCGCTGACCGCGTCGGCCCGTCGGACCCCGCTCCCGAAGACGGCCCCACTCGGCTGTTCCCCTTCTGGGCGCCTCGTCGATCGCGTTGGCCGGCCCGGCCACCCCGCCCACGAGCGCGGCGGTTGCCGGTTGGTCGTAATCGTGTAATCTAGTAACTATGGATAACGAAGGACACGAAGGACGACGGGGACCCTCCCGCGGCCGGCGCCGCTCGGCGACCGCGCCGCCGTCGGGCCCCGAACAGGAGCGCTTGATCGGGGCCTGGTTCGCCGGCCGGGTGCCGGTGGACTGGTTCGACGGCAGCCCCACGATCGGGATCGACGGTGACGAGATCCAGGTCGTGGGCACCCTGGCGCCACCGCAGCTGCCCGCCGGGACTCCCACCGACGAGGTCAAGGTGGCCGAGCAGGCCCGCATCGCCGGCTTCCGCGAGGACTCGCGCGGCGCCCGGATGCGCATCGCCGACGAGGCCCAGCCGGCCTTCCGGCGCGCCGTGTCGTGGGGTGCGGAGTGCGGCGGGAGCAAAATCCTCTTCACGACGACGGGCGTCCCGGTGATGACCCGCCTGCGCATGGCGGATCGCCGCGTCCTCGACACGCTCATCGACGCCGGGGTGGCGCGCAGCCGCAGTGAGGCGCTGGCCTGGTGCGTCCGGCTGGTGGCGCAGCACGAGCAGGACTGGATCGAGGAGCTGCGCAACGCCATGACGGCCGTCGAGGAGGTCCGCAACCGCGGCCCCAAGTCTGCGGGTGGCGCCGGCTGACACAGCCGGCGTGCCACCATGCGGGCATGGAGCACTACCACCAGATCCAAGAGGACCTCCGCCTGCCGTATCGCTCGCTGCGCGAGGCCATCCCCGAGGTCATGACCGCCTATCACGCGCTCGGCACCGCGGCCATGGCCGACGGCGCGGTGCCGTCGGCGACCAAGGAACTGATCGCGCTCGCCATCTCGATCACCCGCGAGTGCGACGGCTGCATCGTCGCCCACGCCCGCGGTGCCGCGCAGCGCGGGTGCACTCGTCAGGAGGTGGCCGAGGCCATCGGCGTCGCCATCAACCTGAACGGAGGCCCGGGCACGGTGTGGGGCCCGCGGGCGCTGGCCGCCTACGACGAGTACGCCCAGACTCCAGCGAAGGGCCCCGATCCGAGCGCCTGAGCCCGGGCGGCGGGCGTTCAGCCGGCGGGCGCCGGCGTGAACTTGCAGTCGAGGTGTTTGATGCCGTTGATAAACGGCGACAGCAGCCGGTCGGGCTCGCCCACGGCCTCGATGTCGGGCAGCCGCTCGAACAGCTGGCGGAACATCACCGTGATCTCCTGGCGCGCCAGGTGTGCGCCCAGGCAGAAGTGCGGCCCCGCCGCGCCGAAGCCGATGTGCGGGTTGGGGTCGCGCCGCACGTCGAAGCTGAAGGGGTCCTCGAACACTTCCTCGTCGCGGTTGGCCGAGTTGTAGAACATGATGACCTTGTCGCCCTCCTGCAACTCCGTGTCGCCCAGGACCGTGTCGGCGCCGACGGTGCGGCGCATCCAGATCACGGGCGAGCCCCAGCGCACGACCTCGTCCACACCGGTCGCTGCGACGCCCACCGGGTCGGCCTGCCACAGCGCCCGCTGGTCGGGGTTCTGCGTCATGGCCAGCAGCCCGTGGCTGATCGCATTGCGGGTCGTCTCGTTGCCGGCCACCACGAGCAAGATGAAGAAGGCGGCGATCTCGGTGTCGTTGAGCGCCTCGCCGTCGACGTTCGTGTTGACCAGGGCGGACGTCACGTCATCGGTCGGATGCGCCTTGCGATGGGCGGCCAGATCCAGCATGAGCATGTTGAGCTGCTGGGCCGCCGTCATGAAGGCCACCATGGGGTCGGAGCCCTCGGGCACGTACTCGGGGTCCCCGTTGGACAAGATCACGTTCGAGGCGTTGAACACGGTGTCGTAGTCGGACGCCGCGATGCCCATCATGTCGCAGATGATCTCGAGCGGGAGGCGCGAGGCGACCTCGACCACGAAGTCGCACCCGCCCTGCTCGGCCACGCGGTTGATGACGTCGTTGGCCTGGAACTCAATCCGGTCCTCAATCGACTTGATCATGCGCGGGTTGAACGCGGCGGAGACGATGCGCCGCAGGCGGGCGTGGCGCGGGTTGTCCATGTTGATCATGGAGCCGAAGAAGTCGAGCATCTCGGCCGGCATGTCGATCATGGACGTGGCGCCCTGGCGCGACTGGAAGAGCTCGGGGTGCCGGCTCGCCTCCGAGATATCGGCGTGGCGCGTCAACGCGTAGTACCCCGGTCCCTTAGGGACCATGAAGGAGAGGGCCTCGGGGATCTCGGGCTCTTCGTAGAAGGGCATCGGGCGCTCCCGGCGCAACGTCTGGAAGGCGCCCTCGCGCTCGTCCCAGGGCCGCGCCCAGAACTCCATGTCCGACAAATTGATCTCTTCCGGCGACAGAACGGCGTGCGGCTGCATGAGGCCCACCCTATCCACCTCCCTACACTGCGACCATGTGCGACACCCTGTGCGCGCCGGGCGCGGGCGGCATGGTGTTCGCGAAGAATTCGGACCGCCCCCCCGGAGAGCCGCAGGTGGCCTGGCCGTTCGGCCGTCGCTCGTCGACGGGCTGCACGCTGCGCACGCAGTACCTGAGCATCGGCGACACCGGCGCCCACGCCGCGCTGCTCTCCTGCCCGGCCTGGCTGTGGGGCGCCGAGCACGGCGTGAACGAGTACGGCGTCGCCATCGGCAACGAACGGATCGCGACGACCCACGATGCGGCCGCCGCGACCCCCGCGCTGATCGGCATGGACCTGGTGCGTCTCGGACTCGAGCGCGCCCGCACGGCGGCCGAAGCCGTCGACGTCATGACCTCCCTTCTGAGTGCGTGTGGCCAAGGCGGCATCGCGGACGCCACCCGCGGCGAGGCCTACGACTCCTCCTTCTTGGTGGCCGACCCCACCGAGGCCTACGTGCTCGAGACGGCCGGGCGCGACTACGCCGCCGCGCCGTTCCCGGCCGGCACCGCCGTCTCCAACCGCATCACCCTCGGCGCCGGGTGGACGCGCGCGTCGGCCGGCCTCGCGCCGGGTGACGACTTCGGGCAGTTCCGCGACCCCGTCGAGCCCACCGGTTCCGCCGATGTCCGCCTGGCGGCCAGCCGCCGCTTTCTCGATTCGACTCCTCCCGGCGCGCTCACTCCGGCCGCCACCGCCGCCCACCTGCGCGACCACGGCACCGGTCCGTGGGGTGCACCGGGCTCGCGTGGCGCGGTGGCGCCCCCGCCGCGCGCCGTCGGCGCCGACTTCCGCGGCGTCAGCATCTGCATGCACGTGCGCGGCCACTACGCCACCGCCGCGTCGATGATCGCCTCGTTGCCGGTCGCGCTCGCCGACGGCGCGCCCTTGCGAGTCTGGGTTGCACCTGGGAGCCCGTGCGCCAGCGTCTACGTGCCCGCCTTTCCGCGCAGCGCCGCCGGCCCGTCGCCGTTCGTGCCGCTCGAGCTCTCGAGCGAAGACCTGTGGCAGGCCGCCGATGCGGTGCGCCGGCGGGTCGAGGACGACCCCGACGCCCTGGTCGCGGTGCGCGCCACGCTCGACCCGGTCGAGGAGCAGTTGTGGGCCGAGGCCGACGACGTGGTCGAGCACCCCGACCGCTGGGCGTCCGTGGGCGCCTCGTGGGGTGCCCGCGTCCTCGAGGCTCTCCGCCACTCCATCCATTGATCCGGTGAAACCCGGCTGTACGCTGCACGAAGGCGTAATGCAACTCCTGCTCGCCAAAGGAGGGACGTCATGACCTACGCACTCACGCAGGACGAGATCGCGGTCGGGGACGCGGTCAGCACCCAGCTCCAGAAGATGTGGGGCTGGTACCTGGCCGGGGGGATCATCTCCATGATCTTCGGCTTCTTCGTGATCAGCTGGCGGCACGCCACCGTGTACGCCGTCATCTACTTCGCCAGCGGCTTCTTCATCGTCGGCGGCCTCTTCGAGCTCATCGGGTCGTTCCGCATGGCGCGCCAGCACTGGATACACCTGGTCTTCGGGCTGGTCTGGGTCGGCGCGGGAATCGTGGGGTTCGTATGGCCCCACATCACGATCTTCATCGTCGCCGTCCTCATCGGCTGGTCCTTCTTGGTGCTCGGGATCTTCGACATCATCTCGTCCATCCGGTTCCACCACCTGCCCTACTGGTGGGCGTACCTCATCCGGGGCATCGTCGCCGTCGGCATCGGCTTCCTCTGCATCCGCCACCCCGGTGCACCGCTGACGGCTCTCATCGTCCTCATGGGGATCCTGGCCATACTGTTCGGCGCGGTCGAGGTCATCGGCGCCTTCTCGGCGCGGCACGCGACGAAGTATTGGGAGCAGTACAAGGCCGAGGTGCATTAAGCCGGGAGGCCATGCGTCTCGTCAGCTTCTCCCTACCCAACCAAGCGGTCCGACCCGGCCTCGTCGTCGGCGACGAGGCCGTCGACCTGAGCGATCCGGCCACCGGGCTGCCCGCCACGATGCGCGAGCTGTTGGCGCTCGGTCCCGGCGCCCTGGACCAGGTCCGTGCTGCTCCGGACGGGGCGGCGCCCCGCCATGGGCGGGCGGAGGTGGCGCTGCACGCGCCGGTGCCTGATCCGCCCGCCATCCTCGCCATTGGCATGAACTACCGGGCCCACGTGGCCGAGATGGGGCGAGAGCCGCCCGAGTGGCAGTACTGGTTCACCAAGCAGCGGACCGCCGTCGCCGGTCCGGGCAACCCCATCGTGCTGCCGACGGTCTCGGAGATGGTCGACTACGAGGGCGAGCTCGCGATGGTGATCGGCCCGCGCTGTCAGCACGTCCCCGCCGCCCGCGCCCTCGAGGTGGTCGTCGGGTACACCGTCATCAATGACGTCAGCGTGCGCGACTGGCAGTGGCGCACGCCCACCTTCACGATGGGCAAGTCGTTCGACACCCACGCGCCGTGTGGTCCCGAGCTGGTGACGGGCGACGAGCTGGGCGACCCCGGCGGCCTCGCGATCAAGACCTGGGTCAACGACGAACTGCGCCAGGATTCGTCGACCTCGGACCTGATCTTCGGCTGCGCCGCCATGATCGAGTACCTGACGACGGCGTTCCCGCTCGAGCCCGGCACGATCATCGCCACGGGCACTCCGGCCGGTGTCGGGGCCGGGTTCGACCCGCCCCGCTTCCTGGCCGACGGCGACGTGGTGCGCATCGCGATCGAGGGGGTGGGCGAACTGCAGAACCCGGTCACCCAAGGGCAGACGCCTCAACCGGTCGGGCTGCGTTAGTGGGCGTGGCGGAGGTGCTCCGCCATGTTGGTCATCACCTGCAGCGCGAAAGTCGGCGTCTCGCCCACGAGGAAGAGGAAGCGTCCTCGGTGGCCACGGCAGTCCCGCTGCGGGGCGAGGTGTCCACGATCGCCATTTCGCCGAAAGACTCGTCGGAGCCGAGCTCGAAGACCCGGCCGTCGGGCATCCGCAACTCGACCTTGCCGGCGATGACGCCGAACATCTCCTCACCCTCGTCACCGACCTCGAAGATGACCGAGCCCGCGGGCACCTCGCGGATCTCGTTGGCCGCATCGAATACGCCCGGGACCTTCACGGCAAGCCCCTTTTGTCCGGTTCTGTGTGCGTGCTGTGGCTCCGGCCCCGGTGGCCCGGGATGTTCACCCTGGTGGTGGCGCCGGACCCGGCCGTTCCGCCTGGTCGGAGGCCACATGGCGTCCCGAATGGTCGACCGTCCCGTCCGGCACGGCAGACTGGTGGGGTGACCAACGTGACAGCCGGGCTCAGCGACGCCGAAAGGGCCGATCGCTTGGCCAAGCTCCAGGGGATCGTGGACCTCATGCGGCCGGCCGTGCAGGCCGACGGCGGTGACCTCGTCCTGGTACGGGCCGACGTCGAGTCCGGCGTGATCGAAGTGCAGCTCGAGGGAGCGTGCAGCTCGTGTGCCATCAGCGAGGCCACGTTGTCGGGCGGCGTGGAGCGGATCCTGCGCGAACGCCTGTCGTGGGTGACCGAGGTCATCGGCGGCGTCGACGACTCCCTCAGTCTCGACGAGAGCGCCGCCCTGGGCGCCGGGGGCTACGTCCCCAGCCTCTGACTCGGGGCCCGGGTCACGACTCGGAGTCGATCAACCCTCTTTCTCGCGCCACCACCAGCAGCTCCAGCTGGGTGTGGACGTTGAGCTTGCGGTACAGGCCCTTCACGTAGCCGCGCGCCGTGTTGACCGTGATGCCCAAGCGACGCGCTGCGCTCTGGAGGTCGACCCCTCGGGCCAGCAACCCGAGAATGTCGTGCTCGCGACGCGTCAGGAGGGCGGCGCTGGAGCGGCTCTGCGTGACGAGGTTCGCGATGGCCGGCGCGCAGAGGAGCTCGACCGTCTTGTGGTCCATGGCGAAGGCGTGGTCGGCCAGAGACGGGATGGTGTCGACGACGTGGGTGAGGCTGGTGGACTTGAGCAAGAGCGCCGATGCGCCGGCCTGCGCGACGGCGTGGACCAAGGGCGCGGTCGGGACCTGCCCGGTCAGGACCAGCACACGCGTCTGCGGACGGGTTCTGCGCAGCGTTTCGGTGGCGGTGATGCCATCGGTACCATCGAGCCCGACGTCCATCACGACGACGTCGGGGTCGTTCTCCTCGGCCAAGCGATGCGCCTCGTCGGCGTCGTTGGCGATGGCGACGCAGCGCATCCGCCCCGACGCGTTGATGACCATTGCCAAGGCCTCGGCGAAGACGGCGTGGTCATCGACGACCATCACTCTCGTTGCGCTCGCCCCTGCCCTGCCTGTCTCGTCGGTGGCCGAGCTCAGCGTCGACATGAGTGGATCCTTTGTGTACTCCCCGGGTACATGCTATGTCAGACTATTCCCCACACACCGGGGTTGGTGTCCTGAACTTCTCTGGTGTGCTGCAACCCCAGAAAGGGGGCAATGTCGCGGTGACGGCTGAGGGTATGGCCCGCGACGACCACGGGCGGCCCGCCATGGGCGACGGATTCGACGTCGTGCTGCTGGCGGCCTCGGCCGGCGGCCTGTCTGCCTTGAGCCGCGTCCTGGGTGACCTGCCCGCCGGCTTCGCGGCGCCCGTGGTGATCGTGCAGCACCTCGACCCGCGCCACCGCAGCCTGATGGCGGACATCCTGCGCCGCCGGACCCCGCTGCGCGTCATGGAGGCGACCGAGGGCGTCAAGCTCGAGTCGGCCACGGTGTACGTCGCACCGCCCGACGAGCACCTCCTTGTCGCCGACAACGGCACCCTGAGCCTCTCGCACACCGAGCTGGTGCACTTCGTCCGGCCGTCCGCCGACCTGCTCTTCGAGTCGGGAGCGGGCGCCTACCCGGGGCGGGCGATCGCCGTGGTGCTGACCGGCACGGGCAGTGACGCCAACATGGGCGTGCGCGCCATCGCGCAGACAGGCGGGACGGTCCTCGTCCAGAACCCGGCCACGGCGGAGTTCGGCGGCATGCCCCAGGCCGCCATCGACACCGGCGCCGTGGACTTCGTCCTCGATCTCGAAGAGATCGGCCAGGCGCTCGTCTCCCTCGTCGAAGGTGGGTCGCCGCCATGAGCGCAGAGCACGGCGGGGCGGCGCAGTCCGACCCGAGCGACGAGGGGCTCGAGGACCTCCTCGCGTTCGTCCGCGATGCCCGGGGGTTCGACTTCACCGGGTACAAGCGCTCGACCGTCAGCCGGCGCGTCCATCGCCGCATGCAGGACCTCGGTCTCGAATCGATTGCCGCGTACCACGACGTGCTGGAAGCCGACGTCGACGAGTTCGCCGCCCTTTTCAACACCATCCTCATCAACCTCACCGGGTTCTTCCGTGACCCGGCCGCGTGGGAGCACCTCGAAGCCGAAGTGCTGCCCGAGATCGTCGCGCGTCACGCCCCGGACGAGCCGATCCGCCTCTGGAGCGCGGGCTGCGCGTCGGGCGAGGAGCCCTACAGCCTCGCCATGGCAATGGCCAGGCTGCTGGGACTTCCCGATGCGGCGCGGCGCGTCAAGATCTACGCGACGGACATCGATCTCGACGCCCTCGAGACGGCGCGGGCTGCGGTCTATACGGACAAGGCGCTCGGCGACGTGCCCGAGGACTATCGCGAGCTGTACTTCCAACCCGACCCACAGAACAGGGGATCGGCCGTCATCCCGACCCTGCGGCGGACCGTCGTGTTCGGCCGGCATGACCTGACAAGCGATCCACCCATCTCACGCGTCGACCTCGTTTCCTGCCGCAACACCTTGATGTACCTGAACTCGGAGACCAAGGCTGCGGTGATCCCCCGGCTGCACTACGCACTGGGCAACGGCGGCTACTTGTTCCTCGGGCGGGCCGAGATGATCCTCGGGACCGGCGTGGGGCGCTTCAGGCCGATCAACCTCAAGCAACGCATTTTCGCCGCGGTGCCGCAGGCCCCGCAGTCGCCCCTCCCCGGCGAAGCGGGTGACGGAGCCGCGGGCTACCCCGAACGGCGTCCGTACGACTTGCACGCGCCCGTCCCGCTGTCGGAGTTCGGCGACCAGCGCGCGCCGTCCGACGCCGAGTTCGAGCCGTCGCTCATCGCGGAGCTGCACGTCAACACCGAGCTGATCGTGACCGGAGCCAATGATGCGGCGCAGGATCTGCTTGCGTTCGACGCGCAGGATCTCGGCCGCCCACTGCACGAGCTCCCGCTGGCGGCCCAGCCGGTTGATCTGGTGACCCCGATCCAAGAGGCCATCGCCGAAGGCTCGTCGCGTGGCCTGGGCGTCGCCCGCTACACGACCGCACAGGGCGACGCGGTGGACGCGGAGGTGCGCATCCTGCCCACACTGGACCAGCACCAGCAGGTGGTCGGCGCCAGCATCACCTTCGACGACATCCGCGCCACGCAGCGGCTGCGTGAGGCGTATCGCCAGGTGCACGAGGAGCTCGAGACGGCCTACGAGGAGCTCCAGTCGACCAACGAGGAGCTCGTCACCAGCAACGAGGAGCTGCAGTCGAGCTACGAGGAGCTCGAGACCAGCAACGAGGAGCTCCAGTCGACGAACGAGGAGCTCGAGACGACCAACGAGGAGCTTCGATCGTCCAACGACGAGCTCGAGTCGACGAACATCGATCTCAAGACGACCACCGAAGCCGTGGAGAATCTCAACACGACGCTCGTGGAGGCCAACCGCGACCTCCAGCGGTACGGCGCCCTGCACCGCCAGGTCATGGACCATTTTCCCGCCGCCATCGTGGTGCTCAACTCGCGCTTGCTGGTGACGGAGTGGAACAACGCGGCCGACGCCCTGTGGGGCCTGGGTGAGGACGAGGTCCTCGGCGAGCCCTTCTTCGGGCTGGAGCTCGGCCTGCCCCTCGATGTCCTCCAGGCGCCGGTACGCGCCAGCCGGGGGGAGGGTGCGCAGCCCGCGTCGCTCGAGCTGGTCGCGGTCGATCGATCCGGCGGCAGCTTCACCTGCCGTGTGAGGGTCCTGCCGATCGGCACCGGTCGGGAGCGCTCGGCCATGTTGGTCATGGAGCCGTACGAGGACGAGCCGGCGTGAAGTCGGACCAGGGACAGCGGCGCGTCGGCGAGGTCAACGACCGGGTCGATCTGGTCAGCCAGGGCATTGCTGCGCTGTCCGGGCGCGTCCTCGACCTCGCAATGGAGCGGTCGGACCCGGAGCTGCAGGAACTGCTGGGGGAGCTCACGGCGGCCGTGCAGGCGATGGGCGAGCGCACCGAGGAGGTCAGCACGCTGAGCGAGGCCCTCGAGCAGACCCAGGAACAGCTCGACGCTCAGGTGACCCGCTACCTCGAGCTGTTCGAGCTGGCACCCGACGGGTACCTGGTGACCGACGTCAACGGCGTGATCCTCGAATCGAACCGGGCGGCGAGCGGGCTGCTCGGGTCCCCGGCTCGCTTTCTCTACCGCAAGCCCGTGATCGTGTTCGTCGACGCCGCGGCGCGGCGGCTGGTCCTCAACCACCTCCACGATGCGCTGACCGTGAGTGCGAACCGCGTGGTCAGTTTCGAGGCCGGGTTCGCCCCGCCGAACGGCCGGACGTTCCCCGCGTCGGTGCACCTGGCGGCGAGTCAATTGTACGGGACCGAGGCCGTGCACGTGCGGTGGCTGATCCGCGACGAGAGCACGCGGGTGGCGGCCGAGCGGGCACTGGTGGAGAGCGAGGCGCGCTACCGGCTCATGGCCGACAGTTCCTCTGACGTCGTCCTGACGACCGACGGCTCGGGCTCCATCGACTACGCCTCCCCGTCCACCCTGGTGGTCCTGCGCTGCCGTCCGCACGACCTCGTGGGGCAGCGGGTCATCGACGTGGTCCATCCCGACGACCGGGACAGGTTGCGCCGCTTGGAGCACGCAGCGGCGGCGGAGCAGGCAGCCGCGGCCGGCATCTGCCGCGTCCGCCGCGGCGAGAACGGCTTCCTGGCCATGGAGGCCGCGGTGGCGCCGCTGGTCGAGGTCGACCGCTCCGTCACCGGTCTGCGTTACGCCCTTCGTGACGTGAGCGACCGCGAGGCCTCGCGCCACGCGATGCAGGACGCTCTTTCGCTGGAGCGCCGAGCCGCCGCCGCGCTGCGCGAGGCGGACGCCACCAAGGACGCCCTCATCCTCGCCGCTTCCCATGATCTGAACACGCCCGTGGCCGCGGTCGCCGCCTTGGCCGAGATGCTCCAGGGGCACCCAGGGCTCCCCCCGGGTGAGATCGCGCAGATCGCCGTCGGCCTGGTCACGACGAGCGGGCAGTTGCGCGGCATCCTGTCCAACCTGCTCGATGCCGAACGGCTCGGCGGTGGTCACGTCGTGGTCAAGAGCGAGCCCGCCGACCTGAGCGAGATCGTGGCCACGCGCGCGCGTGCCCTCGGGCTCGACGTGGCGCGCCTGGCCCTCCCTTCCGAGACGGTGATGGCGGACCTCGACGGGGGGCTCACGGCGCGCATCGTCGACAACCTGCTGAGCAATGCCGTCAACCATTCGCCGTCGACGGCGTCGGTGCAGGTCCACCTCGCGGTCGGTCCCGGCGATGTCGTGCTCACGGTCGCCGACACCGGTCCCGGTGTGCCCGACGACATGAAGCAGACGGTCTTCAAGGCGTTCGAGCGCGGCCGCCGCGGCACGGGCGGGCTCGGCCTCGGGCTCTTCATCGTCCGCCGGTTTGCCGAGATCCAGGGTGGCCGGGCCTGGGTCGAGGACACCCCGGGCGGCGGCGCCACCTTCCGGGTGTTGTTCCCTCGTGAGCCCGACGAGCCGAGCCAACCAGCGGCCTCGTAACGCTGCCCGGCCCGGCCGGGCCGTCAGCCCGGCTTCGGCTCCTTGGGCAGCCCGAGCGCCCGCTCGCCCACGATGTTGCGCTGGATCTCGGCCGACCCGCCCCAGATCGTCTCCGAGCGCGAGAAGAAGAACAGCGACTGCACGTTGTCCACCGGGTAGTCCGCCTTGGCGTGGCGGGCGCCGCGCAAGACGCTGTCCACGCTCCCGTCGCCCCGCAGGACCTGGCCCTCCATGCCGAGGATGTCGATAGCCAGGTCCATCGTGGCCTGGTGCGCCTCGGACCAGAACATCTTGTTGCACGCGCCGAGCTTGGCCGTCGCGTGGGTGCCGTTGAGCGCGTCGGTCAGGGTGCGCCAGCCGTTGATCTGCATGATCTTGATGTTCGACCACGACTTCGCCAGGCGCTGGCGGATCAGTGGGTCTCGGTCCTTCCCGCGGTCGCGCGCCACCTGCAAGATATCGTCGAACTCCTTTTGGAAGCGGCGGTGTCCGGTCGTGGCCGAGGTCCCACGCTCGAAGCCGAGCGTCGTCATGGCGACCTTCCACCCGTTGTTGACGCCGCCGATGACGTTGTCCACCGGGCAGCGCACGTTGGTGAAGAAGACCTCGTTGAACTCGGCCGAACCGTCGATCTGCTCGATCGGGCGCACCTCGACGCCGGGCTGCTTCATCGGGACGAGCAGGTACGAGATACCGGCGTGTTTTGGCACGTCGGGGTCGGTCCGCGCCAGGAGGAAGATGTAGTCGGCGTACTGCGCCTGGGTGGTCCAGACCTTCTGCCCGTTGATGACCCATTCGTCGCCGTCGAGCTCCGCCCTGGTCTTCAGGCTGGCGAGGTCGGAGCCTGCGTCGGGCTCGCTGAACCCCTGACACCAGGAGATCTCGCCCTTCAAGATGCCGCCGATGAACTGTTGCTTCTGCTCCTCGGTGCCCCATTGCAAGATCGTCGGTCCGACGAGCGTGTCGCCGAAGAAGTCGCCACGCAGCGGCGCCCCGGCGCGGGCGAACTCCTCGTTCAGCACGACCTGCTGCAGGAGGCTCAGCCCCTTGCCCCCGTATTCAGCCGGCCAGCTGGCGCAGATCCAGCCGCCGCCGAAGAGCTTGGCCGTCCACTCCTCGTTGAAGGCCTTGCGCGCGTCGGGCGTCATGGAGAAGCCCGGCTCCCCCCAGCCCTGGGGGAGGTTCTCCTTCAGCCAGCCGGCGATCTCGGCCCGGAACTCCTCTGCCTCGGGCGGGTATGCGAGGTCCATGCGAGTCACGGTACCTGCCCGTGCCGGCGACCTCCGCCGTCGACGCCCCCTCTCCGCCGATGGTCACCCGGGTAGGATCGCCGCGGTCTTTTGGAGCATCCCCCTGGGCAGGGGCGACCGTGAAGGAGGTGTGGCCATGATGAGGGACGAACCCCCCAGTAGGAACTCCGGCGCACCTCCCTCCGACGGCCCGGGCTGATCCTCCCGGCCGCTCCCGGTTCGGCCGAAGAGCGTGCCGGCAGCGGCCCTGCGGGTATCGAGTGGGGGAGGGCGCCGGTTGCTGAGGTGCCGGCCGCCCCCGAGGCGTCCGGCTGTCCGATCCGACCCCGATCCTCCCGAGGACGCCACAGGAGGTACCCCCATGGCCACGCCACCGCCGACGAGCACGCCGAGCCGACCCCGGCTGCTGCCCGGGCGGGCCCGCGACCCCGAACGCCTGCCGCACCAGCGGCGCCGCCGCACCCGCCGCATCCTGGCCCAAGAAGGCGTGTTCGACGCCATCGTGTCGTTGGCCGGCATCCTCGGACGCCCGGTCCGCAACCAGCAGGGCGCCGAGATCGGTCGGCTCGAAGACGTCGTGGCGCGCTGGGCCGACGGGCAGGTCTACCCGCCGGTGAGCGGGCTCCTCATCCGCGTCGGCCGCCGCCTCGCCTTCGTCCCGGCGTCGTCCATCGATCGCGTCGGCCACGCCGAGGTGCTCTTGCGTTCGTCGCGCCTCGACCTGCGCGACGTCGTCAGGCGTTCGGGCGAGGTGTTGCTCGCGCGCGACGTGCTCGATCACCAGCTCGTCGACGTCGAGGGCGTCCAGGTGATCCGGGCGGCCGACCTCTACCTGGCCGAAGTCCTCGGCCGCATCCGGTTGGTCGGGGCGGACGTCTCCACCGCCACGTTGCTGCGCCGCCTCGGGCCGCGCCGCTGGCGTCCCCGCCCGACACCCGACCGCGTCATCGACTGGGCCGCCATCCAGCCCTTCGGCGAGCCGGCGGAGGACGCCGAGAGCCCGACGACTTCGGTGCGGCTGAAGATGACCAACGAAGGGCTGCACCGGCTTCGTCCGGGTGAGCTGGCCGACCTGCTCGAGGACCTGCGCCGCGACGAGCGCCGCGAGCTGCTCGCCGCGCTCAGCCCCGACGAGGCGGCCGACGCCCTCGAGGAGATGCAAGCCGAGGACCTCGAGCAGCTGCTCCGCGAGTCGGACCCGGTGGAGGCGGCGCGGCTGCTGGCCGCCATGGAGCCCGACGAGGCGGTCGACGCGCTGCGCGACCTGCCGCTGGCGGTGCGCGCCGAGGTCCTGCGCCACATCCCGACCAAGACGGCCCTGGACCTGCGCGATCTTCTCGGCTACGAGGAGGACGAGGCGGGCGGCATCATGACCACCACCCTGGTGACGGCGAAGTCGGGCGACAAGGTGAAGAAGGTGGTCGACCGGCTGTCCGAGGCGCGGAGCCACGACGTCGACCTCGAGGCGGTGGCCGTCGTCGACGACGACGGCCGGCTCGTGGGCGACGTCACCGTCCTCGACCTCCTGCTTGCGTTGCGCGCCGACTCGGACACGCGGATGTCGGCCTTGCTGGTGGACGAGGACGTGGTCACGGTGACGCCGCACGCGTCGGCGGGCGAAGTGGCGTCCCGGCTGGTCGAGGCGCGCCGCCACTCCATGGTCGTCCTCGATGACGACGGCCACCCCATCGGGCGCATCCTGTCCGACGACGTGCTCGACGCGCTGGTTCCGACCAAGGGCCGCTTCCACTTCCCACGCCTGTTGTCGTGAGGCCCCAGATCCCCAGGCGGTGGCTGATCTACCTCGCCGCGGCCGGACCCGGGCTCATCGCGGCGGCCGCAGGCAACGATGCGGGTGGCATCGTCACGTACTCGTCAGCCGGCGCGCAGTTCATCTATCGCACCCTCTTCCTGATGGTGCTGATCACGGTGGCCTACGTGATCGTGCAGGAGATGGTGGCCCGGCTGGCCGTCCACACCGGCAAGGGCCTGGCCGCGCTGATTCGCGAAGAGTTCGACCTGCGTCTCACGGCCTTCGCCATCACGGCCTTCGCCATCGCCAACGTGGGGCTGATGGTCACCGAATTCGGCGGCATCGCGACCGCCTTCGAGCTGTTCGGTGTGTCGCGCTACGTCTCGGTGCCCATCGCCGCCGTCGCCATCTGGTCGCTCGTGCTCTTCGGGTCCTACCGCTACGCCGAACGCGTCTTCTTGCTCCTCACGCTCGTGTTCATCGCGTATCCGATCGCGGCCGTGCTGGCGCATCCCGACTGGCATGCGGTGGCGGTCAACACGGTGTGGCCGCACTTCGTCGCGTCCAAGTCGTTCCTCTTGCTCTCCGTTGCGTTGATCGGCACGACGATCACCCCCTACATCCAGCTCTACGAGGCCGGGGCCGTGGTCGACAAGGGTGTCAAGCCGTCCGAGTACCACTTCCAACGCATCGACGCCATCACCGGCGCCGTGCTGGCCGCGCTCGTGGCCATGTCGATCATCGTGGCCACGGGCGCCACGATCGGCGGGACCGGGGTGCTGAGCTCGGCCTCCACCGCGGCCAAGGGGCTCACGCCGGTCGCCGGCCAGTTCGCCACCACCCTGTTCGGTCTCGGCCTGCTCGGGGCGTCCGCCCTGGCCGCCGCCGTGGTGCCGCTCTCGACCTCCTATGCGGTGGCCGAGGCCATCGGCGTCGAGCGCTCGGTGTCGTCGAGTTTCCGCCAGGCCCCCGTCTTCTTGGGCATCTTCACGTTCCAGATCCTCATCGGGGCGGCCGTGGTGCTCGTGCCGGGCAACCTGATCACGCTCATTCTGAACACCCAGGTGCTCGAGGGCGTGATCACGCCCATGACGCTGATCCTGATCCTGATCCTCGCCAACCGCCGTTCCCTCCTCGGCTCGGCGGCCAACGGCACGTTCGCCCGCACCGTGGGCGGCCTGGCCATTGTCTCGGTTGCCATCGTGGCCGCCGTCTACGTGGTGCTGACGGCGCTCAGCTGGTTCGGTGTC
This sequence comes from Acidimicrobiales bacterium, assembly GCA_036490155.1. Lineage (GTDB taxonomy): Bacteria > Actinomycetota > Acidimicrobiia > Acidimicrobiales > RAAP-2 > Bog-473. The sequence continues at coordinate 21,071 of DASXEK010000027.1, read as the reverse complement.
GGTTGACCAGGTCATCTGGGCCGTACGCCCCTCGACGCGCCGCCGTGCCGTTTGCGCCGGACCAGGGCGTTCGGGGAGGCTATGACGCCATGTCGGGCCGAGTCGGTACATCCATTGCCTAAGACTCCCCGCCAGAAGTGGATCGAGACAAAGGAATCGTGGGAGCGCTCTCGCCATATTGAGGTGCCCGCCCCGCTGCCCGCCTCCCCGCCTCGTCCCGGGGGCCTGCGCGTCGCGTACCTGACCTATCGGGGCAATCCGCGCTGTGGCGGCCAAGGGGTGTACACCCGCCACCTGACCCGCGAGCTTGTCGCCCTCGGGCACTCGGTCGAGGTGTTCTCCGGGCCGCCGTGGCCCGAGCTCGATCCGGGCGTCGGCTTTACGCCTGTCCCGGGACTCGATCTGTACCGCGACCCGGATCCTTTCCGCGTCCCACACCGGCGCGAGTTCTCCTCGCGTGAGGACTGGATCGAGTTCGGCACCATGTGCACGGCCGGGTTCGGCGAGCCGCGCGCCTTCTCGCGCCGGGCGCGCCAGCTCCTGGCGGAACGGCGCGGCGACTTCGACGTCGTGCACGACAACCAGTGCCTCGGCACCGGGATGCTCGGCATGGTCGAGGACGGCTGGCCGTTGTTGACCACGCTCCACCACCCCATCACGGTCGACCGCCAGCTCGCGCTGTCGCATACCACCAACCCTTGGCAGCGCGTCACGACGCGACGCTGGTTCGGCTTCCTCGGCATGCAGGTGCGCGTCGCTCGTGCGCTCCCCGCCGTCGTGACGGTCTCGCAGAACTCGCGCCACGACATCGTGGCCCAGATGAGCGTCGTGCCCGAGCGCATGACGGTCGTCCCGGTCGGCGTGGACCACACGGTGTTCCGTCCGCGTGCGGAGGTGACGGCGTTACCGGGCCGCATCATGGTCACCTCGAGCAGCGATGTGCCCATGAAGGGCCTCGTGCCGTTGCTCGAGGCGGTGGCCAAGTTGCGCACCGAACGCGACGTCGAGCTCACGGTCATCGGCCGCCCCACCGAGGGCGGGCGTGTCGACCGGGCCATCGCACGTCTCGGTTTGGCCGACGCCGTGCGCTGCGTCAGTGGCATCAGTGACGACGAGTTGGCGTGCCTCTACGGCGAGGCCGAGGTGGCCGTCGTGCCGTCCCTCTACGAGGGCTTCTCGCTGCCGGCGATCGAGGCGATGTCCTGCGGCGTGGCCGTCGTGGCCACCACCGGCGGTGCGTTGCCCGAGGTCGTGGGCAACGACGGCGAGACCGGCCTTCTCGTGCCGCCGGACGACCCGGGCGCCCTGGCCGGGGCCATCGCCCGGCTGCTCGACGATCCGGCGCTGCGGGCACGGCTCGGCGCGGCGGGCCGCGAGCGCGTGGTGCGCCGCTTCACCTGGCAGGTCACGGCGGCGGGCACGGCCGACTGTTACCAGGCGATGCTCGATGGACGCCCGCTGCCGGGCGCACCCACCGCGACCGAGCCAGCGAGCCCGGTGGCCAAAGCATGCTGACCGTCGACTACGACCGGCTTGGCGTCGGGCCCGGCGACCTCGTCTTGGACCTCGGCTGCGGCTTCGGGCGCCACGCGTTCGAGGCGGCCCGGCGCGGCGCGTCGGTGATCGCGCTCGATGCGGGACCCGACGAGGTGGCCCAGGTGCGCGCCACGCTTGGCGCCATGGTGGAGGCCGGGGAACTGGCCCGCGACCACCCGGCCACCGCGGTGCAGGGCGACGCGCTCGCCCTACCCTTTGCCGACGGAACCTTCGACCGGGTCATCGCGTCCGAGGTGCTCGAGCACATCCCCAACGACGTGGCCGCCATGCGCGAGCTGGCGCGCGTGCTGAAGCCCGGCGGCGCCATGGCGGTGACGGTGCCCCGCTGTATGCCCGAGGCCGTCAACTGGGCCCTCTCCGACGAGTACCACGACACGCCGGGCGGACACGTCCGCATCTATCGGCGCTCGACGCTCGAGCGCCGCCTCGCTTCGACCGGCCTCGTGCCCACGGGGCATCACCACGCGCATGGCCTGCACTCGCCCTACTGGTGGCTGCGCTGCTTGGTGGGCCCGTCCAACGACTCACACCCCGCGGTGGCCGCGTACCACCAGGTGCTGGTGTGGGACATCGTCAAAGCACCGCTCGTGACGCGCACGGCTGACCGGGTTCTCAGTCCTCTCATCGGCAAGAGCCTCGTCCTCTATCTGGCGAAGCCGGCGGTGTCCGTCGCAGAGATACCCGACGCACGCCCCAACCTGCCGCGCGGCGTGCCCGGCCGGCGCGGGCCCACGACACCGAAACAGGGAGCAGCAGCATGACGACCGAGGAGGTCCGTTCGGCCCAGGCCACGATCCCCGAAGTGCCCGGGATCCTCAGCAGTTCCGACGTCCTGGCCACGGCGCACGCCATCGCCGAGGTGCAGCGCCGTGACGGCATGATCCCGTGGTTCGAGGACGGCCACTGCGATCCGTGGAACCACGTTGAAGCGGCCATGGCGCTCTCGGTCTGTGGTCTGGTCGACGAGGCCAAGGCCGCCTACCGCTGGCTGGTCGAGCGCCAGCTGCCCGACGGCAGCTGGTTCAACTACTACCGGCGCGACGCGGTGAAGGACTCCCGGCTCGACACCAACGTCTGTGCGTACCTGGCGGCCGGCGCGTGGCACCACCACCTGATCACCGGTGACGTGGAATTCCTCGGTGAGCTCTGGCCTGCCATCGAAGGTGGGATCGACTTCATCTTGCGCTGGCAGCAACCCGACGGCTCTGTGCTCTGGTCGCTCGATTCGACCGGTCGGCGGGAGGGCTACGCGCTGCTCACCGGCTCGTCCTCCATTTACCACTCGCTGCGCTGCGCGGTGGCGGTCGCCGAGTGCCTGGCCAAGGACCGACCCGACTGGGAATTGGCGGCGGGCCGCCTCGGCCATGCCGTCGGGCACCACCCGGGTGCCTTCGCGCCGAAGGTGGAGTTCGCGATGGACTGGTACTACCCGATGCTGTCGGGGGCGCTCGAGGGCGAAGCAGGCCGGCGCCGCTTGGCCGAGGGCTGGTCCACCTTCGTCATGGAGGGCCTCGGCGTACGCTGCGTCTCGACGGGGGACTGGGTGACCGCGGCCGAGACGGCGGAATGCGTGCTCACCCTCGACGCCCTCGGCTTCGACGGCCACGCGCGTGAACTGTTCACGGCGGGGCAGAACCTGCGGTTGCCCGACGGCTCGTACTGGACCGGGATGGTCTACCCCGAAGAGGAGACGTTCCCGAAGTACGAGCGCACGACGTACACGTTCGCCGCCATGGTCCTCGCCGCCGACGCGTTGTCCGATACGACACCGGCCGCCGGTCTCTTCCGCGGCGAATGCCTGCCGGCCGCGCTCGACCTGGCCGAGCCGCACTGCGGCGACGCCGCCGAGGGTTGCACCGTTCTGGAGTTCTCCGAGCGCCTGCCGCGCGACTGACCGGGCCGGCGCTCGCCCGGTCCGTGCCACCATGGCTCCATGGGCCGGCTGGGCGACGAGGATCTACTGCGCTTCGCTCGCGACGGCTATCTCGTCGTTTCCGGCGTCGTCCCTGAAGCGCTGCTCGCGTCGGCCGACGACGAGATCGACGGCCTGATCGGCGAGCGGCCGCCCGTCGAGGGAGACGGCGGTCCAGGCCCCAACCTGTGGTTCCCGCCGTGTAAGCGGCTGCCGCGGTGCGACGATGCGTTGCGTCGATCGACCGCACTGCGCGTCGCAAAGGAATTGGTGGCACCGCTCGGGCTGGACCACGCGTTCGACCACATCCAGGTCGCCACGACGGTGCCCCCCTACACGCACATCCCTGGCGGCCCGCACGTCGACGGGCACGCGCCGGGCGACGACGTGCCCGGGTCGTTCACCCTGCTGGCCGGGATCTTCCTCACCGACCAGCACCGGGCGCAGTCGGGGAATCTCTGGGTCTGGCCCGGGTCGCACCTCCGCCACCAGGAGCTCTTTGCCGAGCGGGGCACGCGGGCGCTGCAATCAAGCGCCGGGCATCCCACCTTGCTCGATCCGCCGTTCGAGCTCGGACCCGGCACGGAGGTGAGGGCGGGCCGCGGCGATCTGTTGCTCGCGCACTACCTCACGGGTCACAACAAGGGCGGCAACACGAGCCGGCACGTGCGCCGCACGATCTACTACCGGCTCGCCGTTCCCGGCCATCGGGGCCGATGGGAGGCGACGTTCACCAACCCTTGGACCGAGTACGCGCCGGTGCGACGCGTGCTGGAGACTGCTCCGTCCTGAGCGAGCGGCTCAGCGGGGCGCCGGCGCGACGCGGCGCAGGACGCGCAGGCTCCCGCAGGCAGCGTCCTCGACGAACTCGCCGGACTCGAGCGCGGCGCAGAAGAGCTCGTAGGGCGGGCGCCCTCCGTCGGCCGGGTCCGGGAAGACGTCGTGGATGGCCAGCCACCCGCCCACGGCGACGTGCGGCGACCAGCCGCGATAGTCCGCCCAGGCCGGTTCCTCGCCGTGTCCGCCGTCGATGAAGCAAAAAGCCAGCGGACGATCCCAACGCGTGGCAATGGTCGGGGAGTCGCCCACGATGCCCACCACGGTGGACTCGAGAGCCGCTGACGCGATCGTGCGGCGCCAGTGCAGCAGGGTATCGATGCGCCCTGCGGCAGGGTCCACGAGGTCGGCCTCGTGGTACTCCCAGCCGGGCTGGTTCTCCTCCGAACCTCGGTGATGGTCCACCGAGAGGAGGACGGCACCGGTCGCCTCGGCCGCCGCCCCGAGATAGACGGTCGACTTGCCACACCAGGCGCCGATCTCGACGAAGGTGGCGGGCTTGGCGGCCGGGACGTCGGCCTGCCCGGCGCGCCGCGCCGCCTCGAACAGCGCCTGGCCCTCGTCGTCGGGCATGAAGCCGCGGGTTCGCCGAGCCGTCTCGAGGAGGGCCTCGAGTCGCGCTGGCAATGGCTGGACGCCACCCGATGTCGTGGTGGCGCTCACGAAGGACGGGTCGCGACCACAAGCGTTTCGCCCAGGCCCGGACGCTCTCTGGCCGCGAAGGCGACGTTGACCTGCAGGCGTTCGATCGACTGGGCCACCCGGCGCGGGCCGGAGGCCAGGGGGTGGCTGGTCAAGAACGCGATGGCCGACTGGGCGAAGTCGGCGTCCGCGCACAGCGCCGGCACCGACTCGATGATCCGGACGGGTGCGTTCTTGGGAAAACGATCGATGATTTCGTCCCACCTTTCGGTGATCCGGGTCCAGATGGCCTGGCAGGCCACCGGGTTGGCCAACAGCGCGCCGAGCACGGCGAACCCGTTCTGGCTCCGCACCTCGGTCATGGCCAGGTCGAAGGTCTGCAGGCAGAGCTCCACGTCGGGGAAGGCCGCCAGCGTGCCGAGCGCGCGCATCTCCTCCTGGGGCGTCGAGGCCGATCGATAGCGCGCCAGCACGGCGTCGTAGTCACCCGGACGCAGCAGCTGGGCCACCACGGCCAAGACGGCCGACTCGATGTCAGGAGGAATCGCCGTCGAGCCGCCCGCGATTGGCGAGGCGTCGAAACGACGGGCCGCCTCGCTGCGTACTTCCTCGTCCGCCCCGATCGTGCCGAGAAGGTTGATGGCCATGGCACGGAGCATCGGAGTGCGCTCGCCTTCGCCACGGGTCGCTTCGAAGCCGAGACTGCGGTGCAGGGGGCCGATCAGCGCGTGCACCGCCTGCTGCAGCGCATCGCGGTCGTCGGGAGTGGCGATGCGGTTGCACAGGAGCAGCGCCGCGCCGACCGAGATCCACGGCGCCGGGTCGGGCTCGAGCCCGAGTTTCGCGGCCACATGAAGGAATTCTTCGAGCTTCGTGCGCCCGGCCAATGCGGTGGCCCAGGTGTCGCCGAGAAGGTCGGCCCGCTCGAGTGGCGTGAGCTCGGCGAGATGCGCGGCCAGCGCCAGACGATGCTCGGTTGCATAGCCCACCCGGAACACGCCCCAGCCGCCCGCATTGACGACGACGAGCCCCTCGCCGACCTCGGGCACGGGCGCCGCGTCTGCCTCGAGCACGAGGCGGCGAAGTGGCCCACCGGGTCTGCCGTGGTCGGGCAGCGCACGCAGCGCGACCGGGACGTTCCACAGCGTGCCGATCGCCGACTCGGTGCCCGGGGGCACCTGGTCGTAGGCGAACGGCTGCTGGTGCAACTCGTCGCCGTCGAGGGTCACGAGCGGATGTCCGCCCTGGAGGATGAACGTGTCCATCACGTCGCGCACGGGCGCGCCGCTCGCGTTCTCCAGCGCGTCCCACAGGTCGGCGGTCACCGTGTTCGCGTAGGCGTGCGCCTTGAGATAGGTGCGGACCCCGTCGCGGAACACGTCAGGACCGATGTACTGCTCGAGCATGCGCAGGACGGAGGCGCCCTTCTCGTAGGTCAAGAGGTCGAACATCCCCTCGGCCTCCTTGGGCGGGCCGACCGGGTACTCAATCGGGCGCGTGGAGTGCAGCCCGTCGATGGCGAGTGCCGCCTCGCGCGAAGGGGCGAAGCCGACCCAGCGGTCCCACGCCGGCCGGAAGGCGTCGACGCAGAGCATCTCCATGAACGTCGCGAAGGCCTCGTTGAGCCAGATGCCTTCCCACCACCCCATCGTCACCAGGTCGCCGAACCACATGTGGGCCAGCTCGTGCGAGATCACATCCGCGACCCGCTCGAGCTCGGCCCGGGCCGCCTCGGCGGGGTTGATCAACAGCGCCGTGTCGCGGAAGGTGATGCAGCCCAGGTTCTCCATCGCACCGGCGGCGAAGTCCGGGATCGCCACGAGGTCCACCTTCTCGCCCGGGTAGGGAATGTTGAAGTAGTCGGTGAAGAAACGCAACGCGAAGGCGCCCACTTCGAGGGCGTACTCGCCCAGGGCGCGCTTGCCGGGGGTGCACACGACCCGGAGCGGCACGCCGCCGACATCGACGGTCTCGGTGGTCTCGAGCTTGCCCACGACGAAGGCGACGAGGTAGGTCGACATCTTCATCGTGGGTGAGAAGCGGACCCGTTGCTTCTGGCCGACCGGCTCGATGTCGACGACGGGCGAGTTGGAGATGGCGTCGAGGTCGGGGTCGACGATCAGGGTGACTTCGAAGACGGCCTTACGGTCAGGTTCGTCGAAGCAGGGAAAGCAGCGCCGGGCGTCCACCGATTCGAACTGGGTGGTGGCGATGGTCTGGGTCTCCCCGTCGGGCCCGGTGTAGGTGGAGCGGTAGAACCCGCGCAGCTTGTCGTTGAGGGTCCCCGTGAAGCGGCAGCTCAGGGTGCACGGACCCGGGGGCAGCTCGTCCGGGGCGTGGAACGTGACCCATTCGAGCTCGTCGTTGAAGGTCACCGTGCACCCGACGAGCGTGCCGTCGGAGAGCCGGACCTCGACGTCGCTCACCGCGAGCTCGGCCGCGTTGAGCACGATCTCGCGGACCGGCTCGTGGATCACGGCGTCGATCGCCACCGTGCCCGAGAAGGTGGCGGACGCGATGTCGGGTTCGATCTCGATGCGGTACGTCTCGGGTTCGACGGTGCGGGGCAGGCGAAACGCCATATCGCCCGATCCGCCCGAGGACGTCGCCGTGGGTGGGTGCATCCGCGGAAGGCTACCTGCCACGCTCCGAGTAGGTTCTCGCTCCGTGCCAGAACCAGAGACGACGACCGACTCCGATGCCGCTCCATCCCCCGTGCGAGATGACGGGGGCGCGCACGATCTTGACGTCGTGGCCATCGGATCGCCGCTACTCGACGTGATCGAGTTGGCGAGCGCTGAAGAGCTGGTGCAGTCGGGACTGGCCAAGGGGTCGATGACGCTGATCGACCTGGCCAAGGCAGAGGAGGTCCAGGCGCTCATGACGGCGCCGCGCCACGTGTCGGGCGGCTCGGTCGCCAACACCACGGCGGGCATCGCCGAATTGGGTGGCACCGCCGGTTTCCTGGGCGCCGTGGCCGACGACGAGGCCGGCCGCACCTATGCAGAAAACCTGCGCGACGCCGGCGTCGAGTTCGAGCCGCACTTCAGCGAGACGGCGGCGGGCGACGGCCTCGGTACGGGACGCTGCATCGTGCTGATCACCGACGACGCCGACCGCACCATGGGCACCTACCTCGGCGCGGCATCGACGCTGACGCCGGCCGGTGTGCCCGAGTCGTTCGTGGCACGGGCCTCGATCGTGCTGCTCGAGGGGTACCTCTGGGATGTCCCGGCGGCGAAGGAGGCCATGCGGCACGCCGCCGCGACGGCGCACGCCGGTGAAGGCTCGGTCGCACTGTCCCTCTCGGATCCCTTTTGCGTGGACCGGCACCAGCGTGAATTCCTCGATCTGCTGGTCGACGACGTCGACATCCTGCTCGGCAACGAGGAGGAAGTGACCATGCTCTTCGGGTCCGGCTCCGCGGAGGCGGCGCTCGAGGCCGCCGAAGAGACGGGACTGCTGGTGGTGATGACCCGGGGTGCGCAGGGCGCAGTGGTGCTGACGGCCCGGGGCCCCGTCGAGGTACCGGCGGCGGCGGTCGAGCGCGTCGTCGACACGACCGGGGCGGGCGACCTCTTCGCGGCCGGCTTTCTGTTCGGCCTGACCCACGGCATGGGCCCGGTGGAGAGCACGAGTCTCGGTGGCCTGTGCGCGGCCGAGGTGATCTCACACACCGGGGCTCGCCCCGAGGCCGACCTCAAGGCGCTGGCCAAGGGCGCCGGGCTCTTTAGCGGATAGCGGCCGCGTGAGCCTTTCGATCGGCATTGTCGGGCTGCCCAACGTCGGCAAGTCGACGCTCTTCAACGCCTTGACCCAGAACGACGTGCTGGCGGCGAACTACCCCTTCGCCACCATCGAGCCGAACGTCGGCGTCGTCGCGGTGCCCGACCCGCGCCTCGAGCAGCTGGCCGCGCTCTACGACGGCGCGCCCGTGGTGCCCGCGACCGTCACGTTCGTAGACATTGCGGGACTGGTGCGCGGCGCGTCCCAAGGCGAAGGCCTCGGCAACCAGTTCCTCGCTGCCATCCGCGAGACCGATGCGGTCTGTCAGGTGGTCCGGGACTTTCACGACGACGACGTCGTGCATGTCGACGCACGCGTGGACCCGGCGGGCGACATCGAGACCGTGAACACCGAGCTGATCCTGGCGGACCTGCAGACGGTGGAGAACCGGCTCCCCCGCTTGGAGAAGGAGGCGCGCGCCACGCCGTCGCTCAAGCCGATGGCGGAGGCCGTCGCAGTGGCGCAACGAATTCTGGGGGAGGGCCGGACCATCTCGACCGCCGCCGCGGCGGGTGAAGTGGACCCGGCCTTGCTGCGCGAACTGCACCTGCTGACGGCGAAGCCCTTCATTTACGTGTTCAACGTGGACGAGGGCGCGCTCGGAGACGCCGCGGTGGCCGCGGACCTGGCCGCCCAGGTGCGTCCCGCGCCGGCGGTCGTCCTGTGTGCCCAGATCGAGGCCGAGGTGGCCGGTCTCGACCCCGAGGACGCCAAGGAGCTCCTGCGCAGCTACGGCCAGGAAGAGTCCGGCTTGGAGCAGCTGGTCCACGTGGGCTTCGCCACGCTGGGGCTGCAGACCTTCCTCACCGCGGGGCCCAAGGAGGCGCGCGCGTGGACGATCCACGCCGGCGACACCGCGCCCAAAGCCGCCGGCGTCATCCACACGGACTTCGAGCGCGGGTTCATCAAGGCGGAGGTGATCGGCTTCGAGGACATGATGGCGGCCGGCTCGGTGGCCGCGGCACGGACGGCCGGCAAGGCGCGCATGGAGGGCAAGGACTACGTGATGCGCGACGGCGACGTGGTGGAGTTCCGCTTCAACACCTGAGTCTGCGGCGTCCGCGGCCGAGTCAACCGTTCTGGTTCGGGCTCTGGACCGAGAAGGACGTCGTGATCTGCTTGCCCCGGGGGTTGATGACGTACCAGAGCCCGCCGTCCTGGTCGATGGCCTGGCCCGTCACCATGCCCGGCGTGACGTCGAGGTTGTAGGTGTAGAGCGGGTGCCCGCCGTAGGAGACCTGGGTCGAGCCGTCGGGCCGTTTGAGGGTGCCGACCAACGACGGGTCGACGCTCTTACCGAGGCGGACGGGGCCCTGCACGACGAGTGGCGGCCACTGGAAGACGCAGCCGTCGTTGAGGCAGGCGCTGTGCGTGGGCGTGTCGGGGACGAAGTCGTAGAGCGTGTCGCCGTTCCCCGTGGCGAGGATCAGGCCGACCGGCGACTTCTGGAGCGTGAGGGTCAACGAAGCGTCGGTTGTGGGCGGGGCCGACAGCGTGGTGACGCCGCCGCCGTCGTTGCCGCAGGCGGCGAACGCCAGGGCGGAAAGGAGGAGGACTGCTGGGACGACAAGGGCGGGACGGTGCAGTGTGCGCCGCGTCACGAGCCTGACGCGGGGATGGTGGTGCCGAGCACCCAGCTGATCGACCCCAGCGCGTCGCTGATCGTCCAGTTGGTCGGCAGGGGATGGGCGAGGTCGTGGAGCCCGCCGACGTTGAGCAACGACTTGAGCTTGGTGGAGAGGCCCGGGATGTTCGGGGCGCTGGCGTCGACGAAGCGCTCGCGACCGGCGGCGTCGATCACGATGTAGCCGTCGGTGTGGTCGACGTCGTAGGTGAGGGGCTGGCCCGTCCACCAGTCGAGCTTGGGTGGTTGCTCCTCCTGCACGACCTGGTAGCTCACGCCCAACGGCTTCCAGAACGCAGCGATCTGCGCCGGCGTCCCCGTCCAGAGGTCCCAGTCGGCACCGAACTCCTTCTGGTAGGCCGCCAGACGGGCCACGCTGTCGCGGCCGGGGTCAACCGTCGCCTCGACGAAGGCGACGCGACCCGTCAGCCCGGCGGCGCGCACGTCGCGCTGCAGCGTGATGAAGGCCGCAGTGATGAGCGGGCACTCGTCCTGGCACAGCGACAGGAAGGGCGCGAGCACGACCACCTTGCCGTGCAGCGACGCCAGGGAGACCGCCTGGCCCTGCTGGTTTTGCAGCTGCACGTGTTGGGGCGTGGGCCGGTTGAGCTCGAGACCCTGGTTGGCGGGCGGTGCGGCGGGCGCGGCAGAGCCACAGGCGGCCGCAAGGACGCCGAGGGCGAGAAGGGCAGAGGCGAGAGGGAGCGCTCGACGGGGCGAAAGACGGCTCAGTCGTCGTCCTCCCCGGGCGGCAGGAACGTGAAGGGCAGGTCGGCCAGGGTGATCAGCGTCGAGGCGATCCAGCGGGTGAGGCCGTCGAAGACCGGTGCGATCCCGGTGGGCTCCTCGAGTTGGTGCTCGGTGAAACGGACCGAGCCCTCGTAGGTCGCCTCCGCCGCCCAGCGCGTGCCGCGGGAACCGCCCCCGCCGGCGTCGTGGTCGGAGTACACCTGCTCGATGGTGGTGGCCGTGCGGACCAGGTCCATCGGGTCGCCGAGGGGACCGCTCGGCGGCAGCGCGGCCATCACCTTCTCGGTGTCGGGCGCCTCCGCCATGCGCTGCACGCGCAAGGCCACCTCGATGACGACCTCGGGCATCTCGTCGGGGGGCTCGCCGATCGACCAGCTGCGGTACGAGGTCTGGCTCCAGGTCGGCCAGTCGACCGAGACGTCGGCGCGGACGCGGGGCGGTTGCTCCTCGCCCGGCAGGCTGTACGAGGTCTCCCAGGACACGTCGCCCAGGAAGACGTCCACCTGGAAGCGCTCCTCGACGGCCTGGCGCTGGAGCAGCGCGCGGTCGAAGGAGGCACGGATGGTGCCGATGACGTCGACGAGCAGGTGGTCGAGCACGCCGATTGAGGATAGGCGGCGTGGCGAGGGGGTCCAGTTCGCCCCCCGAGGTGCCGGCGAGGTACGGGGAGTCGGGCTGGTGCCGGCACGTCGGCTGTTACCGTCGGGGCGTGAGCGACGGGTCCGTGTGGTTGGAGCGCCGGGTGATCGCCTACGCGCATCAAGGCGGCGCGTGGGAAGCACCGTCGTCGACGATGCATGCGATTGCGCACGCGCTCGAGGCGGGAGCGACGGCGATCGAGCTCGACGTCCACGCGACGGCCGACGGCGAGCTCGTGGTGTGCCATGACGCCACGGTCGATCGCACCACGGCGTCGCACGGCACCATCGACTCCTTCACGCTGGCGCAGCTGCGCGAGATGGACTTCTCGTACTGGTGGATCCCCGGGGCCGACGTGACGCCGGACCGCCCGGCCGACGACTACCCGCTCCGGGGCCGGGCGCCCGGGGACCCGGCGTTCGGCATCGCCACGCTGCGCGAGGTCCTCGAGCGATTTGGTGGGGTGGTGCTGAACCTCGACATCAAGCAGACGGCGCCCGTGGTGGCGCCGTACGAGGAGACGCTGGCGCGCCTGCTGGCCGAGTACGAGCGCACCGACGACGTGATCGTGGCGTCGTTCCTCGACCCGGCGACGGACGCCTTCCGGTGCGTGGCGCCGCACGTGCCCACGTCGGCGGGCACGATCGCCACCGCGGAGGCCTGGCGGGCGGTCCAGGCGGGTGAGCCCGTGCCGGACACTCCGGCCGTGGCGTTTCAGGTGCCCGAACGGCAGGGCGACCTCGTGGTGGTCGACGAGCGGTTCGTGGCCGCCGCGCACGCCGGGGGCAAGGCGGTCCACGTGTGGACGGTCGACGACGCCGAGTCGATGGAGCGCCTCGTGGATCTGGGCGTCGACGGGATCATCTCGGACATCCCGACCACCCTGAGCGGCGTGCTGAGGGCGCGGGGCGTCGACTGGCTCGGGCTCTAGGGCCGGTGAGGCGTCAGCCGCGGCCGCAGTTCGGCTTCTTGCCGTGGTTGGCCTTCTTTTTCGTCCGGAGCTTGCGCTTGACGGTTCGTTTCGACATAAGGGAGCGAGCTTAGTCGGGCCGGGAGGGGTGATCCGGTAGCCTCCCCGTGCGTGCGGGCCGGCTGGCTGCTACGTGACGACGTCGTCGTGTGCGCATTGGAGATGGCCGAATCGGCCGCGGAGCGGCGCAACGGCCTGCGGGGCCGGGCCGGGTTCGACGGGGCGCTGCATCTCGACGGCACCCGCACCGTGCACACGCTCGGCGTGGGGTTCCCGATCGACGTCGCGTTCCTCTCGGGCGACCTGACCGTCCTGCGGGTGGCGCAGCTCAAGCCCTGGCGGGTGACGCTCGGCGGGCCGGGGGCGCGCAGCGTCGTGGAGGCCGAGGCGGGTTGGCTCGAGCGCTGGGGCGTCCGCGTCGGCGACCAGCTCGAGGTGCGCGAGGCCGAGTGAGCTCGGCCCGGCATGGCGAGCTCGTCCTCGTGGCGACGCCCATCGGGAACCTCGGGGACCTCTCACCCCGGGCGCAGTCCGTGCTGGCCGAGGCTGACCTGATCTGCTGTGAGGACACGCGCCGCACCCGTGCGCTGCTCTCGGCGTTCGGCCTCCGCGCCGGGAACCGCCTGCTCTCCCTGCACGGCCACAACGAGGCCGACAGGTTGGCGCGCGTCGCGTCGTGCATTGCGGACGGGGGGACGGTGGCGGTGGTCAGCGACGCCGGGACGCCCGGCATCTCGGACCCGGGCGCGTGGCTGGCGGCCCAGCTGGCTGCTGCCGGGGAGACGGTCACCACGGTGCCCGGCGCCTCGTCGGTGATCGGCGCGCTGGTGGTGAGCGGCCTGCCCACCGACCGCTTCTGCGTGGAGGGCTTCCTGCCCCGCAAGGGCACCGAGCGCCGACGCCGCGTCGCCGCGCTGATGGCCGATGAGCGCACCTGCATCGTGCTGGAGGCGCCGGGCCGGGTAGCGGGCACCCTGAGCGAGCTGGCCGCCGTGGACCCCGAGCGGCCGGTGGCGGTCGTGCGCGAGCTCACCAAGGTGCACGAGGAGGTCTGGCGCGGCCCGCTGGCCCGGGCAGCCGAGTCGTTCGGGGCGGAGCCGCCCCGGGGAGAGGTCGTGCTCGTCGTCGGGGGCGCGCCGCCCGGCGGTCCGGCCGACGAGCGCGACGTGGAGGCCGCCGTGCGGGCGGCTTTGGCCGGCGACCCGGAGGCGGGGCCGCGGCAGGTGGCCGAGCTCGTCGCCGCGAGCCTCGGCGTGCCCAAACGGCGCGCCTACGAGGCGGCGCTGCGTATCCGCGCCGGCGGTGCCGCCGCTCCCTGACGTCGGGCCACGCCGGGACGCGCCGGTACGCTACCGCCGGTGCCGCCTTACTACCTGACCACGCCCATCTACTACGTGAACGACGCGCCGCACGTCGGCACGGCGTACACGACGGTGAACGCCGACGCGCTGGCGCGCTGGCACCGCCTGCTCGGAGACGATGTCTGGTTCATGACCGGCACGGACGAGCACGGGGCGAAGATCGTCGAGGCCGCCGAGGCCAACGACATGACGCCCAAGGAATGGACGGACCGCACCTCCGCGCGCTTCGTCGAGGCCTGGCAGGCCCTCGGCATCTCCTACGACGACTTCATCCGCACGACGGAGCCCCGGCACTACAAGGTGGTGCAGGAATTCCTGCAGCGGATCTACGACAACGGCTTTATTGAGCTGGGCCTCTACTCGGGGCTGTACTGCGTGTCCTGCGAGGACTACTACACCGAGGACCAGCTCATCGACGGCAAGTGTCCCATCCACGGCCGCCCGGTGATCGAGATGCAGGAGAACAATTACTTCTTCAAGCTCAGCGCGTTCGAGCAACCCCTCCTCGACTACTACGAGGCGCATCCCGACTTCGTCCGCCCGGTCGCCAAGCGCAACGAGGCGCTCGGATTCATCCGCGGCGGCCTGCGTGACGTGTCGATCACGCGCACCTCGTTCACGTGGGGCGTCCCGGTGCCGTGGGACAGCGGGCACGTGTTCTACGTCTGGTACGACGCGCTCATCAATTACCTCACGGTCGCCGGCTACAGCGGCGACAAGGCCACGTTCGCAGCCCGCTGGGGCGCGGCGCATCACCTGATCGGCAAGGACATCTTGAAGTTCCACTGCGTGTGGTGGCCGGCCATGTGCATGGCGGCCGGCCTCGAGCCCCCGGTCGAGATCTTCGTGCACGGTTACCTGCTGATGGGCGGGCAAAAGCTCAGTAAGACGATGATCGCGTCCGGCCTGGCTGGTGTGGGCGAAGACGCCATGTCGCTCAACATCACCGACGTCTCGCCGCTCGCCCTGGCCGAGGACTTCGGCGTCGACCCGCTGCGCTACCACCTGTTGCGCGACGTCGCGCTCGGTGGGGACGGCGACTTCTCCTACGAAGGCATCGTGGCGCGGTACAACGCGGACCTGGCGAACAACCTGGGCAACCTCGTCTCCCGGGTCACGACCGTCGTGCACTCGAAGTGCGGTGGGGTCGGTCCCGCGTGCAACGAGTCGAGCGAGCTGGCCCCCGTGGCCGCGGCGGTGCTCGAGGCGGCGACGAGCGCGTGGGCGCGTTGGGCCCCCCACGAGGCGCTGGAAGAGACGTGGCGGCTGATCGGCGCGGCCAACGCCGAGCTCGAGGTGGCCGAGCCGTGGAAGATGGAACCGGGGCCGGCCGTCGAGGCCGTTCTTGGCGACGCCCTCGAGGTGCTCCGGATCGTCGCCATCCTGGTCGCGCCGGCCATGCCGGCGACGGCCGCCGAGGTGTGGCGCCGCATCGGCCTCCAAGGCGACCCCAGTGCGGCCCGCGTGCCGGCGGCGGCGGCCTGGGGCGGCTACGCGGGCGGCGTCGCCGTGGTCAAGGGCGAGCCGCTCTTCCCGCGGCGCAAGGCCTGACGTGGGCGGCTGGTTCGACTCGCACTGCCATGTCCAGGAGGAATACCTGGGCAGAGGCGAATTGGGGGCGTCCGTCCCCGCCGATCCCGAGCCGGTGCTGGCCCGGGCCGCCGAGGCCGGGGTCGACCGGCTGATCTGCATCGGGACGGGGGCGGCGACCTCGGAGCAGGCGCTCGAGGTGGCCCGCGCCACCGAGCGGCGCGGGACGCCGCCGCGGGCCTGGGCCTCGGTAGGCCTCCATCCGCACGAGGCGAGCCAGGGCGTCGACGACGTGACCGCGCTGCTGGTCCGCGCGCTGGCGGCAGGCGACGGTGCCGTGGTCGCCGTCGGCGAGTGCGGGCTGGACTACTACTACGAGCACTCGCCGCGCGACGCGCAGCGCGCCGCGTTCGCGGCGCAGATCGCGCTGGCGCACGCGCACGGTCTCGCCCTGGTCATTCACGCACGCGACGCCTGGGACGATCTCTTCGACGTCCTCGAGGCCGAAGGCGTGCCAGAGCGCACGGTGCTGCACTGCTTCACCGGCGGCCCCGAAGAGGCGGAGCGTTGCCTGCGCGCCGGCATGTTCGTCTCTTTCAGCGGCATCATCACGTTCAAGAACGCGGCCGACGTGCGCGCGGCCGCGGCGCGCTGTCCGCTCGAGCGGATACTGGTCGAAACCGACAGCCCGTTCCTTGCGCCGGCGCCGCACCGCGGCCGTACCAACGAGCCGTCGTACGTGCCGCTGGTCGGCGCGGCCCTCGCGGCGGTCAAGGGGTGCGGCGTCGACGAGGTGCGAGAGCGCACAGCGCTATCCACAGCCATGGTGTTTTCCACAGGCAGCTAATTCTCCCGGTTCTGTGCGGAATACGAGAACGTTCTGACCAGGAGTTATGACGTTGAATTCCGTCAGAAAAGGCCTCTGAACTGGGAGTTCACCGAAATATCACGCGGCGTACCATGTGTGACCTGCGGTAATAAGCGACAAAAAGTTTCTTCGACTTTCCTGGTTTGCACAGCAAGCAATTGGTTATCTAACTTTCTCAAATACCCCTCGCCACCCGTGTGTCGGCGCGGGTGCACTGAGGTCCCGGAGAAGGGTGGAGCCCTGCGGAACCAGAGCACTGGGGGGAGGCGCCTCGGCGTTGCTGCAATTATTTGCGGCACGCTCTTCGGCGCGCCTCTCCTGCTGTTGCAAAGCAATGCGGCACACGCGTCGCGGTCCGAGGCCGCGGCGCGCAGCGTGCATCAATCGCACAAGTCGGTCGTGTACCCGGCGTCGCATCTCGACACGGTCAACTTGCCGTCGCACCTCGTGGCCTACGACGCACCGGGTTCGACCACGACGACCGCGCCACCGGTGACGACGACGACGGCCGCGCCCGTGACCACGACGACGGTGCCGGTGCAGGAGACGACGACGACCCTGCCGCCGACGACTACGACGACCGCTCCGATCGTGCGAGCGGCCGCGACCAACAGCGAGGTGGGCGACGCGACGTGGTACGCCGCCGCGCCGACTGGCATGTGCGCCAGCCCGACGTTGCCGTTCGGTACCGTGCTGACCGTCGTGAACAACGCGACGGGCGCGTCGACCGTGTGCACGGTCGACGACCGCGAGGGGGCGGGCTATCCCCGGGTGGTCGACCTCTCGCCCGCAGGCTTCTCGCAGCTCGCCGACCTGAGCCAGGGAGTGGTGGACGTCACAATCTCCTGGTGACCCATTCCGGCGCCGACATCGCCCAGCTGCTGTCGACGCACGGTCTGCGGCCCAGCCGGGCCCTGGGCCAGAACTTCGTGGCCGATCCCAATACGGTGCGCCGTATCGCCCGCCTGGCCGGGCTCAGGCACGGCGACCGGGTGCTCGAGATCGGCGCCGGGCTCGGCTCGCTGACCTTGGCCCTGGCTGAGACGGGCGCCCAGGTGGTGGCGGTCGAGACCGACCGCCATGTCGTCCCGGTGCTGCGCTCGGTGGTCGAGCCCGCCGGCGTGGAGGTCGTGGAGGGCGACGCCCTGGCGCTGGACCTGGCCGCCCTCCTGGTCGCCCAGGGGGGCGGCGAGTGGAGCCTGGTCGCCAATCTGCCGTACAACGTCGCCACGCCGTTGGTGCTGCGGATACTGACCGAGGTCCCCGCGGTCACGCGCCTGCTCGTCATGGTCCAGCGCGAGGTGGGCGAGCGGATGGCGGCGGCGGCGGGCGAAGCCGCGTACGGCGCGGTCTCGGTGCGCGTCGCGTACTTCGCGCGGGCCGAGGTGCTCGGGCGCGTCCCCGCGTCGGTGTTCATCCCGCGGCCGCGGGTCGAATCGGTGCTCGTGCGACTCGTCCGCCGGCCGACGCCGGCGGTGGACCCGGCGCTGGTGTCCTACGAACGACTCGACGCGGTGGTGCGGGCCGGGTTCGGCCAGCGCCGCAAGATGCTGCGGCGCTCCCTGGCGGGCGTGGTCGAGCCTGCCGCGTTCGCGCGCGCCGGCGTCCGGCCGGAGGCGAGGGCCGAGGAGCTCGACGTCGCGGCGTGGGGGAGGCTGGCGGCGTGCTGAACGTGCGCGCGCCGGCCAAGCTCACCGTCTCGTTGCGCGTCACCGGCGTGCGCGCCGACGGCTACCACGAACTCGACGCCGAGATGGTGACGCTGAGCCTGGCCGACGAGCTCGTGATCGACGAGGGCGGGCGCGGTCTGGTCGTCGAGGCCGACCCGTCGACGAGGGCCGCCGCGCTGCCTCCGCTGGACGACAACCTCATCGGCCGGGCCCTCGCCGCCTGCGGGCGCAGCGCCGCCGTCCGGTTGCGGAAGCGCATCCCGCTGGGGGCCGGCCTGGGCGGCGGCTCGGCCGACGCGGCGGCGATCCTGCGCTGGGCGGGAGCGACCGATCCGGCCCTGGCGGCCGGGCTCGGGGCGGACGTGCCTTTCTGCGTCGTCGGGGGCCGGGCCCGGGTCGGCGGGGTGGGCGAGCGGGTCACGGCGCTCGACTTCGTGCGCCGTGACTACTTATTGCTGCTGCCGCCGTTCGGCTGCGACACCGCCGCCGTCTACCGGGCCTGGGACGCCCAACCGGGTCACGACGGGCCCAACGAGCTGGCGGCGGCGGCGCTGGTGACCGAGCCCCGGCTCGCTCTTTGGCGCGACGCGCTCGGGGACTTGGCGGGTCGACCGCCGCGCCTGGCCGGGAGCGGGTCGACCTGGTTCGTCGAGGGGGGACCGGCCGAAGCCGGCACCGAGGACGCGCCGGAACTCCGGCACAAGGAGGAGACGGCCCGCCTGGTGCGCGTGCACACGGTCCCGGCGGGATGGGAGGGGGACTGAGGGGACTGATCCGGGCGCGGGTGTTACTTACCGGCCCGGCGCTGCCAGCGGGTGGCCTTCAGCATCTTCTTGTGCTTCTTCTTGCGCATCCGTTTGCGGCGCTTCTTGATACTTATAAGAACTAGAAGATCGTCCCATATCAGCAGCACCTGCCTCTCTGTGCTCAGCGTCGTCGTGGGCACGGTAGTTAGTTTTCGTGTGAGCGGCCCCCGCCAGGGGGCCCATTGGCCCCCTTTCTCGTGCTGTTTGCGCCAGCAGTCAAAGGGGCGACCGAAGGTCGAGCGAGGACACGAGAGCAGCGCTTTGCGCTGCGAAGTCCCGCAGCGACCCTTGACGGGTCGAGCTAATCATCAGGACACATCGGAACGGATTTGACTTAGAGGCAAGGGACCTTGCATACTGGGCAAGGAAGGTTGACAAGAACGCAAGGAAGGTTGACATGGCCAAGATTCCAGGTGCTTATGAGACTGAGGGCGAGTTTCCCGGCTGGGGGGAGATGGCGGTAATCCGTGGGGAGATGAAGGGGCTGAAGGTGCTCGTTGAAGCGCAGAGGCATATTCACGATTTCCACGAGAACCAGCTTCGGGAGTTCGTATTCAGGCTGCGCTATCGCCATTCGCCGTTCGACCCGCCGGATGGAGTGACCTGGGCCGAGATAGGCAAGGCATTCGAGATCAGCAGGCAGGCCGCGCAACAGCGGTTCGGCGTGTGGGTCGAGAAAATCCAAGGCGAAGAGCTGTCGAAGTACGAGACTGGCGATGAGCCGTGGAATGGTGGGGACGCATGAATACGGAGGAGCTGGATGGGATCTTCCTGTGCGGAGAGTTCAAGCGGCTGGAACAGGTCAAGTATGGGGCGAGTCACCCCAAGAGGCCGAATGAGCCGGTGCCTGGGATGTTCAAGATCGTTGTTGGGGTCGGGCCGGGTCTGAGCTTCGAACAGTCGGCGTCGTTCAACCGCATGGATCTGGCAACACACGAGGAGACGGTGGTGAGCCGAGTGGTCGGGGACGGCTCGGGGCTGGTAGATCGGCTGGTGTACATCCGGATCGGTGTTCGTGGCAACAAGCAGGGCTACGCCAACCTGGAGGCGCTGAACCTTTACGTCATCGAGCGTGAGGCGGCGGCGTGAATGAGTGCGTATGGCCGACCCGGCATTATTGGATGGAAGTGTCTCCAGGGTCTGTGCAGATGAGGTCGAGCAAGTACGACCCAACTAAGCCAGGGCCGAAGCAGTCACGGGTCGGCGGTGTGGATGAGCCGAGTGGCGATGGACTGCGACGGGGTCGGATCAGGGGGTTCTCATCGGATTCGAGAGAACGGCTATCACGACGTGCCGTGTCGCTTCCCTGGGAGGAGGCGGTGGAGGCCGGAGGGATCGGGATGGTGACGTTTACCTACCCCGAGGCGTTTCCGACCGATGGTCAAGTAGCAAAGGCGCATCTGAAGCGGTTGTACGAGCGTTGGCGGAGTCGCTACGGCAAGCCGAAGGGAATGTGGAAGTTGGAGTTTCAAGAGCGTGGAGCGCCGCATTTTCACTGCTTTGTCGGGTTGCCGGAGTCGGAGGACGAACTTCGGGCGTGGTTGCTGCGCCAGTGGTACGAGGTGGTGGGCTCAGGGGATGAGCGGCATCTGTTCCACGGGGTGGACATTTCTCGTTGGCGCTGGGGATCGCTCGGGGAGAGCCGGGCTCGTGTCGGCGGATACTTCGCACGTCACGGTGCCAAGGGTTGGAAGTCGTATCAGAACCGGGTGCCGGTGGGATACGTGTCGCCTGGCCAGTTCTGGGGCGTATGGGGCTTGAAGCCAGCCGTGGACGTGATCCCGCTGGAATGGGGTGAGTACGTCCAGCATCGGCGGCTTACGTGGGCACTGGACGGCAAGAATCGGGAGCGGAAGGTGCGGAAGGGGGGCGGGGACCGAGGGGCGTTTGCTCTTTCAGTGGACGGTCATCAGACAGGAACGCGCTGGGTAGGTGCGCTGCGTCCGGCTGTGGACGGCCAGGAGCCGGGCGTAGCTGAGTGGGTGTGATCACCTGACGTGGCCCCACCGTGATCATTTGTTTTGGCCCCATGTGGCTCTCAGCGATGGAGGGGTCCACCGGTTAACGACCTGTGGGCTGGAGCCTGGGACCCATGTCAAAGAGGTCGAAGGTGGAGCTT
>DASXEK010000019.1:0-5195 GCA_036490155.1 Acidimicrobiales bacterium | reverse complement strand
GCCGGTCGACGTCGGATTCGTGGTCACGAGCGAGCGCCACTTCGACGCCGGTCAGGCCCCTGAAGTACGGAGGGCCGCCGAGGAGACCGCCGCCCATGGAGCGTCCCTCGCAAACGGCGCAGGTTTCCGGGCACAGAGCATGGCGGTCGAGGCCGCACCGACCTGGATGGGAATAGTCGAGACCGCCGAAGAGCACCACGCAAGTCTGATCGTGGTCGGCTCCCATCGTCGCGAGGGGCTCACAGAACACCTCCACGGCAACGTTGCTGCTGCCGTGATCGCACACTCAAAGGTCTCGGTGCTCGTCGTGCATCCTCGATCCTGAAGACAACCCGTCTGAGGGCAGAAGGACGCTGGCAGTCATCAGGACTGATTCAGAAATCGATATCAAGCCCTGAGTCGCGTGCTTCCCGCTCGTGGTTTCTCCTCCGGGCGGTTACGAGACGTAGACCGGCCTTTTCGGCGCAGCGATCGAGCGGCAACTCGCAGCGCACCAAACGAACTCGCCCCCACGGACAGCGATTTCATCGACAATCCGCCTGGCCATCTGCCATCATCAATTGCGTCGCGCCCAGATAGCGGGGTCGGGAGACGCATATATGCAGCAGGCGATTGCGAACCGGATGATGTGTGACCTGTTTGAACAGGCTCGGACGGCACTTCACCAAGGGCGCCCCTTATGAAGAAGAAGGACCAGGAGGCGCTAGCCCCCCACCTGACGGCGCACGAGTCGTCCTCCGGTGGTTCCCGAAGCACTTCGTCTGAGATGCTCTCGCGAAATCAACGATCCAGTCACAACGAGGCCTTGTCCGTTCAAGACGTGGACGTGCCACTCGACGAGGGAAGTCTGCGGTCGTTCCTTCTTGGACGTGAGGTGTTCTTTGAGACGGAGTACCTCGCGCTCCGTCGCCATGGCGATGTGACGTTGGTCGTGGTGCGAAAGGAGCCGATCGACAGTCTGTTCTCTCGGGTTGTTGAACTCAACGTGCTCGCGAGACCTGACCAAGCCGCCTGGGTGCAATCCTCTGACACAGACACGGCTAATGCGACTGCGCTCGCGCTGGCGGCTCAGTCCCAGCGTCGTCCAGGGGTCCTCGCCTACGTAGTCGAAGGACGCTACAACAACGTCAACTTCATCTGGGAGCCTTCGCTCATTCCGATGACGGTGCGAGATGTCGTTCCGCCCAACCCGCCCAAGCTGTTGACAATGGCACAGCAAGTCGTAGCTTTCGACAGTGACCTGCCGCCGATCGACTTGATTCTTGATGCCGTCGACATCGGCAGCCTTGCCTCAAAACATCCAGCCCAGCACTATCTCTTGCAGTGTCGCGGCTCGGGCATTCATCTCGGCGTCCCCACGGAGTTCCTCGATACCCACCCTCCGGAACACCAAGACTGGGTTTTGATCGGCTGCCAGCTGTCCCGCGAAATGCACTCTCACTTCTACGGTTGTGAGCCGGAATGCGTCGAGACTTGCCCTCTTCGGCGAGTAGACGCGCCGCGCACCGATGTCGCTCTCGCCAAGTGCTGTCTGATCGAAAAAGGGGTTGACTATTCGAGACGTATCGCAGCCGTGGGTTGGGGTGCAAGCTTTGCCGACATTCGCCACGCCATTCGCCTTCTCACCGGCGTGGACGACCCCAACACGGCCACGCCTGCCTCTTGGCTTGAATCGCTGACCAATCGACCCGATTACCCAGAACGCTAACCACCATAAGAAGGAGGTCGAGAGCCACGCATCAGTGGAATTACGGGTTTTTCGATCGCTAGGACGACGGGTTCCTGCCGAAAAACTCCTCGCGCCGGGACGCCAACTGTGAGCGAGACGTCACGCCGAGCTTGGCGTACACCTGTCGCAGGTGATGTTCGACGGTGCGCACACTGAGGTGGAGGTTCTCCGCCACCTGTCGGTTGGTGGCACCGTCAGCCACCAACACCGCCGCCGCCTCTTCGGCCGCCGTCAATGCCTCCTCCGTCCCGCCAGGTGAGACCGGCCGTCGGCGCAACCCACAAGAGGCCAGCTCGGTGCTGCAACGTTCTGCGAACGGGGTGGCACCCAGACGCGCGAAAACGGCACGTGCTGCCTCGAGCTGCGTCGCCGCGTCCGTGCGCCGCCCGGCGCGGCGCAACTCACGGCCGAGATCGAGCTGAGCCTGCGCCGCCTCGAACGGCATGGGGACCGCTCCGTAGAGTTCCACCGCGTCAGTCAGTGCGGCAACGGCCACTTCGGGCTCGTCGCGTCCGCCGGCCACGAGACCACGCAACCTCGCCGCCGCGCCCTGTGCCGAGCGCGCCCGACGAGCCAGGGCAAACGCGCTGAGCTGGTCGGCGTGACGAGCCGCCTCGTCCACGCGACCCAGACGCACCAGGGCCGACCCATACAGACTCCGCCACGGAACCATGAGCTCGTCTTCGACCATCGGGATGGCGTTACTGAACGACGCGATGGTCGAGAGTGCGTCGATCACCCCTTGGGGGTTGTCCCGAGCCGTCTCGAGGCGAGCACATCCGATCCACGTCATGCCCAGCGCCTGCAGCGAACCGCGCTGGGCCAAGGCCTCGAGCGCGCCCGCGATGGCCCATTCGGCCCTCGCCCAGTCGCCGCGGGCCGCAGGCACGCTCACCGCGACGGCCAAGGCCAGCGCGAGCAACTGCTGCATCTCACGGCGTTCCGCCGCGGCAATGGCCTCCTCTGCGTGGCGGAGCGAATGGTCCCACAGGCCCATGCGGTGTTCGGCTTCGACCAGGACGCACTCTGCTTCCACGAACTTGTGTAGCGGGCCGGCCCGGAGATAGCAGTCGGCCGCGTTGGAAAGGTCTTCCCTGGCCGAACCGAGCTTGTCGGTGAACAGGTGGACCACTCCCCGAGCGAGCAAACCGGGCACGCTGCCGCGATTGCCTGGTGGCACCCGGTCGGTCACCAGTTTCACCGCCTCGTCCGCCTGGCCGGCGACCAAGTGGGCGTAGGCCAGGTCCGTCAAAGGATCCTCGCCGACGAGGTCGTAGCCCGGGGGTAGCACCTCGACGGCCCGGGTAGCCCACAGCAACGCCTCGTCGGGGCGCATCTGGCCCTGTTGGCAGTCGGACAGACGCAGGGCGATGCGCGAGGCCGTATCGATGTCGATGGCGGGGTCGATTGAGTCCCAGGCCGCCCGCAGCAACCTTTCGGCATCTCCAAAGCGTGATTCAGCCGCCGCCACCATGCCGCCAAGGAACAAGCGCAGCGGGTGTTCGGTGCGCACGTCCAACGGGTCGTCCGTGCTCACCGGCGCTGCGCCGCCCTCGTAGTAGCGGAACATGGCGGCCCGGAGACGGCGTCGCTCCGCGGCGGGGCCGGTGACCGACACCGCGGCTGCTGCCTCCAGCCACTCCGCCGCCTCGAACCAGGAGCCCCCACGCACCAGCGACTCGGCGACTTCCTCTGCCTGGTCGGCGAGCACGAGATCGCCTTCTGCGCCCACCCCACGCAGTCCATGGCGCAGCGCCTCGCGACCCTCGGTCAGCTCTGCCGCGCCGCGATGCAGCTGCAGGGCTCGTTCGGCGCCCAGGTCGAGGTAGACGGCGCTGCGAGCCATGGAGTGGCAGAACCTCAGCCCCGCCGAGCCATCGCGTTCAAGGATTTCAGCGGCGATCGCGGGCTCCAGCACCGCCTCCGCGTCGTCAATGCCGCTCATGCTCCCAGCGACCTTGAGCGAGCAGGGCGACCCGAGCACAGCCGCCGCTACAACCAGCGCTTGGGTGTCGCCCGGCAGCGAGGCCACACGGGCGAGGACCAACGAGGCGACGGATTTCGGAGCGGGCAGCGGGCGACCGAGATCGCTGCTCACCTGGCCAACATCGAGGTCCTGGGCCAAAGTCAGTGCGTGCAGCGGATGACCCCCGGTGTGTGCGTGCACGCGGGCGAGCTGTCCTGGGGCAAGTCGCCCCCAACTCGGCGTCAGGAGGCGGCCGAGCGCCTCCGCGTCGAGACCGCCCAGCCGCAGCGTTTGGCCGTCGGGCTCGAGCAGTTTCAGGAGGCCAGCCGGCAGCCGGGACCCCTCCTCCGCCGGGCAGGCCAGGATGGCCAGGACACCGGCCTCGCCCAGGCGGCGGAGCGCAAAAGTCAAAGCCGAAAGCGATGAGCCATCGGCCCAATGGGCGTCGTCAATTATCACGACGGTCGGCGGCGCCGATGCGCGGCAGACCGCCACCAGTTGGGCACCCGCGTCGGCCGGCGCTCGTCCGGGTTGGTGCACCCCGTCGTCGGGCGCGACCAGTTCGTCGAAGACGCCAAAGGGGATCTTGACCTCGTCGTCATAGCCACTCGCACGAAGGACATTCGCCCCCGAACGTGCCGCCTCCTCGGCCAGGGCGTGCAAGAGCGCTGTCTTGCCGATGCCGGCGGGACCGATTAACGCAACGAGCTGCGTGGACCCCCGGCTCGCCCGGTCCAGGGCCGTCCGCAAGACGTCGAGTTCCGCCCCGCGACCGACGAGTCCGAGGCGGTACGCCCCCGTGGTTCGTGCCGGCGATGTCCCGCCTGCTTCGGGATTTGGGGCACGGCCGAACCGGGGGGTGCCAAACGTTTCCGTTGCCTCCGTGCCGGCGGCCCTCACGAATGCCCGAGCCCCGCGAGGAACTCTCCTCGCGGCACGCGACCGCTAGCCCGATCGAGAGAAAAACGAAAAACCGCCGGCCGCCAACAAAGACTCACTACTACCACCTTCGCCAAGGCCTTTTCGTAAAGCTAGAGCAGGATTCTCAGGCCTGCAACAGGTGCAACCCAGCAAGTTGTCACATTGTGGCGACACGACGCGTGGCCAGGTCGCGGCGATTGGTGACGAAAGTCGGTGCTCGGGTCGCTATAGGCATGGAAAGACAGCGGGAGGACGATTCCAAATTGAGTGGCTGGGAAGATCGGCTGCGGGACGAGCAGCTGCGCAACTGTCCGCGGGTTCGAGCACGAGACCCGAGCATGCAGCGGCCGCGCTCGCAGTGATCTCCGATCTCTGCCGCCCCGTTCGCCGGCACAATTTTCGTTCGGGCGGTCCACCCAAGGGGGCAAGCTCTCGAGAGGGTCAGCGACAGAACTCGCTGACCAGGAGCCTCAGGTGATGTTGACGTAGTCACTTCCCAGCTTGGCGCCGCCGTTTGCCCACCGTGCTCTGCTGGGTGAGGACGATTCCCTCTTTGCGTTCGACCAGATCGATGGAGAC
>DASXEK010000063.1:0-126662 GCA_036490155.1 Acidimicrobiales bacterium | reverse complement strand
CAGCGTGGCCCTCGTCGACGCCGATCCACGCTGGAAACGCTGAGAGGACGCCCTCGGTGTGGGCGACAGGGCCTTAACCCGTGGGTGAGTCCGGAATGAAGGGACGGCAGTCCAGCTCAGACCAAACGTGAAGACCTCACTCCTTGAATGAACTCGACAGACTGAAGTCCCAGAGCCGCGGCGTTCCGATGCCGTGCCCTCTGCCGGCCCGCTTGACGCCTGAGCATCAACCCGGCCGGCCCGCGGCGCTCGAGGTGCTCTACTTCGCGGGGATCGTGTACGAGTAGGGGATGGCGGCAACGTTGTTGGCGTTCGGCGCGAGCGTCCCGTACAGGGAGAATAGACTGTCGTCGTCGAGGTAGAGCACCCCCGAGGCCGCCGTGCCGGGAGCTCCTCTTGGGGTGATCGTCACCGGGATGACCGCCTTCTGCCCCGGCTGGACGACGACCGGGGTCACGGTGAGGGGAGCGCCGATCGCGGCCTGCCACAGGTCCCCGGTACCCGAGGTGACGGCGGGGTCGAACGCAGCCGTCGTCGCCGTGAGCGACGTCATGACGGTCTCCTGCGCCGCCGCGCTCGTCCCGAACGGCCCGACCACGTCCGGCGCAATGTCCCATTCCCCGGAACTGACCGGAAGGCCGTTCACGGTCGCGGCAACGTTGAGCCCCTGGCCCGAGGCGACATCGGGGTCGCCGGTGGGCGCACCCAGGTCGAACTGGATCGGCTCCGTGCCGCTGGTGGTCGCCGTGGCCTGGATGGATGTCGCTTCGCTCGGCACTAGGAAAATCGGAATGTTGCCCAAGACGCTCAACGGGACCGTCGCTTGTGCGGAATCGAGAGAAGGAAGGTTGTACTGCGCGAGCGCGTCGGTGCGGCCGTCGATGAAGTAGGCCTCCGGCGCGGTGCCGGTGTTGGTCACGTGCACATCGACGACAGCTGGGTGCGTGGCGCTTATCTTCGCCGGCACCTTCGACGTCGAGACGACCGGCGCTCGCTGGTCAAGCGACACCTGGAACGGTTCGCTGAGTGCCGCTCCGGAGACCGTCGGTGCGAACGTGATGATCATCGTCCACAGTCCCGCCGCAGGGTTGATGACGTGCACATTGGCGCCGAGGCTGTTGGTGTACGTCAAGTTGCCTGAGTTGTCCTCGGTGACGAGGCCGTTGCTCTGGAAGGCCTGGGACTGGCCGGACGGGTCGATCAGCCAGACGTAGAACTGATTGTTGGGGTTGTTGGCCAGCGTGACGGAGGCGTTGATCTCGGGGTCGCCTGCGGGCAGGTTGAACTGGTAGTACTCCGTGACCCCGGTGTAGGAAGCGCGGCCGTTCCCACCGGTCAGCACGCCGGAGAAGGTGGTGGGTCCCGTCGCCGCGAGCGAGCGCAGCGTGACCGGGATGGCCAGCGCCGGCTGCGAGGCCGAGGAGGAGGCCGAGGACGAGGCGGGGGAAACGACGAGAGATCCGGCACTGTCGCCCGGTTGTCCGGGTGTCTGGACGGCCAGCGTGACGGCCCCGGTGGCTCCGGGTGCGATGGTCAGTGACGGCGGGCTGACCGAACCGAAGCTGACGTAGTTGGCAACACTCGCTCCGAAGAGGACCGGGCCGGTCGTGCCTCCGTCGGCGGAGTCGCGGCTCCAGATGTACGCGGTCCAGAGGCCGGGAGCCGGGTCGGCCACCTGGGCGTCGCCGTAATTTCCGACGCCCTGCGGGACCGAGTAGTCGGCCAGGCGTCCATCGGGGTCAACAAGGCTCATCCGGACGCGGGCGTTCAGGTTGCTCGAAGCCCCCTGGAACGCGATCGATCCGTTCAGCCGATCGACCCCCTTCGGGACGACGAATTGCACAACCTTGTAGTTGTCGGTGACCCCTTGGTAGTCGACGCTCTTCGGGCTGGTTGCATCGCTCAGGGTCACCGTGGCCGTCTTGATCGAGGTGTAGGCGCCGAGCGTCCGGCTGGACAGGTTGACCGTCTCGTTCGTGGTGCCCAGGTTGGTGAGGTTCTCGGTGAGGTTCTCCGGCGTGCCCGCCGGCGCCACCGAGTTGAACTGCGTCGTGCTCTCCAGGAGGGTGTCGGGCGCGTTCGCCGGTGCCGTGGCGGCGTACGACTCGGCCGCCACGACGGCGCGGTAGGCGTCGAGCAGACCAGACCCCTGCAGATCGCCCGGCGCGTTGATGTCGTCGGCCGTGCTGGTCAGGATCTGCTTCACGAGCGCCGGCGTCGGGTCCGCGCCGGCGTGGGTATTGGCGTACGCCTGAATGACGAGCGCGGCCGTTCCCGCGGTCAGCGGAGCCGATTCGCTTGTTCCCCCACTCTCTTCGATCGGGGAGGGCTGTCCGGCGAGATCCGTGCATTCGCTGTACATCGCCGTGTTCGTGGAGCACAGGGCCCAGTTGAGCTCGCCGGGCGCGACCAAAGAGATCGTGGACCCGTCCTGCTGGTAGCCACCCGAGCTGAGCGCGCTGATGTTGTTGTTCAGGTAGCCGGTGACTTTGGGGAACTGGAAGCCGCCGTACCCGATCTGGGACGGCACCTCGTAGGTGGTCGAAGCGCCGGCGGAGATCACGTTCGGGTCCGAGGCCGGCGTGCCGATGGTGTTCGTGACGCCGGCGTCACCGCTCGACACGGTCACGGTTGTCCCCGCGGCGACCGCCGCGTCGTTGGCCTGCTTGATGAGGTCCAGGCTGGCCTGGTCGGCGGGGTAGTAGTTGTTGCCGAGCGACTCGTTGAGGACGTTGACATGGTCAACCGAGACCGCGTAGTCGATGGCTTGGAGGAAGGAGGAATTGAACCCGGCGTCCTCCGCCCCGAAGATGTCCAGTCCGACGAGGCTGGCGCCGGGAGCAACGCCCTCGACGCGGATGTAACACGGCCGGTTCAGGGCAAGGGCGCTGTAGTTGCTGATGTTGTAGACCTCGTTACCTTGGGCCGCGATGGAGCTGGCGTCGAGGAAGGCCTCCCCGCCGCCGGTGGGGACGCCGGTTCCCTCACCGCTGAAGTCCTTGTAGTCCCCGAAGACGGGGCTACCGGCGGGAGAGTCCGCACTCGCGTACGCCGGGTTGCGCTGGAAGTCGGGGTCCGTCGTGTCGAGCCCGTCCGCGATGAACGCCACTTTGACGCCGGCACCGGTGATGCCCAGCGAGCGGGCCGTCTGCGCGTTGGGATCGCTCGAGTCGGCATGGATCGCGCTCAGGGCTTGCGGCTCGAGCTCGGGCTGGCTCGAGTTCGAGGAGCAGGTGTTCGGGGCGGGGGACCGGCCCGCCGCTGTGGTTCCGGTGCTGGGCGCTTCGGCCAGCGGCGCCAGCTTGATGATCTGGTCGGGCACCACTTCGGCCACCGTCGGATTGGAAGTCAGCTGCGACTCTTCGCCGGACGAGACCGTGGCGGCGACCGCGTTGATCGTTGTGTAGGAACGGACGTTTTGCGCCTTGGTCGCGCTCATTTGTTGAAGGATCGGGCTCTGCTCGCTTGCTTCGTCGGCGCGCCTGGTCCCGACGTCCTGGGGCGAAGCCGGCGCGCCTGGGAGCTGGTCCTTCAACACGACGATCACGCGTTGATTGACGTTGGTCGACAGCGCCGCCGCCTGTGCGGGGCTGAGGGCCGTCGGGACCGTGGACCCAGAACCCGTCGAGGCGGCCGATGCCACGAACGGTCCGACTGCGAGAAGCGGCATGATGATCGTTGCTGCCCAGAGCTTGCGGTAAGGCACTTTGGTACTCCTGTCGCCGCCTGGGTCTTGGCCTGGCACCCTAATGCTCGACAAGGCGTTTTGCGCAAGGGATTTTCGTCACTCGCCGTTGCAATTGGCGGTGCCAGCGGGCGTCGGCGAGGGCAGGGTCACGAGCGCGAGTGCGGTGACGTAGGCGTCGGTTCACCCGGTTCATTCATGTCCGAGGCCAACCGTCATTTGGAAACGAGTGCACGACGACTCGTTCGCCCTTCCAAGCGCCGGCCTTGCGTTTCCCTCAGCCTGGGGAGCCGGTGAGTGCCACCTTCTGTGGTGATCCCACACCATTCGTCGTCACATCGAGCGCCGACGGCAGGAATCGTCAGCCAGCTTGGCGATCCCGTCTCACCCGATAAGTCCTGCCTTACCGCTCGAGGGGGCAAAGCCCGGAGCGATGGAGTCGTCACCGGCGAAGGTGGCCGTGTATCCGCCCGTCAACAAAACCAACAGAACGCCGGGCACACTGGTCAGGACGTTGCAGGAGGCCACACCGACGTCATTCGTGGTGGCGGTGCAGAGTGCCGTTCCCCCGGCGGTGAAGGCGATGGGTTCGTTGACGATGGGGTTGACCCACACGAGGGTCGCACTGAGGGTGAACAGGTGCAGTGCCGGCGGTGAGAGTTGGAGCACCGCGGGTGTCGCGGTCACGATGGTTTCAAACGGAGGTTCACCAGTCGTCTGGGCCGACGCCGCGGGCGTCGCCACGAAGGTCAGGCCTGTCGCGATGAGGCCGGCCGCGGTACAACTGGCGAGCATCGCTCCGAGGCGGCGAGCACGTCGGAATCGAATCAGAGGCCGGGAGTCAACTGTACGCCGCGCCTGGCGCATGGGATGCCGGATCACGCTTGCCGCCTTTCGGTCCAGCTCCCCTCCGCCGAAAGGACAAGGTAATCACACGACTCTCACTCTGCAACCATCCGGGAACACCGACATGCTGGGAAATTGCTGAGACCTTCGAGCCACGATCGAGTTGGTCAGGACACCCCGAACCAGCGTCGGCGCCTGCTCGCCCCGAACTCGACCTTCGACGCGGCCATCTCCTCCGAGGCCTCCGTGAAGGTGCCGAACGGAGTGGGGCCCCCGAGGAAATCGGCTTCGAAGCGTGCCACTTTGGCGCCGCCGAACTCGATGTAGCACGTGGCCATTCCCCTGTAGGGCTCCGGTGCTTCCCCGCCTCGCAGTTGGTGCACCAGCACGTCGGCCAAAGTGCGGGCCTCGCCCTCGGCGATCGCGCCCACGCGAGGCACCGGGGCGTTGGTCACGTCACCCAGCGCGTAGACATGCTCGAATTTCGTGGCAAAGGTCCGGTGGTCCACGCCGATCCACCCGTCCTCCTCGGCGAGCGCCGACTCCGCGACAACCTTCGGAGCGACGTGCACCGGGATGGCGAGGAAGAGCGCATAGGGCACACGTTGGCCATCGGCCAGCGTCGCCGTCTTCGTGTCCGGGTCGAGCGCGGTGCACTTCGACTGCGGCCACCACCCAATGTCGCGCTCCTCGAGCGCGCGCAAGATGCCGTTCGAGGCCTCGTCCGAGATCGGGATCGGCTTGGGCATGGGGCTGACCACCTTGATCGTGCTGGCCGCGCGCAGCCCGCTCCGCTCCAGGTAGTCGTGCAGCATGATTGCCGTTTCGAAGGGCGCGGCCGGGCACTTGAAGAAGGTGCCGAGAACACCGACGATGGCATCGCCTCCCTCGAAGGCGGGCAGGACCGTCCGGACGCGGTTGGCGCCCTCGACCGAGTAGTACTCCGTGCCCTCCTCGACGACCCCTGGCGTCGCGGCGGGGTCAAGGTCGGCACCGAGGGCCACGACCAGGATGTCGGCTTGGTAGGTCGCCCCGTCGGTCACCACACGGCGGCTCTCGGGATCGATGGAGAGGATGGTCTCACGGGCGAAGCGGACGCTCGGTTTGTCGAGCCGTGCGTAGGGGATGCGGACGGCATTGAGATCGGCGCGGCCGAACATGAGATCGAGCTTCGAGAAGCCGAATACGAAGGCGTCGCTGCCATCGATGAGCGTGACGTCCACCTCATCGGGAACATCTTCCGAGAGTCGCGTGGCCAGCTCCAAGCCAGCGAACCCCGCGCCAAGGATGACTACCTTCTTCATCGCCCATCCTCCTCAGGACCGTCGCACCGAAGCGGTGGAACTGCGCCAGCAGTCTGGACCAAATTCGGGCCAGCTGCGCCCTCGGGGGACGCAGGGCTCAATCAGGCACGAAGACCGCGTGCATCGGTGTGTCGGGCTCGCCGTTCGCTAGCGCCTCGAGCATGACGGGGAGCTGGTCGAAGCCCGCGACCCCGCGGTCGACGGACGCGAAGGGCAGGTTGGTGGCGGCGAGTAACTCGAGCCCGACCTCGTAGTCGGCGACGTCCACGCCCAGGACCCCGATCAGCTTGACCTCCTTGTAGACGAGGAGATCCATGTTAGAGCCGGCTGGCATCGGACCTCCCCGAATGCCCGCCACGACAATGGTGCCCTCGCCGCGCACAATAGCGAGCGCCTGGTCGAACGCCGCGGGCGACTTCGCGGTGACGTCCACGACCACGTCCGCCCCGCGGCGGGCGGCGCGACGAAGCGCGCGGGCCGGATCCTCTTCGGTGACGTCGACCACGAGGTCCGCGCCGAACTGGCGTGCGATTTCGAGCCGGGATCGATCACGCGGGCCCGCGCCGGTCACCATGACGAACGCGGCTCCCGCCGCACGCGCCGCCACCAGCGAGCACAGTCCGCGGATGCCGGGCCCGAGGATCGCCACCACGTCGCCAGGCGCGGTGTGCGGGACCCTCGCGCCCCAGGCGACCCCGGCTCCCATTGGATTGAAGAGGGTGGCCGTCACCGGGTCCAGGCTGTCGGGAACCCTCAGCAGCATGCTGTCCGGGCTCAGGTACTGATACTGGGCATACCCGCCCCAGAGGCCCGGCGCGCGGTCCGCCGGCACGAACCCGTACGAGTCGCCGATGCCGTGGTGGCGGCAGTGCCGGAAGTCACCGGCGGCGCAGGGTTCACAGGTGCGACACGCCTGGAAGACCTCCACGGCGACACGGTCTCCCACCTTCACGCCCCACCGGGCCGCGGCAGCGGGGCCAATCTCCTCGATCACCCCCACGCTTTCGTGCCCCGGGATGAACGCAAAGCCGCCGAAGAGGTGGCCCGAGAACTGCTCGTGGTCGGTGCCACACAAGCCGCATGCCTCGACCCGCAGGAGGCCGTCGTGCGCACCAACCTCGGGTCGGGGGAAGTCGCGCCGGCGCAACGTACGCGGTGCCTCCAAGACCAAGGCCGAAATGCTCACGGACGACGGCTTCCGTCAGGCCGCTGGCGAGCCGCTCAGCTCGAGACCGGAGAAGGTCCCCTCGTTGCGCCAGTTCGCCAGAAGCTGGAAGAAGGCCATCGGGCCGTTGCCGTACGAGCTGCCAAGGAATCCCCCGACCGCCGGCTGTCCTTCGTTGTTGTAGTAGCCGGGGGTGCACTGCTCTTGGAAGGCCCGGAAGTCACGGGCCGACTCGGCCAGCGTCCGCAGCCAGTCCTCCTCGGCTGCCGCGGTGGCTTCCACGACGAGTCCGTTGTCGACCGCGTGGCGCACGATGTGACAGGCATGCCGGCTGGCCTCGTCCAACAGGTGGGGGTAGTTGACCGTGAACCCGCCCTGGGTGTGTCCGAGAACGAACATGTTCGGGAAGCCGTGGATGTGCATGCCGTGGACGGACCGCATGCCGTCCTTCCAGTACTCTGAGAGCGTGGTGCCGTTCGAGCCCACGACGTCGTAGCCCGCCCGCCTCGTGTAGTCGGTGCCAACCTCGAAGCCGGTGGCGAAGATGATGCAGTCCACCTCGTACTCTCGGCCGGCGACGACCGCGCCCTTTGCGGTGATTCGATCGACGCCTTGACCGTTCGTGTCGACCAGGGCGACATTCTCCCGGTTGAAGGACTGCAGGAACTCGTCGTGAAAGCACGGGCGCTTGCAGAACTGGCGATACCACGGTTTCAGGGCTTCCGCCGTGGGGGCGTCACCTACCAGCGCGTCGACCCGCGCCCGGATCTGCTCCATCTTTTCGAAATCCGCCATCTCGAGCACGGTCGCCAGGTCCCCGCTTAGGGCCTCGGCGCTGGTGCGCTCACGCAGTCTGGTCAGCAGCTTCCCAATGATGTCGGTCCAACCGTCCATAACCAGGTCCTGCTCCGCGATCCCTCCCGACGTCAGCAGGGTGAAATTCTCGATGCGCTCCTTTTGCCAGCCGGGAGACAGGCTTGCGGCCCAGGTGGGATCGGTGGGCCGATTGTCGCGGACGTCGATGGAGGACGGCGTGCGCTGGAAGACGTACAGCTCGGCCGCCGCCGCGGCGACGTTGGGAACGACCTGCACGGCGGTCGCCCCTGTGCCGATGATCGCGACCCGCTTGTCTCGCAGACCGACGAGATTCCCGTTGGAGTCGCCGCCGGTGTAGTCGTAGTCCCACCGGCTGGTGTGAAACGTGTGGCCACCGAACGTCTCGATGCCCTCGATCCCGGGCAGTTTCGGGCGGTGGAGTGGACCGTTCCCCATGACCAGGAAGCGGGCCCACATGGCGTCATCGCGATCCGTCTTGATCATCCATTGCTGCCGGCTGGCGTCCCATTCGATGCCGGTGACCTCGGTCGAGAGACAGGCACGCGAGTACAGGTCGAAGTGGGTTGCGATGCGGCGGCAGTGTTCGAGGATCTCGGGAGCGTGGGCGTACTTCTCGGTGGGGACATAGGACGTCTCTTCCAACAAGGGCAGATAGATGTACGACTCGACGTCGCACTGGGCGCCGGGGTAGCGGTTCCAGTACCAGGTGCCGCCGAAGTCGCCACCCTTCTCGATGATGCGAATATCGTCGATGCCGGCTTCGCTGAATCGGGCTCCGGTGACGAGCCCGGCGAAGCCGCCCCCGATGATGGCCACCGTGACTTCGTCGTGCAGTGTGGGCCGTTCGGTGCGCGCGACGTAGGGATCGCGGAGATACTCGGCAAACGTGCCCGCGACCTCGATGTACTGGCCATTGCCCTCGGATCGGAGCCGTTTGTCCCGTTCCAGGCGGTACTTCTCCCGCAGGGCGTCGGGATCGAAGTCCGAATTCGATGTGACGGCCGCGCGTTCCTCGACACTCATGGGCGTGGAGCCTCGGGTTGTCCGGTCATGTGGTCGCTCCTGACTCGACGCCGCAGCGTACCAAGTGAGGTTCCGCTGTCCGCTCGTCTGGAAGGCCTTGCGCGCCGCCTCTCGCTCCGCAGCTTAGGGTGACGATCGGTGCCGACGCTGGCGAGTTCTAGGGCCCGAATCCCGGTCCGTTGCCGCCGCCAAAGCCGTGTCCGTGCCCGCCAGGCCCGGGCGGCGCCGGCACCGTCGTCGGGGTTGTCGTTGTCGTCGTTGTCGTTGTGGTCGTTGTCGTCGGAGCGGTCGCTCCGGTGGGCTGCAGCACCGTCGCGACATCTTGGAACTGTCCCTCCGTGATGCCTCCTCCGGCGAGAAGGACGCCGGCCAGGGTCAGCGAATCCTCGGCGGCAGCGTCTCGGCCCGCGCCTGGCTGCTTGGCGGCGGTGGCGTCGAGGGCAGCGGCCAGGGCCCCGTCACCGGGGAGCCCGTCGGAGGCCAGGGACGTCGCGAGCTCGGTGATGGCGGTTCGCTCCGGGTCGCGCGTGGCGGCGGAGTGGTGACGGGCGACGGTGGTGCGCGTGGTCTTGGAGGCGGTGCGAATGGCGGCCGGCCCGCGCGAAACCAGGAACAAGGCGAGCAATGCGACGACGGCGACGCCGGCTGCTGGGAGCAGTGTGCGGGACCAGCGACGGCGCGGCCCGCGCCGCGGCGCCGCCGGAGGGGTGCGGAGGACGGATGTCCCGGATGGCGCCGCCGGCAGGGCCACCGTGGTGCCGAATGCGTCGGGCGCGTTCAGGGGCGCCGGTCGGCGCGTCGGGCGCAGTGCCTGCAGCATCTCGTCGGCCGAGGTGAAGCGCTGGCGTGGCTCGGCGGCCAGGGCCCGCGTGACGAGCGGCCGGAACTCGGGCGCGACGTGCAACCCTCCCTCGGCACCGGGCACAGGCCGACGACCCGAGAGCGCTTCGACCATTACGGCACCGACCGAGTACAGGTCGGATTGGACGGTGGCCGGGTGGCCCACCCGCCGCTCGGGGGCGAGGTAGCCGGGCGTGCCGAGCACCACCCCGGTCATCGTGAGGTCGGCGGTCGGGTCGCCCGCCGCATGGAGGTCGAAGCTCTTTGCGATGCCGAAGTCGGTGATCCGGGCGTGACCGTCTTCGTCCAGGAGGATGTTGCTCGGTTTGATGTCGCGGTGGAGCACGCCGCACTTGTGGGCGGCGGCCAATGCGCCGAGCGTCTCGGCCATGAGGGCGACGACACGCCGCGGCGGCATTGGTCCGCGAGCGATCTCGTCGCGCAAGGTCTGTCCGGGCAGGCGCTCCGCCACCAAATAGGAGGCCGCCCCGTCCTCCCCGTAGTCGAGCACCGCAACGACGTTCTGGTGGATCAGCCGCGCCGAGAGGCGCGCCTCCTGCTCGAAGCGCTTGCGCATGCCTGGCAGGGCCGCGGTCTCGGGACGCAGGATCTTGACGGCGACGGGGCGCTCGAGCCTCTCGTCGAAGGCGTCGAAGACCCTCGCCATCCCGCCCTCGCCCAGCAGCCCGTGGAGGCGATAGCGACCTCCGATCATGCCGACGACGGCGCGCTCTTCCACCCGTGTGGTGTACCCCGTCGGGCGACGCCTAGTCCTGGTCGTTCGTGAGCAGGCGCCGCGTCGCGGTGTGCCTCACGAGGTGGGTCCCGGGTCTGCGGCCAGGGCCGCCATCTCTCCCATGACCGTGAGGACGTCCGCCGGTGATTCGTCGCCGAAGTCTCGGTACAACGCGCGCACATTGGCGACGACGCGTTCGGCCTCACCCCAGCCGGCATAGGGGCCAAGTTCGATATCGCGCGCCGCCTCGAGCGGCGACATCCCGGCGTCGTGGCGCACCCGCGCCTCGGCGGTGAGAAATTCGAAGTACGCCTTCAGGTCTGTCACCGCCGACGGCGTGGCCAGCGGTCCGTGTCCCGGCACGATCACGACCGCATCGAGCGCGAGCACACGGTCGCAGGCGGCGACCCAGTTGGCCACCGGGCCCGCCCACACAATCGGGTGCCCGCCGTGAAAGAGGATGTCCCCGGTGAAGACCACGCCGTCGTCGGGGAGATGGACCACGACGTCCCCCGCCGTGTGCGCCGGGCCCACCTCGAGCAGCGCCACACGGCGATCGGCGATCTGCAGGTCGAGCCGACCCTCGAACGTGGTGGTCGGGAGCGCCTCGGGGATCTCGTCGAAGGAGAACGGTGCGAAAATCCGCGCCAGGAACTCACCGGCCGGGCCGAGGCTCGGCGCGGTGCGCAACACGCCGGCCATCGCGGCCGCCGGGAGTTGCGCCATCTCCTCGGCGCAGCGTTCCGAGGAGATGATCTGCGAACCGGCCAGGAGGGCATTGCCGTAGCAGTGGTCCCCGTTGGCATGCGTGTTGACCACGGTGGCGATCTCTTCTGCCGCCGGCGTCACCCGCCGCATGGCCTCGAGCATCTCTGCGGTCAGGCGGAGATCGAAGAGTGTGTCCACCAGCAGAGAGGTGCGCGCACCCGTGACGAGTCCCGCATTGGACCAACCCCATCCGCCGTCCGGCTGCAGGTAGGCCCAGACGCCGTCGGCGACCTCGTGTAGCCCCTTCGTGAAGGCCATGGGCGCAGTCTTGTCCCGGGCGGTCCCGGACGCGTCGGTTGGACGAGCTGGTTCAGAGTCCGATGGAGGAGAGTGCGCTGGTGACGGACGGATCGGTCGAGACCGTCGGGGACCCTGAAGCCACGAACGGGGCGCCCCCGAACTCGTTGACCAGGATCTTCTCGGCCGTCCGGGTGGCGAGGGCCTGGCAGGTGACGGTGGGGTTCGACCCACCCAGCGCATTGGCCAGGGCCGAGTTGTCGGCGATGTACAGCCCGTCGACGAAGCGCGATTGCGCGTTCTCGTCGAGAACCGAATCGGCGTCGGAGGTCCCCATGCGCATCGTCGACTGCACGTGCAGGATCAGCGGCGGCCAGTCCATCCGGATCACCTCCTGCGCGCCTGCGCCGCGCAGGAGCTCGCCGGCCCGCCGCGCCATGAACTCACGGTTGGCGATGGTGCGCGCCGAGCGCGAGCCGCGCGGAAACTCGACCTTTGCCA
The DNA here is from genome assembly GCA_036490155.1 of Acidimicrobiales bacterium. Classification (GTDB taxonomy): domain Bacteria; phylum Actinomycetota; class Acidimicrobiia; order Acidimicrobiales; family RAAP-2; genus Bog-473. Next base: position 114,720 of record DASXEK010000063.1, on the reverse strand, counting down.
CGGGGCCGTTGTCGTCCGCATTCAACGCCGAGAGGCTGACGCGGTTCTGTGGCTCGACGTCGTCGTCGGTCAGGACGAGCACGTTGACCAGCTTGTCGATGTTGGCGAGGATCGTCTTCATCGCCAACCCCATCGGCCTTCCGGGGACGCCGTCCCAGGCCGGGTCGGTGAGGCCCTGCCCCCCCAGATCCGTCGCGTTGGCGCCGTTGTCGTAGTAGCCCTGCATGCCACCGTTGGAGAACATCAAGGCGAAGGCCTGCAGCGCCGGAGGCAGGCCGACCTGCTCGAGCCCGCCGTGCCCGGGCCAATCCACCCGGGCCGAGGAGCCCACCCCACGCGAGCTGAAGGTGTCGTCCTTGAACACGCCGATCATGAAGTCGAAGTAGTGGTCGGTGTACCCACGGCCCACCCAGCCGTTGGGGTTGGGGAGCCCGCTGTTCAGCCACAGCCGCGGGTTCTCGGTGGTGCCGCCGGCCAGGACCACGACCTTTGCCTCCTCGGTCGTCGACGCGCCGGTCGCCGTGTCGCGCCAGGTCACCGCGGCCGCGCGCAGCGAGCCATTGACCGTGGACGTGACGACGTTGGTGGCGAAGGCGTTGGGGATCAGGGTCACCGCCTTGCCGTGGGGTGCCCACGAGCCGGCGAGACCCGCCGTCAGTGCCATTGGGACGTAGGAGACCAAGGTGGTCCGCTTGGCCTTCTGGTTGAACGGCGCCCCGAAGGGCTCCTTGCAGCCCTGGAAGCAATACCCGCACAGTGTGCACCCGGTGCCTCCCGGCGCGACCGGCTGGCCCAGTGGGACCGTGGTCAAGGCCGCGGTCCCACCTGGCTGGAGGATCGCGTTCTCCTGCGCCCGGTACGAAGGTTGCGAGACGTTCTTATTGGTGTTGTGCGGGATCCCGAGGGTCGCCGCGCCGGAGAAGAACACCTCTTCCTTGGTGCCCTCAGCTGCCGTCTGCACCGGAAGGGTCGCCTCCACCCACTCGTAGTACGGGATGAGCTCGTCGTAGGTGAAGGGGAAAACGCGCGAGTCGTAGCTCGACGCGTCGGCGCCGTCGTAGCCCATGAAGACCCCCGGCATTGCCCGCGGGCAATTGCCGTAGTAGTGCAGCGTCGTGCCCCCGACACCGGAGAGTTGCCAGAGAAACGAGTTCTGCGGGGTCTCGCGGTACCAGGCGGGCTGGGTGCGATCGGCCGGTCCGAACCGGAAGTACCCCGTGAGGGGATTATTGGCGTCGTTCTCCAGGTGCGTCCAGTCGGTCTCGGGGTCCTTGTAAAAGGGGCCGGCCTCGAGCAGGACCACGTCGAGCCCCTGGGCGGCCAACTCCTTCGCCACGACGGGACCACCGCCGCCGGCACCCACCACGATCACGTCAACGGCCACCCGCCACCTCCCAACGTCGTGCTCTGTGCATCACTCGCTCGCCTCGGTCTCACCGCCGAGATATCCCTTGAATTCGTCCCAGCCCTCCACCGGCCGGTTGTTGGGCGCCAGGGCGAGGTAGTTCGACAGTGTCCAGCCGACCGGTGTAGCGGTGACCGTGCGCGTCGTGGCATCAAACTTGCCGAATTCGCTGAAGGAGCCGAAGGCGGCGAACTCCAGCAGCGAGCCGGCGAGGAATTCGATCAAGCCGGAGATCGAGTCGCGCACGGGCTCAGTGAGGTTGCCGTCGATCGCGGCGGCAATGTTGGCGGCGTCCGTCTCCAAGAGTTGGAACGCCTTCGTCTTCTCCGTGAAGCTCAGGCGGGAGAACGGCGAGAGGAAGTCGCCGTGCACGGCCGTCGGGTCCACCAGGGTGGCCGCGAAATTCAACAGCAGGGCGACCAGCAGTGAGAGGGGCACGGAGGTCTCGCCGGCAAGGACCACCTGGAGTGCCTTGTCGAGCTCGTCAGCCAGGTCATCGAGCAGCGGAGGCAGGTGGACCGACGGCAGATTGGCGTTGATGCCGGTCGTCAGCGCCTGCACCAGCATGAGGAGCGGCTCCTGCGGCACGGGGTAGAAATTGTCGAGCGCATTGAGCATGAACGCCGTGCCGTCGGCGTCGAGCCCGCCCGGCGCCGTGTCGTGCATGCCTTGGGCGACCGAGTACGCGTCCGGACCGGGCACCACGAACGCAACGAGCCCGTTGATGGTGTCCGTCGCCAGCGCGTCGAAGATCGGGTCGAGAAGAGTGAGGGACGGAGCCGCCGCACCCGCCCTGGTCGGCTCGAGGAGACCGGGAACATCGACCAGCGCGACGGCGGCGCCGATCACGCCCGTGCGCACGAGGAACGCTCGGCGCCCGTATCGCTGCGGGGTCACATCTGCCATGCCCACCCCCACCCGGTGAACGCCCTCACTACTGAGGACGTGGCCAATGTAGCAAGGGCATCCGCCCAAGCAGCCGTTCGGGAGCGCTACCCGGTCGACGCGCCGATCGATCCCTGGCGCAGCGGTCAGCGCGTCTTCCTGGTCGGTCGTTCGCCGGCCGCTCCGAGCATTGTGAAAAATTCATGAACTCGGCTTTTCAGCTGCGTATTTGGGAAGGGTGCTGTGGTAAGCACCGAGGTGACTCTCATTGGATTCGGGCACTAGGCGGCTGCTCGACGAAATCGCAGAGGAGACGTCCATCATGCAAGAGCGCAGCCCGGCCGAGGTCGTCCGGCTCGTCAAGGACGAAGGGATCGAGGTGGTCGACCTGCGGTTCTGCGATCTTCCCGGTCTCATGCAGCACTTCTCCATCCCGGCCCACGGGCTGACCGAGGACGGCTTCAGCGAGGGCTTCGGGTTCGACGGGTCCTCGATCCGGGGGTTCCAGCAGATCCACGAGTCGGACATGATCCTGCTGCCCGATCCCTCCACGGCGGTGGTGGACCCGTTCCGGCAACACAAGACACTGAACCTGAACTGCTTCGTGCACGATCCGCTGACGCTCGAGCCCTACTCGCGTGACCCGCGTTACGTGGCGAAGAAGGCCGAGGCCCACGTGAAGACGACCGGCATCGCAGACACCTCCTACTTCGGCCCCGAGGCGGAGTTCTTCATCTTCGACGACGTCCGGTTTGCCCAGGACCAGCATTCCGCCTTTTACCAGGTTGACTCCGTGGAGGGGATCTGGAACTCGGCCCGCGAGGAGGGTCCGAACCTGGGCTACAAGCCGCGGTACAAGGAGGGCTACTTCCCGGTCCCGCCGATGGACCACTTCCAGGACCTGCGCTCCGAGATGATCCTCACGATGGAGCGGATGGGCATCGAGATCGAAGTGCAGCACCACGAGGTGGGCACCGCCGGCCAGGCCGAGATCGACATGCGCTTCGACACGTTGCTGCGGATGGCGGACAAGTTGATGCTCTACAAGTACATCGTCAAGAGCGTCGCCACCCAGGCCGGCTACACGGCCACGTTCATGCCCAAGCCGCTCTTCGACGACAACGGATCGGGCATGCACGTGCACTCGTCGCTCTGGAACGGCAGCGAGCCGTTGTTCCACGCCGAGGGGACGTACGCCGGGCTCTCGGACCTCGGCCGCTGGTACATCGGCGGCATCATCAAGCACGCGCGCTCGGTGCTCGCGTTCGCCGCCCCCACGACCAACTCCTACAAGCGGTTGGTGCCCGGCTTCGAGGCGCCCGTGAACCTCGTGTACTCCCAACGGAACCGCTCCGCCGCCTGCCGCATCCCGGTTTACTCGCCCAGCCCCAAGGCGAAGCGCGTCGAGTTTCGCTGCCCCGACCCGAGCTGCAATCCGTATCTCGCCTTCTCGGCCATCCTGATGGCCGGGCTCGACGGCGTGGCGAACAAGATCGAGCCGCCGGCTCCGGTCGACCACGACCTCTTCGAGATGTCGCCCGAGGAGTTGGCCAAGATCGGGCAGGTGCCGTCGTCACTCGAAGAGGCCATGGACGCGCTCGAGGCGGACAACGACTACCTCAAGGCGGGTGGGGTCTTCACCCCCGACCTCATCGAGACGTGGGTCGGCTACAAGCGCTCCAACGAGGTGGACCCGGTGCGCCTACGCCCGCACCCGTGGGAGTTCATGCTCTATTACGACATCTGAGCTCGAGGCTCAGTAGACCCAGACGGTCGTCCCGATCGGGTCGATGTTGGCGGCCCAGACCCAGTTGATCGCCTCATTGCTGATGCGCGCGCACCCGTGCGAGACGGGTACCGGGGGGACGTCGCTGTCGCCGTGGATCGCATAGCCCTCGTAGAAGAAGCGCGGTCGGAACAGGGTGCCGAGCGAGTCGGTGACAGTCCCGTCGACGACCCGGAACGTCTGGAAGACACCCGTCGGGGTGGTGGCGACATCGGTCGCTCCGTCCTCGGTGTAGGTGTAGCCGCCGCCCGTCGACGTGTTGAGCGTCCACACCACCTGGCCGTTGTTGACGACCATCAGCAGGTCGTCTTCGAGGTCGATCTGGATCTCGTAGCCGGACGCGGCACGCGGATGCGGGACCACGCCGGCGCCGAGCGCGGCCCAGGTGGACGGGCCGACCACCCCATCGGTCGGCAGGCCCGCCGCCTTTTGGAGCGCCCACACGGCCTGTTCGGTGCTGTCGTCGAACGTGCCGCTCGTGGTGTCGACCCAGTAGCCCAGGGCGTACAGCTGCTGTTGGAGCGACGCGACCGCGGCGCCGGTGGCGCCGGGGGAGAGGGTCGGCGGTACCGGCGGCGGGGAGGTGGGCAAGATCCAGTAGCCGCCGCCATCGGGTGTCGCGGCCATGCCACGGATCGGGTTCGGGTTGGGCTGGCCGCCCATCGAGCCGTAGAACGTGGTGCCGAAGTTGAAGATGCCGCCGTCTGAGGCCACCATCCAGTAGCCCTGTGGCGCGCTCGCCATGCCCACGATCGGCGCGTTGAGCGGCGTGCCGCCCATCGAGCCGAGGAAGGGGGCGTCGCCGTAGCTGAAGATGCCGCCGTCGCGCGCGACAAACCAGTACCCGGCGCCGTCCTGCGTCGCGGCCATGCCGACGATGGGCGCGTTGAGCGGCTGGCCGCCGCGCGAGCCGTAGAAGCTGGCGTCGCCGTAGCTGAAGATGCCGCCGTCGGATGCCACGAGCCAGTACCCGCCGCCGTCGTGCGTAACGGCCATGCCGACGATCGGCGCGTTGAGGGGCTGGCCGCCGCGCGAGCCGAAGAAGCCGGCGTCCCCGTAGTTGAAGATGCCGCCGTCGGAGGCGACCATCCAATAGCCATTGCCAGTCGAAGTCGACGCCATCGCAACGACCGGCGCGTTCAGCTGCAGGCCGCCCGAGGGTCCGTAGGAGTTCGCGTTGCCGAAGTTGACCGGCTGGGCCGGGTTGTCCGGGTAGGCGGCACCGGCCACGCCCGGGGCGACGGCGATGAGGCCCGGCAACAGGGCGAGGCCGCCGACCAGGGCCATCACCAGGCGCGGGCGGAGCCGGCGGGGCGCAGCGGTGCCTTGTCGGGCGGCGCTTCCTGCGGGGTCATGGGCCGGCATCGCCACTCCTTTGGTCGGTTGTGGGTGAGCGGCGTCAGTTCCGGCGTTCGCCGTCGGGTGGGGTGCCGCGTGCCTGGTCGAAGGTCGGCTCACTGTACATCTCCCGTTTTCTCCGGCGGGCTCGGGCCGGGCGCTCCCGGCGGACGACCTCCTCGACCCGGCGGGTGTCGACGTCGTAGCGGAGGCCGGCGACCGTCTGCCGTTCCGCCAGGTAGGCGTGCCCACCATGAGCTCGACGTCCTCGCGCAGCGAGGCCGCATGGTCGGCCATCGGAAGGAAGCCGACGTCGGCCCCGGTGTGACTGTGCGCTGACGTCGATGCGCACGTCCATGCACGTGTCCGCGGCCAGTCGTCGGGCGGGTTAGACCTTTGTCACCGCGGGCGTTGCGGCGCTCCGGTTGGCGGCCCGCAGGTCGCAATCCGTGTCACCGCGGCGGGAACCCTTCGCCGCAGTGCTGATCAAGGGTCGGCACCGCGCTGGAGACCTCGGGCAAGGGGAGCCTGATCGGGAAGCCGGGGAACGGTGCGCTGGCCAGCATCCCCGACCGATCGAGCACCGGAGCCACGGGGACCGCCACCGCCGTCAAGGCGTCGACCAGCTCGTCCCGCCGCCGCCCAGCGATGGCGGCCGCCACGGCGCGCTGCACCTCCGAGCCCCGGGCGGAGCGCTCCTCGAAGCTCAGGCCGGCCACGTCACCCAGCCCGAGCTCGCCGCACAGGCTCGACCAGAAGTGCTGTTCGCTCAGCACGCCGAGTGCGATCTGCCCGTCGTCCGCCGTGGCGAAGAGCCCGTAGCCGGGTACCGGTGCGGGCGAGGTTGCACCGCCGTCGGAGTCGCCGTTCTGCTCGTTCCCTCCGGTTCGTCCCGTCCACGTTGCGAGTACGTCGGTCATCGAGACGTCCAGGTGCGCACCGTCGCCGGTGGCCTGCCGGCCCAGCACGGCGGCGCAGATGCCGAAGGCGGCCGACATCCCGGCCGCGAGGTCGGCGATGGGGAGCTGCGGCATCGTGGCCGACCCGCCTTCGGGCGTGAGCGCCCCCGCCCAGGCCTGGTAATTGACGTCGTGGCCCGGGAGTGAGGCGCGCGCGTCGTCCTGCCCGTAACCCGAGATGGAGCAGTAGACGATGGCCGGGTTGGCGCGGCGCACGGTTTCGGCGTCGAGGCCGAGTCGGGCCATCACCCCGGGACGGAAGCCCTCCACCAGGGCGTCCGCCTCCATGACGAGCTCGAGGGCCCGCGCCCGGTCGTCGCCGTCCTTCAGGTCGAGGACCACGCTGCGCTTGCCGGCGTTGATCGATTCGAACAGGCCCGGGTACTGGCGCATCGGGTCGCCGCCCGGCGGCTCGACCTTGAGCACGTCGGCGCCGAGCGCCACCAGCAGCGAGGTCGCGTAGGGCCCGGGGCGCCAGATACTCACGTCGAGGACCCGCAGGCCGGAGAGGAACGCCGCCGTCATCGGGCGCCGAGTCTTGCATTCCGGCCCGCGGTTACCCTCATCCGAATGCTCGGCTTCCTCTCGTTCACCGAGATCACCGACCCGTCCGCCCACGAGGCCTACAACGCCTGGCACCAGCTCGACCACCTGCCGGAGCAATTCACGCTCGAGGGGGTGCGGTTCGGGCAGCGGTGGGTGCGCTCGCCCCATTGCCGCGAGGCCGAGGTGGTCGCCGGCCCGCTGCTCGAGCCCTTCCACTACATGACTCTCTACCTGCTGCGGGACGCCGACGTGGTGCCGCCGTTCTTGGAGCTGGGCCAGCGCCTGTACGCCGAGGACAGGTTCTTCGCCGCCCGGCGCGCCGTGCTGTCGGGCCCATTCGAGGTCGTCGGCTCGTGGGCGGCCCCACGGGTCGCCGTGTCGGCCGGCGCGGTGCCGTTCCGGCCCTCGCACGGCGTGTACACCGTCGTCGGCCCGCCCGTTGACGGCGCCGCCCTGGTCGAGGTGCCGGGCGTGGCCGGCGCCTGGCAGTTCGCCGACGGCGAGCGCGCGGTGACCGTTGCCTTCGTCGACGGCGACCTGTGGCATGTGGCTGGCGTGCTCGGCAACTCGATCGCGGCGTCAGCGGAGGTTCCGGAGTGGGCGGGGCCGCTGGAGCGAGTCGATGCCTTCCGGTGGGACTGGTTCGCTACGCTGACGCCCCAATGACCAGTCAGAGCAAGTCGAAGGCCCAGCGCAGGGCCGAAGCGCAGCGCCGCGCCGCCGAGCAGCGCGCGGCCGAGCTGCGCAAGAAGCGCACCCGCGTCGGACTGCGCCTCGGTGGCGTCGTCGTGGTGATCGCCGCGGTCGTGGTGATCGTCGTCCTGCTGAGTGGCGGTGGAGGCAACGGGCCGGTGCCGCCCCAGCTCAAGAATCCGCACGTGGCCAACTTGCAGGCCATTCCGGCCTCCATGTCGTCGAGCTGGACCCAGCCGCCCGCGGGCACGCCCGGACCCGAGACGATCCCGCTCGCCAGCGGCCCGAAGCTGGCGACCTTGCTCAACGCCGCCACGGGACAGACGGTCGACGGGGTGCAATGCCAGGCCGGCGAGCAAACGGTCGTGCACGTGCACACGCACCTCACCATCTTCGTGAACGGCAAGCAGCGGGTGATTCCCTACGGCATCGGCATCCCGGGGTTCCAGGCCGTCCAGGTCACCGGCGGCCCCTTCGTCGAGACCGGCACGTGCTTCTACTGGCTCCACGTCCACGCGAACGACGGGATCATCCATATCGAGTCGCCGAGCACGACGTCGACCTTCACCCTCGGGCAATTCTTTGACGAGTGGGGCGTCCCCCTGAGCACGACGCAGGTTGGCCCCGCCACCGGGAAGGTCACCGTGTTCTTCACCACGCCCGGCAAGAAGGCCGCCATCTACACCGGCAACCCCAGGGACCTGCCGTTGGGCGACCACTACCAGATCCAACTGGACGTGGGGACACCGATCGTCGCTCCCGTCCAGATCACCAACTGGGGAGGCCTGTAGAGACGGTGGAGGTCGATGCGATCGTCGTCGGGCTCGGCCCGGGCGGCGAACAGGTGGCCGAGGACCTGGCGGAGGCCGGGCTCGATGTGGTGGGGATCGAGGCCGAACTGGTCGGCGGGGAGTGTCCCTATTGGGGGTGTATCCCATCGAAGATGATGGTGCGCGCGGCCGACGTCCTGGCCGAAGGGCGGCGCATCCCGGACCTGGCCGGGTCGTCCGTCGTGACACCCGACTGGTCACCGGTGGCCCGACGGATCCGCGACGAGGCCACCGACTCGTGGGACGACCGCGTGGCCGCGGAACGCCTCGAGGCGAAGGGCGGCCGTCTGGTGCGTGGGCGCGCCCGCGTCGTGGGTCCCGCCACGGTCGAGGTGGACGGCCAGGCCTTCATCGCCCGGCGCGCCCTCGTGCTCGCGACGGGGCAGCGGGCGTGGGTTCCCCCGATGTTCGACGGGGTGCCGCACTGGATCAATCGGGACGCCATCGCCGCGGAAGCGGTCCCCGACTCACTCGTGATCATCGGCGGCGGGTCCATCGGGCTCGAACTGGGACAGGTCATGCAGCGGTTCGGGTCGGCGGTGACCATCGTGGAGGCGGGCCCGCGCCTCGCCGGCCCAGAGGAGCCCGAGGCCTCGGAGCTGATCACCGAGATCCTGCGGCGCGAGGGCATCGACGTCCACACGGGCGCCGCCATCGAGCGCGTCGAGCCGTACGGTCTGGCTGGTGCGCAGGTAGCGCTGACCGGAGGAACGATCTTGCGCGGCGACCGCATGCTCGTCGCCACGGGTCGCCGCAGTGACCTGCACGCGCTCGGCGTCGGTGCGCTCGGTCTGGACGAGGACGCCCACAGCCTTCCGGTGGACGGCCGCATGCGCGTGCTGCCCGGCGTGTGGGCCGTCGGCGACGTGACCGGCAAGGGGGCCTTCACCCACGTCGCTGTGTATCAGGCCCGTCTCTGCGTGGCCGACATCCTGGGTCGGGCGCGCCCCGATGCCGACTACAAGGCGCTGCCGCGGGTCACGTTCACGGACCCCGAGATCGGCTCGGTCGGAGCGACCGAAGCGCAGGCCCGACGGGAGGGCGGCAACGTCGTCATCCTGGCGGAATCGATCACCAAGTCCGCCCGGGGTTGGATCCACCGCGGCGAGGGCCTCGTCAAGCTGGTCGCCCGCGACGGCGTCCTCGTCGGCGGGACGGCCATGGGCCCGTACGGCGGTGAGGTGATGAGCATGCTGGCACTCGCCGTGCACGCCGAGCTCACCCTCGAGACCCTGCGGACGATGATCTTCGCCTACCCGACGTTCCACCGCGCCGTGGACTCGGCGTTGTGGTCGCCGAGCAGCGCGGCGAAGATCGACGGGGCCTGATGGGGCAACAGCGACAGGTGGCCCTCGCCCGGCACAACCGTGACGGACGCGTGCGCGATGTGGCGCTGCAGGAAGGCGCGGTAGCCCGGCGGACCGGTCCGGTCGTCTGATCCCTCCCAGATCTGGACCGGGACGCGGATCTCCTCGAGGGAGAAGCCCCAGGGGTCGCCGAAGATGCGGTAGTCCTGCACGCAGCCCTCGGTGCCCTGACGCACCGCCTCGCGCACGAACGCGAGCGCCAGGTCGGGCGGGCCCCATTCGCGCAGCACAGTGCGGTCAGGCGGTGGGAACGACCGCAGGGCGGCGTGGAGCAATCTGGCGTTGCTGGCGTTGACGATGCTCGCTTTGAGCACGAGCGCGGCCAAGCCAGGTGTCCGGCGCGTCAGGAAGAGCAGCGCCCGGTCGGCCACGCTCAGTCCCCTGGTCGTCCCGTAGAGGTCCAGGGGCACCGCGCTCGAGAGCAACGCCGCCGCGGTGACCCTCCCATCCATCTTCGCGGCGCACACCGCGGCGTACGGTCCGCCCGCCGACCAGCCCATCACCGCGAACTGGTCGATGCCCAGCTCCTCCGTCAGGTGCGCCACGTCGGCCGGCCACTCGAGCAGCCGGCGTCCCGGTTGGAAGGTGGAGAGCCCCATGCCCGGCCGGTCCGGCGAAAGGAGGCGCACGCCGCCCGCCAGCGCCGCGTCGTGTGCGTGCGCGGCGTCGAGCCGGGAGCTCACGCCGCCGTGGAAGCTCAAGACGGGGAACCCGGCCGGATCCCCGTACTCCTCGTAGGCCAGTTCTCGTCCGTCGGGAAGCGCCACCGTTGCCGTCACGCCCGCTCCGTCCGTCCGGGCCGCTGGAGCCGCGGCAGCCGCGTGGGGAATCGCACCGAGGGTGAGTCAGCAGGTGCCCGCACGGGTGCACGCTATAGGGTGCGGACATGAGCGCGAACGTCGACGAATTGGTGGATGGCCTCCTGGCCGACCGACCGCCCGCAGCCACGCCGGCGCAGGAATTCCTGGAGGAGCAATACGATCGCGGCCTGGCCTGGCTGCACTTCCCTGCGGATTGCGGTGGCCTCGGGCTCACGCCGAGGGACCAGCAGCACGCCCAGTCCCGTCTCCATTCCGGCGGCGCGCCGACGGCCGGACTGCGCAACCCGATCGGCTACGGCATGTGCGCGCCCACCATCTGCACCCACGGGACGCCCGAGCAGAAGGCGCGCTACCTCCGACCTCTGTTCAGCAACGAGGAGATCTGGTGCCAGCTGTTCAGCGAGCCCGGTGCAGGTTCCGACGTGGCCGGTCTCTCGACGCGCGCCGAGCGGGACGGTGACGAATGGATGCTCAACGGGCAGAAGGTGTGGACGACGCTGGCGCACATCTCCTCGTTCGGCCTCATCGTGGCGCGCACGAACCCCGACGTGCCCAAGCACAAGGGGATGACGGCGTTCCTCGTCGAGATGCACGCCCCCGGGGTGGAGGTACGACCGCTGTTCCAGATCACGGGCGAGGCCGAGTTCAACGAGGTCTTCTTCACGGACGTCCGCCTGCCGGACTCGGCGCGCATCGGTGGCGAGGGCGAGGGCTGGCGCGTCGCCGTGACGACGCTGATGAACGAGCGTGTCTCCATCGGCGGCGCCGTGGGCCGGCGCAACAGCGGGCCGATGGCCGAGGTCATGCGGATCTGGAAGGAGCGCTGGCAGGGTGACACCTCCGCACACGCCCTCGCGCTGCGCGACCGGGTGGTCTCGAGCTACATCCGCATGGAGACGTTGTCCATGACCAACGCCCGCGCCGCGGCGACGCGTAAGGCCGGTACCCCGGGACCCGAGGGATCCGTGGCGAAGCTGGCCTTCGCCGAGGAGAACAAGCGGGTGTACGACCTGTGCATGGACCTCCTCGGCAACGACGCCATGCTCTATCCCGCCGGGTACCCCATGGTCCGGCCCGACCTGGTCGGCATGGGCTCGACCGACGTGCACAAGATGTTCCTGCGGGTGCGGGCGAACTCCATCGAGGGCGGGACCTCCGAGGTCATGCGGAACATCCTCGGCGAGCGGGTCCTCGGGCTTCCGGGCGACGTGCGCACCGACAAGGAGCTGCCGTGGAAGGACGTGCCGCGCAGCTGAGCACAGGGGGAATGGTGCCAGGGCCGGATGTCACGGCGGAGAAGCGGGCCGCGGCCATCGCGGCCGCCGCCCTCGTCGAGGAAGGCATGTGCGTCGGCCTCGGCACCGGCACGACCGTCGCCCAACTGGTGCCTGCGCTCGGGCAACGGAGGCTCGCCATCACCTGCGTCGCCACGTCGCCGGCTACCGAGGAGTTGGCCCGCCTCCACGGCCTCGAAGTCCGCCCGTTCACCGACATCGACCGCCTCGATATCGCCATCGACGGAGCAGACCAGGTCGATGCGGCGGGGTGGCTCGTCAAGGGTGGAGGCGGTGCGCATACCCGCGAGCGCATCGTGGCGGCGGCCGCCGACCGCTTCGCCGTCATCGTGTCGTCGGACAAACCGGTCGTGCACGTCCACGCGCCCGTGCCGCTCGAGTTGCTCGCCTTCGGCCTGGCCGCCACGCTCCACGCCCTGCCCGGCGCCGTCCTGCGCGACGCCCCGCGCACCCCCGACGGGGGCGTGCTCGCCGACTTTCACGGGGCGGTGGACGACCCGGCCCTGCTCTCCGAGCGGCTCGACGCCCTCCCCGGCCTCGTCTCGCACGGCCTGTTCCCCCCGTCGATGGTGTGGACCGTCTTCGTGGCCCACGGCGATGAGGTCGACGCGCGCCAGATCTCCTGAACGCGTCCCGGTGGACGGCGCCACCCGGCGCGTGTCGGCTCAGGCGGCGGTGAACGAGACGGGCAGCGAGGTCGGGGAGCGGAACACGTCGCCCCGGATGTGCGGGTCGGCGTCCCCGGGCCGCAGCGCCAGGTCCCCCAGGCGGTCGAAGACCCGGTTGAGGAGCACCCGCGTCTCAATCCGGGCGAGATGCATGCCGAGGCACATGTGCGGACCGTGGGCAAACGCGATGTGCGGCTGGGACGAGCGGAAGATGTCGAATGTCTCCGGGTCGTCCCAGCGCGTCTCGTCGTGGTTGGCCGAGCCGAGGTGGGTCGTGACCACCTCGCCGGGGCCGATCGGCACGCCGCTCAGCTCGACGTCGCAGGTGGTCGTGCGGGCGATGGTCAGCAAAGGTGGCTCGTAGCGCAGGCCTTCCTCGATGGCCTGGGGTAGCAGCGCGCGATCACTCTGCACAGCCGCCAGCTGCTCGGGGTGGGTCATGAGGAGGTAGAGCAGGTTGCCCGAGGAGCGGTAGGTCGTCTCGGCGCCGGCCGGGAGCAGCAGGCGGAGGAAGGAGTAGATGGCCTCGTCGGTCAGCTTCTCGCCGTCGACCTCGGCCGAGACCAGATCGCTGATCACATCGTCGGCCGGGTGCGCCCGTCGCTCGGCCACCACGGTCGCGAAGTAGTCCCGCAGCGATTCGGACGCCGCCAAACCGCGGTCGATGTCGGCCACCAGTCCGATGAGCTCGATCGACCAGCGGTGGAACTGCGGGAAGTCCTCCTCGGGCAGCCCGAGCAGGCGCGCGATGACCCGGACGGGAAACTCGAAGGTGAGCTGGCGCACCAGGTCGGCCTCGCCGTCCGCCGCGAACAGATCGATCTGCTCGTCGACGATCGGCGCAATGAACTCGGGTTCCCAGCGGGCGAGCGCCTTCTCCCGGAACGCGTGCGCCACCAGGTTGCGGTGGCTGCGGTGCTCCGGATCGTCCATGCCCAGGATCATGTGGCCCATGACCATGCCGATGGTGGCGTCGTAGCCCGTCGAGGTGAACGTCTTGGGGTCGCGCAAGATGCGCGAGCAGTCGTCGTAGCGGTAGGCGATCCATTCGGGCTCGGCGCTGAATCCCTCGGGCAGGACGTCGGCCGGGATGGTCAGGCCCTTGCTCATGGGGGCGTCGCGACGCTTGGCGGCCAGCGCCGGCCAGGGGTCACGGGTCGTCCCGGCCACCACGTCGTCGAAGGCGGCGAACGGGTCGTACTCCTCGGCTTCGGACGTGGACATGACGAGGCTGCCTCCCGTGGTGCGTTCTGTGACGTTGGCGTCAGGTTAGGCCCCGCGGCCGCCGCGCGCGCCAGTCGCCGACGGGGGCGGCCCGAGGTCCGACGGCGTAGGCTCCCGCCACCATGTTGACGCTCCGAACCCCCGATGCGCGCTTTGCCGGGCTCCCCGGCTTCGACTTCGCACCCCATTACGCCGACCTCGCCGACGGCGACGGCGGCTCGTTGCGGGTGCACTACCTGCGTGAGGGCGACCCGGCCGCGCCGGTCGTACTGCTCATGCACGGCGAGCCGTCCTGGTCGTACCTCTACCGCAAGATGATCCCCGTCCTGACCGGCGCCGGGCTGCAGATCGTGGCGCCTGACCTGGTCGGCTTCGGGCGTTCCGACAAGCCGAGCGAGCGCGGCGACTACACCTTCGCCCGCCACGTCGAGTGGATGCGCGAGCTGCTCTTCGACGCGCTGGACCTGCGGGACATCACGCTGGTGTGCCAGGACTGGGGCGGCCTGATCGGGCTGCGCCTCGTCGGCGAGCACGCCGATCGCTTCGCCCGGGTCGTGGCGGCCAACACGTTCCTCCCGACCGGGGACACCAACCCGGGCGAGGCCTTCTTCGCTTGGCAGAAGTTCTCCCAGGAGGTCGAGGAGTTCCCGACCGGCGGCATCGTGCAGGGCGGCTGCGCCAAGGGGATCACGGACGACGTCCGGGCGGCCTACGACGCACCGTTCCCCGACGAGTCCTTCAAGGCGGGGGCCCGCGCCTTCCCCCTGCTGGTCCCGTCGCAGCCAGACGACCCCGCGCACGACGCCAACGTGGCCGCCTGGGTGGGGCTGGCGGCGTTCGACCGGCCCTTCCTGTGCGCCTTCAGCGACAGCGACCCCATCACCAAGGGGGCCGACCGCAACCTGAAGGAGCGGATCGCCGGCGCCAAGGGCCAGCCGCACACGACCATCGTCGGCGGCGGCCACTTCCTCCAGGAGGACTGTGGAGAGGAGTTGGCCCAGGTTGTCGTCGACTTCGTACGCGCCAACCCGTGACCTTCGAGCACCGCGTCGTCATCGTCGGCGCCGGGTTCTCCGGCATCGGCATGGCGGCTCGACTGCGCACCATGGGCATCGAGGATTTCGTCATCCTCGATCGCGGGCACGACCTGGGCGGTACCTGGCGCGACAACTCGTACCCCGGGGCCGCGTGCGACGTCCCGTCGAACCTCTACTCGTTCTCCTTCGCCCTCAACCCGGACTGGTCGAGCTCCTTCCCCTCCCAGGCGGAGATCTGGGACTACATGCGCGCCTGCGTCGATCGCTTCGATGTGGGCGGACGCTTCCATTTCGATCACGGCGTCGACGAGGCGCGGTGGGACGAGCAGGCCGAGCGCTGGGTCGTACGCGCCGGAGGGGACGAGTACATCGCCGAGGTGCTGGTGTGGGCGACCGGATCGCTCAGTGAGCCACAGGTCCCGGAGTTCCCAGGTCTCGATGGCTTCCGCGGCAAGGTCTTTCACTCGGCCCTGTGGGATCACGGATTCGACCTGCGCGGCAAGCGCGTGTGCGTCGTCGGCACCGGTGCGTCGGCCATCCAATTCGTGCCGCAGATTGCGCCGGTCGTCGAGCACCTGTACCTGCACCAGCGCACGCCGCCGTGGATCGTGTCACGGGGCGACCGGCGCGTGTCGCGGCTCCGCAAACTGGCCTATCGCAAGGTGCCCGCGCTCCAGCGCTTCTCCCGGTTCCGCATCTACGCCATCTTCGAGGCGCTGCTGGGGGTGTTCGTCGGCCGGAGCGACCGTCCCAAGGCCCTGGTGCGCAAGCGCGGCCTCGACCACCTGCGCATGCAGGTCCCCGACGAGTCCCTACGGGCCAAGCTGACGCCGCACTACGAGCCCGGCTGCAAACGCCTCTTGCTGTCCGACGACTACTACCCCTCGCTCACCCGCCCCAACGTGGAGGTGGTGGACTCACCGGTGGCGTCGTTCACCACCCGTGAGGTGGTCGGCCAGGACGGCATCGCCCGCCCGGTCGACGTGGTCATCATGGGCACCGGTTTCGAGGCCGCCGAGCCTCCGTACGCCGAGCACATCATCGGCCGCGAGGGGATCCGACTCTCCGAGCTCTGGAAGGCCGACGGCGTGGAGGCGTACGCCGGTTCCACCGTGGCCGGTTTCCCGAACCTCTTCCTGATGATCGGGCCGAACTCCACGTTGGCCCACAATTCGATGATCTACATGATCGAGTCGCACATCAACTACATCGCCAGCGCCTTGGCCTTCATGGCGCGCCCGGGCGTGCGGACTGTCGAGGTCAAGCGGGACGTCCAGCGGCGCTACAACGAGCGGCTGCAGGCCCAGCTCGAGCATTCGGTGTGGGTCGAAGGCGGGTGCGGCAGTTGGTATCTCGACCACCGCGGCCGCAACACGACCCTGTGGCCCGACCACACCTGGAAGTTCCGCCGGCTGACCCGGCGCTTTCACCCCGGCGAGTACACCGTCCGCGCGTAGGCGCGCAGCGCCAGCGTGCTCAGCACGAGGGCGAAGAGCGCCAGCACGCCAACCTCGGGGAGCACGGATCCCAGGCCCACGTGGTTGTAGATCAGCTTGATGAAGGCGTCCATGGCCCAGGCCTGCGGCACGGCGTGCCCCACCACCCGGATGGCCGGGCTCACGACGTCGAGCGGGTACATGCACCCACCGAGGAGCCCGCACAAGATCCCCAGCACCACGGCCACCGAGATGGCCTGTTCCTCGGTCCGGGTGCGCAGGCTGACCAGGGCGGCGGCGCCCGAGTACGCCAACGACAGCATGGCCAGCACGAGGAACACGCCGATTGGATTCCCCCAGTGCACGCCGAAGATGAGGCGGCCGACGAAGAGAAGGCCGACGCTCTGGCCGGCGGCCACGACCAGGCTTGTGGCCACGAGGGCCGCGACGACCGCACGCCGGCCCACCGGTGCGGCCGCGATGCGGTGCATGATGCCGAGCCGGCGCGACTCGACGGCGCCCGACGCCAACAGCATCACGGTGATGCCGAGGAACAGGACGAGATCGGCCGGCGCCACGTAGGCGAACGGGCTGAGCGCCGCGGGCACGTCGGTATGCGCCAGTGTCACGTCGGTGACCTTGGTGCGCGTCCCTTCGGCCGCCATGAGATCGAGCAGGGCGACGACGTCGGTGCGGGCTTGGATGGCGCCGGTCGAGGAGGACTGGCTGACGAACTGGACGCGCAGCTGCCCCGGCGCCGACGGGAGCGTGACCAACCCGCCGACGACCCGCCCGCGCAAGATGTCGTCGCCCAACTGGGCCCGGTTGGGCTCGATGCGCACCTTGAGTGAGGGCGTGCGCGCGACGAGCTGGACGAGCCGGGCCGAGGGGTGCAGCAGGCCGATGGGCTCCTTCGGGCTCCCGGCCAACAAGCCCGTGACCAAGATGAACAGCACCGGGAACACGGTGGCCACCAACAGGTAGCGCTTGTCACCCCCGGCCCGGCGCAGGTTGACGCGCACGATCGGGATCACGGTGTCACCATCTGGCGCACTCTGGTCATGGCCAGCCCGCCCGTCACCAGCGCGATGAGGCACAGCACGGCGAACGGGCCGAGCACCGAGGAGGACGGCTCTCCAAGCAGGGCCAGACGCCCGAAGCCGACCAGCGCCCAGCCGTTGGGCGTGCCAAGGCTCAGCACCTGGAGGAACTCGGGCAATGCGCCCGGCGGGAGCAGGTTGCCGCCGAGGAGCGCGAGTAGGAGGCCCACGATGAGCGAGGCGGCGAAGGCTTCCTGGGGGCTGCGGGCGAACGAGGTGAGGAAGGCACCGAGCCCGCACATGGCAGCCGTGGCGCCGACGCACATCAAGAGGACACCAAGCGGCGGGCCCCAGGTGGCGCCGAATGCGGCGGCCGTCACCCCCCAGACGATCAGGATGGAGACGAGGCCGGTGAGCGCGATGGCGAGCAGCTTCCCCCACACGATTGTCCGCGGCCGCACCGGCGCCGCCGCCAGCCGGGCCAGGGTCCCGGTGGCGCGTTCCATCAGCAGGGAGCGCATGCCGAGGCCGCTGCCGATGAAGAGGAACACGATGGCAATCGACGGCGCGAAGTAATTCAACACCGCCTTGCCCCCGTTGCCCACCAGGCTCGACTCCACGGAGATGGCCGCCGAGTCCGTGGCCGTCCCACGGTGCAGGCGGCCGGCGTACATTCGGCTGGCCAACCCGGCCGCCAAGGATTCGGTGTACTCCTCGCCGACGAGCGCGTCGGCCCGGTTGACGACGTCGAAGCCCGGCGACGGCGTCGCGCCGGGTGAGACCATCGGGATGAGAAGGTGCCCCAAGGTTTTGGCGCCGCGCGAGATCGCGATGCCGCCGTCCAGCGTGCCGTCGGCCACCTCATGTTTGAGCGTGGACGCGTTGGCCACGAGACGCACGGTGACGTTCGAGGGCAGCTGGCTCGCGTGCACCGCGGCCCGCACCAGCGCGGGGGAGGTGCCGGACACCCCGATCGGGGTCGCTCCGTTGGAGGCGTTCCCCGCGAAGGCGAAGCCGAGGATGGCCGCAATGGCCAGCGGTGCCACCAGGCAGGTGATCACCGCCGATCGGTCGCGGACCCGCCGGCGCAACTCGTTCGCGGTGATGGTCCAGATCAGCCGCCGCGCTCCTTGACTTCGCGCCTTGGCCCCGGCCGCACGGCGTCAACCTACTCGGGTGGCACCCTACGAACACGCCTGCTGAGCGCACCGAAAGTGCCTGCGTATCCTTGGCTGGTGCGCGACGTCACGGAGTGGGAACCCGAGGCGGAGGACTGGGTCCGCTGGGCCCGGGCGCCCGGCCACGACGCCTACTGGTACTACCGGACCTCCTTCTTCGATCTTCTGCCATCCCCGGGTGCACGCACGATCGAGCTGGGCTGTGGGGAGGGAAGGGTCGCGCGCGACCTGGGCGAGCGCGGCCACCACGTCGTCGGGGCCGACTCGTCGCGCACCCTGGTGCGTCACGCTCGTGAGGCCGACGTCAGCGGCTCGTACCTCGTTGCCGACGGAGCCGCGGTGCCCGCCGCGTCCGGTGCGTTCGACCTCGTGGTGGCGTACAACTCGTTGCAGGTGGTGGCGGACATGCCAGGCACGGTGCACGAGGCGGCGCGCCTGCTCGTGCAGGGCGGCCACCTCTGTCTGACCGTCAGCCATCCCGCCATGGACCTCGGCCGCTTCGTGCCGGTCGGGTCGGAGGTTGTCTTCGCCGTGCGACCGGGCTACTTCGAGTCACGCCGCGTCGAGGACACGATCGCGATGGACGGGCTCACCGTGACGTGCCGGGGCTGGAGCTACACGCTCGAGGACTACATGGCTGCCTTCGAGAGAGCCGGCCTGGTCGTGGAGGCGATGCGCGAGCCGACGCCCACCGCGCCGTCGGCCAACTTCGAACGATGGCGGAGCCTCCCGCTGTTCCTGATGGCCCGCTTGGTGAAGCTGCGGTGACTCCCGCGATCTGGCTACCCGGATCAGTCAAAGAGGCCGAATGGTCAGGTGGCGGCGAATCGATTCAGGTAGGCCGCGGCCACCGCCCTCGATTCGGGATCACGGAGCGCCGTGACCAGTGAGTCGGCGTCGTTCCAGGCGCGAGCCGTGTGCACCATGCCCTCGGTGACGGCGTTCACGTGCCGCTTCGTCGCGGAAAGGGTCAGCGGCGACTTACTCTCGAGCTGACTGACGAGGGCCTCCACCGAGGAGTCGAGTTCGGCTGCGGGGACGACCCGGTTGAGGAAGCCTGCGGCATGTGCCTCGGATGCGCTGAATGGCCGACAGGTCATCACCAGCTCCTTGGTCAGGGCCGGCCCTATTTCGCGGACGAGACGTGGAATCCCACCCCAGGCGAGAGGTATCCCGAGATCGACTTCAGGGATCGCGAAGGTGGTGTCGTCAGCGGCGACACGTAAATCACACGCGGCGGCGAGGACCAGCCCTCCACCGACACAGTGGCCGTGCAGTCTCGCCACCGTGACGGCTCGCATCGACTCGATGGCCTCTGCCATGAGGCGCCCGGCGTCGGCCGCCGCTCGAAGAGCACCGGCTGACGGCGCCGAACCGTCACCCGTCGAGAACGCCGCCAGGTCGGCACCGGCGCAGAACGCTCGCCCGCGGCCGCGAAGGACCACCACCTTCACCTCGTGCCTCGCGTCGAAGAACCGGGCCGCGTCGGCCAGTTCAAGGAGAGTGGTTGTGCTGAGCGGGTTCAGCTTGTCGGGACGGTTCAGGGCGATGACACCGCGGGCATTGCTGCAGCTCACCTCAATCGTGGAGAAGTCCATAGCCTCCCATCCAACTCCGGCGGCGCGCGTCCAGCAAGGCGGTCAACGTGACCAGCTCTCGCCGAATGCAGAACCCGGTGGCGCTCGACGGTGATCCTTGACATCACCGTTGATCCCTGCTCCGATACGGCGGGACGACGCGGCCCACACTGCAGCGAGCGATCGCGGCAGAGGGGAGGAACAATGGCCACTTCGACGGAACCATTGGGCGGTTCCTCCGCCTCCGGCGACGACCTCGCACAGCTGCACAGGCTCGGCTACGCGCAGGAGCTGCGCAGGCGGATGGGCGGGTTCTCGAACTTCGCGGTGTCGTTCACCATCATCTCGGTCCTCTCGGGCTGCCTCACCCTCTACTACTTCGGCATGACGTATGGCGGCCCCGTCGTCATCGTCTGGGGCTGGATCATTGTTGGGACGATGACCCTCATCGTCGGCCTCGGTATGGCCGAGATCGCATCGGCCTACCCGACGGCCGGCGGCCTCTACTACTGGTCAGCCAAGCTGGCCGAGAACAACTCTGCCGCGTGGAGCTGGTTCACCGGCTGGTTCAACCTGCTCGGGCAGGTCGCGGTGACGGCGGGCATCGACTTCGGATTCGCCACCTTCTTCACGGTCTTCTTGAACCTCACGACGAACTTCCCGGACACCACCGGTTGGATTCTGACCGTGTACGCATGCGTGCTCGTCGCCCACGGACTTCTCAACAGCTTCGGGGTTCGGGTCGTCGCTCTCCTGTCGGATGTGAGCGCCTGGTGGCACATCCTGGGTGTGCTGACGATCGCGGTGGTGCTGTTCTTCGTGCCCAGTCACCACGCCTCTGCCTCCTTCGTCTTCACCAAGTTCGAGAACCAGTCCACCCTCGGTGTTCCATGGTTCGTCTTCATGATCGGGCTTCTGATGGCGCAGTACACCTTCACCGGGTACGACGCCTCGGCTCACATGTCCGAGGAGACACACAATGCGGACATCGCCGCACCCAGGGGCATCGTGAGCTCCATTCTGGTCTCACTGATCGCCGGCTGGATCCTCATTTTGGCCATCACCTTCGTGATCCCGACGGATCCCAAGGTGTACGCCACCGTGGCGCCCCAACTTACGGCACCGGTCCTGATCTGGATGAACGCTCTGTCGAGGGTAGGAGCGGAACTGCTGCTCTTGATCGCATGCGTCGCCCAATTCTTTTGCGGGATGGCGTCGACAGCGGCGAACTCGCGGATGTTGTTCGCGTTCTCCCGAGACGGTGCCGTTCCCGGCCACCGTTTGTGGCACCGGATCAATCCTCGCACCAGGACCCCGACCAATTCCATCTGGTTCTGCGTGACCTTTGCCTTCCTTCTCGCCGTGCCGGTGCTGTGGAGCAGTGTGGCCTACGCGGCGGTGACGTCGATCGCGACGATTGGCCTCTACATCGCCTATGTGTTGCCGACCCTCCTCCGACGCATCAAGGGGAAGAGCTGGGAGGGCGGTCGGTGGTCGCTCGGCAAGTGGAGCCCGCTGATCGGGTGTATCGGCATCGTCTGGGTCGCATTCATCGCCGTCCTCTTCATGCTGCCCGAGGTCAACTTCAGCACGATCAACAGGGACAATTTCAACTACGCGCCCGTGGCGGTCGGGGTGGTGCTCTTGTTCTCGGGTGGCTACTGGCTGCTCAGCGCCCGCAAGTGGTTCAAGGGTCCGAAGACGCAGGGCGACGAGGCGGCACTGGCGAAGATAGAGGCGGAGTTCAGCAACATCGAGCGCGAACTGGAAGACGTGGACTGAATCCACGGAGGGTGCCCCTCTCGATGCGCGCGCACGACCGCGCGGAATCCTCTCGTCGGCTGGCATGAGTGACGACGCGCCGCGATGCGGACTCTGAGCGATGTGCTCCCCGATGTCGTAGAGGCGTCAGCCTCAAACCGTAAGACTGTCGAGAACGCGCCGGACCGATCCGGGGCATTCAAGCCACACGAAGTGTCCGCAATCATCGAGGACCTCGTAGCGAGCCCCCGGGATCAGCGCAGCGGACGCGATGCCGTGCTCGGGCGGAATCGGGCTGGCTCCACCCAGCAGGAAGACCGAAGGCACCTGTATGCGGGGCAACATCTCCTGCAGCGTTCCCAGCCGGAACTGTTCATGGATCGACTCGAAGGTGCCCGAAAAGCATTCAACCGACAACGCGGTGATGGGCATCGGTGGCGTTCCGACCCGAGATGAGAAGTAGCCAGGCCAGACGATGCTCAGGCCTTCCAGAGCGTCCTCTGGGGTGCCTTGCCCCGCGAGCGCACGTGCTTCAAGCTCGATAGCCCTTGCGGCTCCCTCGGGAGAAATCCGCTCCGTCAGGATCCGCCCCAGGTCGGCCTCGCCGCCGTCCGGGACGGCGCCGAGCGGGTCGACGCCTACCAGCCCAAGGAGCCGCTCCGGGTGGCGGGCTGCGAGGTGGAGAGCCAAATGACCACCCCAGGAGTGTCCGACCACGTAGGCCCGCTCGACGCCAATACCGTCCAGAACGGCCACGGCATCGGCCACGTGGGTCTCGATGTCGAACGGTCCAGACGTCGTAGACGGAGCGAGTCCGCGCTGCTGATAGCGGTAGACGGTGAACGCGTCGTCAAGTTCGCGGACGAGTGCCTCGGTGTACTCGGAGAGGCCAGGGCCACCGTGGAGCACGAGAACCGGCGGCCCTGATCCCTGGCGCCAGACATGCAACGCGCCGCCTGGAACTAGGATCTGGAGCTCCCGCGCCATGGTCGAACAGTAACGCGGGCGTCGCTGGCGCGCGATGCTGGGCGCACCGAACAACTTCGAGCGGGGCCGACAAGCCCACCTACGTCCATGAGGAGCCCCACATGCCCGATACCGTTTACTTACCCGACCGGATCGAAGTCACCCGGGCCATCCCTGCGCCATCCGCCGCGATCTTCGACATCGTGCGGAGTCCGG
Source organism: Acidimicrobiales bacterium (assembly GCA_036490155.1). GTDB lineage: Bacteria > Actinomycetota > Acidimicrobiia > Acidimicrobiales > RAAP-2 > Bog-473. The sequence continues at coordinate 91,692 of DASXEK010000063.1, read as the reverse complement.
CTGGTCATGTGGCGATCGACGCCTCTGGGATGCTGCAGGACTTCACGGGTGAATCGGCAGAAAAGGTCGGTGACACGTTCGTCATCCATATGGACCGCGAATCGCTCAATGACGTCCCGCTTGGCAAGTACGACGTGACCGTGCACATCATCCTCTTCGAGCGTGACAAGGAGATCGCTTGGAATCTCGGCCCTGATATCCCATTTCCGCACTTCTACGGTTACCGCCTCGATGACGGTGAGGACGGGGTCACCAACGTCACGTCCTACTACGACTGGTCGAAAATGACCGGCGAATTCAAGGACCGCTTCCCGATCGTGCCGGAGTCGGCGCTGCGCGCGACACTCGGAATCTTGGAGCGGACGGTCAGAAAGGGCCTTTGATCCCCCTGTCCTTCGTCGCGGCAACAACGAGGTAGAGGAGTGAGTACACGATCGGCTTTTCCGCTGTGGCGCGTTCCCAGGCGTCGATCTCGTCGTCGCTGAAGGCGCCCTCTTCCCTCCAGAGCCGGGGCCAGCCCGCCAGCCCGAACGCCTGGTCGGCCCGCTGCAGCACGAGCGGGAAAGCATCGACCGTCACCTCCGTCAGGCCGAGGTCAGTCAGGATGGCGGGCAAGGCCGCCACGAGGCGCCCGTTGCGATAGCCCACGTCGCGGCGGAGGCGCTTCACCCGGTCCGCCATGGCCTGCGCGATGCCCGGAACGATGATCGAGAGCGTCTCCTGGTCCGGGTCGGCCAGAACGACCTTGCCCCCAGGGCGGCAGACCCGCACGAGTTCGGCCAGCGCGGCGCCTGGGTCCTCGAGGTGCTGGAACACGCGATCAGCCCGGACCCCGCCGAAGCAATCGTCCGCGAAGGGCAGCCGGGTCCCGGTGGCGTTGACGACCGTCCCGCGTCGGCGCGCCGCCGCACACATAGCTCGGGACGCATCGAGCCCCACCGACGCTCCGGCTCCGAGCTCCGTCAGGTCGAGACCGGGACCGCAGCCAAGGTCGAGGACGGGGGAGTGATCGGCCAAGAGCGCGTAGGTGTGGGCCTTGTAGGCGCGGATCTGTGGCCACGAGTCGACGGTCTCCTGCGCGAGGACCGCCTGTCCCGGGTCCGCACTCGCGTCGACGTCGGCGTAAGTTCCACTCACCGGACCAGCGCTGATGCCTCTAGCCGCTGCTCGTCGTGTGCGACAGGGTCACATTGCCGATCGGCGTCACTCCGGAGCTGGCCATGACGAAGCCGATGCCACTCGTCATCGTGCACCTCATGCCGGTTGTCAGGGACAGGCACGTGGATGGGCCGAGGGCGACGGAGGTTCCATACGGCAGGGTCGGAGTGTTGAGCCCGGCGTTCGCGAGGCAATTGACACCCGTGCACTCCGTCAGCGTGCCATCGGGCTTGAGCGTGACCGAAGCCTGCGGGGAGAGCGTCAAACAGAAGACAGACGTGCCCGAACCGGATCCAGCCAGGTAGTCGATTTCGCACTGGAGGTTGTGCGACGGTGCATAGAACTCGGTCACCGTCGATGTTTGCGGGACCAGCGTTCCGGTCGTGGTTGTGATGGCGCCTGTCGACCCTGCCCCCGCAGATGTCGTGCCGGTCGTGCCGTTCGAGGGAGCAGCGGTCGTCGTCGTGGACGTCGACGACGCCGAAGGTGACGGCGAGCTGGAGCACGCCGCCAGGGTGATGGCGCACGCGACGAGTGAAACCAAAACCACCGATCGCCTCGCCTGCCACAAACGGGCCACGTGAGAAGGGTACGCCGCCCGCGGGGGTCGCGCCGGCTTGCCGACGTAGAGACCGAGTGGCTGAAGAGCTACGACAGGTTCAGTCAACCCCTGACGGGAGGCAACCGCCGCCCCACAGCGCCTACTCGAAGCTCGGCCGCTGCTCCCGCGTGCGCTTGAGTTCGTAGAAGCCCTCGGTCCCGGTGCACAGCAACACGCCGTCCCACAGGCGGCCGGCTGCGTCGCCCTTGGGCGCCGGGGTGACGACGGGGCCGAAGATGGCCTGGCCGTTGTAGTGGATGACCGGGGTCCCGACGTCGTTGCCGACCGGGTCCATGCCGGCGTGGTGCGAGGCCTCGAGCTTGGCGTCGTACTCGTCGGTCTCGGCGGCGTCGGCGAGCCAGGCCGGCAGCCCGAGCTCGTCCAGTGCCTCGGGCACGATCTTGGGGCGCTCGGTCTCGTCGCGGCCGCGGCCCTGCACGTGGATCCGGGTCCCGAGCGCCGTATAGAGCGGCGACAGGATCTCAGGGCCCTTCAGTTCCTCGGCCGCGATGCAGACGCGCACGGGCCCCTTGGCCTGAGCCAGGCGCGCTCGATACTCGTCGGAGAGGTCGTCGCGGTTCGCGTTGAGGATGGCCAGCGACATCACGTGCCACTCGGTCTGGATGTCGCGGACCTTCTCGACCTCGAGCATCCAGCGTGAGGTGATCCACGCCCAGGGGCACAGCGGGTCGAACCAGAAGTCTGCGGTGTCTTTCACGGGATCCCTCCATCGACACGGATGACGGCGCCGGTCACGAAGGACGAGGCGTCCGTCGCCAGGAACATCGCGGCACCCACGATCTCAGGCGGCTCACCGGCTCGGTGCAGCGCGTGGTGCGGCATGCCGCCCTTGAGGATCTTGGGGTCCCACGCCTTCGAGATGTCGGTGAGGAACGGCCCCGCCATGATGCAGTTGACGCGCACCGTCGGCCCGAAGGCCTTGGCGAAGCCCTCGGTGAGCGCGTTCAGCCCAGCCTTGGCCGCGTCGTAGGGCAGCATGTGCGGCGCCGGCCGGATGGACCCGGTACTCGAGACGTTGATGATGGATCCACCATATGGGCCGTCCACCATCCTCGTGCCGACCAACGCCGTGAGCCGGAACGGGCCTTTGAGGTTGACGCCGAGCGTCTTGTCCCACAGCTCCTCGGTGGCGGAGGTCAGGTCGGGGTAGAGCGGAGACATGCCGGCGTTGTTCACCAGCACGTCGATTCGGCCGAAGGCGTCGTAGGCCTGCTCGACCAGACCGTCGAGCTCGTCCCAGTGGCCGACGTGGCATGCCACCGGCAGCGCGCGTCGTCCCATCGCCTCGACCTCGCCCGCCACCTCTGCGCACGAGTCGAGCTTGCGGCTGGCGATGACCACGTCCGCGCCGGCGGCGGCGAACGCGAGCACCATCTCGCGCCCGAGCCCGCGGCTGCCGCCCGTCACGAGGGCCACCTTGCCCGCCAGGGCGCCGTTGTCTGCCATGTCGCTTCCCTTCGTTCCTATTGCGCCTTCAGCAGCTCGGCCACGGCGTACGTGACCGCTTTGGCCATGGGGATGTGCAGCGACTCGTTCGGCCCGTGGGCATTCGAGTGCGGCCCCAGCACGCCGGTCGCCACGAACTGCGTCTGCGGGAAGCCCTTCTGCAGATCGGCGAGGAACGGGATGGAGCCGCCCTCACCCACGGCGCCGGGCGCCCGCCCGAAGCGCTCCTGCGATGCCCGGGTCAGGGTCGCCATCACACCGGCGTCGAGCGGCGGCGCCACCCAGCCCTGCGCCACCCCGTCGACGTCGATGGTGACGTGGGCCCCCTCGTCGGTGCGGAGGGCCGAGATGAGCGCGTCGCACGCTGCCTGCGCATCCACGTCGGGCGGCAGGCGCAGCGAGAGCTTCAGGGTCGTCGAGGGCCGCAGCACGTTGCCGCCGTCGCGGGGCGCGGGCAGCCCGTCGGCGCCCGTGACCTCGAGCGCGGCTCCCCACGTGCGCGCCGTCAGCCGCGCCAACGGGTCGGCGCCGAGCAGGTGGAGCCCGTCGACCACCGGCGCCGCGCTGTCGGGGAATTCCGCGGCGAGGGTCTCGAGGTTTGCCCGGTGCACGTCGGGCATCCCCGCCCCAATCAGTTCGGGCAGCAGGATGCGGCCGTCGACCTCGTCCTCGATCCCCGACAGCATGCGCCGCAGAATCCGGAATGACGACGGCACGACGCCGCCGCCCTGCCCGCTGTGAATGCCTTCGGTCAGCACATCGACCGTCACGGTGACGACGAGATTCCCGCGCAGCGACGTCGTCAGCCAGAGGCGGTCGTAGCTCAGCCCGCCCGAATCGAGGCAGATCACCAGCCGCGGCGTCCCGATGCGCGCGGCGAGGTGCTCGAGGTAGGCCGCCAAGTCAGGGCTGCCGCTCTCCTCACTCGCCTCGATGAGGATGAGCACGCGGCCGTGTCCGCCGCCCGCTTCCAGCAGACCTGTCACGGCGGCGAACGTCGAGTAGCCGTCGTCGGCCGTGCCCCGCCCGTACAGCAGGTCGCCCTCGCGCACCGGCTCGAAGGGTCCGAGCCCGCGGCGCCATTCGCCGAGCGGCGGCTGCTTGTCCATGTGGCCGTAGAGGAGGATCGGGTCGCCGGTGCCGCCGTTGTCGACGAGCAGGACCGGGGTGCGCCCGGGAAGTTGGACGATCTCGGTCTGGAGCGCGCCGTCCTGGTCGCGGACCCAGTCGCGCAGGAGCTCCGCCGCCGCCGCGATCGCCCCGCGCTCTTCCCAGTCCGGGTCGAAGGCGGGGGAGAGGCTCGGGATGCGCGTGTACTCGGAGAGGGCCGGGAGGATCCGTTGCTCCCAGGCGGCGTCGATGGCGTCAGTCATTCGCACTCACGGTCGGTCACGGAGGGGAATGGAGAGGCGGTGGGCATGCGGTGGTCGTGCAGGGTCACGCCCCGGGGGTCTCGGTGATCTCCGCCAGGCGATCGAGCGTCTTGGTCATGGCCGTCGCGGTCTGCTTGCCCACGGGGCCCGACTGGAGCATGAAGCGCTGCTTGTCCTGGGAGACGTCCCAAGTTTCGCGGACCAGCGTGCCGCCGTCCGCGCCTTCGAACTCGTAACGCCAGATGCGCCCGCCGATGAAGCGCCCGAGCGGCCCCGACAGCGTGGTTTGCCAGGCGATGCGCTTGTCCGGCTCGTACTCGACCACTTTGTTCGACATGGAGTACGGCACGCCCAGCTTCATCGACATGCCAAAGGTGGTGCCGAGGGAAAGGTGCTGGGGTTCCCCCTGCTTGAGCTTCTTGACCGAACCCGAGCCGTCAATGTCGGGATGGCGCGACGCGTCGGCCACGATGGCGAAGAGATCGGCGGCGGGCGCCTGGATCACCCGCTCGACGCTGACGACTTTGTCTCCCAACTCGCGACCTCCTGTTCGGCCGGCCGGCCCGGGGGCCGGCTCAGAGCGATGACACTAGGGCGCGCGGCGCCTTCAGAGCGCGTGCGCCACCAGATCGCTCAGCTGGACCCACTCGAGCGTGGCGGCGTGGGTCGAAGCCAGGACGACCGGCGGGGCCGCGCCGGCCTCGAACGCCTCCTGCCAGCGCGACGCACACAGGCACCACTGGTCGCCCGGCTGCAGCCCGCCAAAGCCGAACTCCGGATGGGGGGTCGAGAGGTCGTTGCCGACCGAGGCCGAGAAGGTCAAGAACTCCGCGGTGACCCGCGTGCAGACGGTGTGGACGCCGAAGTCCTCGGCGCCTGTGTTGCAGCAACCGTCGCGGTAGAAGCCGGTGAGCGGGTCGTAGTTGCAGGGCTCGAGATCTTCGCCCAGGACGTTCTGTGCCATGCCCCATTTGAGCACGGCTCCACCGGTCGTCGACCTACGCGGCCCCGAGCGGATCGCCCTCGTAGCGGTCGACCCAGGCGAACGAGCTGACCGGGGCACGCTTCAACCGGCGTGCCGCGGCCACCGGGTAGCCCAAGACCACGAGCGCGGCCGCCACCACGGTTTCGGGGATGCCGAAGAGGGCGCGCAGCTCGGCCTCGCGGCGAACCGACACGGTCGTCATCACTCCGCCGAGGTCCTCGGCGCGCGCGGCGAGCAGGAGGCTCCACACGAACGGGTAGATGGAGGCGCCGCCGATCATCGTGTAGCGCGGCAGGTCGCGGTCGACCGTGGCCAGCACACCGAGGTCGGCCAGAACGAGGAGGAGGGCGGGCGCCGTATCGAGCGTTTCGGCGAACCCGGGTGCGGCCGCACCGGCCTCGGCGAACAGGCCGGCGTTGGCCAGCGCGGCCGCCTCCTTCTCGGGGTCGCTGAGCGGCGACCACGGCGTCAGTCCGGCTGCGCCGAGGGCGAGGTAGTCGTACCAGCCTGAGAGATAGAGGTCGCGCAGTGCGATCCGGGTCTCGGGGTCCTTGACGACGATCACGCGCCAGCCCTGGCGGTTGCCGCCGTTCGGGGCGAAGCGCGCCGTCTCGAGCAATCGGGCCAGCACTTCGTCGGGGACCGGCTCGTCTCGGAACTCGCGCACCGCCCCGGTGCTGCGCAGTGTGCTGAGGAGGTCGAGGTCCACGAATTGCCCACCGTAGTGGGCGCTGGTTATGTCTGGGGCGTGACGGCTCGTGCGGGCACCGAGGCTCTCGAGCGGCTGCGGGCGCTGGCCCGCTGGCCGCTCGTGGTCTCGCCCATGGCAGGCGGGCCCTCGACGGTGGAGCTCGTCGTGGCCGCATCGCTGGCGGGCGCGTTCGCCTTCCTCGCCGGTGGCTACAAGAAGGCGGAGGAGCTGCGCGCCGACATGGCGGCCGTGGGTGCGGCCGGGGTGGATACGTTCGGCGTCAACTTATTCGTGCCGGGCCGTCCGACCGAAGTACCCGCTCGCCTCACCGCGTATCTGGCGTCGCTCGGGCCGCTGGCCGAGGCGCTCGGGGCCGAGCTCGGCACGGCGTCATGGGACGACGACGACTACCCGCGCAAGGTCGCGCTCGTGCTCACCGAGCCGCCGGCCGTCGTGAGCTTCACCTTCGGCGTGCCCGAACCCGAGGTCGTGCATGCGCTGCAGCGGGCCGGCTCACTCGTCCTGGTGACGGTGACGACGCCCGAAGAGGCCGCCCTGGCGTTGCGCGTGGCGCCCGACGCCCTCTGCCTGCAGGGAGCGGAGGCCGGCGCCCACCGCGGCAGCCTGGCCAACGACGATCGCCCCGACGCCGACCGCCCGGTACGGGCCCTCTTGGCCGCCGTGCGGCGGCGCACCCTGGTGCCGCTGGTGGCGGCCGGCGCTGTGGCCGGTCCCGACGACGTCGTCGACCTGCTCGCCCGCGGGGCGGCCCTGGTCCAGGCAGGGACGGCCTTCCTCTGCTGTCCCGAGTCCGGGGCGCCGCCCGCAGCCAAGGTCGCACTGGGCGACGAAGCCTTTGCGCTGACGGGGATCACCCGCGCCTTCAGCGGGCGCCGGGCGCGTGCTGTCGTCAACGCGATGGCGCGTGCGCACCTCGATGCCCCGCCGGCCTACCCCGAGATCAACAACGCAACGCGCCCGGTGCGTGCCGCCGCTGCCCGGGCCGGCGACCCCGACCACATGAGCCTCTACGCCGGGACGGGCTTTCGCCAGGCCGAATCTCGCCCGGCCGCCGAGGTCGTGGAGCGCCTGGTGGCAGGATGGCGCCGGTGACGAGCCGCCGGCAGACCAAGACGATTGAGTTCACGCCGCCCGAGATCGACGGCGTCGCTTCCGACCTGGCGTCATTGCGCGACGCCGGCGACGGCTGGATCAACCTGTTGCCCGGGATCGAAGAGGAGGCCGTGGACATCAACCCGCCCACGGGCCTCTTCGCTTTCTTCGGCACGCGGCAGGCGCCGGTGACGATGGCGACCGTGATGCCGGCGCGCCTCGAGCACCGCGCCGTCGAGGGCATGTCGGTCGGCCTGATGCACCCGACGGGCGGCAGGGCGATCGCCCTGCTGGCCGAGACGGGGGTGACGGTACCCGAAGGGTGGGCGGTGCGCCAAGACCACGCGCGGCGCGGTCTGGTGCTGCGCGCGTCGCCGGACGCCGCGCCCGCCGACATCGTCGGGTGGTGTGTGCGGGCGGGCACCGCCCTGTGCAGGGCCGAGATGACGGGCCAGTGGCAGGCCGTCGTGTACCTCCCGTAGCGAGAGCGGCATCCGATGGCGACCGGCGAGCGGCGCGACGAGGCGGCGCTGGCGGAGGGGTTGGCCCGCTGGGCGGCAGCGCATCCCGAGGGGGTGCCCGGCGGCGAGGGGGCGAACGGCGGCGTACTGACGATCGCCCGGCTCGAGCACGCCGAGGGCGGCCAGGCCAACGAGACCCTGCTCGTCGACTTCGGACCGGACCACGACGGGATGGTGGTCCGTCTCCCGCCGCTCGACCCCACCTTCCCCGACTACGACCTCGGGCCGCAGGCCCTGGTCCAGAACGCCGTGGCCGCCGCCGGCGTGCCCGCGCCCGCCCCGACGGTCGTCGAGACCGACCCCACGTGGATCGGGACACCCTTCCTCGCCATGCCGCGGGTGCGCGGTGACATCGCCGGGCCGGCGCCGGTGTTCGACCCCTACGTGCGCGACGCCGGACCGGCACGCCAGCGGGTGCTGCACGACGGGCTGATCGACGCAGTGGCCGCCATTCACGCCGTGCCGTGGGAGGGGTGGGGGCTGGAGGGGGCGCTGGCGGGCCCGCGGCTTGACGATGCGCTCGACCGGTGGGCCGCCTACGTCGGGTGGTCGGCGCAGGGCGATCCGCTGCCCGCGCTGTCCGAGGCTCTCGACTGGTGCGGTCGTCACCGTCCGCCCGAGCGCGAGGCCGTGTTGCTCTGGGGCGACGTCCGCCTGGGCAACCTGGTCTTTGACGGCGCGGGGAAGGTGGTCGCAGTCCTCGATTGGGACCTCGCCGCGCTCGGCCCGCGCGAGATGGACCTCGGCTGGCACTTCGGGCTCGAGTTCATGATGGAGCAGCTCTTCGGCCAGCGGGTGCCGGGCTTCCCCTCGAGGATGGAGACGCTCGAGCGCTACGAGCGGCACACCGGGAGCGAGGTGCACGATCTTGCCTGGCACGAGGTCTTTGCGCTGGCCCGTGCCCTCGCCATCAACGACCGCCATCAGCGCATCACCGGCGACCCGCGCCGGCGCGACAACCCGATGGGCGACATCTTGCTCGCCCGCCTCGAGGCGGCGGCCGACGGAGACTGAGCCGGAGGGATCGCCCGCTACGGCACGAAGGGCGGAGAGATCGGGTGCACCACTCCGATGAGAAAGACGACCGTGAGCACGCCCTGGAGACCGGCGAACGCGGCGACCAGCGCAGTCCTCGACGCCGCGCGCAGCTTCCAGCCGAGCGCGACGAGCAACGGGAAGGCCACCATCGTGTAGCGGGGAATGCTGTCGGTGTAATAGGCGCTGAACGCTACGGCCACGGTGCCCAGCGTATAGATCCACCATTCCTTCGGAACCCGACGCGCCCGTGACAGCGCGAGCAACCAGACCACGCCGACGTAGACGAACACCACGGCCGCCGTGCAATAGCCGGCCTGGACCAGAGTGAGCCCGTGCACCTTGACGGTCAGCAGTGACACCACTGCGTTGACGGGGGTGAAGAACCAGACGAAGTGCTGACCCTGCCAGAAGCGCTCCGACGTCACGAAGGCGAGCGGCGTACCGACCATGGCCCAGCTGTAGGCCATGAAGCCGGCGAGGCCGAGTGGCGCCACGACGGCGGCCAGCGCGGGGCGCAGGCGCCGTTCGCGCCAGGCGACCGGAATGGTGACCGCGAGCACGCAGAGCACCACGACCACGCCGGTGTTGCGGGTCAGCCCGGCCACGCAGGCGCAGAGCGCCGCCGTCATCCACCAACGACGTTGCAGTGCGTAGAGGGCGCCCGCAGCCGCCGTCACGAAGAGCCCCTCCGTGTAAGCGAACGACAGCATGCACGAGAGCGGGAAGAAGGCGAAAAGCAGGGTAGCGCGGTCGGCCAAGCGGTCGCCGAACACTGAGCGCACGGCAAGCCACACCGCGACGGTCGCCGTGAGCCCGAACAGGAAGGCGGCGAGCACCGCCGCGTCGGGCAGGCTCAGCCGCGTCACCTCCGCGACGGCGCGGATGGCGGCGGGGAACGCCGGGAAGAAGGCCCAGCGGCTCCCCAGACCCTCCTGGTACATGCGGTGCGGGTACCCGTGCTGGGCGATGAGCAGGTACCAACGCCCGTCCCAGATGGACCCGAGCGACCGAATCGGGTTGAGGGCGGGGTACAAGGAGCCGGCGACGAAGGCCGCCACCAAGACGACGAGGCGCGAGCACAGGTAGTATCGGGTGGGGTGCAGCAGGAGCCGCCATCGAGGCGGCGTGGTCGTCACGCCCGAACGTCCCGTCCGTGGGCGGGCGGCGATCTCTTCGTCGCGGGGGGCCGTAGGCGTGCTCGAGGTGGCGGCGGTGGCGCCGTCGTCGACCACCGGTAGGGGTGCTTCCTCGGTGACCTCGGACAGCGTCGTCACCGCGGTGTTGCCGGCCGAGGCCGGGGGCGGAAGGCCCAGCCCCTCAGGAGCGCGAACCGCACGAGCGAGGCGGCGGCGTTGGCCAGTGTGACGGCGACCAGCGCGGCGGCGAGCGATCCGGCGCTCAGCGCGGCAACGAGGACTAGTGCGCTCGTCGTGCAGGTGAGGCTCACGGCGTACAGCGCGCTCGTGGTGGCGAGGAAGTGGGACCGGCATCCGTCCGGCACCCCTTCGTCGCGGCCCGAAGCGAGGGATCGATGCAGCGCCGTGTTGATCAGCGTGCAGAAGGCAAGCGCGGCGGCGTTTGCGATCAGGAAGCCCATCGCCTTCGAGCCCAGAGCGAATAGCAGGAGGTAGCTGAGGGTGCTGAGCAACCCGACGCCGGCGAAGGAGAGCAATTGGTCCGCCGTGGCCTGGTCGCTCTGGGGACCGGCCACCTGACGCAAATGCCGGACCCGGCGCAACGCTTGGCCGTGCGAGATGCGCCACACTCCCTTGAGGTCCTCGGCGGCGGTCGAGAGGATGTGGACGCGCGAGTCGGGATCGTCCACCCACTCGACGGGGAGCTCGGTGATGCGCATCCCGAGCCGTTCGGCCGTGACCAGGAGCTCGGTGTCGAAGAACCAGGCGTCGTCCTCGACCAGCGGGAGCAGCTCGAGTGCGCGCTCGCGTCGGAGCGCCTTAAAGCCGCACTGGAAATCGCTGACCCGGCTGCGGAGCGAGGTCCGGACCAGGAGGCTGTACGCGCGCGAGATCAGCTCACGCTTGGGTCCTCGCACCACGCGGGCGCCCCGGGCGAGCCGTGTGCCCACCGCGACGTCGCCGTGTCCGGACAGCACCGAGGCGACCAGCGGCATGAGCCCGTTCAGCGAGGTCGAGAGATCGACGTCCATGTAGGCGACGACCTCGGCCGTGCTGACCTCCCAGGCACACCGCAGCGCGTAGCCGCGCCCCTTGCGCGTGAGGATCAGGGCCTGCACGCCCTCGAGCGAGACGGCAAGTCGGCGGGCGACCAGGGGTGTGCCGTCGGTGCTGCCGTTGTCGACGATGGTCACGAGGGCACTGAAGGGGAACGAGCTGTCCAGGAATCCGCGCAGCGCGGTGATGCGCTCGACCAGCTGGTGGGCCTCGTTGTAGACGGGCACGACGATCTCGACCTGGACGTCCCGGCGCTCCGGCTTGGTGTCAATCGGGCCGCGGTGCGTCGCGCGCGGTCCCCGGTGCCCGGTACGGGCAACCGGCACCAAAGCGGCCGCAGTCTCCATTCGACTCCCCCTCACCTCGGTTCGCCAGGCGTGGGTCGCTACGCCGACGATCCGTTCCCCGTGGTCAGGCTACGGATCCGTCCGGTGCACCGCATGGGCCAAAAGGACCAGATTGGGCCGCCGGGACAATTCCGGCGGACGCGCCCGGTCGTCTCCCCGAGGCGCCGAGGTCGCGACGCGCTCAGTTGCCGTCGAGGAGCGAGAAGCCCATGACGCCGGCCTTGGCGACCTCGTAGCAGAGGGTGTCGTAGGGCTCGACGAGGCCGTAAGTGACCTCGCCGTCGCAAATGACGCGGCAGTGGTGCTGGTCCTGCCCGGCGAGGTGGCGACGCACGTCGGGGTCGTTGACGTCGAAGGTCTCGGCGTGCACGACGACCTCGTCGCCTTCGGCCATCGCCATGCCGTGCCAGACGTCACCGTCGGGCGTGCCGCCGTTGGGGCCGCCGTACATGCCACAACGCAGGAACGCGATCTGGTTGCCGAGGCGTTCGAACTCCATCGTCTTGACAGAGCCGTCGGCGAGGTGCAGGTCGACCTCGCCGCCGCGCAGGAGGTGGGTGTCGGGCTCGAAGCGCATGCGGTGCACGCGCTTGGTCAGGGTACCGCTGCGCTTGCGCGGGTCGCCGATGTTGTAGAGCACGTGGTCGCCCCAGATCCCGAAATCCGCGAACTCGACCCACTCGCCGCTATGCGGGTGCTGCATGCCCATGTAGCGGCCGGGGCCGCCGACACCGTCGCGCGTCCCCCAATGGTGGTCGCGGGTGCCGAGATGCGTGTCGGTGCCGAGCTCGAGGCGCTCCCCGTGGGCCTCGACCCAGCCCTCCTGGCGCCCGAAGCCGTCGTAACCGGCGATCGGGCTCATGGCGCGGCCGCCGACGATGACGCCCGCGCCGAGCTGGCGGAAGACGGGCCGCTTCGTATCGAGCCAGTCGATCTCGTAGGCGATCGGGAGGTCCGCGCCGGCGGTGTCTGTGCCAGGTTCGAGACGGAGCCTCCAGTGACGAAACGCCTCGACCACCTCGAAGCTGAAGGGGCCGATTCGCATGTCCATGCGGTCGTTGCGCAGCTTCTGGTGGGCCCGCACCGTGGAGTGGCGACCACGGACGTTGACGATGGCGAAGGCCTCCGCCGTGCCCAAGTTGGGGTAGAAGGCGAGCCCGATCACGACGAGCAGCTCGCCCACCTTGTCCTCACAGGTGAACCAGACGCGCTCGTAGGCCTGCGCGTCGGGCGTCCACATCACGCGTACGGGGTACGGGGAGTTGTGCACCAGGAACTCGTCGAGCCCCGACAGGGGGGCATGCTCGGGGGCGGCGGGATAGGGCGAAGCGCCGGGCGTGTCGGTCATGGGGTCTGGGGGGCGCCGTAGATCGACTTGTACTCGAGGTAGCCCTCGAGCCCGACCGGGCCGTACTCGCGCCCGATACCGCTCAGCTTGTACCCGCCGAAGGGCGACCACAGGTCCGGGGCGAACCCGTTGATGCCCACCATGCCGGTGCGGAGGCGGCGGGCGACGACGGTGGCGTGGACGCGGTCCTTGGACCACACCGAACCGGCCAGGCCGAAGGGGGAGTCGTTGGCCAGGCGCACCGCGTCCTCCTCGTCCTCGTAGGGGATGACGCAGACCACCGGTCCGAAGATCTCCTCGCGGGCGACGGTCATGCCGTTGTGCACGTCCGCCAGCAGCGTCGGTGCGACGTACCACCCGCGGGCGTCGCCGGCGCCGGGCGGGCGCGTGGTGCCGCCCGCAACGGTACGGGCACCCTCTTCGTCGGCCTGGTGCAGGTACCCGAGCACCCGCTCCTGTTGACGCTGCGCCACGAGGGGCCCGACGTAAGTGGAGGGATCGCCCGGGTCGCCCACGGCGATCCCCTCGACCATGGCGGCCAGCGCGTCGACCGTCTCGTCGTAGCGGTCACGGGGTGCGAGCACCCGGGTCTGGGCCACGCACGCCTGACCGCTGTTGAGAAACGACGCGAACTTCAGCCCCTCGGCCGTGCGGGCCAGGTCGGCGTCGGCGAGGACGACGGCGGCTGACTTCCCGCCGAGCTCGAGGCTGTATCGAGCCAGGCGCTCTCCGCAGATGCCGGCGATGCGGCGGCCGACGGCGCTGCTGCCGGTAAAGGCGATCTTGTCGACGTCGGGGTGCCGCACCAAGTGCTCGCCGGCCTCGCGCCCGCCGACGAGGATGCTGACGACGCCTTCGGGGATCCCCGCCTCGTCGATGATCTCGGCGAGGAGGAGCGCGTCGAGTGGCGACTCGGGCGCGGCCTTCACGACGATGGTGCAGCCGGCGAGGAGGGCGGGCGCCAGCTTGGGCATGATCACGAGTTGCGGCACGTTCCACGGGGTGATGGCGCCGACGACGCCGACGGCTTCGCGGCGGACCAGCGCGCCGGCGTTGTGTCCGTGCCCTGGTTGCTCCCATTCGACGGTGCGAGCCGCATCGAGGAAGGTGGCCAGCATGGCCGCCCCGCCCGGGCCCTGGCCGAGCTCGGCGAACCAGCGCGGCGAGCCCATCTCGGCGATCACCGTCTCGGTCATCTGCGCGATGCGCGGCTGGTAGGCGTCGAGGATGCGCTGGACCGCGTCGGCTCGCTCTGCGGGCGGAAGGTGCGGCCACGGTGACCGGTCGAACGCTTGTCGGGCCAGGGCCACGGCCCGGTCGACGTCGGCTTCGGTGGCGCAGGGGGTGGAGCCGATCACCTCCGCGCTGTGCGGTGAGACGACCTCGATCCGCTCGCCGGTGGCAGCCGGCAGCCACCGTCCGCCGAAATAGAGGCTGTCGTACTCGGTCCGTACTGCGCTGGTCACGGCGACTCCTTGTGGTGCAGCACAGTACGCTCGCGCCGTGGCGGCCGACCAGCGGACGGATCAGATCGACGGACTCGATCCACGGGACGCGTCCTTCTTCGTGCGGCCGGACTATTACGAAGTCCTGGCGAGGCTGCGGGCGGAGGACCCGGTGCACGAGTGCGGCCCGGGGTTCTTCGCCGTGACCCGCTACGAGGACATCCGGGACCTGAGTCGCGACCCCGCCCACTTCTGCTCGGGCCAGGGCGCACTCGTCAACGACCCCATCCGGGCCTCGGGGACGCCGATGCTCGGGCGCTCGATCCTCCACATGGACCCACCCGAGCACGCCGTGTTCCGAAAGCTCGTGAACCGCCAGTTCACGCCGCGCGCACTTTCAGGGCTCGAGGAGTCGATCCGCAAGAGCGCCTCGCGTCTCCTCGACGCGGCGGATGCCGGCGCGGAGATCGACTTCGTGGCCGAGCTGTCCGCGCCCTTCCCACTCACGGTGATCGCCGAGCTGCTCGGGATCGACGAGGCGGACCGCGAGGACTTCCGCCGGTGGTCGGATGCGGCGATCGAGTCACCGGACCTGCCCCAGCAACAGACGATGGCGGCGCTGGGCGAGTTGGCAGGGTTCATCGTGGAGCACATCCGGGTCAAGCGAGACCGGCCGGGACAGGACCTGGTCTCGCTCCTCGTCGGCAGCGAGGTGGACGGCCAGCCGCTGAGCAAGGAGGAGCTGTTCATGTTCCTCCTCACGCTGCTCGTCGCCGGCAACGAGACGACGCGGACGCTGCTGTCGGGCAGCGCGATCGCCCTCTCCGAACACCCCGAGCAGCGCGCCGCGTTGGCCGCCGACGCATCGCTGCTGCCCGGCGCGGTGGAGGAATGCCTGCGCTGGGTCACGCCTGTCCATGCGTTCTGCCGCACGGCAACCGAGGACGCGGTGGTCGCGGGCACGCCGGTGCGCGCCGGTGATTACCTCTGCATGCTCTACGCATCGGGCAACCGGGACGAGCGTGTCTTCGGGCCGGATGCGGCGCGCTTCGACGTCCGGCGCCAGACGGTCCCGGTCCATCTCGCCTTCGGTTTCGGCGAACACGTCTGCGTCGGCGCCAGCCTGGCGCGGCTCGAGGCGAGGATCTTCTTGGAGGAGCTGCTGGGCCGCTTCCCGGACTACGCCGTACGGGCCCCTGTCGAGCGCGTGCTCTCGACCACGGTGTCCGGCATCCGATCGTTACCGGTGGTCCTGGCGCCGTAAGCGCTCAGCCGGCGGCGGCGTGCGCCGCGGACGCCAGGCTCGCGGCCTGCGGGTTCGGGCTGGGGTCGGAGACTGGCGAGGTGCCGTGGAGCACGGCCTCGCGAAGGTCGCCGAGGAGTGATTCGACCGCGTCGGGATCTGCGCTTAAACGGAGGCGGCCGCCCAGGCGCTCGGAGTGGATCAACCCGCTCTCGCGCAGCACCTTCACGTGCATGCTCACGGTGGGTTGAGCCAGCCGGAACAGGGTGGCCAGCTCACCGACGCTGCTGGGTGCGGAGGCGAGGGAGTGCAGGATGGCGAGGCGAGTCGGGTCGGCCACGGCCTTGAGCCGCCGCGCCACTGACTCGGTCCGGGCCCGGGCCTCGGCGTCTCCCAGCCCCACCCCGGTTCCGATCAGGACGAGATCAGGGAAGTCGAGGTACAGGCTCGACCCGAAGAACAGGCAGGGGACGAAGACGACCGGCTTGCCGCCCTCGATGTCGGCAGTGATCTGGGGGAGGCGGTCCCGGAAGATGTCACAACCCGGAGTTACGAGTACATCCAGTGTCGTTCCCCTCTCGTACTGCGCGACGAAATGCCGGCCGGCCTCCTCGATAAGCGGCAGCGACTGTTGCCACATCTCATTGACGGGTGCCCACACCTCCTGGAGCAGGTCGAAGTACGACCGCACCAACGCCGGGGACTCCTTCAGGCGCCGGAAGCGATCAGAGAAGATGACGAGCTCCTCGGGGTTCTCCGACGGCACGTCGAGGTCGAGTGGCACCGTGGCGACGGCCCGTTCGAGGGCCTCCCACAGGACGTCGGGATCGGTGGCGTAGAGGGCACCCGAGTAGTAGGCGAGGATGTGCATCTCGGTGAACGAGGTCTCTTCGTCGCCTTCGTCCCAGAAGGTACGGACGCGATCGGCCAGGTCCTCGCGATCGTTGTACACCATGGCCGCACCGCCGCACATGCTGGCGGCCGGCGGGTTCGCGTTGACTTGCTCGAGATAGCGGGCCTGCACCGAGGGGCTGGCACCGGCCAGCAGGAGCCAGGACAGGTCGCTGGCAAGCGAGGGGGCTGCCAGAACGGAACGCCGCGTCGCCGACGTCTCTTGTCCACTTAGAATAGGCATAGCCCTATATTAGAATATTCTTGATTTGCTGTCAATCATCGGTTAGAGTGGAGCTTGTCCGAAAGGGACAAGAGCCGCTGACCGGGAGCGGAAGAGGTCAAGCGAGGAGCTCTCATGATGCAAGCCCGAGGAGTTGAATCGCTGGTCGACCAGCACCGGCAAGAACTGATCGGTCAAGCCGGTCCGGTGCGGGCAGGTCGGCACGTTCCGTCAGTGGACCAGGACAGCGCGGCGCAGCGCTCGGCCGCCGGATTCCCGGTTCCCGGCGGCCGAGCGGTGGGCCGCGCTGTTGCCCCGCGCTTCGGCTCCTGGCTCATCGCGTTCGGCACGAGACTCGGGGGAGCGACGATTCGTACCTCGAGCTGAGCGCTCGCCTGGCCCGGCGTTCCCTCGCTAGCCCGTCACCTCGGTGCTCCTCTGGGTTGACCGGCACGCCATGGACAAGAGTGGCGGTGTGCCGGATCCCCGCAACGTGCTGTTCATCACGCTCGACCAGTGGCGTGGTGACTGCCTCTCGGCGCTCGATCACCCCATTCTCGAGACGCCGGCCTTGGACGCCCTCGCCTCACGCGGTGTCCTGTTCGCCAACCATTGGGCGAACGCCGCCCCATGCGGGCCTTCGCGTGCGTGCCTCTACACGGGGACGTATCTGCACCGAAACCGCTCCATCCTGAACGGCACCCCCCTCGACGCCCGGTTCACCAACGTGGCCCTGGTGGCGCGGGAGATGGGGTACGACCCGGTGCTCTTTGGGTACACGGACACCTCGGTCGACCCGCGGACGGTGCCGGTCGATGACCCCCGGCTCTTCACCTACGAGGGCGTCCTGCCGGGTTTCGAGGCCGTCATCGTGGACCCCTGGGAACAGGGGAGCCCGGCGTGGGGTCGCTGGCTGGCGACGCGTGGGATGGACGTGCCGGCGAATCCCCACGATCTGTACGAGCCGATCGAGGGGTTCCCAGGTGCCGACGCGCACGGCTCAAGTTGGGCGCCGGCCCGTTTCCCGCCCGAACTCTCCCAGACCACCTTCATCCGCAGCGAAGTCGTCGATTGGCTCGAGCGGCACGGTGACGCGCCCTTCTTCGTCCACGCATCGTTCATCCGGCCGCACCCGCCGCGTCGCAATCCGATCGGCTATCACGACTTGTACCCGGCCGAGTCGGTCGGGCCTTTCGTCGGCTGCGAGCGGCGAGAGGACGAGGCCGCCATCCACGTGCTCGGGGCGATGGCGATGGGAATTCCCGACGTGGGCGCCCCCGATGACGAGCGGGAACGCCGACAGCTGCGGGCGACCTACTACGGCGCACAACGCGAGGTGGACGACGGGCTGGGACAGCTCTTCGACTATCTCGACGAGAGCGGACTCGCCGACTCCACGATGGTGATCGTCACCAGCGACCACGGAGAGATGGGTGGCGACCACTGGCTGCTCGAGAAGCTTGGCTACTGGGACGAGAGCTACCACGTCCCCTTGATCGTCGTGGACCCACGACCCGAGGCGGAAGGTGGCCGCGGCAACGTGGTCGATGCCGTGACCGAGTCGGTGGACGTGTTGCCGACGATCTGTGAGTGCCTCGGCGCGGAGGTGCCGCTCCAGGCAGACGGCTGGTCGCTGGCACCATTCCTCCGCGGCGAGTCCCTGCCGGGGCACTGGCGCGACACGGCCCACTTCGAGTGGAGCTTTTCGGACCCGGTCAACCAATTGGCCGAAACGGGCTTCGGGATCCCGATGAGCCACTGCGCCCTCGAGGTCGGACGCGGCCCCCGTTACAAGTACGTGCAGTTCGCAGCCGCGTCGGACCTTCTGCCGCCCTTGCTCTTCGACCTGGCGGAGGACCCGGGTGAGACCGTGAATTTATTGGCGGACGGGCGGAACGGGCACGAGGCGGCCTGGGCGTGCACGCAGGAACTGCTGCAGTGGCACATGCGCACGGCCGAGCGGACCCTGAGCGGGAGCCTGTTGCATGCCGAGCGGGGCCTGGTCAAGGCCCGCGACAGCTGGCGCTGAATCCGGCACCGTCGCCGGTCCTGACTTGGACCGTGTGAAATGCTGACGCCTGCTCATCACGAGGAGGCAGTGGACGTGCCGGACATGCAGGGAAAAACGGTTGTCGTCACCGGCGGCAATTCCGGCATCGGACTCGAGACAGCGGAGGCACTGGCGGGGATGGGGGCGCGGGTGATCATCACCGCCCGGAACGCGGACAGAGGTCGCGCCGCGGTGGCCGGCATCGTGCAGCGGCTCGGGGGAGACGCCCAGGTCCAGCTCGTCGTCTTCGACCTGGCCGACCTGTCGTCGGTGCGCCGTGGCGCCGAGGAGATCTTGGAGCAGGCCCCCCGGCTTGACGTGCTGGTGAACAACGCAGGCGTCGTGTTGAGCGAGCGTCGCGAGTCGGCCGACGGGTACGAGGCGACGTTCGCCACCAACCACCTGGGGCCGTTTCTCCTGACCAACCTGGTGCTCGATCGCATCCGGGAATCCGCGCCCGCGCGCATCGTCGATGTCGCGTCGACCGCGCACGCCGCGGCGCGCAAGGGGATGCCGTTCGACGACCTGCAGTCGACTCGGCGCTACCGCGGGATGCGCGTCTACGGCGAATCGAAGCTGGCCAATATCTTGTTCACCCTAGAACTGTCCCGCCGCCTCGCGGGCAGTGGCGTGACGGCCAACTCGCTGCACCCCGGGACCGTGCGCACGGGGTACGGGGCCGATGGCGATGCCCGGGGCTTCCTGGCTTTCGGGCTCAAGATCAGCCAGCCCTTCTTCCTGTCGCCCGCCAAGGGGGCGCGCACGTCGATCTACCTCGCGTCGTCCCCCGAGGTCGAGGGCGTCACGGCGGGGTACTTCGTCAAGTGCAAGCCGCGCCGGCCCCGTCGATGGGCGCAGGATCCCGAAGCGGCGCAGCGCCTGTGGCAGGTGAGCGAGGAGCTCGTCAGCCTGGCCGCGCCGGCGCAGGACTGATCGGTGCGGATCCTGGTGACGGGTGCGGCCCGCGCGATCGGCCGGGCCACGGTGGAAACGCTGACCAAACGAGGGCACGAGGTGGTCGCGACGGCGAGAGACGTGGGTCAGTTGGCGGGCGTGCCGGCCGCGTTGATTCTGCCGCTCGACGTCCGGGACGACCAATCGGTACGTGCCGCGGTGGCGCAGGCCGGCGAGCTCGACGCAGTCGTCAACAACGCCGCTTTGACCGGCTACGGGCCACTCGAGACCTATCCGCTAGAGCGTTTCACGCAGGTGCTCGATGTCAACATCCTCGGCCCCCTCCGGGTCGCCCAGGCGGTCGTCCCCGGCTGGCGGGCGCGGGGCAGCGGTGTCCTGGTGAACATCAGCTCGGTACAGGGCAAGATCGGCACGCCGCTCGAGGGGCCGTATGCCGCGTCGAAGCATGCGCTCGAGGCAATGTCGGAGTCGATGCACTTCGAGCTCGGCCACTTCGGCATCCGAGTCGTGATCATCGAGCCGGGGTACATCGCGCCGGGTATGAAGCACGACGACGCCGATCACCTGGGTCCAGATGCGTACGCCGAGCTGCACGCCCAGTGGGGCGGCACGGTGAGCACGCTGGTGGGGCCCGAGGGCCGTCCGGGGCCCGAGACGGTCGCTCTGGCGGTGGCGGATGCGATTGAAGATCCCGACACGCCGCTGCGGGTCGAGGTCGGCAAGGACGCGGTGCTGGTGCTCGAGCTGCGCAGGAACCAGCGTGACGCCGAGTTCGAGGCGACGATGCGCAAAGCGTTGGGATTGACCTGGTGACCGTCGCCCCGAGCGAGCGCAAAGAGGTGCCGTGGAGAAGCTGATGTACCTCATGTGGCCCGACGCGGCGCGTGGCCGGGCCGAGGTGGCCGACGCCGTGCTGGGCGATGTAGCCAAGGAGCTACTCGGCCTCGACCCCCTTCGGCTCACCATCGACGTGCGGGACCCCGAGAGCGACATCCCCGCGCCCGTCCCGACCCCCGAAGGTGAGTTACCCGTCGATGCACTGGTCTCGCTGTGGCTGGACTCCGTCGATCAACGGGCCCCCTACGAGGAAGTGTTGGCGAGTGCGTCGGCCCAGGTGGCCGGGTACTCGGTCGTGGAGTCGATGTACCGCGACTACGGGAGCAATCAGTGGTCGGTGCCGCGCTATTGGCCGGACGGCGCGCGGTCGCCGGGTGTGCTCACCGTGGCCATGCTCGAACAACATCCCGATCAGTCGTTCGAGGAGTGGATGACGCGCTGGCACACGCGAATCTCGCCCATCACCGAGGCGATCCAGCCGCGCATGCGGTACGTGCGCAACGCGGTGTTCCGGCCCCTGACCGTCGGCGCTCCGCCGTTCCGGGGCATCGTGGAGGAGGCGTGGCCCTCGCTGGAGCATGTGACCGATCCGATGCTGTTCTATTGCGCCGACGGAGATCCCGAGCGCATGAACGCCCACGTCACCCAGATGATCGAAGAGATCAGTGCTTTCGTCGACCTGAGCACGCTGCGCAGTGTCACCATGAGTGAATGGATCCTGAAATCGTGACGCCGAAATGGAGCCGGGAAGAGCTCGAAGGGGCCCATCGGCACTATGTGGAGACCGCCGGCCGCTGCGCGGCGAGCGGCGAATGGCGCGACTGGGCCGATCTCTTCACCGACGACGCCGTCTATCTGGAGCACACCTTCGGCACCTTCCATGGGCCCGACGAGATTTATGACTGGATCGCGCCGCTCATGGCGGAGTGGCCGAACCGGGCCATGAACTCGTTTCCGCACTCGTGGTGCGTCTGCGACGAGGAGCGGGGCTGGTGGATCTGCCGGATTGAGAACCGGATGGAGGACCCCGGTGACGGCTCGGTGCATCAGGCGCACGACATCACCGTGCTGCACTACGCCGGCGACCAGAAGTTCTCCTACGAGGAAGACGCGTACAACCCGGCCTCGTTCGGGCCGATGCTCAAGGGTTGGCTCAAGGCGTTCACGGCCACCGGGGGCCAGCCGGGGTAGGCGGAATTAGGAGGTGGCGCCAGCACCGGCGAGCACGCCGTCACCAAGCAGGGGCGTCCGCGAGGAGTCGTCGTCGTCGGGGCCGGGCCGGAACCGCGGAAGCCGGCGCCGGTCGGTACGGGGATCGGCGATTTGGCCGAGCGGCATGATGACGATGGCGACCAGCATCGTCAGCAGGAGCAGGTCCGTCAGCACGAAGGTGTGGAGCAGCCGCATGTAGATGTTGTGGACTGACGTCATCCCGGCAAAGGCCCAGAACGTGCTGATCACGATGAGCGCGTTCCGGAGACGCCCGGCCGCCGCCGGTGCCGAGACCACGACACCCCACGTGACGTACCAGGCCCAGACGATGGGGCCGAGCAACGCCAACACGAGCAGCGTCAGTCCGAGGCAGCGCACGACCCCGTCCTCCGGCGCTCGCATCAAGAGCCGGTAGCCGACGTACACCGCGACGAGAAGCCCGAGCACGCTGAAGACGGGGTGGAAGTCGGCCGTGGACAGCGGCACCTGCGCCACGTGGCTCAAAATGGAAGCCCCTCGAGCCAGGACGTTGATCGGCGTCACCCCGGTGAAGGCCGCGTCCGCGGTGGTGGTGGTCCGGATCCACCCCCATCCGGTACCCGTCACCAGGGCGGACAACTCCATCGTGGCCAGCGCGATGAGCCCGGCGAGGGCGGTGTCGCGGATGCGGCGTCGCGTCGACGCGCCGGAGCCCGACCACACCCAGCCCAAGAAGAGCACACCCAGCGCGGCCGGTGATTTCACCCCCGCGGCGAGCGCGCAGATGATGACCCCGGGCACGGTGCCAAAACGTTTGGCCACGGCGAGCCCGGCCATCAAGAGCCCGACCATTAAGGCGTCGTTGTGATCTCCGGCCAACAACGACAGCAAGACGAGCGGGGAGCCCGCCCCGAGAAGGACGGCGTGGGCGGGGTCGCGTTTGGCCCAGCGAGCGAGGGTGGGTGTGGCGCCCACCATGAGGGCGATGCCGGCGACCTCGAGCAGGCGGAGCAGGAGGAGATCGACCAGGAAATCGTGGCCGGAGGCCTGGTCGACGACACCGTCGACCTCCAGGAAGGTGGGTCCGTACGGAGATTCGTTGCCCGCCCAGAAGGGGTCGCCGAAGTTGTTGAAGGGCGTTGAGCCGAGAACGTTGGGACCGTAGTCGTACGGGTTGATGTGGTGACTCACCATTTCGCCCTGCGCGGCGTAGGTGTAGACGTCGCGACTGAACAGCGGCGGCGCCAGGAGGAGCGGCACGGCCCACACGACGACGACGAGGACGACGCGCCTGACGGGGAAGCCGTTGTTGTCCTTGAGGTACCGCAAGAACCCGAGCCACACCCGGGTCAGGAGGATCAGACCGCCGAACACGAGCGCGAGCGCCGCAACCGGAGGAAGCGTGGCATTCGTACCCATCCACCCGAGCGGTCCGCCCGGCATGCCGAAGAACCATGCGCCGGCCTGGTGTGTCTCGAAGGACTGTCCGCCGATCAGCGCGCCGACGACAATGGCGGACGTGCCGAGGGCCCCGAGCAACGCCGTGCGAGCCACGCCGACGCGAAGTGCCGGTTGCAGCGGCGCGTCGACGGCGGCGTCGTGAGAAAGAGTCGGGGCGTCTGGGGTAGCGCTCGGGGGCACGAGCTCCATCGGGAGTTCCTTACTCGCGCTCCCGTCGGAGGGGCCCGCGGGAGCGAAAAACTTCATCGAACTGCAGTGATTTTGTCACACCTGAAGCCGACTTTGGGAACGCGAAACCTTCCTTAACAGGATTCTCAGCGTTTACCCAGGTTACAGGGGAAAACTCCCTCCGCCACTTAGGTGAAATCTGGCTGTCACGGAAACGGAAGGTGTCAGGTGCGAATTCTGGTCCTCGGTGGTGACGGGTATCTGGGCTGGCCGACGGCGCTGCATCTGTCTCGGGCGGGGCACGGGGTCGGAGTGGCGGACAACTTTGCCCGCCGGGGCTACGACCTCGAAATGGGGGTCGATTCGCTCGTGCCGATCACGTCTTGCCCTTCCCGAAGCAGCCCGGGAGCTTTTACCACCTGTCCAAGGTGCATGACAGCCACAACATCGCCTTCTGCTGCCGCGCCTGGGGCCTTCGTTCCACCGATCTCAACCAGGGCGTCGTCTACGGGCAGTCGACCCCCGAGACGACGCTGCACCCCGAGCTGGCGACGCGCTTCGAATACGACGCTGTGTTCGGGACCGTGCTCAACCGCTTCGTGATCCAGGCGGCCGCCGGCGAGCCCATCACGGTGTACGGCAAGGGCAGGCAGACCCGTGGGTTCCTCGACATCCGCGACCCGCTCGCCTGCATCGAGCTGGCTGTTCGCCACCCTGCCAAGGCGGGCGAGTTCCGCGTCTTCAACCAGTTCACCGAGTCCTTCTCCGTCAGCCAACTTGCGCAGAAGGTCTCCGACGCCGCCGGCGGGGCGGAGATCGTCCACCTCGAGGACCCCCGCGTCGAGGCCCAAGAGCACTACTACCGGGCCGCGCACACGAAGCTGCTCGACCTCGGCCTGCTGCCGTACCTGCTCGGAGACGAGCTGTTGGCGGACCTCCTGTCGATTGCCCGCACCCACATCGGCCGAATGGAGCGCTCCGCTCTGGAGCCAAAGGTGCAGTGGCGCTCGACCTCGAGCAACATCACGCGGACGGGGCGCCCGAAGCCAAAAGAATCGTCAGCCGAACGACCCGTCTGAGGAGGGTCTCAGCGAGAGGGGCTAGCGTCGCCGAGTTGCGCCACGCCCCAGTCCCAGTGGCGGACGCACTGCAGAGACTCCCGGAAAGCAGCCCCTCGATAGTGGACCGACTCCGAGCACACATCGGACCCCTGTGGCCCTACGCGCTGCTCGTCGCCATCCCTCTGGTCGGGTTCGTGCTGCCGGATCTGATCTCGGGCCGCCTGATCATCACCGGCGACAACCTGCAACAGAACTACCCGCTCCACGTACTGGTGGGTTCGATGCTCCGCCACGGCGAGCTGCCCTTCTGGAACCAGTACATCTTCAGCGGCACCCCGCTGATGGCGGACTTCAACGCCGGCGCGTTCTATCCTCTCGTCGGCCTGTTCGTCACCCTCCCAGACCGGGCGGCCTGGATCGCCACTGAGGTCGTTCTCTTCTCGGCGATCGCCATCGGGATGTACGTGTTCCTGCGGGCGCTCAAGATGTCGACGGTCGCCTGCTTGCTCGGCGCCGTCACCTTCGCGTTTGCGGGACCGGTCCTCAGCCAGGTCAATCACGTGGACATGACCGAAGGCTTCGTCGCCATCCCGTGGATGTTGCTCGCCGTCCATCACATCGTGCGGGACGGTCGGTGGCGGTGGACGATCTTGCTCGGCATCGCCTACGCCACGGTCATCCTCGGCGGGGCACCCGAGGCGATGCTCGACGAAGCGCTCCTCATCATTGCGTTCGCGGTCATCTCGGCGGGACTCAGCCGAGAGGGTTGGTGGCGAGTCCTCAGCCGGTGTGCGACCGGAGCGACGCTCGCCCTGTCCCTGGCGGCGATCCAGTGGCTGCCGGGCCTCGAGGCGATCCGCAACTCGCAGCGGGGCTCAGGTGTCGTCGCAGCCGCCGGCAGTTATCCGACCCCGTTCAGCATCCTTTCGTTGGTGCCGTACCTCGACGGCGGCTACGGACACCTCGGCGAAGCCCAATTCTTCAGCCAGTACAACCTGCCCGAAGTCGGGATCTATCTGGGCGTGCTCCCGCTGATCGCGCTCGTGACGCTGCTGCATCCGCGTTGGCCGAGCCGGCTCTCCCCGCGTGATCGGCTCACCTGGTATGCAGTGGGCGTCTTCGGGTATCTCCTTGCGCTCGGCTCGAACACCCCGCTGGAGCATCTCTTCAACCGGATCCCTCTCTACGGGAATCAGCGACTGCAGAGCCGCAACATGATCATCGTGGCGACGGCGGTCTCGGTTCTGTTCGCGGGTTGGCTCGACCGCACCGACGCGCCGCAGGTCGACGTGCGCTGGCGGCGTTACGACCGGGTCATGTCTCTGCTGCCCCTCGCCGTTGTCGCGGTTTTGGTCGTGTGGGCGCTCACGGCAACTGGGTCGCTTGTGCACGTCTTCGCGGGCGTCTCGGCCAGCCCGGGCGTGACGCATACCGTGCGAGAGGCGACGATCATTGCGCTTGCCTTCGCCGCGGTCGCCGCCGCGATCGTCTGGCTTCGTCCGCGGCTCAGCGGGATGCAGTGGGCTGCCATGGCCGCAGCATTCGTGGCGGTCGATCTCGGGTTGATGGCGCTGACCAGCCAGCTGACCCAAGCACCACCCAACGACTTGGTCAGCGGGACGACGCCCGTGCAGCAGTTGTTGGCGGCTCACCTCTCACCAGGAGGTCGGTTCGTCAACTACGACCCGCAGACGTACTCGAGCTACCCAGGGAGCCCGCAGGGAATCCCGGATCTGAACATCATCCCGGGCTTGCCGTCGGTCTCGGGCTACGCCTCGATCGTAAACAGCAACTACGAGTCGGTGACTCATACGCACAAGCAGGACGACCTCGACATCGGCCAGCTCGGATCGGGCACCCTTAATCGGCTCGATCTCCAAGAGATCGTCACGGTGCCCGAGTACTTCCTCGTGCCGCTCGCCTCGGCTCCACGCTCGTTGACGGAGGTGCGGCAGGCGTCCGAGGGCTTCGGATCCGATCCGGTCCTGCTCCGCGGCTACGGGGCGAACTTCAACGAGACGGCTTACCCGTTCTATCCGGGACCGCGGCCGGCACTCCACTCTGGTCAAACCGAGTCGTGGTTTCTCGGCGAGTCGCTCGAGCCGGCCTCGGCGACCCTCCTCTTCACCCACGCCACATCCTCTGACGCCCTCGTCCGGTTCGGCATCCTGACCGCGGACGGTTCGACGCGCTGGGGGGCGACGGTGCCCGTGGCGGCCGGCGTCAACGGGGTCACCGAGCGGTTGCCGCGCGGGCACACCATCGGCTTGTCGGTCCAGGTGGTCGGCGCGTTGCCGGCCCACCAGGCGGTCATCGCCATTGACGGCCACTCCTACGAACTCGCCGGGTCCCTCTCCGCCGCCGTCGTGCCGGGACCGTGGCACCAGGCCGGAACGTCGCAGGGCTACGTGGTCTACACCTTCGCCAAGCCACCGAAGCCCATCACGGCATCGACGAGCGGCGGACGACCACTTGACGTGTCCGTGGTCTCGAGCTCGACGAAGTCAGAGGAGGTAAGGCTCGACGCACCGTCGTCATCGATCGTGATCCGCTCGGTGGCGTGGGACGCCGGATGGCGAGCGAGCGTCTCGGTCAATGGGGGACCCGCACGTGCGGTGGCGGTTTCGTCATTCGACCTCGTGCAAAAGGTCCGCGTCCCACCCGGGCATGACGTCGTGACGTTCCACTATCGGCCGCCTCATCTCGAGCTCGCCACGGTGCTGAGCGTCGGCGCGGTGGGCGTTCTGCTGTTGCTCCTGGGGGATTGGCTCGTGCTGCGACGACGGCGTCAACCGGTGGGGTCGGACCTGGCGCCGGCACCTGAGCGAGGACCCGAGGCGGTCCCGGTCTGACGCCGGGTGGGTCCGGAGGGGACGGTCTCTGCGCGCGTCAGCAGTAGGGGTGGGCCAGGGTCAGGAGGAATTCGCCGTCCGCCGCTCCCCACATCTCCTCGATCACGAACCCGGCCTGTTCGAGCTCGGCCTGGACTCGGTCGGGGGTGAACTTGGCGCTGATCTCGGTCAAGAGATCCTCGCCCTCCTCGAAGCGCACACTGATGCTCGCGTCGCGGAGCGAGACCTCGCAGGCCTGGTCTGCCCGCAGCCGCATCTCGATCCAATTTTCGTCGTCGTTCCAGAGCGCGACATGGCGGAATCGGTCGGGGTCGAAGTTGCCGCCCAGCTGCTGGTTGAGCACGTGGAGGACGTTCCGGTTGAACTCGGCGGTGACACCGGCGGCATCGTCGTAGGCGGCGACCAGCCGGGCAGGATCCTTGACCAAGTCCGTTCCGAGCAGGAGCGAATCGTCGCTCGACATCGTGCAATTGAGGTCGAAGAGGAAGCGGGCCCGTTGGGCCGGGTCAAGGTTCCCGATGGTGCCCCCGAGGAACGCGACCAGCCGCCGGCCGTCCGTGGGGATCTCCCCCAGGTGATGGTGGAAGTCGCCGATCACGAGATGGATGTCGACCGCGGAGAATTCCGCTGACAACGTCTCGGCGGCGCTGCGCAGGAACTCGTCGCTGACGTCGAACGGCACGTAGCGCGTCAACGTGCCCGCCTCTTGGAGGGCCGAAAGGAGCACGCGCGTCTTGTCGCACGCGCCGGCGCCCAGCTCGACGAGGGTGTCGGCTTTGGCCAGTTCGGCGATGGCCAAGCCATGTACCTCGAGGAGCGCCCGTTCGGCCCGCGTCGGGTAGTACTCGGGCAGTTGGGTGATCTCCTCAAACAAGCGGCTTCCCCGCTCGTCGTAGAACCACACAGGCGGGATCGACTTCTCCGCGCCCTGCAGCCCCAAGAGGGCATCCGTCCGCATCTGGGTGCGGACCTCCTCCGGCGAGAGATGGACATCAATCGTGTACGCCATCGCTCAGGGGTCCCGCGCGAGCCGTACGCCACCGAAGGACCAGCGCGCTCCCGGGGGGAAGAAGTTGCGGTACGTGGCGCGGGTGTGCCCCGCGGGGGTGGCGCATGAGCCACCTCGCAAGACGTACTGGCTCACCATGAACTTGCCGTTGTATTCGCCTACCGCTCCGGGAGCGGCGCGGAATCCCGGATACGGTGAGTAGGCGCTCGATGTCCATTCCCAGGTGTCGCCGTAGATGGCGTTCGAGGCCACGGCGGGCCGGGGGTGCGGTGCGCCCCGGTCCAAGAAGTCGTCGCGCAGGAAATTGTCGCCCTCGCCGTGGAACCCGGCGATGGTCTCCCACTCTGATTCGGTGGGCAGGCGCATGCCGGTCCAGTGGGCGAATGCGTCCGCCTCGTAGTAGCTCACGTGACATACCGGCTCGTCGGGGTCGACGGGTCGGACCCCGGCGAGCGTGAGCTGGAGCCACTGGTCGGGATGGTCGGGATCGCGGGACCAGTAGAGGGGAGCCTCCCAATCCTGGGCATTGACGACGCTCCATCCGTCCGAGAGCCAGAACTCGGGTCGCCGGTACCCGTCGTCCTCCATGAACGAGAGCCACTCACCGCAGGTGACCGGCCGGTCGGCCAACCCGAACGGGGTGAGCTGCACTGTGTGGACCGGAAACTCGTTGTCGAAGCCGAACCCGATGCCCCGGTGACCGATCTCCACCGGGCCTCCGTCGTGTTCGAGCCAGCCGGCTTTCGGGGGGTGGCTCATGGCGTCCGGAATCGGTCCGGACAGATAGGCCGGATGCAGGGGATTCCGCGAGAGCACATGCTTGATGTCCATCAGCAGGAGCTCCTGATGTTGCTGTTCGTGGTGGAGACCGAGAGTGATCAGCTCGACCAAGCCGGGTTGCCCGGGCTCGCGCAGCAACGCCTCCATCTGCCCGTCGACGAATGACCGGTACCGTGCGATTTCGTCGATGCCCGGGCGCGAGAGCAGCCCGCGCTCGGGACGGGGATGCCGGGCGCCGACGGCCTCGTAGTAGGAGTTGAAGATGTACGCGTACGCGTCGTCGAAGGCTCGGTAGCCGTTGGCGTATTCGCCGAGCACGAATGTCTCGAAGAACCAGGTGACATGAGCCCGGTGCCATTTGGTCGGGCTGACGTCGGGCATCGTCTGGACGGTCTGATCCTCGGCACTGAGCACCGAGGCGAGGCGCTCGGTGGTCGCCCGGACACGGACGTAATCCTCCAAGAGGTCGGACGGCGCTGCGGGACCGCTCGTCGTCATGGGATCCGTCCCTTCGCCACCCCACACGGGAGCGGTCGCACATGGAGCTGCACGGTTGCGGGTCACCCTACCCAGATGTCGTGACATTCAGGCGCGCGCGGCGCCTTTTCGGAAACGACCAGGTGGGACTCCGTGGAGCACTTTGGCCAGGTCGCGGCCCGTCGCAACTGCCCCGTCTGTGCTGGTCGGAACGGTCGGCGCCTTTGCGTCTGAGCCCGGTGGCTACTGTCCGATCGATGACGGGACCGACCTTGTCACGCCAAGAGGTGGATACCTATCTGGGCGCGGTCGACTGGCTGCGCAGCATCCTGGCTCGTGCCGAGGTTGCGGAGTCCTGGGGCCAACCCAGCGCGCTCGCGCACTACACGGTCGGGGGGATCGCGGCCCACGCGGTCCACGGCGTGCTCTGGTTGGAGCAGGTGCTCAAGGACGCAGAGCCGCGTGGGCTCAAGACGGTGGCGATCGCTGAGTTCTTCGGGCTCAACCGGGTGGACGGCGCGGAGGGCGACGATCCGCTTGCCGCGTCGTTGCGGTCGGCCGCGGAGTCGTTCGCGCAAACGGGTGCGCCGATGGTGGAGGTGGCATGCACGACCGCGCGTGACGAGCTGGTGGGCCTGCTGAGCGCGGCGCGCACAAACCGGGCCGTGCCCGTGATTCGGGTGGCGGGTGGACAGGTGCCGCTCTGCGAGTACCTCCGCACCAGGGTGCTCGAAGTGGTCGTGCACGGCGACGACATCGTGAGCAGCGTGCGCGGACTCCACGTTCCCGACCCGCCGCCGGGAGCTGTAGGGATCTGCCTGGAGGTCTGTGTCGAGCTGGCCCGTGCCCGGGTGGGTGATGTGGTGGCCCTACGGGCCTTCACACGGGCCGAACGAGCGCACGGCGGCGACCTGCGGGTGCTCTGAGCCAGCGGCCTTGAGGAGGACCCGGTTGCCTCGAGCGGCGGGCGGCCGCCTCGCTGCTAGGCGAGGACCTTGCGCCTGAAGTTCTTCAGGCCGAGCGTGAGGAAGATCACGCTGAACGCGATGATGGCGGGATAGATCACGTAGAGGTGCATGTGCGCGGCGTCGGTGAAGGCAGCCCGCATGCCGTCGTTGATGTAGATCAGCGGGTTGATCAGCACGATGATCTGCAGCCAGTGGACGGGCCCGGCCTTGATCGGCGCCAACCGGGTCCACTGGTAGTAGGTGCCGCCGAGGAACGTGATGGGCAGCACGATGAAGCCGAACATGAGGCCGAGGTTGCGCGGCTCGAAGGACGTGCCGAGCAGGAGCCCGAGCGACGCCATGCAGACACACGACAGCGGCACGAGGGTCACAATGAGGAGCCAGTGCAGATTGATGTGGGCCTCGACACCTGCGGCGTGGACGACGGAGGCGATCGGCAGCACAAGTGCCGCTGAGATCAGCCCCTGCGCGCCGCCCGAGATCACCTTTGAGATCGCGACCAACCAGATCGGGCAGGGCGCCTGCACGCGGTCCTCGATCTCCCGGGTGAAGCCGAACTCCTGCGCCAGCTGCATCGCGACGGCCTGAATGCCCTGGAACATGATGGCGAGTCCCACCACGCCCGGGACGAGGACGGTGGCGAAAGCGGATTCCGCCCCCGGAACTCCGCTGGCGCCACCGATGCCCTGGCCGATCTTTGGGAAAACGTAGAGGAAGACGAAGCACAGGAGGAACGGCTGCACCAGGGTCCGGACGACGAACTCGATCTTGTGTTTCCAGAGAACCACCAGGTCGCGCAGGATCAACGCCCGGAGCGACGTCCAACTCGCCGCGGTGGCCGAGCGCGTGGGCGTCAGGTTGACATGGTGCGTGCCCGGCGACCCGAACGTGGCCGCGGCGATCGGAGGTGTCGTGGTGGCAGCCATCAGTCGCGCAGGTCCTTCCCGGTGAGTCCGATGAACACCGTCTCGAGGGTGGGTTCGGCGACCGAGAGGTCGGCCAAGGAGAACCCGGCGGCCTCAGCTGCCTCGACCACCCGGGGGACGATGCGATCGGAGCCGCTGATCTGCAGCTCGACACCGTCATCGACGGGGCGAGTCCGCGTGAGGCCTTCGAGCCGACTCTCGAATGCGGCGGCGAGTTCCGTCGGGTCACCCGCCGCCTTGACGGTCACGATGGTGTCCGCCCCGACGCTGCGCTTGAGCTCGCTGGGCGTGTCCAGGGCAAGGATCTTGCCGTGGTCCATGATCGCCACGCGATTACACAGCTTGTCGGCTTCCTCCATGTAATGGGTCGTCAACATGATCGTCTGCCCCTCCGCGTTCAGCCCACCGAGGAGGTCCCAGAGGGCCAAGCGACCCTGCGGGTCGAGCCCCGCCGTGGGCTCGTCGAGGAAGAGGACGGCCGGCCGATGGAAGATCGCCCGCGCCACCATGAGGCGTTGGGCCATGCCCCCCGAGAGCGCGTACACCGAGGCCTTGGCGAAGCGGCTCAACTGGAACCGCTCCAAGAGCTCGTCGGCGGTCTGGCGGCACTCCTTGGCGCCCATCCCGAACAGACGCCCATGAAAGTAGAGGTTCTCCCACGGGGTGAGCTGGCGGTCCAGCGTGTTTTGCTGGGACACGACGCCGATGAGTTGTTTCACCACGGTCGGCTGTCGCACGACATCGATGCCGCCCACCAGCGCGCGGCCACCCGTGGGGATGACGCGCGTGGTGAGCACGCCGATGGTGGTGGTCTTGCCGGCGCCGTTCGGACCGAGGAGCCCGAAGACCTCGCCGGTGTTGACCCGAAGGTTCAGCCCGTCGACGGCGCGGAAGTCTGTCCCGGGATACGTCTTGGTCAGATCGACGGTTTCGATGATCGGCCGGCTGCCGGGGGCAACACCATCGATCGGGGTGGCGGTAGCGGTCGTCGTCATGGCTTCGCCAGCAGAGTACCGGGCCGTTCCGTCAGTCCTCGGCCAGGATCTGATACAGGTCCTTGCGTGCCTTTTGGATGATGGCGATGCCCCGGTCGACCTGGGTTGGTTCTCCGGCCCCGGCCAGCTGCTTGGCGGCGCTGGCCAGCTGCCCGATGGCCTCGCGCAGCGTGCGGACCTTGTCGTCCGTCTCGCTTGCCGTCTGCCACGGCTGCTCGCTCTTCTCAGCCTCGGCGCGGCCGGCGTCGGTCAGCGTGTAAGTGCGGGTGCCGTCGACTTCGGAGGACTGGACCAGCCCCTCGTCCTCCAGCATCTGGAGGTGCGGATAGACCGAGCCTGGACTCGGTCGCCAGAGACCGCCGCTCATCTCTTCGAGTCGGCGCATGACCTCGTAGCCGTGCGCCGGCTCCTGGCGGAGGGCAAGCAGGATGGCGGTGCGGATCGCACCTCGGCGCATACGGCGCCCTCCACCCCAGCCGCCGCGCCCGCCGCCCCCACGCATCCCGGGACGGCCCATGGCGTGGGCGAAGAAGTGCTCGTGCAGGTGTTCGTGGTCGTGCTCCCGGTCGTGGCGGTGACCGTGGCCGTGATCTTGATCGTGTTCGTGTGGCATGTGAGGTTTCTCCTCTTCAGAAAGGTCGCTGTCTATCTCGTTATGTAACGTACCATAATGATATATCGGAATAGTTCACGTCGTGCGCGGGTTGTAGTGATTGATGGCCGAGGCCGAACAGGGGAGGCCTGAACGGCCTGCTCAGATGGGCTCGGCGACCCGGTGAACCCGATTTCAGAGGAGACGGAATGGGATTGTTCAGCTCGCACAAGTCGCAGATGGTCACCCCTGAGCAGGCGCTGTCGGGGCGGGACGGGTCCATGCCCGTCACCGAGCCGCACTTGGTGCTCGGGACGAAGTTGACGCCACCGTTCCCCGAGGGGCTCGAGCGGGCGGTCTTCGCGATGGGCTGCTTCTGGGGGGCCGAGCGGATGTTCTGGGCGCTGCCCGGCGTGTACACGACCGCAGTCGGCTACGCGGGCGGTTTCACGCGGAATCCCATGTACAAGGAAGTGTGCGGCGGCCGCACGGGTCACGCCGAGGCTGTCGTCGTCGTCTACGACCCCGCGGTCATCACCTACGAGCAGCTGTTGCGCGTGTTCTTCGAGGGTCATGACCCGACGCAGGGGATGCGGCAGGGCAACGACGTCGGCACGCAGTACCGCTCTGCCATCTACACGAACACGCCCGAGCAGGCCGCCGTGGCCGACGAGGTGGCGGCGCGTTTCTCCCGATCGCTGCACGACGCGGGGTACGGCGACCTCACCACTGAGATCAGGCCGGCCGGCGATTTCTTCTACGCCGAGCCGTACCACCAGCAGTACCTCGAGGCCAACCCCAATGGCTACTGCGGACTCGGGAGCACCGGCGTGTCGTGCCCGGTCGGTTTGGCCGAGGCCGGTTGATCACCCGCGCTGCGTCGCACGGACCGCAACAGCGAGCGCGTCGGGCCGCGACGAGGCTCAGCGCAGACGGATGACGTTCCCCGTCACGAGCGCCGCCGCGTCGGAGGCGAGATAGGCGATCACCTCCGCCACCTCCTTGGGTGTGGCGACGCGGCGCCCGGCAGAGCGGGCGGCCGACGCGGTCTGCGGGTTGATCCACCCGGTGTCGGTGATCGGGGGGTGCACGATGTTGGCCGTGACGCCGTAGCGGGCGAGCTCGGTCGCCGCGCTGAGCGTGAAGTTCACCTGGGCCGCCTTGGCGGCGCCGTAGGAGACCTCCTCGGGAAACCCGTCCGCCTCGCCCGACGTCAGGCCCACGATGCGGCCCCACTGCGCGTGCCGCGCCACGTGACGACGGGCGAACTCGGCGATCAGCAGGGCCGCCGCCCGGGCGTCGACCGAGAGCACCTGGTCCAACGAGGCTGCGGTCATGAAGGTCTGGGCCCGGCCGAAGCGGTCTGTGGCCTGCGGCACGAAGGTGTCACCGATCCACCCCGATGCGTTGTTGACGAGGATCTGCACCGGGCCGAGTTGCTGTTCGGCCGCGTCGAAGAGCGCGGGGATCGACTCCGCATCGGTCAGGTCGGCCTCCTCCGCGGCGGCCTGGCCGCCGGCGGCGCGGATCGACTCCACCACGAAGTCGGCCCGCGCCATGCGGGTGGCCCGGTAGGCCGCCGGCAGCGAGGGGTCCTCGAGGCCGCCCAACCGGGTAGTGCAAAAGTAGGCGCACAGGACCGCCGCACCTTGTGCCGCCAGCGCCTTGGCCGTCGCGGCGCCGATGCCGTGATTCGCCCCGGTGACCAGCGCAACCCGGCGCGCACCCGCGCCCGACCCGCTCGGTTCGTCCGTTGCCGTCACGCTCAGTCGCGTGGGCGGCTCAGCGCAGCGCTGCCATGCGGTCGAGCACGGCGTCGGCTTCCGTCACGAAACGCTGCACGAGCTCGCCGGCGGGAACGAGCTCGGAGATCGCGCCGACGCCCTGGCCGGCCGGATAGCACTCCTTCTCGGTGTCGACGCCCTCGCTGAAGGAGTCGCCGCCGAGATGCATGGCGCCGTTGCCGTAGGCCGCGGCGAGCTGCTCAGGGAACTTCTTCAGCTCCGCGGGATGCGCGTCGTAGTAGTCGGTGTAGTCGTTGCGCACGACCCGCATCGTCTTGCCCGAGTAGGCCCGGCTCACGGTGGTCTGGTCCTCGCGGCTGGCGAGCAGCTTGTCCTTGTACCCCAGCACGCCGCGCGCCTCGGGCGTCGCAATGAAGCGCGTCCCGATCCAGACCCCGTCGGCTCCGAGCGCAAGGGCAGCGGCCAGCCCGCGGCCGTCGAAGATCCCTCCGGCGGCGACGACCGGCACGCGTGCGCCGACGGCGTCGACGATCTGGGGGACCAAGGGGAGCGACGCCACCTGGCCGGTGTGGCCTCCGGCCTCGGTGCCTTGCGCCACGACGAGGTCACACCCCGCGTCCACCGCCCGCACGGCGTGCTCGACCTTGCCGCACATGCTGACGACCACCACGTCGTGCTGGTGGCAGAGGTCGACGACCTCGGTCGGCACGCCGAGCCCGGCCACGAAGGCGGAGGCCCCGCCCTCGATGACCATCTTGACCTGGTCAGTCATGCCGCCGGGCATGGCGGTGAGCAGATCGACCCCAAAGGGCTTGTCGGTGGCTGCGCGCACGGCGGCCATCTCCTCGACCATCTTTTCGTTGCCCATGGTGGACGCGCCGAGGCAGCCGAAGCCGCCCGCCGCCGAGACGGCGGCCGCGAGGGCCGAGTAGGAGACCCCCCCCATGCCGGCCAGCATGACGGGGTGCTCGATATTGAGCAGTTCGGTAAGGCGGGTACGCATGAAATCCTGGGCCTTCCTGGGTCTCTCGGTGCGGCCGCGCGCCGCATTCGCCGCGGCGACCGTAGCGCGGGTGGAGCCGGTCGCCGCAGGGAGGATTCCGGCGGAACGGGGCGGTGGGCTGCCCATGGTTGCTTTTCGACCAGGACGTTTCTACTCTGAGCCGATCGTGGCCGATGTCGGAGATGGGGGTGTGAGCGTCGACGCAGCACCTCCCGCGATCGAGCGAATCACCGGCCGGCGGCTCTGGCTGATCCTCGGCGCCCTCCTGCTCGGCATGTTGCTGGCGGCGCTCGACCAGACGATCGTGTCGACGGCGCTGCCGACGATCGTCGGTGACCTGCACGGTGGTTCGCACCTGGCGTGGGTGGTCACGGCGTACCTGCTGGCATCGACGGTCTCGACGCCGCTGTGGGGCAAGCTCGGCGACCAGTACGGGCGCAAGATCTTCTTCCAGGCGTCGATCGTGATCTTCCTCGTCGGGTCGGCGCTGTGCGGCCTCAGCCACACCATGACCGAGCTCATCGCGTTCCGTGCGCTGCAGGGTCTCGGTGGCGGCGGCCTGATGGTGGGCGCGCAGACGATCATCGGTGACGTCGTCTCGCCGCGCGACCGGGGCCGCTACATGGGCCTGTTCGGCGCCATGTTCGCCGTGGCGACCGTGATCGGTCCGCTCATCGGCGGCCTGTGCGTGACCTACCTGTCCTGGCAGTGGGTCTTCTACATCAACCTCCCGCTCGGCATCTTGGCCCTCTTCGTGACGGGTGCCGTCCTGCCGGGGCACCTGCGCAAGGTGCGCCACACCATCGACTACGCCGGGACGCTGCTGCTCGCGGGGTCGGCGACGTCGCTCATCATCTTCGCCAGCCTGGGCGGGGTCTCGTGGGCGTGGGTGTCCGTGCCCAGCATCTTCACCGCCGCCCTGGGTGTCGTGCTCGCGGTCGCCTTCGTGGTGGCCGAACGCTTCGCCGCCGAGCCGGTCATCCCGCTGCATCTCTTCACCGTGCGCGTGTTCGACGCGGCGAGTGCGATCGGCTTCGTCATGGGCTTCGCCATGTTCGGGGCCCTGACCTTCCTCCCGCTGTTCCTGCAGAACGTGAAGGGCGTGAGCCCGACGGTGTCGGGATTGCGGATCTTGCCGCTCATGCTCGGGATGCTCGGCGCCTCGGTGATCTCGGGACGCTTGGTGACGCGTTGGGGGCGCTACCGGATCTTCCCCATCCTCGGATCGGGCCTGCTGACATTGGGTGCTTTCCTTTTGTCCTTCATCGACGCCTCGCTGAACAGCTGGCTCCTCGCCCTCTACATGTTCGTCTTCGGGGTCGGCATGGGCCTCATCATGCAGGTGCTCGTGGTGGCGGTGCAGAACGCCGTGTCCTACGACCAGCTGGGCGTGGCGACGAGCTCGGCCACCTTCTTCCGCATGATCGGCGGCTCCTTCGGCACGGCGGTCTTCGGAGCCATCTACGCCATCGTCTTCAACCGCACGTTCGCACCGACCCTGGCCAAAGTGCCGGCGGCGGTGCTCCGGTCGTTCAACCCCCAAGCGCTCGATCCGGCGCTGCTGAACAAGCTGAAGTCGACGGCCGAGGGCCTCGTGTTCTTCCACAAGTACATCGACGCGGTGACGCATTCGGTGCAGACCGTGTTCCTCGTGGCCGTGCCCATCTCGTTCTTCGCGTTCTTGTTGAGCTTCCTGCTGCCGGAGGTGCCGCTGCGCCGGACGGTCGAGACGGTCGACACGGGCGAGGTCCACGGGGCGATGCAGGCGCGCGGGTCGCTCGAGGAGATTGAGCTGGCGCTCCAGCGGATGTCGGCCCGGGAGAACCGCGCCGAGCTCTACGAGACCCTGGCCCAGCGGGCCGGTCTTGAGCTGCCGCCACGGGCCGTCTGGTTGCTCTACCGGCTGGCCGACCGCCCCGCGTGCACGGTGGATGAGGTCGCCGAGCACCTCCACGTCGATCCGTCGGTGATCGCGCCGGGGGTGGACGGCCTGGTGACGGCCGGGATGATTGAGGAGCACCGCCGGGGTGCCGAGTGCGACCTCCACCTGACGGCCACCGGTACCCGCGCGCTCGAACGTCTGACCGAGGCACGGCGCAACGGGCTGACCGAGCTGCTCGAGGGCTGGAACCCCGGGGAGCACCCCGAGGTGATTGAGCTCGTGAAGCAGCTCGCGCACTCGCTCCTGGCCGACGACGAACGCTTGGTGGCGGATGCCATGCCACGGGCGGCGGCAGGGGCAGGGGCCGGGGCGGCGGCCGGTGCGGGCGGCGGCGCAGGGTCCTCGGCGGACTAATATCAGTGCACCGCAGTGTCGTCTCCTGGCGTCGCGCGGCTGTGTAGATCGTGAGCGGAGCAGCTCATCGGGTGTGCCGGGAAGACTGGTCGGCGACAGAGGACCCCGTTGCCATGACCGACCACTCCACCACTCCGTCGCCTGCGGTCAAGGGACCGATGCGTCACCTTTTCTGGGTGCGGGCATCATGAGCGACGTCGACGAGGTCGTCGCTCCGCAGCCGGCGCGCGTCGGAAAGGATCGTCGGAAGCTCCCGAGCTGGCGTTGGGAGGAGCTCCGCACGACCCTCTGGGTCATCCCGAGCATCATCGTCGTGATTTCGGCGCTGCTGTTCTTGGTCACCTTCGAGATCGACGTCTCGGCCTTCCACCACCCGGACATCCTTCCCAAGTGGATCCGTACCGGGGGCGCCGACGCCGAGCGCCAGGTCCTGATCGCCATCGCGGCGGCGGTCATCACGGTCGTGGGCGTCGTGTTCTCCATCACGATCCTCGCCCTCACCCTGGCGTCGCAGCAGTTCGGGCCGCGCATGATGCGCAACTTCGTGCGCGACATCGGCAACCAGGTCACCCTCGGCATCTTCGTGGGCACCTTCGTGTACTCCGTCCTGGTGCTCGGCTCCATCAACAGCCTCAGCTCACGCTTCGTCCCGTATCTGTCGACCTCGATCGCCGAGGCGTTGCTCCTCGTCGATCTCGGCGTCCTGATCTACTTCATCCACCACATCGCGAAGTCGATTCAGCTGCCCGAGGTGATCGCCGGCATTGCGACCGATCTGATCCAGTCGATCGACGCCGAGTTCCCCGAGCGCGTCGGCGAAGCGCGCCTCGACGACACCCCGCAGCACACCGGCAAGACCGTGCCGGAGCTGCTCAAGCTCATTGAGGAGCGGGGGGCCGTCGTCCCCTCGCAGGTGAGCGGGTACATCCAGTACGTCGGCTACGCCCAGCTGATCGCGATCGCCACCCGCACCGACTCGATCGTCCGCCTTGAGCACCGGCCCGGGCACTACCTGGCCACGGGGCGACCCCTGGCCATGGTGTGGCCGCGTGGCGCCGCACCCGAGGTCGCGCTGGCCCTGGGCAGGGCCCATGTCACGGGGCCGCACCGCACGCTCGTGCAGGACCCGGTCTTCGCCATCGACCAACTGGTCGAGATCGCCATCCGCGCCCTGTCGACTGCCGTGAACGACACGTTCACCGCGCTCACCTGCATCGACTGGCTCTCCGCCGGTCTGGGACGGGTGTCGGGACGCGTGCTGGACGAAGGCGTCTACCGGGACTCGACCGGCCGCGTCCGCCTCATTGAGTTCGACCCCTCGTATGCCCGCATGGTGAACCGGGCCTTCGACAAGATCCGTCAATCGGCACGCGGCGCGCCCGCCGTCCTGATCCGGCTCATCGACTCGGTCGGCTCGATCATGCTCGACACCACATCACCCGAGCAGCGAGCGGTGTTGCGGCGGCAGGCGGACATGATGCTGCGCCTCTCCGAGGAGACCGTCAGCGAGCCGAACGACCTCGAGGAGATCCGGTTCCGCTACCGCCGAATCCCGGGAGAGGACGCCTTCGCCGAGGAGCCGCACACCTGGTCGGAGATGGACCGGGCCTGAGGGCGCGGGCCGGCCCGAGCGACCCGTCGCTTGCGGGTTACCCGCCGGCGTTGTCGGTGGGCGAGGTGGTGGTGGCCGAGGCAGCCGTCGTGGTGGTGGTGTGCGCGCCGGCGCGGGTCGTGGTGGTCGTGGTGGCGGTGGGAGCCGTGGTCGTCGTCGCCGTGCCGCCCGTGCCGCCCGTGTTGTTTGTTGGCGACGTCGTGGTGGTGGTCGCGGGCGGCGCGACGAAGGTGGTCGTCTCGCCGCTCATGGTGGCCTGGCTCGTGGACGGCGTGACGGCGAGGTTGGTGCAGCTGCGCGCCGAGTTCCAGCTCTGGACCGCCGCGGTGGCCGCCTGTCCGGTCAGAGGTTGGGGCAGGCCGGACACGATGGTGGCCGGGCGGAACACCGCGCTCGTGACCTGCCGCCCCTTCGCCGTGATGATGAGCGCGCCGCTGTCCGTCTCGGGTGCCGTGTCGTCGTAGAAGGCGAAGTTCCCGAGGCCGTAGTCGACGTAGGCGCTGCCGAGATAGCCCGCGCCGGACAGCACGTGGGCGTCGCTGCCCACCACGATGTCGGCGCCCGCCTTGATCAGCTGCTGGGCGAGCGGCTCCTGCTGGGGGTTGGGACAGGACTGCGCCTCGGTGCCCCAGTGCATGTAGACGATCACCGTGTCGGCCGTCTTGCGTACCTGCTGGACCTCGCGCACCAGTTGGGTCGGGTCGATGGCCGAGGCGACGCCGGGCTGGGTGGCGGAGGCCGTCCACGTGCTCACGAGGTTGCCCGCGATCACCTGCGTCGCCGAGATGATGGCGATGCGTTGGCCGCCGATGGTCACGCGGTAGGGCGTGAACGCCTTGGCCGCGGTGTCGCCCACGCCGATGATGGGGTAGCTGTCCTGGGTCGCGATGGTCAGATTCTGGGAGAGGCCCTGGGGCCCGCAGTCGAAGCCGTGGTCGTTGGCCTCGGTGGCGAGCGAGATCGAGGCGCTCTTGAGTGCGGTGATGGCGGAGGCGGGCGCGTCGAAGATGTACTGCTTGTTCTGCGGCTCCGGACACGTGCCGTCGGTCACCGCGGTCTCCAGGTTCACCATGGTCAGGTTCGTGCCCGCGAAGAGCTGGGGGATCGTGGTGCCGAGGGCGGTGGAGGGGTTCTGCGCGAGCTTCTCGCCGACCACGCCGGCGAAGTGGACGTCGCCGCCGAAGCCGAACGTGACGGCGTGCCCGTTGCCCTTCCAGTCCGGGTTGAGGGGCGAGTGCTTGGGGAAGTGCTGGTCGGCCAGCGTGTTGCGTGGGGAGCCGGTGGTGGAGGTGGAGGACGCGGGCGGTTTGGACGAACCGCCGGAGAAGACGCCGCCCAGGTAGAGGACGAGCAGGAGGAACACCACTCCTGCTGCCGCAAACTGCGTGCGTCGCCGCCGGACCCTGCGTGAGACCACGTGGGCACTATGTCACACGACCTGCCACTGTTCCCGGAGAGGTGAGTCGCTGACCAGCCCTTTTATGTGGGGCAGGTGCCGGAGGGGCGTTGCTCGTCGCTCAGGCGGCCCAGAGCGAATCCCAGTTGGCCGTCAGGGAGGCCACGAGGCCCTCGCAGGCGGCGGCGATCATGTCCCGGCAGTCGTCGAAGACGGTCTGGTCGCCGTAGTAGGGGTCGGGCACATCGGCGGCGGCGCCGGCAGCCGGGTCGAACGAGCGGAGGAGGACGAGACGGTCGGGATCGGCGCCGAGCCCGCGCAGCGTCTGCTTGTGCCGACGGTCGAGCGCCACCATGAGGTCGAACCCTGCGAGCTCGGACGACGCGAACTGGTGGGCGACGTGGCGCTCGCGCGGGTAGCCGCCGCTGGTGAGCGAGAAGGCGGCGGAGGGGTGCATCGGCTCGCCCTCGTGCCAGGGCCCCGTCCCCGCGCTCGTGATCACCACGTGCTCACCGAGCGTCGTCCCGTCCTCGAGCACGGTCGACCCGGCCAGCGACCGGGTGATGACCTCGGCCATGGGGGAGCGACAGATGTTGCCGGTGCAAACGAAGACGATGCGATAGGGCCGGTCCCCGATGGGGCCGGGCAGCACGATGCGGCCGGGTGCCGGGCTGCTCACGCTGACGCGTACTCGTCGCGCAGGGACTTCTTGACGATCTTGCCGGTGCCCGCCCGCGGCCAGTCGGTGCGGACCTCGAGCTGTTCGGGGATCTTCTGGGTCATGAGCCCGGCGTCGCGGCAAAAGGCGACGATCTCGGCCAGTTCGAGGGTGCCGGCGCCGTCCGCCAGCTGCACGACGGCGCAGACGCGCTCACCGCGCTGGGGGTCGGGCAGGCCGATGACGGCGACCTCCACCACCTTGGGGTGGGTGTAGAGCAGGTCCTCGATCTCCTTGGCGCTGATGTTCTCGCCCTTGCGTACGATCACGTCCTTGAGCCGCCCGGTCAGGGTGAGGTGCCCGTCGGCGCGGAGCTTGCCCAGGTCGCCGGTGCGGAAGTAGCCGTCCTCGTCGAACGCCTCCTTCGTCAGCGCAGGGTCGGTGTAGCCGTGGAA
Source organism: Acidimicrobiales bacterium (assembly GCA_036490155.1). GTDB lineage: Bacteria > Actinomycetota > Acidimicrobiia > Acidimicrobiales > RAAP-2 > Bog-473. The sequence continues at coordinate 49,609 of DASXEK010000063.1, read as the reverse complement.
CACCATCGGCCCCTTGACCCGGACCTCACCCTCGTCGTCGGGGCCCGCCGGCGCGCCGTCGAGCCGGACGATGCGCACGTCGGCACCCTCGACCGGTTTGCCGTCCGTGTTAGCGAGTTGCTCGTCGGTGTCGTGTGGCGAACCGTTGGAGATCATCGGCACCTCGGTCATGCCGTACCCGTGCACGACGCCGCGGCCGCCGATTTCGTCGCGGACCTCGTAGTGGGCCTCGGGCGGCTTGGCCGCGCCGCCGCCCGCCATGAGGCGGAGCGTCGGGAGGATGGGCTCGCCGGGTGCCTTGCGCTGTTCGGCGAGATAGGCGACGTAGAACGCGGTGCTACCGCCCACCAGGGTCGCCCCGTGGTGGCGGAAGATCGGGAGGACGTCCGGCGCGGAGAACGCCTCGACGAGGATGGCGGGGAAGCCCACGGTCAGCATCGTGACGAGATAGTCGGGCCCCGCGATGTGCGCGAAGGGAAAGGCGATGGAGCCGACGTCGTCGGGCCCCATGTCGAGGGCGCGGGCGAGGCCCCACCCGCCGGCGATGAGCGTCTGGTCGGTGTGCTGCACGCCCTTGGGGTCGGCCGTGGAGCCGGACGTGTAATAGATCCAGCGGATCGGGGCGTCCTGCGGTGCCGTCCCCGGCGGCGGTGCGGGCAGTACGGCGGGGTCGGCCTCCGGAAGGCCCGCGTCGAGCGTGAGGATGGACGGCCGCGTGGGTGTCTCGGCGAGGGCGCGCTCGGCGATAGCGGCGAAGTCGGTGTCGCGCCAGGTGCCGGGGATGACGAAGAGCGAGGCGCCGGTCTGGCGCAGCGCGAAGCCGACCTCGCGTTCGCGGTAGAGGTGGATGACCGGGTTCTGCACGGCGCCGAGGCGGGCCAGCGCCATGGAGAGCACCACCGTGTCGGCGCCGGTGGGCAACTGCCACGAGACGACCGATCCGGTCGTGACGCCCAGGCCGTGCAGGCCGGCGGCCACCCGTTCGGCCCGGGCGCGGAACTCGCCGAACGTGACGGTCTCACCGTCGGCGGCAATGAGCATCGGGTGGTCGGGCGACGCGTCGGCGCGCCGGTCGACGAGCTCCCACATGGTGCGGGCGCCGGTGAGTATCTCGTTGGTGCTCGTGCTCATTGCGCTCCTTTCGGGTCCATTCCATAGCAGCTGGGGACGGGGTGGCCCCAAGCCGGCGCGGCGCGCGGCAGAATGGCGAGGTGGCCAAGCGACCCGTGCACCGGGATCCCTTGGTGGCGCACGTCGCCGAGGAAGACGAGAAGGGCATCGACCGCCGGCATCAGGCGACCGTGATCGGGGTCGGGGTCGCCGTCGTGCTGCTGGTCTGGTTCGCCATCGCCAACCTGCGGGACGTCCGGATCGACTTCTGGGTGGTCAACCGGCAGGCTCCGCTGATCCTCGTCATCGTGATCTCGGGCCTGCTCGGTGCCCTGATCACGGCGCTGATCATGCGGCGTCGGACCAAGGAGCCCCGGGAGTAGGGCTTCGGGCCGCAGGCCCCGGCCCCCGGGTCCCCTTCGGCGGACCCCGGTCTGGGGTCTCGAGCGGGTCGCCTGCCCGGTGCGTGGCCCCGGTCCTGGTCGCCCGTTCCAGGCCCGTGACCGCGTGCTCCGCCCGGCGGTCCGGCCCTAAGCTGACGCTCGGTGGAGACCGCTGCTCACGCAGGAACGAAGCGTCACATTCTCGTTGTCCACGCCCTCGGCGCGTGCAAACATGGGGCGCAGATGGATGTGGAGATCCCAGGGGGCAGGTGGTAGTGCCGCTTTCCGACCACGAACAGAAGATCCTGGCCGAGCTCGAGGAGTCGCTCGTCAAGCAGGATCCCGAGTTCGCCGAGCGGGTGAGGTCGGAGACCGTGTATCGGCACGCCGGCCGGTACTGCAAGTGGGCCGCCGTCACCTTCGTGCTCGGCGTCGTGATCCTGGTCGCGTTCTACTCCAAGTCCGTCGTGGCCGGGTTCGTCGGCGTCATCATCATGTTCGCCTCCGCGGTGTGGTTCGAGCGGAACCTGCGCCGCATGGGACGGGCCGGCTGGCACGACCTCACGCGGTCGAAGGACGGAGAACCGAGGACGGGTGCCGCATCGAGCGGGATCGAGGGTGCCGTGACCGGCGCACGCGACTGGTTCCGCACCCGCTTCCACCGGCGCGAGGGCTGAACCGCATTTCTCGGGGGCTGTCGTCCCATCGCCCCATCCTCCCGTCGTCGAGTCGTCGCCTGCTCTCGTCGCTCGCTGACGTCGCTCGATCGCGGGGCGCCATGAGCAGCTGCGGTGGCTGATCTCGCGCTGGCCGTGGACATCGGCGGGACCAAGATGGCCAGCGGGCTGGTCGGCCTGGACGGGTCCCTGCTCGAGCGGGCTTCCGTGCCGACCCGGAGCGGGCCGGCCGGGCCGGGAAGCGGCGAGCTCCTGTGGCATGACCTGGCCGAACTCGTCGAGCGGATCGCAGGCGCCGTTGGGCCCGGTGACCGGTTGGTCGTGTGCGGCGCCGGCTGCGGCGGGCCCATGAGCCTCGGGGGCGACGAGGTGTCGCCCCTCAACATCGAGTCGTGGCGTGGCTTCCCGTTGCGGGCGCGGCTCGCCGAGCTGACCGGCCTGCCGACCTTCGTCGACAACGACGCCAAGGCGTTGGCCTTGGGTGAGGGATGGGTGGGCGGGGCGGCCGGCCTCGCCGACTACGTGGCGATGGTCGTGTCGACCGGAGTCGGCGGTGGCATCGTGCTCGACGGCCGCCTGCTCGGGGGGCGCTTGGGGAACGCCGGCCACATCGGTCACGTCATCGTGGAGCCCGACGGGCGCGCCTGCCCGTGCGGGGGACGCGGGTGCCTCGAAGCGGAGGCATCGGGGAGGGCCATTGCCGAGGTCACCGGGCAGCCGCCGCGGCTGGCGGGCCCCGACGTGATCGCTCGGGTCGGCACCTTGGTGGGCCGCGCCATCGCGTCGGTGGTGAATCTCTTGGACCTGCCCCTCGCCATCGTGAGCGGCTCGGTTGCGCTCGGGTTCGGCGAGCCCTTTTTCCGCGCCGCCCAAACCGAGATGGACCTTCGCTGCCGGCTCGAGTTCGCCCGGGGCGCGCGCGTGGCGCCCGGCGGGCTCGGGGATACCGGCCCGCTGATCGGCGCGGCCCGGGTCGGGCTGCACGGCATGGAGCGGGCGGGGTGAGCGGGGAGCGCGGGCGGGACGGCTGGGGGCGAGACGGCGTGGTGGTGGCGCGGGCCGTGGTCCCGCACCCGAGCCTGTGGTGGGCGGCGTTGGGCGCGCTCGCCCGGCTGGCTCGGCGCGGCTGGTGGCGCCGGCGGCCCTTCCTGCCGGTGCCGGGCGACGCCTACTGGCGCTTCCGGCTCGTCACGGCCAACGGTGGGGACGGCGTTTCGGGGTCGCTCGAGCCCGCCGAAGTGGTCGCCTACCTCCGATGGTGTCAGAGGTCGCGGCCCCGCCGCGGTTAGCCTCTCTGGCGTATGGAGCGGGTGCTCCTCCTCAATGCGACCTATGAGCCGCTGGCCCTCGTGTCTGATCGTCGTGCCGTGGTACTGATGCTGGCGGGCCGGGCCGAGGCGGTGGCCATCCGGGAAGACTGCAAGGTCTTCCACTCGGCGCGGATGGAGGTCGAGGTCCCCTCTATCGTCCGCCTGAGTCATATGGTGCGCATCCCGCGCTGGGCCCGGACGCCACCGGTGACGCGGCGCTCGGTGCTGCGCCGAGACGGCGGGCTCTGTGTCTACTGCTCCCAACCCGCGGACACGATCGATCACGTGATCCCGCGTAGCCGTGGCGGCACGCACGACTGGTTCAACGTGGTGGCGGCGTGCAAGCGGGACAACCTGGAGAAGGCCGACCTGCTGCTCTCGGAGCTGGGATGGACTCTGCGGATCAAGCCCGCCCCTCCGGACGGGCACCTGTGGCGTTTGCGGCTCTCGGACGTGGATCCGTTGTGGGAGCCGTATCTGGCCGCCGCCTCCTAAGGCTTGCCGACCTCTCCATCCTCCTCCTCGGCCGCGTCGTCTCCGCAAGCTCTGTTCGACGTCGAACCGTTCCGCTCGGAACGCCAGCGTGTGGTGGTGGCGCGGTCGGTCGTGCAGCGGACCCTCGTGCTCGGCAGCACCCAGCCCACTGAGCTCGTGGCGCCCGAGGCCATGCGGGCCCGCACGGTGGAACTGGTTCGCCGGCGCGGCGGGGGAGGAGCGGTGTACCTCGAGCCAGGGAACCACCTCTGGCTCGACGCCTGGATCCCGCGGGAGGACCCGCTGTGGAGGCACGACGTCTCGGTCGCGGCGGAATGGGTGGGCCAGTGGTGGGTGGAAGGGCTGGGTGGGTTGGGGATTGGCCCGGGGTCGAAGTCCGAGTTCGGAGCACGGGCGTTCTCGATCCACGCCGGGCGCTCCGTTCCGGGCCGGCGGGGCGAGCTCGTGTGCTTCGCCGGACGCGGTCCGGGGGAGGTCTTCGACGGCGATCGCAAGCTGGTGGGCCTCTCGCAGTGGCGCAGCCGTGAAGGTGCGTTGTTCTCGTCCTGCGCGTACTCGTCCTGGGATCCGGATCCGCTCCTCGACCTCTTTGAGATCGACGATGCCTCTCGGGAGGAGCTCGCCCTTGAGCTGCGCGGCGTCGCCGTTGGGTTAGGTCCGCTAGCGCCGCCGGAGGTCGACCTCTCGATGGTGCAGGAGCGGATGATCGGATCCTTCCCCGGCTTCGCAGTGGAGGCGGACGGGGCGTAGTCGTCGGGAGCGCCGGCGGTGGCGCCGGCGGGCGGGGGCGGGTGGCGAAGCGGGATCGATAGCGGGCGGTCGCCGCGCGTGATCACCCGTCTCCCATTTTGGGCCCACGTCCTGCCGCGCCCTTGGGACCTGGGTTTACGTCGCTCCGTGTTTCCTTCGTCGCCTCGTCTCGGCCTGGCCGAGCACCGCCATGGCCCGCGTCCTCGGGCTGGCGCGCCTCGTTTCCGGCCCCGATCAGCGCCGGCTGGCCGGGGCCTGGGGGGCGCGAGGGGTTGTTTTTGGGCGGTCGGGGAGGGAAATAGTTGCCTGGTGGAGGGAAAGGGCGTAAAGTGGTGCGAAATGGTGTGACAGGGCGTCAAAAGGCGCAGGCCAGGGAGTGTCGTGGGAGTGACCGCTGGTGGCAGCAGGATTCGTCGGGAGGTACGAGCACTCGCTCGATACGAAGGGCAGGGTGATCCTGCCGGCGAAGTTCCGCGGGCAATTCGAGCGGGGCGGCTACCTCACCCAGCACACCGAGGGGTGCGTCGCACTGTGGACGCCCGCCGAATTCGAGCGACAGATGGAAGTGATGCAGGAACGGGCGGACGCGGGAAGGCCCGACCGCAACCGGATGCGTATCTGGGCGTCGAACTCGGCCGAGGTAGAGGTCGATCGTCAGGGGCGGATGCCGATTCCCCTGCACCTCAGGACGTTCGCCCGGCTCGACACGGAGGTGCTGGTACACGGCGCCATCGACCGGGTGGAGCTGTGGAACCCCGAGGAATGGCAGTCACGGGTGCTCCCCGAGGAGAGCTGGCTCCTCGAGGACGACTGAGCGTGTCGGCGCCGGACGTCGGCGCCGTTGCATCGATCTGGACAACACCGAAGAGGGAAGGGAGCACAGCAAGCAACCTCAGAACCACAGACAGAAGGGCTGACGGAGGCATCACACCCCGTTGGACGCACTGGACCATGTGCAGCTCCTCGACCGGCACGCTGGAAGGCCACTCCACCCACTTCCACCCCGGTCGTCTGGATCTCCACCTCCCCCTCGACCAACCGGCCGAGGAGCTGCAGATGGCCCACTCGTTCGAACACATTCCCGTGCTGCGCGACGAGGTGGTGTCGTTGTTCGCTCCGGTTCCTCCCGGCGTGGTTGTCGACGCGACCCTCGGTGGTGGCGGGCACGCGGCATCGCTGCTGGCGGCGTATCCAGATCTGCGCGTCCTCGGCCTGGACCGGGATCCGGCCGCCCTCGAGGCGGCGGCACAGCGACTTTCTTCGTTCGGGGACCGGGTCACACTGATCCGGTCCCCGTTCTCGGCCTTTGAGTCCGTCGTCGAGGAGGCGGAGGCGGCGCCGCTATCGGGCGTCCTCTTCGACCTCGGCGTCAGCTCACCCCAGCTCGATCGGGCTGGGCGCGGCTTCTCGTACCGCGCCGACGGCCCGCTCGACATGCGGATGGACCCCGAGTCCGGCGTGACGGCGGCAGACCTGGTGAATGGTCTGCCCGCGGACGCGCTGGCACGGCTCTTCCGCGAGAACGGAGAGGGGCGGCTGTCCGGACGCATCGCCCGCGCGGTCGTCGGAGCCAGGCCGTTGACCTCGACGGGGCAACTGGCTGAAGTCGTGGCGGCGGCCGTGCCGCAGGCGGCGCGGCGAAAGGGCCATCCAGCCCGCCGCGTCTTTCAGGCCTTGCGGATCGAGGTCAACGACGAGCAGAACGAACTGCGGGCTGCCTTGCCAGCGGCTCTGACGAGCTTGGCGGTGGGCGGCATCCTCGCGGTCATCAGCTACCACTCGGGTGAAGACCGCTTGGTGAAACAGACCTTCGCCGAAGCCGCCACGGGCGGGTGCGTGTGCCCCCCCAACCTGCCCTGCGTGTGCGGTGCCGTCCCGCGTCACCGTCTTGTCTTCCGCGGTGCTCGTAAGGCGGCGGCGCCAGAAATAAGCGCCAACCCGCGTGCTGAGGCGGCGCGGCTGCGCGCCATCGTCCGAACGGACGAGGATTAATGGCACCTCCGCCCGCGGCGACGGCAGCGCCAGCTCGCCGGCACGCCGGGGGTACGAGCCCGTCCCGGCGCTGGACGCCGCTGCGCGTCGTTCCGACGCGTCAGGGGCAGCCGACCCGCACCCGCCGGACGCTTGGGAACCGGGGACGGGTGCTCAACATCTTGTCGGTGTCGATCATTGTCGCCTCGCTCCTGGCCGTCGTCGTGGCGCAAGCCCTCCTGACCAACGGGCAAGTGCGCATGTCGACGTTGCAGCATCAGCTGTCCCTTGAGCAGAGCACGCATCGTCAGGCTGAGCTCGCCGTGTCCCAACTCGAGACGCCGTCACGCATCGTCGGCGCGGCATTGAGCCAGGGCATGGTCCACCCCAACGTCACCGAGCTGCCGTACGTCCCGCTTTCGGTCCCGGTGCCGACGCCGAAGGTCACGCCGGCACCGGCTGCGCCTCCGGCGACGTCGACGAGCACCACCGGTAGCAGCGCCGGATCCTCCACCACCACCGCGACGTCGACGCCATGAGCGCCCCGACGCGGCATGAGCCTCGGCGCGCGCGCGCCGGTTCCGGTGGGACCCCCGTTGCGCGGACGACGCGGACTCAGCCGCACTCACGGCCCGCGGCTCGGCCCGCCCCTCGGCCCTCAGGGCGACCGGTTCGCTCCCCTCGCACGGTCGCACAGCCGCATCCGCAACGACGGTCCCGGCCGCAACGACACCGGCAGCCGGCGCGCTCGGGTCGCACCCCCGGTCGGAGCTGGCTCGGCGCCACGTTCCACCGGCGCGTGCGGATCGTCCGGATGATCCTGCTGGTGGCGATGCTGCTCCTCGTGGCGCGCCTGATCGACATCCAGGTGTTGCACTCGGGCTCGTACCAAGCGGCGGCACGGGGGGAATCCGCGATCACCGTGTCGCTGCCGTCCGTACGCGGCGGGATCTACGCCCGCGACGGATCCCCGCTCGCACTCTCCGTCCCGACCGACGACGTCGTGGCGGACGACTTCCAGATCGCCCATCCGGTGCAGACGGCGAAGGCCCTGGCCCCCATGCTGCACGTGCCGGCCAGCACGCTGGCGGCGCAACTACATCAGCATTCGGGCTACGTCGTCCTGGCCAAGCAGCTGCCCCAGTCCACCGGCCAGAAGATCACCGCCGACTCCATCCCCGGGATCACCCTGATCGCCGACTCCAAACGAGAGGTCCCCAACGGCAACCTGGCCGCGCCGGTCGTCGGCTTCACCAACGCCGCCGGCAAGGGTGCGGCGGGGCTCGAGTACGGCGACAACCATCTGCTGGCGGGCTCGGATGGCAAAGAGACCATCATGCAGTCCCCGAGCGGCGTGACCCTGCCCCAGTCGCCGGTGAGCAACCAGGTCGCGACGACGCCGGGCACCGGGGTGGAACTCACGCTCGACACCCAGCTGCAGTACGAGTCCGAGCAGGCCCTGGCGCAGGCGATCGAGTCGTCCAACTCCGTCAGCGGGACTGCGATCGTCATGGACGTGAAGACGGGCCAGATCCTCTCGATGGCGAACCTGGTCGCGACCCACCCCGCCGCGCTCGGCGCGGCGAACACGACGAGCACTCCGGCGGCCGGCATCGTGCCCATCGGCCCCAACGACGCGGTCAACGAGGCACCAAGCAACCTGGCGGTGACGCAGCTCTACGAGCCGGGCTCGGTGTTCAAGCTCGTGACGTTCTCCGCCGCACTGCAAGAGGGGATTATCAACCCGAACTCGGTCTTCACCGTGCCCGACCAGATACAGCTCGACGGTTCCACGTTCCACGACGCGGAGCCTCACCCGACCGAAGCGCTGACCGCCACGCAGATCCTGGCCCAGTCCTCCAACATCGGAACGTCGGAGATCGCGCAGGGCGTGGGAGAGAAGCGACTGCTGAATCAAGTCAAGGCACTTGGCTTCGGGCAGTCGACGGGGCTCGCCTTTCCCGGGGAGTCGGCCGGCCTGCTCGCCGCGGCGGCGCAGTGGGAGCCCACCGACTACGTCTCGCTTCCCATCGGCCAGGTGGACGCGGTCAACGCGTTGCAGGTCCTCGACGCGTACAACACCGTGGCCAACGGCGGTACGTACGTCGCGCCCAAGCTCGTCCAGGCCACGATCAGCCCGTCCGGCACGGTCACGAAGACGGCGCCCTCGGCGACCCACTCGGTCCTCTCTGCGTCGGTCAACTCCGAGGTCACCTCGATGCTGGAGCAGGTGATCAACCAGGGCACGGGAACGAGCGCGGCCGTCCCCGGCTACACGGTGGCCGGCAAGACCGGGACCGCGCAGATCCCGACGCAGGGCCAGGACTCCTATGTGCCCGGCGCCTACATGGCCTCGTTCGTCGGGTTCGCCCCCGCCGCCAACCCGACTCTGTCGACGATCGTCGTGCTGAACCGGCCGACGCCCATCTTCGGCGGCACCGTGGCCGCGCCGGTGTTCTCGCAGATCATGAGCTACGCGCTCCACCGCTACGACATCCCGACCACCCCGGGCGCCCAGACCACGACGCCGCCACCGAGCAGCACGACCAGCGACCAGGCCCAGGACATCACGTGATCCGGCCTCACATACCCATTGCGGACGTCACGCAGGGGGGCCCGCCGCATGCAACGCTGTCGGGTCGACCATGCGAACCGTGCCAATGAACCTCCTCTTCGACGACATCGAAGTGCTCGAGACGGTGGGCGACCCCTCCGCCGCCGAGGTCGGTGGCATCGCGCACGACAGCCGGCGGGTGGTGCCGGGTGACCTTTTTTGTTGTGTGCCGGGGCTCGTCAGCGACGGGCACGTCTACGCCGCTCAAGCGGTCGAACGCGGTGCGATCGGCGTGCTCTGCGAGCACTTCATCCCCGAGCTGCTCGACCATGACGTCACGCAGGCGCGGATCGCGCCCGGAACGATGCGCCCGGTGATGGCGCAGCTGGCGGCCGCCTTCTACGACTTTCCGGCTCGGGACCTCCTGATGATCGGTGTCACCGGCACCAACGGGAAGACGACGGTCACCCAACTGCTCGGCGACCTGCTCACCGCGACAGGCCGCCCGACCAATGTCATGGGCACCTTGTCCGGGGCTCGTACGACGCCTGAGGCCACCGAGGTCGAGCGCGTGTTGGCGGGCGTGCGGGACCGTCAGAAGTGGGACGGCCTTCGCCATGTGGTGGCGATGGAGGTGTCGAGCCACGCGCTCGCGCAATCGAGGGTCGACGGGATCCATTTCGACGTGGCCGTCTTCACGAACCTCAGCCACGACCATCTCGACTACCACGGCAGCATGGAGGAGTACTTCGAGGCGAAGGCGAAGCTCTTCACGTCGAACCACGCGCTGCGGGGGGTCGTGAACGCAGACGACCCCTGGGGCCGCCGGCTGCTCGAGAGTGCCCGCATCCCGATGGTGGCGGTGCATCACGCCGACGCCGAAGACGTGGTCCTGCGGGCGGGGCACACCGAGTTCACCTGGCGAGGCCACCGGGTGACCACCCCCCTGACCGGTGGGGTGAACGTGGACAACACGCTCCTCGCGGCCGAAGCGGCCCTCGTGTTGGACCTTGACCTCCAGCCCGGCGAGATCGCCGCCGCCATGACGCAGCTGCACCCGGTCCCGGGCCGCCTCCAGGTCATCGCCGCGCCATCGCCCGGAGAGCGGGCCGGGCCGTCTTCGCAGGCTAAAGGGCGCGCCGGCAAGGCCGCCCGCCCGCAGTTCACCGTCATGGTCGACTACGCCCACACGCCCGCCGGCCTGGAGGTCGTGCTGGCCGAGGCGCGCCGGCTCGGCTCGGAGCCGTCGGGCCGGGTCATCTCCGTCTTCGGATGCGGTGGCAACCGGGACCGCGCCAAGCGCCCCGTGATGGGTGGCGTGGCGGCCGCGGCCAGCGACCTCGCGATCCTGACGTCAGACAACCCACGCGACGAGGACCCCGACGCCATTATCGGAGAGGTGCTGGCCGGCGTGCCAGGGGGAAGGGACAACCCACACGTCGTCGTGGAGCCCGACCGCCGCAACGCCATCCGGAGCGCCCTCGACGCCGCCGGCCCCGGAGACGTCGTGGTCATCGCCGGCAAGGGCCACGAGGCCTACCAGGAGATCGCCGGACGCCGGCTGCCCTTCGACGACGCCGTCGAAGCGCGTGACGCGCTCTCGGCCCGCTTTGCCTCGGATCCGAGCACGTGGGGGGCGGAGGGCGGCCCGGGCGCGCGCTCGGCCCCGGCTCCGGCCCGGGCCTCCGGCGGCACCCGCACGGAAGGCTGACGTCTCGTGCTGGGACTCCTCGTCTCGGGAAGCGTGGCGCTGTGGTGCGCGATCCTCGCCACGCCGTTCCTCATCCGCTACTTCCGCAGCCGCGAGATCGGCCAGCACATTCGCGAAGACGGGCCGGCCTCACACACCGCCAAGGCGGGCACGCCGACCATGGGTGGCATCGCCATCGTTGGGTCGGTGGTCTTCGCGTACGCCGTCGGCCACATCGGCACCGAGATCCGTTTCTCACGGACCGGCTATCTGACGATCGGTGCGGTGGTCGCGTTCGGACTCATCGGCTACCTCGACGACTACATCAAGGTGCACCACCGGCGCAGCCTCGGGCTGAACAAGCGGGCCAAGTCGGGTGCCCAGGTGGTCTGCGCCCTCGTGTTCGCAGTCCTGGCCGTGAACTGGGCGCACACCTCGACGGCGCTGTCGTTCACCCGCTCGGAGGCCATCGGGATCAACATGGGCTCCGTCCTCTGGGTGATCTTCGCCGTCCTGGTGATGGTCGGAGCTTCCAACGCGGTGAACATCACCGACGGCGTGGACGGATTGGCCGCCGGCTCGGGGACGTTCTGCTTCGTCGTCCTGGCGATCATGGGCTACTGGATCTTCCGGCACTACTCGATCTACCGCGTACTCCCCGCGTCAGCGATCGACCTGTCCCTCGTCGCGGTGGCACTCGCCGGCGCATGCATCGGCTTCCTGTGGTGGAACGCCGCACCGGCCAAGATCATCATGGGCGACACCGGGTCGCTGGCCATCGGCGCGGGCCTCGCCGCGCTCTGCCTGCTGCTCAACCTCGAGCTGCTCTTGCTCGTCATCGGCGGCCTCTTCGTCATGGAGACGGTGTCGGTGATCATGCAGGTCATCAGCTTCCGGGTCTTCCACCGCCGCATCTTCCGCATGGCGCCTATCCACCACCACTTCGAACTGGCCGGCTGGCCCGAGACGACGGTCATCGTCCGCTTCTGGATCCTCGGCGGCCTCTTCTGCGCGTTGGGCCTCGGGATCTTCTACGGCGACTTCCTGACGGTGGCGAAGTTCACGTGACGCGCGCCCCGGGGCTCCCCCGCGCCACAGGGCGCGGCCACCGCGCCTTCATCCGCCACTTCGGCCACGAGGTGCGGGAGAATTGGCAGGTGCATCGGGTGTCGGACCGGGTAGTGCAGCGCGCGCGCCCAACGGGCGCGGGGCGGAGGTGGCGCGCATGACTCCCGCGTCCGCGAGCACCGCGCGCCGCCCGGCCGCAAGGACCCGTAGCGGGTCGGCCCGGCGCTCTGGCGCCACGACCACCACCGCCCGCCGTCCAGCAGGCGCCGAGAGCCAGATGGTGCACATCGCAGGCCGGCGGGTCTCGGTCTCGACGCTGTTGCTCGTGGACGTCGCACTGCTCTGCGTCATCGGACTCGTCATGGTGGGGACCGCGTCGTCGGTGGTCTCCATCTCCACGTACGGCAGCCCATGGGCCATCCTGATCCGCGAGGGCATGTGGATGGCGATCGGGGTCGTCGCGCTCGGACTCGCTCTGCGCTTCGACTACCGGAAGCTGCGCCGACTGAGCCCGCTCATCCTCGTGGCCACGTTCGGCCTCCTCTTCATCGTGCTCGTGCCCGGTCTTGGCGTGCACGCGATGGGCTCGAGTCGGTGGGTCGGCTTCGGCCAATTCCGCCTGCAGCCGTCCGAGCTGATGAAGCTCGCCCTCACGCTGTTCGCCGCCGACTTCATCTCCCGTCGGCTAGACGAAGACGCCACCGACCGCCGCATCATCGGCCCCGTGCTCCTCGTCACCGGGTTCGCCTGCGTGCTGATCCTGGCGCAGCCAGACATGGGCACCGCCATGGTCCTGGGCTGCATTGCGCTCGCCCTTCTCTTCGTCTCGGGCGTGCGGCTCGGTCCGGTGATGAAGGTGATGGCCGCCTTGGCGGTGATTGCCCTGATCGTGGCGGTGGCCTCTCCTTATCGTCGGACTCGGTTGCTGTCGTTCCTCGACCCGTCGGCGCACGGCTCGAGCTCGGGTTACCAAGTCCTCCAGTCGTTGATCGGCCTCGGGTCCGGCCATCTCGTCGGCATGGGCCTCGGTGGGGGGCAGGCGCAGTGGGGGTACCTGCCGAACGCGCACACCGACTTCATTTTTTCGGTCATCGGCGAGGAGCTCGGCATCGTTGGCGCGTTGGCCGTGCTCGCGCTCCTCGGCGCGCTCCTCTGGCTGGGTATCCGGGCGGCCACCGGCTCGGTCGACCGCTTCGGCGGGCTGCTCGCGCTCGGGCTCGTCGCGTGGGTGGCGGCCGAAACGCTCATCAACGTCGGCGCCGTCGTGGGTGTGCTGCCGGTGACCGGGATCCCGCTGCCGTTCATCTCGTTCGGTGGGTCCTCCCTCGTGATCACGATGGCCGCCGCGGGCATCCTCATCAATGTGGCGAAACAGGGCGAGGGGGCGGGCGCCGAGACGCTGCGCGCCGTCGGCGCCCGCAGGGGTCGGTGAACGCCCGTCGCGGCACGGTGATCGCGGGCGGGGGCACCGGTGGTCACGTCGTCCCGTCGCTCCAGGTCGCCCGGGCGATGGTCGCACGGGGCCACGACCCGAGCAGCATCGAGCTCTTCGGCTCGCGCCGCGGCCACGAAGCGACGACGTGGCCCTCGCTCGAGTTCCCGTACACGTTGCTCCCGGGCCGAGGGATCCGGCGCAGCTTCGCGCCGTCCGCACTGGTGGCGAACGCCGGCGCCGTGCTCGGGCTCATGTGGGCGTGCCTGCGGGCGATTGGTTCGTTCGCCCGCCGCCGCCCTCGCGTCGTCGTGATCGTCGGGGGCTACGCGAGCTTCCCGGCCGGCGCCGCCGCGGTGCTGACCCGGGTGCCGCTCGTCTCGGTGAACACCGACGCCGTGCCGGGAGCGGTCAACGGGTTCCTCGGACGGTTTGCCGCCGCCAACGCGGTGGCCTTCGAGGGAACGGCACTGCCCCGTACCCACCTCACGGGGACCCCGGTACGCCCGGAGCTCTCGGAGCTGGACCGCTCGCCCCCGGGACGGCGCGCCGGCCGCGTGGCGCTCGGCATGCCAACGGATCGCCAGACCGTGACCGCCATGGGCGGTTCGCTGGGAGCGCTGCGGATCAATCGGGCCGTGGCCGAGGTGGCGCGGTCATGGGAAGAGGACGCCGACCGCACGCTGTACCACGTGACGGGCCGGCGGGACTACGACCAGTTCGCGCCACCGACCGACGACGGTCCGGCTGGGGGCGCCAGCCATGGCGCCGGGCTGTGGTACGAGGTCGTCCCCTTCGAAGAGCGCATGCCCCAGCTCTACGCGGCGGCCGACGTGTGCGTGTCCCGGGCGGGGGCCATGTCGGTGGCCGAGCTCCTGATCTCGGGGGTGCCGGCCATCCTGGTCCCGTTGCCGGGCGCACCGCGCGACCACCAGACGCGCAACGCCGAAGCCCTCGTCGCGTTCGGCGCGGCCGTCCACGTCCCCGACCCCGAGTGCGACGGTGCACGCCTGAACAAAGAGCTCGAGGCTCTCCTCGCCGACCCCGAGCGGCTCGAGGCCATGGGCGAGGCGGCCCGTCGCCACGCGCATCCCGACGCCGCCGTCCGCATCGCCGAGCTGGTCGATTCCCATGCCCGCTGAGGCTTCCCTCGATCTGCGCGCGCCGCAGCGCATCCACGTCGTCGGCATCGGCGGTGCCGGCATGAGTGCCATCGCCCTCGTGCTGCGGGACATGGGGCACACCGTCTCGGGGTCCGACCTCAAGGACTCGCCGGTGGCCGAGCGGCTGCGCTCCCAGGGCATCACCGTCGCGGTCGGACACCGTCCCGAGCACGGCGCCGGCGCGCAGGTGGTCACGTACTCGCCCGCCGTGGCGCCCGACAACGTGGAGCTGATCGCGGCGACCGGGGCCGGCGCGCTGGTGGCCGCCCGCTCCGAGATGCTGGCCGCGATCTGTGCCACGCGCCGGTGCCTGGCCGTCTCGGGGACGCACGGGAAGACCACGACGGCCTCGATGCTCTCGCTGATCCTCGTCGAGGCGGGGCTGCATCCTTCGTTCGTCATCGGGGCCGACGTCAACGAGATCGGCACCAACGCCGTGTGGGACAGCGGCGAGTGGCTGGTGGTCGAGGCCGACGAGAGCTACGGCACCTTCAAGGCGCTGCGGCCGGACCTAGCGGTGCTCACCAACGTGGAGCCGGACCACTTGGACTACTACGGCACCTTCGAGGTGCTGCGGGACGCCTTTGCCGACTTCGTGCGCGGCGCGACCGTCGGGGCGATCGTGTGTTCGGATGATGTGGAGGCCGCAGCCATCGGGCGGGCGCACGGGGCGACACTCGTCGGGCAGGCAGCGGGATCCGACTACCTCATGGAGGACACCGAGCTGCTACGCAGCTCGGTGTCCTTCAGCCTGCGCGGTCCCGAGGGCGTCCTGGGCACGCTACGCATCGGCGTCCCCGGCTTGCACAACGCCCGCAACGGTGCGCTGGCGGCCGTGGCCGCGCTGGGGGCCGGCGCGCCGTTCGACGCGGCACAATCCGCGCTCGCCCGTTTCGCCGGGGTGAGCCGGCGCTTCGAATTCCGCGGCGAGGCCAACGGGGTGACGTTCGTCGACGACTACGCGCACCTGCCGACGGAGGTCCGGGCGGCGCTGGCGACGGCGCGCAGCGGCGGCTGGTCCCGCATCGTGGCGGTGTTCCAGCCGCACCGCTTCTCGCGCACGGCGGCGCTGGCGGCGCAGTTCGGCTCCGCGTTCACGGACGCCGATGTCCTGGTGGTGACCGACGTGTACAGCGCAGGGGAGCGGGCGGTGCCCGGGGTGTCGGGCCGGTTGGTGGCCGACGCCGTGACCGCCCAGGACCCGCGGCTGCCCGTGACCTACGCGCCTGGATGGGAGGAACTCCGCCAGACCGTGGCGTCGGTGCTCCGGCCCGGTGATCTGTGCCTCACGCTGGGGGCCGGCGACCTGACGGTGTTGCCCGACGACCTGCTCGACACGCCGCAGTGGTGAAGGTCACGCCGAGCGACGAGCTGCGCGCGGTGGCGGAGGCCCTGGGCGAGCGGGCGACGCTGCTCCGGCCGTTGGGACCGCTGACGACGTACGGCGTGGGCGGGCCGGCGGCGCTGTTCATCGAGATCGACGCGCCGTCCGATTTAGACGACGTCCGGGTCGCCCTTCGAGAGGGGACGGGCGACGCGCCGATCTTCGTGCTCGGACGCGGCTCCAATGTGTTGGTCGCGGACGCCGGCTTCGACGGCGTCGTCATCCGCCTCGGGCCCGGTTTCGCCGGGCTCGAGCTTCCGGCCGCGGCTGACGGCGGCGACGGGACGCCGGTGGTGCGCGCCGGTGGCGCGCTGGCGCTGCCCGTGTTGGCGCGGCGGGTGGCCGACGGGGGGTGGTCGGGCCTGGCCTGGGCCGTGGGAGTGCCCGGCTCGGTCGGCGGCGCCGTGCGCATGAATGCCGGCGGCCACGGGTCGGACATGGCGTCGTGCCTCGTGCGGTACCGCTGGGTCGACCTGCTCGGGCCCGACGGCGGCACCGACGAGGTGGCCAAGCTGGCGTACGGCTACCGCTCCTCGTCGGTGACCGCTGCGCAGCTGGTGGTGGCGGCTTACCTGCGGGTGGCCCCGGGGTCGGCCGAGGAAGAGCGGGCGGAGGTCGCCTCGATCGTCCGGTGGCGGCGCGAGCACCAGCCGGGCGGCTCCAACGCCGGCTCCGTCTTCACCAATCCCGAGGGCGACTCGGCGGGGCGGCTGATCGACGAGGCCGGGTTGAAAGGCTTCGTCATCGGCACGGCCCGCGTTTCAGAGAAGCACGCCAATTTCATCCAGGCCGAGCGGGGGGGCCGCGCGGACGACGTCCGCGCCGTCATGGAGCATGTCCGCCAGGTGGTCGCGGAGCGCTGCGGGGCCACGCTGCGCACGGAGGTCCGCCTCCTGGGCTTTGAGGGCGGGAAGACTGGTGGTGTGTCCGGCTCCGACCCCGAGTCCCCGTCGGCCGACGCAGCCAAGGCCCGACGATCGGGAGGTCCGCGTTGACGCCGGTCGAGGCACCCGCACGCGGGAAGCATGCCGGGAGTGGTGGAGGGGGCGGCAAGGGCGGTGGGGGCGGCGGCGCGTCACGCGGAGGCGGGCGAGGTGGCAACGGTGGCCGTGGCCGCATGGATCCGCGCATATCGGCCCGGCGGGCGGAGGTCATCCGAACGCAGGGACGGCGACGACTGCGCATCCTCATCATCGGGTTGGTGGGCAGCGCGGTCCTCGTTGGCGCGTGGTTCGTGCTGCACTCGCCGCTGTTCTCGGCGCGTGCGGTGACGGTGACCGGCAACACCCACGAGTCCGCCGCGCAGGTGATCGATCAAGCGGGGTTGGGAAGCCGACCTCCGCTGCTCGACCTCGATGCCGGTGCGGTGGCAGCGCGCCTCGAACAGCTCCCATGGGTGCGGTCCGCGTCGGTCGGTGTCTCGTGGCCCGACGGCGTGCACATCACCGTGGCCGAGGAGACGCCGCGGCTCGAGGTGAGCGTGGCGGGGGGCCGCTGGGCGGCGCTGAGCGCCGACGGCCGGGTGCTCGATGTTTCAGCGGCGCGCCCACCGGGGCTCGTGCTGCTCACGGTGCCGCAATCACCGGGTGTGCCGGGGACCTTGCTCCCGGTCCGCGACGATGCCGGGCTCGACGTGGCATCGACCCTGCCGGCGTCCTTCGCGGCGCAGGTGACGGCCGTGACGGTGGAGCCGGGGGGGTGGGTCCAGCTGTCCATGACGACGCCGATCGCGGTCGATATCGGATCAGCCGCTCAGCTCACGGCGAAATACGAGGACGTCTCGTCGATTCTGGCCGGCGCCACCTTGCACAACGGGGATGTCATCGACGTCAGCGTTCCCGACGCCCCGACCGTGACAGGCCCGTGACACTGGGGCACGGGGAGTGACGTAGGATGCTTGACCTGCCTGAATACCCCCCGTATGGTGGGGTCACGTTGTCGAACTGTGAACATCAACCTTCTCAAAAGGTTCAGAGATGGGTCCTGTGTCTCACGTCAACGGTGACGGTGGGCGGAACGTACCAGCGAGCTACCGGTCGGCGATCGACCCGAGGACGAGGGGAATCATGACGACCGTGCCTTCCCAGGGCAACTACCTGGCAGTCATAAAGGTGGTGGGAGTTGGTGGCGGCGGAGTCAACGCCGTCAACCGCATGATCGACTCGGGGTTGCGCAACGTCGAATTCATCGCGGCCAACACGGACGCGCAGGCACTCCTCATGAGCGACGCCGACCTGAAGCTCGACATCGGGCGCCAGCTGACCCGCGGGCTTGGCGCGGGGAGCGACCCCGAGATCGGACGGCTCGCCGCCGAGGAGCACCGGGCGGACATCGAAGAGGCGCTGCAGGGTGCCGACATGGTCTTCATCACGGCAGGCAAAGGTGGCGGCACGGGGACGGGTGCCGCGCCGGTCTTCGCTGAGATCGCTAAGGGCATCGGCGCGCTGACCATCGGCGTGGTGACGCGTCCGTTCACCTTCGAGGGGCGCCGGCGCGCCATGCAGGCGGAAAAGGGGATCCAGATCCTCAAGGAGAAGGTCGACACGCTGATCGTCATCCCGAACGACCGCCTGCTCACCGTGTCCAACGACAAGACGAGCATGGTCAACGCATTCAAGATGGCCGACGAGGTCCTGCTCCAAGGCGTCCGCGGCATCACGGATCTCATTACGGTGCCCGGCCTCATCAACACCGACTTCGCCGACGTGAAGATGGTGATGACCAACGCCGGTACCGCGATCATGGGCATCGGCTCGTCCATCGGCGAGGGCCGGGCTGCGAACGCCGCCCGGGCGGCCATCACCTCGCCCCTCCTCGAGGCTTCCATCGAAGGGGCCCGGGGCCTGGTGCTCAACATTGCCGGAGGCTCGGACCTCGGGCTCTTCGAGGTCAACGAGGCCGCAGAGATCATCCACGCCGTTGCCCACCCCGACGCCAACATCATCTTCGGTGCCGTCATCGACGACAACATGGGTGACGAGGTGCGGGTCACCGTGATCGCCGCCGGCTTCGAGCGCTGGGAGGAAGGCGCGCCGTCCGGCAAGTCCAACGACCTGGCCTCGAGCATCTTCGCCACGCCCGAGCCGGTGGACATCTTCGCCGACGCCACCGGCGCCGACGAAGATCTCGATTTGGGTGACGACGATTTCGACGTCCCCTCCTTCCTCCGCTAGCGAAGAGGTCGCCCAGAGGCTGCGCGCGGTCCGGGCGCGCATCGAAAAGGCCGGCGGCGACCCCTCACGTGTGCGCATCGTCGGCGTCACCAAAGGCTTCGGTCCCGAGTCCGTCCTCGCTGCCCGCGCTGCGGGTCTCGTGGACATCGGTGAGAACTACGCGAACGAGCTCGTGGCAAAAGCGACGGAGATCGAAGCCGACGCGTCGTCGTCCTCTCTCAGGTGGCACTTCCTCGGCGCGATCCAGCGGAACAAGGTGGCGCGGTTGGCGCCGATCGTCGGGCTCTGGCAGAGCGTGACCCGGACCGAGGAGGGTGCGCGCATCGCGCACTTCGCGCCCGGATCGGCCGTGCTCGTCGAGGTGGACACCACGGGGATGGCCGGGCGTAACGGGTGCCCGCCGGACGGGGTGCGCGCGCTGGTGCCACGCCTGCGCGACGCCAGGCTCGACGTGCGTGGGCTCATGACGGTGGCGGCTCCGGGTCCCGAGGCGGCACAATCGGCATTCGAGACCGTGCGCGAGTTGGCCGACGAACTCGGTCTGGAGGAGCGCTCCATGGGCATGAGCGACGATCTCGAGGCGGCCGTGCGGGCGGGGACGACCATGGTGCGGATCGGCCGCGCCTTGTTCGGCGAGCGGCCCACGAAGCGGACGGCGTGACGGGGCAACGTTCAACGGGAGCCTGACGTGACCGTGAGCAGGAGCCTGATGGTGCATTTGGCCCCACCGCCTGGGCTCCTTCGCCCGCCCGGGCGTCCGAGCAGGCACTACGCTGTGCCCTGACAGGAGAAGGTATGTCACCCTCGTTCATGAAGAAGACCATGGTCTATCTCGGCCTGCTCGACGACGAGTACGACGAGTACGACGACCTGGAGGACCGCGCCCCACGCGGGTTCTCGGCCGCCACCCGGGTTGAGCCTCGGACACCGGAGTACGAGCAGGCGGACGAGTTCAGTGGCGGCATGAGCAGGGTGCGCACCATCCCGCGGGAGTCGGCCGTCCCCAACCAGCAGCGGCCGGCGGCGAGCAACCTGGCCCCGCGGCCGTCGGCCGTGCGCGCGGTGCCGGTCGACTCCACGATTCAGCCGGTAGCCCAGTCGCCCTCCGCAGCGCGCGTCCACGTGGTCGCGCCGTCGCGTTTTGGTGACGCCAAGGAGATTGCGGACCGCCTCAAGGACAACCGCCCGGTCATCGTGAACTTGCAGGTGGCCGATCGTGATCTGCAGCGCCGCATGATCGACTTCTGCAGCGGGGTCACCTACGCCCTCAGCGGCGAGATGGAGAAGGTGGCGGACCAGGTGTTCCTCTTGGCGCCCACCAACGTGAAAGTCTCCGACGAAGAGAGGCTCCGTCTGGCTGAGCGCGGTTTCGGCCGGGACTAGACCCACTACCCTCGCTGGTTGGTGAACACCTTCCAACTGCTCGCGTGGCTGATCGAGGCCTACATCTGGCTGATCATGTTCCCGTACGCGATCTTGAGCTGGTTCCGGGTCCAACCGGGAACCACGCTGGCGCGCGTCCAGTACTTCCTTTTCCGGGCGACCGAGCCGGTCCTGCGCCCGGTACGGAAGATCATCCGGCCCATGGGCGGGCTGGACTGGTCGTTCCTCGTCGTCATCCTCGTCGCGCAGATCGTCCTGATCCCCGTCCTGCGGGCCTAGCCAGGGCGGGTTCGGGGCCCGGGATTATGCCTGGTGCCGCTGAAGGGGATGGTTAGACTCGCCCTCCATGGACAATTCCCAGGCATCTGCATCAATCCTCGACACTCTTCGCACCGTGGAGTTCCGCCTCGGGCTGAAGGGCTACAACGTCGACGAGGTCGATGAGTACCTGGACAAGGCGGCCCAAGAGGCTGAAGGGCTCCAAGAGCACGTCCGCCAGCTGAATGAGCGGCTGCGCCAAGCGAGCGAGCGCATCGCCCAGCTTGAGCGGGAGAAGCGCTCGGCCCCCGCTCCCGTCGAAGGCGAGGAGGCGGCCGCCGCCTCGACTGCCGCCTCCGCCGACGCCGCCGCCCTCTCCGACGAGACGCTCCAGCGCACGCTGCTCCTGGCCCAGAAGTTCGTCGACCAGACCAAGCGCGAGAGCGAGGCCGAGGCCGCCGCCATCGTGTCGCAGGCCGAGGAGCGGGCCCGGGCGGCCATCGCCGAAGCTGAGGCGAACGCCGCACAGCTGCAAGCCGAGTCTCACCAGAAGCTGCGCGAAGAGGTGACTCGCCTGGAGACCACCCGGACCGATTTGGCCGCCGACGTCGAAACCATGGCCCGTCACCTCGACTCGGAGCGCAATCGCCTCCGCGGCGCGCTGAGCGAGATCCTCAGGTGGGTCGATGAGAACGTGCAGCCCGCAAACTCGCTCATGGGCGTGAAGCCGAAGTCGGCCGCCGCGGGCAAGCCCGGCGCCGACCCCATGGCCTCGGGCGGACTGGGGGAGGCGGACGACGGCGCGCCGACGCTGCTTCAGAACGCCTCGGGAGCGCCTCGCTCGCTCTGATCTCTCCAGCCGACAGGGTGAGGGCGCTATTGCCCACCCGGTCGAGGTCCGCTATCGTCACCCGCTCCCCAGGGCGAGGTCGTTGCAGGGGTACGCGGCCACGACGCGTGGCCCCAAGGAGGGCACGATGACCCCAGCGAGCAAGGGCTCCCAGGCCAAGCGGGTGTCCGCAGCACGCTCCAGCACGACCTCCCGTTCCGGGAACAAATCGAATGCCGCCAGGGTTGGGGGTGGCGCAAGCAAGCGTCCCGCTCTCACCAAAAAGAAGGCAGCTCCCGTTGTGAAGAAGGCAGCCACCGCCACCAAGAAGGCAACGTCACCGGCCAAGAAGACCGCGCCGGCGGCCGTGAAGAAGGTTTCGTCCGCCGCGAAGAAGTCGGGCACTGCGGCGACCAAGGCGGCGCCGACGTCCAAGAAGGCCGCGCCCGCCAAGAAGGCCGCGCCGGCCAAGAAGGCTGCCCCGACGGCCAAGAAGGCGGCGGCGGAGAAGCCCGCGGCCAAGAAGGCCGCGCCTGCCACCGCTCGCGCCGCCAACGGCGCCGGAGCAGCACCGGTACCGGCTCGCACCGCCTTCACGCCCAAGCCCAAGCCACCGCCGCCGGTCCGGCCGAAAACCGGGCCGTACGCCAAGGACACCAAGTTTCTCGAAGAGGTACGCGACCTGCTCCAAGCCGACCGCGCCATCTATCAGGAGCAGGCCACATCGCTCCGGGCCGAGGCGGATTCGCTTGCCCTCGAGCGCGAGCCGGGCGACGTCCAGTTCGACGAGGAGTCGGGCGAAGGCGGCACCGTCACGGTGGACCGGGAGCGCAACCTGGCCCTGTCGGGCCAAGCGGTCCTCGCCGTCGAGGAGATCGACGACGCGATGGAGCGGATCAAGGACAAGACCTTTGGGTACTGCGAACGCTGTTTCCAGCCCATTCCCAAGCCGCGGTTGCGCGCCCTGCCGTACGCCCGTCTCTGTGTCGCGTGCAAGAGCGGGGGCCTGTCGCGGCGCTAACCAGGCCGCGGGTACTGGCCTTCGCCATTGCCGTGGTCGTCGTGGTGGTGGACCGTGTGACCACGACCATTGCCCTCGACCATCTGCACGACGTGCGGCATGTCTGGGGCCCCTTCGGGCTCGCCCTGACCTTCAATTCGGGCTTCGCTTTCAGCCTGTTCAGCGGACGCGCCGTGGTCGTCACCGTGCTGCTGTGCCTGGGCGTCGTGGTGCTGGGATGGATCGTGGCGCAGGCGCGGACGGTGATCATGGCAATCGGGGCCGGCCTCGTCCTGGGCGGAGCCGTCGGGAACCTGAGCGAGCGCATCATCGGCGGGCACGGCGGGCGGGTGCCCGACTTCATCACGCTCGACTACTGGCCGACGTTCAACTTCGCCGACGCGTGCGTCACCGTCGGGGTGATCGTCGTCGTCATTACCCTGCTCTTCGGCTGGTCGGGCCTGGCGGGGGAGCCGGTCGGTGACGCGAGATGACGGGGTGAGCGGACCTGAGGTCCAAGAAGACGCACCAGAGACGGTGACGGTCGAGGTGCCCGCGACGCTCGCAGGAGTCCGGGTGGACCGAGGGGTTGCCATGGTCGCCGGCGTCTCGCGGGCCGTTGCCGCCGAGTTGGTCGAGTCGGGCCGCGTCCTCGTCGACGGTGCGCCGGTGGCGTCGGGACGCGTGCCGCTGCACCAGGGCAGCGTCCTCACGGTCCAGCTGCCCGAGGAGGGCGTCGCGGGACCGGCAGCCGAGGAGGGCGTGGATTTTGCGATCGTGTACGCCGACGACAGCATCGCCGTGGTCGACAAGCCGGCGGGGCTCGTCGTCCACCCGGGTGCCGGCCACGCCGAGGGCACGCTGGTCGGCGGACTGCTGGCGGCGTTTCCGGACCTTTCTGAGCTCGTCGCGGCCGGCCTGTGCGCGGCGGACCGACCGGGGATCGTGCACCGTCTCGACAAGGGCACCTCGGGGCTCCTGGCCGTCGCTCGGACCGTCGATGCCTACCAATCCCTGGTGGCCCAGCTGGCGACGCGGACCATGGAGCGCCGCTATCTGGCCCTAGTCGCCGGCCTTATGGCCGATGATCGTGGCGAGGTGGATGCGGCGATCGGACGGTCCGCCCGCACGCCCACCAAGATGGCGGTGACCGCCCGTGGGAAACCGGCTCGCACCGCCTATCGCGTCGTCGAACGCCGAGGGATCGACACGCCGGCACCGACCACGCTTCTCGAGCTGACGCTCCAAAGCGGCCGG
Organism: Acidimicrobiales bacterium; assembly: GCA_036490155.1. Lineage (GTDB taxonomy): Bacteria > Actinomycetota > Acidimicrobiia > Acidimicrobiales > RAAP-2 > Bog-473. Next base: position 25,722 of record DASXEK010000063.1, on the reverse strand, counting down.
ACCCATCAGGTGCGCGTCCACATGGCCGCGATCGGGCACCCGGTCGTGGGGGACGCGCGCTACGGGACGCCCGACAAACGTCTCGGGAGCGGACGTTTCTTCCTCCACGCGTTCCGGCTGGCGTTCGACCATCCGGAGACGGGTGTGCGGCGAGAGTTCACCTCGCCGCTTCCCGAAGACCTCCAGCGCTACCTCGAATAAGCGACCGCGCCCGAGCACTCTGCGCAAGGTCTGCGACAACTCAGGCCGCTTGGTGCACTCCGACCACGTCGACATCGCCGGAGAGAGCGGCCAACGCCTCTTCCTCGGCCCGGCGGACACGGCGGACGCCGACACCGAGGCGCTCGGCCGTCGACTGCAGCGAGGCGGGGGAGTCGCCGCCGAAGCCGAACCTGAGGCGCAGAACGTCCCGCTGCAGGCCGGGCAGCCGTTCGACGGCGTCTCGGACCCGCTCGTACACCATCATCTCCTCGACATCGCCCGCAAAGTCGACGTCGTCCGGGGCCACGAGCTCACCCAGGGTGGTCGTGGACTCGAGTGCCGCCGGCTGGTCGAGCGAGGCCGTGACCCGAGCCACATCCTCGAGCGACTCGCGTTCCGCGGCCGTCATCCCGGTCGCCTCCGTCAGCTCCTCCTCGGTCGGAGCGCGGCCCAACGTGCTGGCCAGCTCCGCCTTCGTGAGCTCGAGGCGCTGAATCTGCTCACCAACCTCGAGGGGGATGCGGATGGTCCGTCCGTGCTGCTGCACGGCGCGCTGCAGCGCCTGGCGAATCCACCAGGTTGCATACGTCGAGAACCGGAAACCGCGCTCCCAGTCGAACTTGTCGACGGCGCGCATCAGGCCGAACGTCCCTTCCTGGACCAGGTCGGCCATGTCCACGCCCCGGTCCTGGTAGCGGCGCGCCCAGTGGACGACCAGGCGCAGGTTGGCGGCGACCATCTGCTTGCGCGCGGCCTCGTCGCCGGCCGCCACGCGCTTGGCCAATTCCACCTGCTGCTCGTGGTCTGGCATAGGGAACTGGTCGAGATCGCGCAACATCAATCCCAACGTGTCCGACGTGCTCACCGCGCTTTTCATGCTCACTCCAGCCGTTTTTCGCTCGCTCTCAGTCGTACGTACCCCGGGTGTCGGGGGATCAACCTGCCGGGTACAACCCGAATCAGGCCCGGATCATTCCATCGGGGTGTTCGCTCCCTGGGCTTGCGCCCTGGCCGATGCCGTGGTGTCCTACGGTCATGGCCGGCCGGATAGTGCTCCTGCGGCACGGGGCCACCGAATGGTCCCTCTCAGGCCAACACACCGGCCGCACCGATATTCCCCTCCTGGAGGAGGGGCAGGCCCAGGCCGAGGCGGCCGGCACCTGGCTCCGCGATCACGGCCTGGCGACGTTCGACCTGGTCCTCACGAGCCCGCTGTGCCGAGCCTCTGACACCTGCCGCCTGGCCGGGTTCGAGGGCGAGCCCGAGCCTGATCTCATGGAATGGGACTACGGGCAGTATGAGGGGATCGCCTCGCGGGAGATCCGCCAGGAGCGTCCGGACTGGACGCTTTGGGAGCATGGCGTGCCGGGAGGGGAGCGAGCGGGCGACGTCGGTCGGCGGGCGGACCGGGTGATTGAGCGGGCCCGGAGCCAATCGGGCGACACGCTTTGTGTGGCCCACGGGCACTTGCTGCGCGTCCTGGCGGCCCGATGGCTGGGGCTTCCCCCGGTCGCCGGTCGGCTCTTCCTCCTCGGCGTGGGTGCCGTGTGTGTGATGGGGTGGGACGGCGATTCCCCGGCGCTCGAGCTGTGGAATCTGGTCCCGGGCCTCCTCTGAGCAGCGTTGGCAGGACGGCCGACGCCGACGGCCGTCGCGCCGCAGCGTGCAGTTCAGAGTTCAGACGGTGGCGGTGGCGGCGACGTTGCCCTGCGCCCGATCGACCATGTCGGCCAAGGTGTACGACTGCAGGTGGGTGCGGATGACCTCACCCACGTCCGCCCACACGGCCAAGAGGACGCACTGCCCCTCGTGATCGCAGGCGCCGTTCTCGTGTGGCTCACCGAAGTCCCCGGCGGCGATGGGCCCGTCGACCGCGGAGACGATCTGGGCCAGCGAGATCTCGTCGGGCGGCCGCGCCAGGACGTACCCGCCTCCGACGCCGCGCTTGGAGCGCACGAGGCCGGCGCCCTTCAGGGCCAGGAGGATCTGTTCCAGATAGGGCTGGGGCAGACCGGTACGCACGGCGATGTCACGGACCGACGTGGGCGTCTCGGCCCCGTGCAGGGCCAGCGACAAGAGAGCCCTGCTGGCGTAATCACCCCGTGTCGAAACCCTCACAAGGAACGATCCTACCGGCCCGTCCACCGCCTGGAGGGGGTGGCGGGGTCGTAGGGTGGCCTCGTGAGCGACGGCGCGGCCCAGGCAGCGGTGGCAGATCCTGGTCACGGTGCCCATCCGGGGTCCGACGCCCCTGCTCCGCTCCTGCCGGACTGGGACGGCGCCTGCCTGCACCGGGTCGTGCCCGGCCTGCTCGAGCACCTCGTTGACCCGGGTCGTTCTCCGTTGCCGTCGTGGTTCCCGGCGCCTGTCGGCGAGGCCAGCCAGATCGTGCTGCTGGTGATCGACGGGCTGGGAGCGGAGCAATTGCGGGCGCGCGCCAGCCTGGCTCCGGTGCTGTCGTCGGGTTCGGGTGGGCCCATCACCACGGTCGCCCCGAGCACGACCGCGTGCGCCTTGACCACCCTCGTCACCGGCAGGGTCCCCGCCGAGCACGGGGTGCTCGGGTACCGGTTGGCGCTCGACGGCAAGGTGATGAATGTTCTGCAGTGGTCGATCCAAGGGGTCGACGCACGCATGACGGTGCCGGCGCATGTCTTCCAGCCCTACCCGTCCTTTCCCGGTGCCACCTGGCTGGTCCCGGTCGTCACGCGCCAGGACTACGGGCCCACGGGATTCACGGCGGCCCACCTCGGCCGGGTCGACCTCCACCGTTGGCACACTCCGGCCGGGCTCGTCACGACCGTGCGGCACCTCGTGGCCGCGGGCAGCCCCTTCGTGTACGCCTACTACGAGGGCATCGATAAGGTCGCCCACGCCGAGGGGCTCGGGGACTACTACGACGACGAACTGCGCGCCGTGGACCGCCTCGTGGCCGACGTGCTCGATGTGTTGCCTCCGGGCGCCGTGCTGGTGGTGACCGCCGACCACGGGCAGGTGGACGTCGGCACCTCGGTGGAGGTGCTCGGTCCTGAGGTCATGGAGGGGGTCACCCTGATCAGCGGCGAGGGAAGGTTCCGCTGGCTGCACGTCCGGCCGGGTGCCGAGGGCAACGTGTTCGACGCGGCGACGGCGCAACACGGCGACGTGGCCTGGGTCCGTACCAAGGAGCAGGTGATCGACGAGTGGTGGCTCGGCGGCGTCCCGTCGCCCGATATCGCGGCGCGGCTGGGCGATGTCGCGCTAATCCCCTTCGAGCCGACGGCGTTCCTCGACCCTGCCGACACGGGCGAGCTCCGCCTCAAGGCGCGGCACGGCTCGTTGACGGCCGACGAAATGCTGGTCCCGCTGCTGGGATGGCGGGCGGGGTGAGCACGCCGAGTCCGGTGGCAACATAGGAAAGACGCTCGCCTCGTCGGAACACGACGCGACGGCGACAGAGTTCGGGTACGAAGAGCGGAGTGAATGACGTGACGGACACCAGTGGAGACGAAGGGTCGATCAATCCATCGCCGGCAATCTCGCCGGATGAAGTGCTCGGCGGAACGAGTCCGGAGGCGGATGGTGAGCCGAAGACCGAGTCGATCAACGAGCCGGCGAAGGTGTTGCGCATCGGCTCAATGGTGAAGACGCTCCTCGACGAGGTGCGCGCGGCGCCGCTCGACGACAAGAGCCGGGTGCGGTTGCGTGAGATCTATGAGCAGTCGATCCGCGACTTGTCCGAAGGGCTGTCACCCGACCTGGTGACGGAACTGGAGTCCCTTGCCCTACCCTTCGACAGCGAGACGCCGAGCGACGCCGAGCTTCGAATCGCCCAGGCCCAATTGGTGGGATGGCTCGAGGGCCTGTTCCACGGGATCCAAGCGACGCTGATGTCCCAGCAGTTGGCAGCGCGGGCCCAGCTCGAAGACATGCGGCAGCGGGGCCTGCCCGCAGCCGGCGACACCGGAGGACGAACCGGGGCGTATCTCTGAGGGCGTGGGGCGGCCGGTGGCGCAGATCGAGCGCCGCGAGTTCGCCCCGATGCAGCCTGCGGGCGGGCCCGAAAACCGGGCACCGTCGGATGGTCGTCGCCGGGCACGGCGGGGGATAGATTGCGGGACCCAGAACCAAAGCACACAGGTGTAAGTTTGAAGGACTGAAAGGAGGGCCGGTGTCGGAGCGGTCGTTTACGCATCTGCACACCCACACCGAGTTCTCCATGCTCGATGGCGCGGCGCGGGTTGGCGAACTCGTGGCCGCCGCCGTCGCTGACGGGCAACCCGCACTGGGCATCACGGACCACGGCAACATGTACGGGGTCCTGGACTTCTACAAGGCCTGCCGGGAACAGGGCGTCGTCCCGATCATCGGCACCGAGGCGTATATGGCCGGCGAGTCGCGTCACGAGCGACCGGTGCGGCGGGGACGGGTCGACGACACGGGGGGCGACGTCGAGGGCGGACAGAAGCTCTATTACCACCTGACCCTGCTCGCGCAGACGGTCGAGGGCTACCGCAACCTCATGAAACTGTCCTCGGCCGCCTACCTCGAGGGCTACTACTACAAGCCTCGGCTCGACTGGGAGCTGCTCGAGCGTCATCACAGCGGGCTCATTGCCACGACCGGATGTCTGGGCGGGGTGGTCCTCCAGGCGTTGCTGTCCGGCGATCCGGCGGAGGCCGAGCGGCGGGCCGCTCGACTGCAGGACATCTTCGGCCGCGACAACCTCTTTGTCGAGTTGCAGGACCACGGCCTCGCCGAGCAGCAGCGGACCAACCCGCAGTTGATGGAGATCGCCCGGCGGCTCAATGCACCGCTGCTGGCGACCAACGACAGCCACTACACCCACCGCGAGGATGCGGTCGCGCACGACGCACTGCTCTGCGTCCAGACCGGTGCGCTGCTGGCGGACACGAACCGGTTCAAGTTCGACGGCACCGAGCACTACCTGAAGTCGGCGGCGGAGATGCGCCATCTGTTCCGGGAAGTGCCCGAGGCGTGTGACAACACGTTGCTCATTGCCGAGCGGGCCGACGTGCAGATCGAGCTCGGGAAGCCGAGCCTGCCCGAGTTCCCGGTGCCCGAGCGCTTCACCGGCGACACCTACGAGGAGCGGGCGCAGGGCTACCTGCGCGACCTGACCATGGAGGGCGCACGGCAGCGCTACGGCGACCCGGTGCCGGCCGAGGTGATGGACCGGCTCGACTTCGAGCTCTCCGTCATTGGGGACATGGGCTTTCCTGCCTACTTCCTCGTGGTGTGGGACCTCATTCGCTTCGCCCGCGAGAGCGGCATCCGGGTGGGGCCGGGCCGCGGGTCGGCGGCCGGGTGCTGTGTCGCCTACTGCCTACGGATCGTCGACCTCGACCCCATCCGCTACGACCTCCTCTTCGAGCGCTTCTTGAACCCGGGCCGCAAGCAGATGCCCGACATCGACATGGACTTCGACGAGCGCTACCGGTCCGACGTCATGCGCTATGCCTCGGAGAAGTACGGCAGCGACCGGGTGGCGCAGATCATCACGTTCTCGACGATCAAGGCGCGGGCGGCCGTGCGCGACGCGGCCCGGGTGCTCGGCAAGCCCTACATGGTGGGGGACAAGATCGCCAAGGCCATGCCGCCGCTCATCATGGGCCGGGACACGCCGTTGCGGGCGTGCCTGGACAAGATCGAGGGACACGAAGACGGTTACGCCAGCGCCGGCGAACTCCGGATCATGCACGAGACCGACCCCGAGGCGAAGGAGGTCATCGACGTCGCGCTCGGCCTCGAGGGCCTGCGTCGCCAGGACGGCATCCATGCCGCGGCCGTGGTGATCTCACGTGATCCGCTGACCGACTACCTGCCGATCCAGCGCAAGCCCGACGCGGGGGGGAAACCCGAAGACGCGCCGATCGTCACGCAGTACGAAATGCACGGCGTCGAGGAACTCGGCCTGTTGAAGATGGACTTCCTCGGTCTGCGCAACCTCTCGGTGATCGAACGGGCGCTCGACCGCATTGAGCAAGCGACCGGCGAGCGACCGGACATCGACAACGTCGACCTGGCCGACGAACCGACGCTCGAGATGTTGCGTCGGGCCGACTCGGTCGGCGTCTTCCAGCTCGAGGGCGCGGCCATGCGCCAGACGCTGCGCGCGCTGGCGCCGACGAGTTTCGACGACGTCGCCGCCCTCGTGGCCCTGTACCGGCCTGGGCCGATGGCGGCGAACATGCACCGCGACTACCCCGAGCTCAAGAACGGCCGCAAGGAGCTCACCTATCTGCATCCGGATATCGAGCCGATCCTCAAGGACACCTACGGCCTGATGCTGTACCAGGAGTCGGTGATGCGGGTGGCCCAGAAGTTCGCCGGCTACTCGCTCGAAGAAGCCGACAACCTGCGCAAAGCGTGCGGTAAGAAAAACCGGGCGCTGATCGCCGCCGAGCGCGAGAAGTTCGTCGCCGGCTGCGTCACCGAAGGCTACGGCGAAGATCTCGGCACGGATCTCTTCGACATCATCGAGCCGTTCGCCGACTACGCCTTCAACAAGTCGCACTCCTACGGCTACGGGCTGGTGGCCTACCAGACGGCCTGGCTCAAGGCGCACTACCCGGTCGAGTACATGTCTGCGTTGTTGACGTCGGTGAAGGACAACAAGGACAAGACAGCGGTGTACCTGGCCGAGTGCCGCAACAGGGGCATCGACGTGCTCGTGCCCGACGTAAACCGCTCGGTGGCCGAGTTCGCCCCGGACAAGACCCGCGAGGAAGGTCGTCGCGCCATCGTCTTCGGTCTCGCCGCGGTGCGCAACGTCGGCGAGGGCCTCGTCGAGCGCATCGTCGCCGAGCGGGAGGCCAACGGGCCCTTCGTTGACATCTTCGACTTCTGCGCCCGCGTCGACCCCGTCGTCCTCAACAAGCGCACGATGGAGTCGTTGGCCAAGGGCGGCGCCTTCGACTCACTCGAGCACCCGCGCCAGGGGCTCTGTCTCGTGATCGAAGAGATCGTCGACCGGACGCTCGAGCGCCGCCGGGAAAACGACCTGGGCATCACGTCGCTCTTCGCCGTCTTCGAGGAAGAACAGGCGGACCCGGCTTGGGGCGGCACCAAGGTGCCCATCCCCGACACGGAGTTCGACAAGGCGCAGCGGCTGGCCTTCGAGAAGGAGATGCTCGGGCTCTACGTGAGCGACCACCCGCTCATGGGCTACGAGGCCGCCCTGGCGCGCCACACCGACAGCACCCTCTCGGAAATGCGCGAGGAGGACCCGACGGCCGGGGACCGTTCGCCGGTGCGCATGGTCGGGGGCGTGGTGACCGACCTGCGCCGCTCCTACACGAAGAAGGGCGATCTGATGGCCCGCTTCGTGCTGGAAGACCTGCAGGCGGCGATGGAGGTCTTCGTCTTTCCCAAGACCATGGCCGAATACGGCGCGCTGATCGAGAACGACGCCATCTTGGTGCTGAAGGGGCGGCTGGACACCCGTGAGGAGGAGCCCAAGATCGTCTGCATGGAGGTGTCGCGCCCGCTGCTGCACCGCGGCGAGGAGGACCTCCACATCAAGCTCCCGCTCGGGGTCCTGACCGACCGGCGCGTCGAGGGCCTCAAGGAGGTCCTGAGCGGGCACCCCGGTCCCTCGCCGGTGCTCCTCCACGTCGGAGAAAAGGTGCTCAAACTGCCGGCGGAGTTCAACGTCGACTGCCGTAACGGCCTGGTCGGCGAGCTCAAGCGGCTGCTCGGTCAGAGCGCCGTGCTCTCTTGAACGGGAGTAGGGCACCCGGCAGAAACGTACACTGAGCTGGGGTGATGCAACCGGTAGGCTGCGCCACGACCGCTCTGAGCTGGGCACCCGGTTGGGAAGGCACCAAGAGCAGCCAGTAGACTGAGTGCATGCCGATCGTAGTGAGCACCAAGGATTGCACTGCGCTCAGTGACACTGAGCTCGTCGAGATGGCGGATTTGAGCGCGAACCGCCCACCCGGGTTCGACATCGGCTTCCTCTCCAAGGAGCGGGAGGCCTGGGTCCTGATCACCCAGGCCAGAGAAGGCAACAAGCTCCGCGGTTACTCGTTCTGCACGCTCGAGCGCATCGGCGGCACGCCGTCGCTCCTGGTGGGGCTGGCCCTGGTCGACCGCACCTCCCGGGCCGAGGCCTCGCTGAAGGCGATCATGGCGGACCAATACCGCCGGGCGCTGCTGGCCTTCCCCGACGAGGACGTCCTACTGGGCACGCGTCTCATGTCGCCCGAGGGCTTCCGGGCCTTCTCGGGGCTCCAGGACGTCGTGCCCTTCCCCGAGCACAAGTCGTCGGGCGAGGAGCGGGCCTGGGCGCGACGCCTGTCCAAGCGCTTCGGCTGCGAAGGTCGGCTCGACGACCGCACCTTCGTGTTGAAGGGCGATGGCTCCGTCGCCGGTGGACTCGACTTCGTCGCCGCCAAGGTCAAGATCCCCGAGGGTGTCGACACGCATTTTTCCGGCTTTGACGCCGAGAAGGGCGACCGGCTGGTCACCTTCGGCTGGGCCATGGCCGAGGATCTTGCCGGAGGCAAGCTCGGCCGCTGAGCGCTTCAGCCGCGGGGGAGCACCGCGGCGCACACCTTGTAGCAGTGGCCATCACGCGGCGGGCTCACCGTAACCAGCAGGTACTGCGGCTCGAAGCCAAGCGCCGTGGCGAGGCTCTTGCCGCTCAGACGCTCGCGGCGGGCCGCATCCAACGCCCGGGCGGCCTGGCGGTCCTCCACCGGGAGCCACACGTCCTCGCGGTCCCAGCCGAAGCGCACCCACGTGGAGCCGTCGGCGCTCCGGCGGATCAGCTGCGGGCTGCGGGTCGGCTCAATGAGGGCCACCGAGGGCCGGAAGCCCCGGAATTCCCAATAGGGCGCGGACGCGCCCGGGAAGCCCAGGAGCGGCCCGTCGGGCGAGGCCACCATCCGGCGCAGGAGCTTGCGCACGTGGCGGCCCCGGAGCGTGCCGACGTGGCGGGGCAGCTCGGCCACCGTCGTCGCCTCCGGTTGGGCCAGGTCGTCGCGTTCGGGATCGTCGGCCAGCATCACCTCCACCACGTCGAAGGTGCTGATGTCGGGATCGTGGCCCTCGGGCCAGGGCACCCGGACGCGCATCACCGTGCGGGTGGCCAGGTCCACCACCGTCGTGTCCTCGTGCGTCGAGGAGAGGACGAGCAGGTGCAGCGTGGACCCGCCGGCGGTGGGCACACGCTCGCGGCGCCGGGCGGAGCGGCGGACCAGGCGCGCGGCGTCGGCGCGGCTGCCGGAGGGTCGTGGGGTGGCCCCGACGGCCGGCGTCTCTTCGGTGATGTGGTCGTCCGTGGATGTTCCGTTCACCGCTTCTTCCTGTCCTTCCTCTGCGTGCTGGTGCTCGTTCTCTCTGGTGGTGTCGCTCTCGCGGCCCGTGACCTGCTCCCCGGCGTCGTGGTTCATGCGACGAGCGCCTCGAGCTGGGCCGCCAGGGTAGCGGCGTCCTCGGCGGGCATGCGGCACGAGCGAGCCTGGCAGACGTAGGCGAGGCCGGGCTCGGGCGGTCGTCCGGCGAACAGCGGGCCGTCGTCGGGCTGGCCCCAGGCTGTCACGGCGGCGGGGAGCCAGCGTCGGCGCACCTCGGCCAGGAGGTCCGGCCGGTCACCGGTCACCACGATCTCGTAGCGGCCGCTCCACATAGGCAGCGCCGCCACCAGGTCGGCCAGGGCCCCGGGGTGGCGTTCGACGAGCGGCCGCGCCAACGCGATGGTGCGCTCGGCCGCGTGATCGAGAACGGGGTCCTCGACCAGGGCGTTGGCGCGGAGGAGGGCGGTCAATGCGATGGAGTTCGTGGCCGGCAGCGCACCATCGAGGAACTCCTTGGGCCGGACCACGAGCGCCTCGGCGTCGCTGCCGGTGGTGAAGAAGCCGCCGGCATCGTCGTCCCAGAAGAGCTGCAGCAGCTGGCGCGCCACCGTGAGCGCGCGCTCACGCCACAGAATCTGGCCCGTCCACTCCGAGAGCCGGAGGCAGGCCTCGGCGAGCCAGGCGTAGTCGGTCGCGACGGCGAGATGGCGCGCCCGGCCGCCCTGCCAGCTGCGCATCAGACGCCCGTCCGAATACATGGACTCCCACAGGAAGGTGCCGATCTCCTCGGCGCGACGGCCGTAGTCGGCGTGCCCGGTGACCGAGGCGACCTCGGCGAGGGTTGCGGCGGCCATGGCGTTCCATTCGGTCAGCACCTTCTCGTCCCGGGCCGGTTGGACGCGCTCGGCTCGCGCGGCGGCGAGAAGGACCCGCGCCGCTTCGATCTCGGGTGGCCGGCTCAACGGCGCCCCAACCGGGCGGATCGGGATGGCGCGTCCCTCCCAGTTCCCGGCCTCGGTGATGCCGTACCACTCGGCGGTGGGTGCGACGAGCTCGGGCGGCAGGATCTCGTGCAGCTCACCCATCGTGAAGGTGGCGTGCGCGCCCTCGACCCCGCCGGCGGCGGCGTCGAAGGACGAGTAGAGCGCACCCTCCGGCGTCGAGAGATCGCGCAGGACCCAGTCCAGGGTCTCGGTGACGACGCCGAGATAGTCGCTGCGGCCGCCGTCCTGCCAGGCGTGCAGGTAGGCGCGGGCCAGGAGGGCCTGGTCCGTGAGCATCTTCTCGAAGTGCGGCACCAGCCAGCGGGCGTCGGTCGAGTAGCGGCAGAACCCGCCGACGAGGTGGTCGTAGAGGCCGCCGGCCGCCATGGCGTCGAGGGTCCGCTGTGCCATGCGGCGCGCCTCGTCGGCGTCCGGCCCGGCCCCGGCCGAGCGGGCGTGACGGAGGCAGAGCTCGACGAGCGTGGGCCGTGGGAACTTGGGGGCAGGGCCGAACCCACCCCACTCCGGGTCGAACCCAGCGCGCAGCCCGCTCACGACGGCGGCGATGCGCTCAGTGGCGTCGACATCGGCTCTTTCCCGCGCTCCCCCCACGAGAATGCCCCCGGCGGGGGGAGGCTCCGCCGCGGCGGCGGAGTCCTCGGCGCTCAGGACTTCGGCCAGGCGGAGCTCGCGCTCGACAGCGCCCACGAGCGCATCCGCCTGCTCGAGGACCTGGGTCCGTTCGGTCAGCCAGGCTTCGCCGAGCGCCTGCACCACGCGGCGGAACGGCGGCATCCCGTGGCGCTCGACGGGAGGGAAGTAGGTGCCCGCGTAGAACGGTCGTCCGTCGGGGGTGCAAAAGATTGACATGGGCCAGCCACCCGAACCGGTCAACGCCTGGGTGGCCGCCATGTAGACGGTGTCGAGGTCGGGACGCTCCTCGCGGTCGACCTTCACCGAGATGAACCAACGGGCCAGATCCGCCGCCGTCTCGGCGTCCTCGAAGCTCTCGTGGGCCATGACGTGGCACCAGTGGCACGAGGCGTAGCCGATGGACAAGAAGATCGGCTTGTCCTCGTCGCGGGCTCGGCGCAGGGCCTCGTCGCCCCAGGGGAACCACTCCACGGGGTTGTCGGCGTGCTGGCGGAGATACGGGCTCGTCTCGTCGGCCAGGTGGTTCATCAGGGCGATGCTAGGGCGCGGGCGTGAGGGTCGGACGCCCGCCCGTGTCGGCGCGAGGTCCGTGCAAGGCTCGTGTCATGGAGCTTGCCCTGAACGGAAGAACCGCGCTCGTCACCGGCGGCAGCCGCGGCATCGGCCTCGCCGTGGCGGCCCGTTTCGCTGAGGCGGGAGCCAACGTCATGATCGCCTCGCGCACGGCCGACGACCTCGAGGAGGCGGCCGCCGGCCTGGTCGCCGGCGGCGCGGACGCCGAGAAGGTGGCGTGGCGCCCCGCCCACGTCGGCCGGCCCGAGGACGCGACCTCCTGCGTGGCCGACACGGTGGCCCGGTTCGGCGGCATCGACATCCTGGTGAACAATGCCGGCACCAACCCCTACTTCGGGCCGATGATCGACATCGACCTCGTGCGCGCCCAGAAGACCTTCGAGGTGAACCAACTCTCGGTGCTCGTGTGGACCGCCGCCGCCGTCAAGGCCGGCCTCCGGGGCTCGGTGATCAACGTGGCGTCGGTCGGTGGCCTCGAGGTCGAGCCGGGCATCGGCTGGTACAACGTCACGAAGAGCGCGGTCCTGCACATCACTCGCCAGTTGGCGTTCGAGCTGGCGCCGGACGTGCGGGTCAACGCCCTCGCTCCTGGGTTGGTGAAGACGAAGCTCGCCGCCGCGCTGTGGGAGTCGGGGGAGGAACGGATCGCCGCCCACATCCCGCTGCGCCGTCTCGGGCTGCCCGACGACATCGCGACCGCTGCGTTGTTCCTGGCCTCGGAGGCGTCGTCCTGGGTCACGGGCCAGACGTTCGTCGTCGACGGCGGGACCACCCTCCAGCCCGGGGGCGGCGTCGGCTGACCAAGCGGTCTTCTCCATGGAGGTGGGCGTGTCACACCAGTCGGGCCTGTTCCGTCTGTACGGATGACTCCAATCACACGACCAGTCAGACGAAAGGATGGATGGTCCCATGGCCCATGTTCCCCTAGAGAACGAGGGCGGCGGTGTCGTCGCCCGCCTCGCCCGCTCCTGGACCCGTCGCCGTTTCGGCCAAATGGTCGAGCCCACTGCCGCGGCCTCGCATCACGCCGGGGTCCTCGTCGCGATGGGCACCCTGGAGACCGCGGTGCAGCTGGGCTGGAAGAAGTTCGATCCCACGCTGCGCTGGCTGGCCCTCCAGGCCACGGGGATGCGCATCGGGTGCTCGTGGTGCGTCGACTACGGCTACTACGAGGGCATGCACGACGGCATCGATCCGGCCAAGGAGCGTGCGGTCGGCGAGTGGCGTTCGAGCGACGTCTTTGACGACCGGGAGCGGGTCGTGCTCGAGTACGCGGAGGTGGCGACGGGGTGCCCAGGCGTGGTGCCCGACGCGCTCGCCGAACGCATCCGCGCCCACCTGAGCGACGCCGAATTCGTGGAGCTGGCGGCGTGGGTCGCGCTCGAGAACCTGCGCTCTCGCTTCAACGCAGGTCTGGGCCTGCGCAGCCAGGGCTTCTCGGACTCGTGCGAGATCCCGATGCGGTCGATCGGCTCCTTGTCCGACGCGCCCACCGGGGCCATTGCCTGATCTCGACGCCGACACGGCGACGTTCGAGGAATGGCGCTCGCTGCTCTTCCGGATCGCGTATCGCATGCTGGGGAGTGCGACCGACGCCGAGGACGTCGTGCAGGAGGCGTGCGTCAGATGGCTGCGGCGAGGCGATCACGCGGTCGAGTCGGTCCGCGCCTATCTGGTCACCATCGCGACCCGGCTGTGCCTGGACCAGCTCGACTCGGCCCGAGCCAAGCGCGAGACCTACGCCGGACCCTGGTTGCCCGAACCTGTGGTCGACGACGACGTGACCGCGGTCGAGCAGGCGGACACGCTCTCCCTCGCGTTCATCGTGCTCCTCGAGGAACTGACTCCGCTCGAGCGGGCGACGTACCTGCTCCACGACATCTTCGGGTACTCGTTCGATGAGGTGGCGGGCTCGCTGGGCCGCAGCCCCGCCGCCTGCCGGCAGCTCGGGTCCCGCGCCCGTCGACACGTCGAGGCGCGCCGCCAACGTTTCGACGTCGACCTCGAGCACGGCCGCGCGCTCACCGACCGGTTCCTTGTCGCGTGTGCGACCGGCGATCTGTCGGGGCTCCTCTCCATGTTGTCGGAGGACGTCGTGGTCTGGACGGACGGTGGCGGCAAGGTCCGCGCCGCGATGCGGCCGGTGGTCGGTCCGCACCGCAGCTCGCGCTTCTTGGTGAACGTGGCCAAGAAGGTCACCGGCCTGCCGCAGTCGGTCGTTCTCAACGGCCAGCCCGCCACGGTCTTCGTCGACGGCGGCCTCGTGGTGACCGCGCTGGTGCTCGACATCCTGGAGGGCCGGATCGTCGGCGTGCGGGTGGTCAGCAACCCCGAGAAACTGGAGCGCCTGAGCGAGCGCCTGCAAGGTCTCTGCTGACAACCCGTCCCGTCGGGCTCAGGACAGGGCGCGCCGGCGCACCTTCCCAGACGCCGTGCGCGGCAGGTCATCGACGATCACGAGCTCCTTCGGCGCGGCCCACGGGGCGATGGTCTCAGCCACCAGCTGCCGGAGGTCGTCGAGCGACGGGATGTCGTCCGCCGGCACGATCCAGGCCACCACGCGTTCGCCCCATTCGGGGTCCGACCGCTTCCATACCGCCACCTCGGTGACGCCGGGATGGGCGCGCAGCACCCGCTCGACGACGTCGGGCCAGACCTTCTCGGCGCCCGTCGTGATGACATCATCGATCCGGCCGGAGACGACCAGCTTGCCGTGCGCGTCGAAGTGGCCCGCGTCCCCGGTGGCGAACCACGACCGCTGGCCGTCCGGGCCGACCACCCGGCCGTCGGCCCCGTCCCGGTAGCAACGCAAGAGCATGGCGGCGCGGACGAGGATCTCCCCGTCCTCCGCCGTCCCACCGCCGGCGCCGACGCCGGCACCGGCTGCGGAGTACGTGCCGTCGCCGCGCTGCACCGCGAGCTCGACGCCGTCGAGCGCCACACCGTCGTAGACCACGCCCGACCCCGTCTCGGTCAGGCCATAGGTCGAGACCACGTTGGGCGGGAGCGAGACGGGCGACTTGCTGCCGCCCAGGAGGACACAGGTGAAGACGGCCGGGTCGAGGCGGCCGAGTGCGGTCGTGACGAGCGAGACGTGGGTCACGCGCCCGGAGCGCCCGGCGAGCTCGACCGCCTCGGCCTCGAAGCCGGGCATGACCACGAGGGGAGTGCCCGTGACGAGGGCCCGCGTCACGACCGCCAGACCACCGATGTGCGCCAGCGGCAAACAGGCCAGCCAGGTGTGACGGCCGGGGTCCACGCCCAGATGCTCCGAGGTGGCGCGGGCCGACGAGGACACGGCGTCGTGCGTGAGGACGACGCCCTTGGGTTGGCCCGACGTGCCCGACGTGCCCGACGTCGCCACGACGAGGGCGTCGCCGTCGTCGACCGGTACCCCGCCGGGCAGGGCGTGCTGCTCGCCGTCGGAGCCGACGATCCGGGTCGGGCGTAGCGCCTCGAGCATCGTGCGCCGGGCGGTCCCAGGGAGGCGCGGGTCGAGCGGCGCGGCGGCGTCTCCCGTGTCCCAGATGGCCCGCAGGGCGTCGACAAACCCCATCCCACCAGGGAGATCGAGTGCGACGAGCTCTGGCACCGGACAGTAGCGTAGGGCGCCGTGCAGTCCGCGGTCTTCGGCCCTTCCGTTTCGTGAGCCCACCCCTCAAGGTCTGGGCCGCAGGCGCCCGGCCGCGTACGCTCCCCGCGGCGGTCGTGCCGGTGGCCGTCGGTACGGCGGCGGGCTACCAGTCCAGCGGCCACCTCGTGGCCACGTGTTCCAGCGTTGCCACACGGTGCTTGCAGCTCGACCATCGGGTGTCGTGGCTGAATGCGCTGCTCGCCCTGGTCGTGGCGCTCGGCATCCAGATCGGGACCAACTACGTCAACGACTACGCGGACGGCGAGCGAGGCACCGACGAGAGTCGGGTGGGGCCCGTGCGCCTGGTGGCCGGGGGTTTGGCGACCGTCCGCGAGGTCAAGCTCGCGGCCGCCGGCGCGTTCGGCGTCGCCGGGGTGGCGGGACTCCTCTTGGCGGCGCGGGTCACCTGGTGGTTCATTCCGCTCGGGGCGATCTGCTTCGTCGCCGGGTGGGCCTACACGGGCGGGCCGAAACCGTACGGGTACTACGGCTTCGGCGAGCTCTTCGTCTTCGTCTTCTTCGGCCTGGTCGCGACGGCGGGTTCCGCCTACGTCCAGCACTCGCCCTTCCTCTGGGCGTTTCAAGGCCATGCCTTCTCCACCCCCTTTGACTGGGGGCTCGCGCTGTGGGCCGGCGTACCCGTTGGCCTGCTCGCCGCCGCGTTGCTCCAGGCGAACAACCTGCGCGACATCGACACGGACACCGAGGCCGGTAAGCGGACCCTCGCCGTGCGACTCGGCCGCCGCCGGGCGGGCCTCCTGTACTGCTTCACGTTGATGGGCGTCGCACTCTCCATCGGGGTCCTCTACGGCTACCGGTCCTGGGCGCTCCTCGCATTGGTTGCCACGCCCCTCGCCATCCTCCCGGTCCGGTTGGCCCTCGGCGACCGCGAGGCGCGTCGCCTCCTGCCGATGCTCGGGACGACGGCGCGCCTGCAGCTCGCGGTGGGCATCCTTCTCACCGTCGGCTTGCTGGTGTGAGGATTCAGCCGGCCGGGGACCGGTCGACTGCACGGAGCCAGTGCTCCACGACCCGTCCCGCGTGATCCGGTTGGGCGAGGTGGACGGCGTGCCCGCCGGCGGGGATCAGCGACGCCACCCCGAGCGGGACCAGGCGCGCGATGCGCAGCGCATGCGACGCGAAGCGCGTGTCGTCCGTCCCGGCCAGCGCCAGGACGGGGCAGCGGACCGCGGCCAACGCGTCCCACAGCGTTTCCTGGGTGCCGGTGCCGCAGAGTCGCAGGCTCGAGGCCAGTCCGGCCGCGCTGTTGCGGAGTCGTTCGTCCCGCTCCGCGCCTGCGCCCAGCCCCTCGAACATGGGACCGTGCAGCCAAGAGTCGAGGAAGCCCTCGACGTCGCCCGACGCCTCGAGATCGTCGGCCCGCGCCTCGTCCGACCGGCGCCGCGTGGCGCGTGCGTCGGGGTCCTCGATCCCTCCGGTCGCGCCGATCAAGACGGCGTGGCGTACCCGCAGGCCCCCCTGGGTCAGGACGTGCAGGGCGACCCGGGCGCCCAGCGAGTACCCGAGGACCGTGCAGGGCGCGTCACCGACGGCGTCGCGGGCCGCGTCGGCGACCAGGCCGGCGGTCGCCGGGAGATCGGCCCGGACGGCGTCCGATCCACCGTGCCCGGACAGGTCGAGCGCGATCAGGGTGTGCGAGTCGGCCAGGCGCTCTCCGAAGCGCCCCCACAGCCGCCCCGTCTGGGTGAAGCCGTGCAGCAGCACCACCGGTGGCCCCGAACCCCGCAGCTCGACATGGAGGGCCACGTCGCGTGAGCGTACAGGCCACCTTCACCGCCACCCTCGTCGACGAGTGGGCCCGGCTCGGCGTGCGCGACGCCGTGGTGTGCCCGGGGTCGCGGTCGACGCCGCTCGCCCTGCCGCTGGCGCAACGCTTGCGGGCCCACGTCCGCCTCGACGAACGCAGTGCCGCGTTCTACGCCGTCGGCCTCGCCAGGGCGAACGGGCGACCGGTCGTCGTCTGCGTGACGAGCGGGACGGCCGCCGCCGAGTTGCACCCCGCGGTCGTCGAGGCCCACCACGCGCGCGTGCCCCTCATCGTCTGCACGGCGGACCGGCCGCCGGAGCTCCACCACACCGGTGCCTCCCAGACGATCGAGCAGGACGCGCTCTTTGCGGGGGAGGCGCGCTGGCGGACCGACCCCGGGGTGCCGGCCGCCGGAGCGGAGGCGACGTGGCGCCCGCTCGCCGCACGCGCCTTCGCCGAGTCCATGCACGGCCCGAACGGGCCGGGCCCCGTGCATCTCAACCTCGCGTTTCGCGAGCCGTTGACCGACGCCCCCGACACGCTCCCCGCACCGGGCGGCCCCGCGGTCGCGCCGCCCGCCGAGCGCCCTCCGGCGGCGCCCGCGTCCGACGACCGGCTCGAGGGTCGGGGAATCGTCGTCGTCGGTGGTCCGTCCTACGGCCGCGCCGACGCGCATGCGGTGGGCGTGTTCGCCAGCAGGCTCGGCTGGCCCGTGCTCGCCGATCCGCTGTCACGATGCCGCGTCGAGGGGACGATCGCCGCGGCCGACGCCATCGTACGCACCCGCCCGGACCTCCCCGAGGTGGTCGTGCAGCTCGGCGCACCCTGGCTCTCCAAGGCGCTCGGCGACTACGTCACGCAGGCCGCAGCCGCCGGGGCGAGGATCGTCGTCGTGGACCCGTGGCGGCAGCGGCCCGATCCGCTCCGGGTGGCCACCGAATTCGTCCACCAGGACGTGCACGCCTGGTTGGCGGCCATGACCGAGAGGGCCGGTGACGAGGGCGCCGCCGACCCGGGATGGCTCTCCTCGTGGCGTGGGATGGAGGCGCGGGCGCAGGAGGCCATCGACGGTGTGCTCGGGGCGGAGCTGAGCGAGCCCCAGGTGGCCAGGGCGCTGTACCGCCACGCCGCGGCGGTCGACGCTGCGGTCGTGGTCTCGGCCTCCATGCCCATCCGGGACCTCGAGTGGTACGCCCCGGCGCTCCCGGCGCCACCGAACGTGATGGCGAACCGGGGCGCCAACGGGATCGACGGCGTGGTCTCCACCGCCCTCGGCGTGGCAGCGTCCGGCGCGGCGCGCCAGACCCTGGCGCTCCTGGGGGACCTCGCCTTCCTCCACGACGTCTCCGGGCTCGTCAACGTGCCGGAGGTGCCGTGCACCTTCGTGGTCGTCGACAACGACGGTGGGGGGATCTTCTCGTTCCTACCCCAGGCGACGACGTTGCGCCCCGACGTGTTCGAGCCGCTCTTCGGGACGCCGCCCACCACCGATCTGGGCGCGGTGGCGCGCGGCTTCGGCCTCCCGGTCGAGGAGGTGACGAAGCTGTCGGACCTGGAGCCCGCCTTGGCCGCCGCGCCGGCCGTGCCGGCACTCGTCCGGGTGCGCGTCCCGACGCGCGCACAGAACGTCGCCGTGCACGACGCGATCAACCAGGCGGTCCGTCTCGCGCTTGGCCCCTGAAGGCGGGGGACGGGGTCGAGGTCGTGAGCCTCCCGGTGGGGCTCCGGAAGGTCAACTCGACGTTGGCGTCGCCCGAGAGCTTCCAACCCATCTCGTGCACGAAGCGATGGTGCTGGTCGCACAGCTCTACGAGGTTGCGCAGGTCCGTCGCCCCGCCGTTCGTCCAGTGCAGCACGTGGTGGACGTCGGTGAACTCGGTATGGGTGCAGCCGGGGAACCGGCAGCCTTTGTCGCGCCGGCGGATCTCGATGCGCTGCGCGTCGGAAGGATCACGCCGGGTCCGGCCGAGGTTGAGGCTCTGCCCGCCCGGTCCGTCCGCCGACACCAGGACCTTGGCGTCGCAGGCAAGCCGACGGGCCACCTCCCGGGAGAGCGGCCCGAGCACATCGAGCTCGGCGCCTCCGTCGCCTCCGGCCAGGAAGCCCAGGTCGGCGTGGACCACCACGGTCGGCCGGTTGCGTCGCATGCCGCCCGCCCTCGGGACCTCGTCGCCCTCCGCCACCGGCCCGGCGCCGTCCCGCTTGCACAGCACAACCAACGCATCCGCCATCCGCTGGTCGAACGGCGCCCTTGCCTTCAGCCGCCGGCTGGCTCGGGCGACGAGCGAGCCCTTCACCACGGCGTACTGGTCCTCGGGCAGGACGCCCGTCAGCGTCCGTCGACGGTCGTCGAAGCGGAGGAAGCGGCGGGCGTAGAAGCCGGTGGCCTGTCCGTCGGACTGCTGGCGGGCCGCGATGGCCAGCTCGCGCACCTGTTTGGCCGACCAGTGCGTCGCCTGTTCGGCCAGTGTGGCGTCGGTCTCGGGCTTGGCCACTTCGACGAGCGGCTTGACCTGGTCGAAGGAGAGCTTCCCTCGTGACAGCGCGTCGGAGATCTTGGGGAGGTCCTGCAGCTTCGCCGCCGCCGTGACCCACTCGCGGGCGGTGGCGGCGGCCACGCCGCACTGCTGGACCAGCCACGCCACCATGGAGGTCGCGCCGTCGACGCGCCACGCCTTGCGTCGGTCCAGTTCGACGACCGCCGCCAGCAGCTGGCTCTGATGGGCGGAGATGGCCCGGTGGTGCTGGATCACGCTGGTGACCAGGCCGTCGGTGCGCCGGGAGACCGAATCGGGCCGTGGCCCCTCTCGCATTGTCGAAGGCGTCATACGAGCGGAGAACGGTCGCCGCGCGCGACGAGCGCGCGCCCTCAGAAAATGTTCGAGACCCGGGCCCGTGGCCCGGTTCAGCGGTACCGGTCCGCCGGCACCCACTCCCCGTGGCTGTGCAGCGGGAGGCGCACGGGCAGATGGACGACCGCCTCGGGACCGCGTCGCCCCATGGAGGAGGCGTCGAGGACGTAGATGTCGCTGGTGCCCCGGTTCACGTCGTCGACGACGCTGAGCAGCCAGCCCTCGTCGTCGCTGCGTCCTTCCACCGACCGCACGAAGAGCGGCTCGCTCGGCCGGCGCCCGGGCCCGGGCCGCCACGCCGTCACCTCGTCGCGGGACAGGTCGAACTTCAGGAGGCCGACCGGCGCACAGCTGCGGTCCAATACGGCGTGGCGGTCCACCGCGGCGTCGTGCCACGCGTCGGCCGCAGAGCCCGGCTCCGCCCACTCCTCTTCGAGGCTGTAGCCGTAGCGGAACGGCGCACCCTCCAAGTGGGCGTCCCGACGGGGATACTCCACGTAGCGGTCGTCGACCTGCGACCGCTCCACGCGGTCACCCGCCAGTCGCCACCGTTCGAGCACACCCAGGCACCCCCCGATGGAGGTCAGCCCGACCCCCGGGGGCCCCACGACCGACTGCGCCGGGTCGAACGGCCGACCCGCTTCGAGCGCGTCGTAGCGGCAGACGTACATGACGATGTCGCCGGACGCTTCGTCCTCCCAGGCACCGAGCACGTGGGTGACCAGGCAAGGATCGAGGCGGAACCACCGCACCTGCGTGCCGTCACCGCTCCGGGGGACCACGCCGAGCCACGCCTCGGCACCAGGCACCCAGGCGAACGGGACCCGGACGCCCGCCGGATCCTCGAGGCGCGTCGTCGGCGACTCAATGAACACGACGTGCCCGGACGTGACCGCGACGTCGTGCTGCCACGTGGCGCGCTCGAGCTCGACGGCCTGCGCGCCCCGGAGCGCGCCGTGCGCATCCCATTCGCCGAGGCGCAGCCAGATGCCGTCCAGCTCCTCGCCGGGCCGAACGAGGCCGGCCGGCCGCTCCGCAGTCCCCAGCCCGTCGTCCACGGCGAACAGCACCCGGCTCCCGTCGGCCGCCACCCGCGGGACGTGCGACGCGACGGGCACGGTCAGCGCGCCGGCGAACTCCTGCGGTTCGAGGAGGCGCGAGTACTGGGAGGGCAGGCCGGTCTCGGCCAACGCGAGCACCGATCCGGAGTGCCAGAAGACATCGGCGTCGGCGTCGGACTCGCCCCACCGGTACGACACGGCCAAACCGTCGCGGAACTCCACGGCGTGGAGGGCACCGAGGGGAACGCCGTGCCCGGCGCCACCGTTCCCATCCGGCGCTCCGGGCCCGGGCCCGGGCTCGGGGCCGGAGCCGCGGTCGCCCGCCGCCCCACCCGTGCCGTCCGCGTCCGGCCCAGAGCCCGGCTCGGCCGAGGGCTCGGCCCACGGCCACCGGGGCCCGATCCGGAACAGGGTGCCCTGCAGGTCGGGCGGCAGCGCCCCCTCCATGGGAAGCGACGCCTGTTCGATTCCGATCACCACGAGAGCCCGATCACCACGACGATGGGGTGCGCATTCCCCGGGCCGGCACGGACCAACCCCGACCTGGGACGATCGAGTTGGGAGCGGACCGAGGCATGCGGCCGATCAACCTATCGGTGTATGGCAAAGTCGTCGCCATGCCCACGCTCTCGGAGGATCTCGCCTTCCGCGGTCTGATCCACCAAGTCACCGATCCCGACCTGCCCACGCGCCTCGACGAACCGGGCCTCACCGTTTACGCCGGCTTCGACCCGTCAGCGGACAGCCTGCACCACGGCAACCTCCTCCAGCTGTGCACGCTCAGGCGGTTCCAAGAGGCCGGTCACCGGCCCATTTCCCTCGCCGGCGGCGGCACCGGCATGATCGGGGACCCAGGGGGCAAGGAGGACGAGCGCCAGCTCCTCACGCGCGAGACGATCGACGGCTACCTCGAGAGGATCCGCCCCCAACTTGGCCAGTTCCTGGACCTCGACAACGCCCTCCTCCTCAACAATGCCGACTGGCTGGGCACCGTCTCGACGCTGGAGTTCCTGCGCGACGTGGGCAAGCACTTCACCGTCAACCAGATGGTGGCCAAGGAGTCGGTGCGCTCACGCTTCGAGCGTCCCGACCAGGGCATCTCTTACACCGAGTTCAGCTACATGCTGCTGCAGGCCTACGACTACCTGCGCCTCCACGTCGACCACGGGTGCGAGCTGCAGATCGGCGGCAGCGACCAGTGGGGCAACATCACCATGGGCATCGAGCTGATCCGCAAGGTCTGCGGCGACGAGGTCTGGGGTCTCACCACGCCCCTCATCCTCAAGCCCGACGGCACCAAGTTCGGCAAGTCCGAGGCCGGCACGGTGTGGCTGGACGCAGCCCGCACGAGCCCGTTCGCCATGTACCAGTTCTTCGTCAACACGGCCGACGAGCAGGTGGGGGAGTTACTCCGTTTCCTCACCTTCCTCGACCACGACGAGATCAGGCACCTCGACACCGAGACCGCCGAACGCCCTCAGCACCGCACCGCCCAAAAGGAGCTGGCTCGCGCCGTCGTCGGCCTCGTCCACGGTGACGCCGAGGTGGCCAAGAGCGAGGAGGCCTCGGCCGCGCTCTTCAGCGAGGAGATCGCCGGGCTCAGCGAGGACATGCTCCTGGCCGTGACGGCGGATGCGCCCACGACGCCGGTGCCCCGGGCCGAACTGGTCGACGGTGGCCTCACCCTGGTCGACGCGCTCGAGCGCACGGGCCTGGCCAAGTCGAAGGCCGACGCCCGCCGCACCATCGACGGCGGCGGTGCCTACGTCAACAACGTGCGCCAGACCGACGCCGGGCGCGCCCTGGGCAAGGAGGACCTCCTCCACGATCGCTACGTGGTCCTGCGCAAGGGACGCCAAACCGTCCACATCCTCCAGACCACGTGAGCCCCGCAACGCCGCCCCGCCCGAACGTCGACGCGTGAGGCCCCGCCTCCTGGTCGCCTCCCTCGCCGTCTCGGTGGCGGCGGCGGTGACGCTCACGTCGTGCGCAGGTGAAGACCAGACGGGGTCACCGGCCCACCGCATGTCCGTCTGGGTCAACGGCACGAGCTTCGGCGGAGATATCGGCATCCTCGTCGCCGACAACGCCCGCGTCCCCAAGGCTGTCCCCAACGGCGCCGGCGCCCTCCGCGCTGACTGCGCCACGCTGGTCACCGACGCCGAGGCGGCGAACGACGAACTGCCCTCGCCCGACCCCGAGGTGACGGACCTGCTCACCAAGGCCTACGGCCTCGAGGGCACGGCGGGTAACGAGTGCTACGACGCCGGCTCGACCAACAAGAAGCTTCTGGCCGAGTCCAGCCGCAACGCCATCAAGGCCGAGGCCATCTACAACGAGGTGCTCCAGCGCATCCGCACCGTCGATGGCCAGGTGCCGGTCACGACGACGACCGCCGGCAACACCGGCAATTCGGGAGGCATCTTCGGATGACGACGGCAAACGACGACGACCTCGACCGACACCGCCGCCGGGTGCTGTGGGCCATGCCGACCGGCCTGTACCTGATCGGCACCCGCGCCGGCGACGAGGTCAACTTGATGACGGCGAACCTCGTCGTGCAGGTCTGCCTCGAGCCCAAGCTCGTCGCCGTGGCGCTCGAGCGCGAGGCCGTGACGATGCGACTCGTCCGCGAGGGCCACGCGTTCAGCATCTCGCTGCTCCCTCGCTCCGAGCGCGACGTGGTCCGGCGTTTCGTCAAGCCCGTCGTCGACGTCGAGCGTTCCCCTGACGGGGCCGTCCTCGCCCTGTCGGGCCACGCGGTCTCCGAGGTCGGGCGCGACCGGCTCCCCGTGCTCGCCTCTGCCGCGGGGTTCCTGGTCTGCGACCTCACGCGCACCGAGGAATTAGGTAGTCACACGCTCTGCATCGGCGAGGTGACCGACGTCGGCGGTGAGCCCTCCGAGGTGCTGCGCATGGAGGACACCCGCATGCACTACGGCGGCTGATCCGGCGCCGGCCGGTTCAGGTCGCCGGGGTGTCGCCCTCTGGCTCCTTCGGCCGCAGGTCGACGCGCAGGGTCAAGATCCCGTCGACCAGCTCCGCCTCGGCGTCGCCGATCATGGCGAAGTCGGCGAAGTCCTGTTGGGCCTGCTGGCGAAACCGTTGCCGCTCGGGTCCCTCGATGGGCGGCATGCCCCGCGTGCGGACGGCTTCGGCCCGCTGGCGGAAGCGGGCCACCATCTCCTGTGGGTCGAAGGCGGGCACGGCGGTCAGCGTAGAGGCTGCGCCGCGGTTCGGCGCCTACCACAGCCGCACTGGCTCGGCGGCTGCCGCCGTGTGGGCCCGCCGGGAAATGTCGCTCCTGACCTGGTCTCGAGTCGTGCCGGTGGTCCCACCCACTACAATGGAACGGCGGTCGAACGGGCCCGTACGGTTGGGCCGTGGGGGTGGAACGCCAAGGTGCGGACCGGGTGTGACAAGGAGTTCTCGTGAAAAAGGGACGCCATCGGCGCTTCGAAGAGGCGCGCAGCTTGAAGCGGTCGACCACTGAGGCCACCGGAACGTGCCCCGAGTGCGGGGCTGAGCCCGACGACGTGCACGCTTCCTGGTGCCTGGCCGAAGAGGACCAGTACGACCGCATCCTCGGCTCCATGCCCACGACGCCCCACACGGACGACGACCCCCTGAACGACTAGGCAGGTTGGGCCGGCGCGCCGGCCGGCCTCAGCCGGGTGCCTCAGGCGCCGGTGGCGTCAACCTTCTCCGCGCCAGCCCCGCTCCGTGCGCCGCGCCGTCGCACCGCCGGATGGGGGAGGGGCACACCCTTGGTTCGCATGCGCTCGCGCTCGCGTACCAGAGTGACGAACTGGTCGTACACCTTGGCCCCGACCATCTTGGTGAGCTCGTCCTGCATCTCGCGGTACACGGGCTTCTTGCCCACGAACGCCTCATGGGATTCGGTGCACCACCAATGGAATTCGCGACCGCCCTTACCCCAGTGCCTCCGGTCCCACTGGCGGACCACCGAAGTCACGTGGCCTTCGTCGTCGTCGACCTGGTCCTCACGGCGTAGCGGCAACTGCCAGCAGACCTCGGGCTTGAGCGTCATGAAATTGACCCCGCGCGCGGCCGCGGCAATGTGGAACGCACACCCCGCTCCGGCGGGGAAGTCCGGCCCGTTGAGGAAGATGCAGGCGTCCTTGTGCAGCCGGGTCACCGTCTCGCCGTGCTTGTTGGTGTGGATCACGGTCTTCTTGACGCCGTGGTTCTGCCACTCCTCGGGCGTCAGCGTCGCGGCCGCCTTCTCCACCCGCCGGGCATCCTTCTTGTCGACCAGGTGCGCCCCGTAGCTGCAGCAGCCCTGCACCAGTTCAGGTGCCGGCCCCGTGAGTACGCCCTGGCAGCCGTTGCCGAAAATGCAGGTCCAGTTGCTCGTCAGGAACGTGAAGTCGAAGACCCACGTCCTCTCCTCGTCCTCGTCCTCGAAGCTGAGCCACTCGTGCGTGTTGGTCGGGGTGCGTGCCACGGCGTGGACGTTACAGCCCGCACGCCAGTGCGCCGCGCACACGCACGGCGCACTGGTTCAGGACGCGAGCGTCAGAGCTGCTAACTCGACGCCGACCCGAGGTGCTGGATCCCGACGATGGGCCCGTTGAGCTTCTTGCCCGGGATGGCGGTGTAGATCGAACCGAGGAACGGGGCGTCGCCGTAGTTGAAGACCCCGCCGTCCGCACCGGCCAACCAGTAGCCGT
>DASXEK010000089.1:0-39067 GCA_036490155.1 Acidimicrobiales bacterium | reverse complement strand
GAATACTTATTTGGTTGGAACCTCTGATAACGGCATCACTTGGTCACTTGACAGTCCGCCTAGTAGCGCTGTCAACGTCACCGGCATCTCATGCCTGAGCTCGAGTGACTGCATTGCGGTGGGAGATAGCGGCAACACCGGCACTGGTTCAACGATCATCAGCACGAACAACGGAGGGCAGTCTTGGTCACAGGACTTCCCACCACAGGGAACTGGCAGACTTAGCTCCGTCTCTTGTCCAGACTTAGTCCATTGCTTCGCCGCTGGCGTGAATACCGTGCAGTTTTCTCAGAACGCCGGCTACGCATGGCATGCCCAGAGCATCCCGGCTGAGGTCAGTGGGCTCAACGGAATCTCGTGCGTGACCGCTTCCGATTGCACCGCGGCTGGCTTTGGGATATTCGGAAGTCCTGCACTGATCGCAACCACAAATGGTGGCGCGGCCTGGACCTCTGAGTCAGTTCCGGCTGACGTCGGCCTTCTCACCGCGGTCTCTTGCTCGACGAGCTCAACCTGTCAGGCGGTCAGCGACTTTGATTCTGCCTTGAACTCTCCAAGCATCATCGGGACCACAAATGGTGGCGCCTCGTGGACGAGGGAATACTCACCCTCGGGGGTGAGCAATTTCAGTGGCATTGCGTGCTCTGATGCGTTGCATTGCACCGCCATCGGCTCGGCCTCCCCCGGTCCAGGTGCTGCCATCGTTGCGACGACGGATGGTGGAGAAACCTGGACGCCCCAACTGGTTCCGACCGGGTACACCGGTCCGATTGATGGCATCGCATGCCCGAGCGAGACAACATGCTTTGCCGTCGGCTCTCACGTCGTCCACACGACCGACGGCGGTACCACATGGTCAGACCTAGGCGCGCAGACAGGAACCACGACACTCGTCGGCATCGGCTGCATCACCACGACATCCTGCGTGGCCGTCGGCGGTACCACCATCATCAACACATCCAACAGTGGGTCGAGCTGGAGCCCGACCAGTGCCCCGTCCGGCGTTGGCTCCCTCGATGGCGTCTCGTGCGGCAGCCCGGTGAACTGCGTAGCCGTCGGGACGAGTTCCAACTTCGGGGGAACGATCGAGGCCCTCTCTGCCCCAACTGTGACAACCACAAGCCTTCCGGTCGGCACCATCGGGATTCCGTATTCCGGCTCGGTCCAGGCAACAGGCGGGTTCGCGCCCTATTCGTGGGCTGTCAGCGGAGGCGCGTTGCCGCCAGGACTGCACCTCAATCCGAGCGGAACCATCAGCGGCACCCCGACTATCTCAGGTGAGTACACGGTGACCTTTACGGTCACCGATTCGAATCAGCTGTCCGGGGATGTGCAACTGACACTCACTATTCGGCCAATCAGCGCGCCCGGCTACTGGGAGGTAGCCAGCGACGGAGGGATCTTCAGCTATGGCGGCGCCCAGTTCTACGGCTCAACCGGAGGGCTGCACCTCAACGCACCGATCATCGGCATGGCGGCAACGCCAGACGACGCCGGCTATTGGCTGTTGGCCTCCGACGGCGGGATCTTCGCCTTCGGGGATGCCGTCTTCTACGGGTCGACCGGCGGGACACACCTCAACGCGCCAATTGTCGGCATGACACCAACCCCCGACGGAGCCGGGTATTGGCTCGTCGCATCCGACGGCGGCATCTTCGCCTACGGCGACGCAGACTTCTACGGCTCAACGGGTGGTATGGCCCTGGACAAGCCAATCGTCGGTATGGCGGCGACCATCGACGGAGGCGGGTATTGGCTCGTTGCCTCCGATGGCGGGATTTTCGCCTATGGGGACTCCAACTTCTATGGCTCCACCGGCGGGTTGCCGCTGCAGAAGCCCATCGTCGCCATGACTGCAGCCCCCGACGGGGGCGGCTATTGGCTGGTCGCCTCGGACGGCGGCATCTTCAGCTTCGGCGACGTCGGCTATTTCGGGTCGATGGGAGGTGCGCCCTTGAGCGCACCGATCGTGGGGATGGACCGTACGGCCGATGGCGAGGGGTACTACATGGTGGGCCGCGACGGCGGGATCTTTAATTTCGGCGACGCCGGGTTTTTCGGGTCAGCGGGTGGACAGCCGTTGAACCAACCGGTGGTTGGAATCGCGGCAATCCAGTCGCTGTAGCGCATCCGGGTTGAGCGCTGCTCAAACCGAGCTGCTCTGCGCAGCCAACCAGTCGCACCATTCGTCGACTCCTTCACCGGTCCTTGCACTGGTCATGATGATCCTTGCCGAGGGATTGACCGAGGTGAGGTTGGCCAGAAAGGCCTTGAGGTCGAAGTCGAGGTGCGGCAAGAGATCGACTTTGTTCACCGCGACGACGTCCACGGCCCTGAACATCACCGGGTACTTCAAGGGCTTTTCCTCACCCTCGGTGACCGAATACACCATCGCCCGTGCGTGCTCGCCGACGCGGAACTCGGCCGGACACACCAGGTTGCCCACATTCTCGATGACGAGGAGATCCAGCTCCATCAAGGGAAGGCGATCGATACCTGATCGGACCATGACCGCGTCGAGATGGCATTCCCCACCGAACCCGGCGCTCGTGTTGACGACGGAGATGGCCGCCGCACCGCTCCCCTCGAGCTGATCAGCGTCGAGCGTCGTCGCGATGTCGCCCTCGAGGACGCCGATGCGCAGGGAGCTGCTCAGTTGTTCCAGGGTTTTGCGAAGCAGGGTCGTTTTGCCGGCGCCGGGCGACGACATGAGGTTGACGGCCCGGACTCCTGTCGCGGCGAACCGCTTGCCGTTGTCGTCAGCGACTCGGTCGTTCTCGGAAAGAAGGTTCTCCAAGATGGTGACCCTCGTGTGCCCCGTCTCTGTGTAGCCAGAGTGATCCCCGACGTCGTGGCCATCGGAGTGGTCGTCGTCGTGACCGTGTTGGTGGTCGGCTGCATGGCCGGCAAGGTGGGCATGATCATGGGCGGTGCCGTCCGCGTGCACATGGAACCGGCCCACGGCTACGCGTCCACCAGATCAATCGACACGACTCGGAGCTCCTCGCCGCTCAGCAGCTTTACGTCGAAGCTGCCGCACGAGCCGCAGGCAAGGATCGGCATATCGAGAGTGGTTCGAACGCCGCAGTCCGAGCACTCAACGACGGCGGGGACCTCTTCGACGATCAAGTGGGCCTTGGTGAGCTCTTCGGCCGTGGTGGTCGCGACCACTTCCCAGCTGAACTGGAGCGCGTCGGGCACGACCTGGCGGAGATGACCGATCTGCACCGTGACCTGTGACACCGAGCGGCCTTCCGCGTGTTTGGCGGCCGCATTGGCGATTGCACTGCAGATCGACAGTTCGTGCATCGCTTACACCTCGAATCGGAGCATACCGAGTGACGGCCGGGTCGGCTCGGGTCAGTTGGGCACGGCCTCTGGCACGCGATCCGCGAGCGGCTCGAGAGCCTGGGTCACCTTGGCCCGGTCGAAGGCTGGCTCCAGGACAACGCGCTCCTCAACCCGGGCCAGACGCCAGTACGCCCAGGCCGCCACCCAGGTCACGACGAACACGCCGACGATGACGTAGCCGGCCATATTGATGTTGAACCCGCGGACGACGTTCCAGAATGGCGAACTGAGGTTGGCCTCCTGAGCAATCAGGCCCAGGACCTCGATGGAGCCGACGAAAAAGGCGACGGCGACGGACAGCCCCGTGATCGTCAGGTTGTAGAAGACCTTGCGCACCGGGTTGGAGAACGCCCAGTCGTAGGCGAAGTTCATGAAGCATCCGTCGAGCGTGTCGAACAGGCACATCCCCGCCGCGAAGAGAACGGGCAACGCGACGATGGCGTAAGCCGGCAGGCCTCCCACGACGGCCGACCCGGCGAGGACGAGCAGGGCGACCTCTGTCGCCGTGTCGAAGCCAAGCCCGAACAGCACGCCAACCGGGTACATCTTCCAAGAGGAGTCGATTCGCTGCGAGTAGCCGCGTAGCACGCGGTTCATGAGGCCTCGGTTGGCGAGCTGACGCTCCAGCTCCGCGGCGTCGTAGCGCCCCGATCGCATCTGCCGGTAGATCCGAAAGATGGACATGAGGACGAACAGGTTGACCAAGGCGATGAGGTAGAGGAACGTGCCCGAGATCGAGGTGCCGATGATGTTCGTGGCGGCGTGGAAACCCGAAGATCCCTGACTGACCTGGAGATTGAGCGCGTGGATCCCGAAGTTCAAGGCCAGAGCGAGGACAAAAACGACGCTCGAATGGCCGAGCGAGAAGGCGAACCCCACCCCGAGGGGTCGTTTGCCCTCGCCCACCAACTTGCGGGTCGTGTTGTCGATCGCCGCTATGTGGTCAGCATCGAAGGCGTGGCGCATCCCGAGCGTGTAGGCCAGCACGCCGGTCCCGAATCCAAAAACCTTGGTCTGTGAAACATGCAGGTGGGCGCCAAGCGCCGCGGCCAGCAGCGACCATCCGATCACGTTCAGAGCGATGACCACAGTCGCCATTCCGGCCAGTCGGATGCGCTCCTGTCTCGTGAGCCGCCAGCGTTCGGACTTGAAGAAACCGAGCGTCGTTGCGGTCAACGCCATCGGCTCTCCCTTCCGTGGTTGCGCGCCAGCGCCGCTCCTCTGTCCGTGGTCGTGGGTCTGGCGGGCTCAAACGCACTGTATTTGCTAATGCGAGTGATTTGCAATAGGTGTAAAAGGCACCGGGTGGGCGTCGCTGTCCCCACAAACAGGCCCCGGTAGCATCGCAACGTGAGTCGGCGATCTCCGACCCAACCGGCGGTGCCGGGAGAGGCAAGCACACTCGAGGACGCGCTGGAACTGGTGCGTCAGCACGGTGGGCGGGTGACCTCTTCGAGGCGGATCCTCCTGCGGATCCTTTTCAGCTCAACCGGGCACCGCAGCGCCGAGGAGCTCGCCGGCGAGGTGCAAGCCGAGGCCCCCGACATCCACCTCTCGACCATCTATCGGAACCTCGAGGAGCTGGAGCGCCTCGGGGTTGTCGTGCACGCCCATTTCGGACACGGCCCGGCTACGTACCACCTGGCCACGTCCGTGCACGGCCATTTCGTGTGCGAGGAATGCGGCACGCTCATCGAGGTCCCCGACTCCATGTTCTCCGGACTCGCTCGGGACGCCTCGACCCGTTTCGGGTTCACCATCGATCCGCATCACTTCGCGATGTTGGGCCGCTGCTCCGCCTGCGCGACCGGGTAGGCACCGCTGTTCATGGTCGCTCTCGAGCCACGGAGCGAATCGGGCCGACGAGTCTTAGGATGAGGACAGGCGGCGTAGCCACTGCGCCGCCGACGATGCAAACGGGCGGGACCGGTCGGGGGCTCCATGGGTCATGTCGATGACAGAGTGGGCGACGCGACTCCCGTGCGCGCCCTGCGGGAGACGTTGTTCTCCCTGGTGATCGACCTGACCGACGACGCCGTCATCGCGTGCGACTCCTCCTCGACCGTGACCTTGTTCAGCGGCAGCGCCGAGAGGCTGTTCGGACAACCATCGGCCGAAATCGTGGGCACATCGGTGCGCGGGCTCTTTCCGGATCACTGGGCCGACGCGATGGATCGGCTGTTTGCCACCGTTTCGGCCGGCGAGTGCATCCGGCACTTCGACTCCGAGATCGTCCGACCTGACGGAATGCCCATACCGGTGTCGCTCTCTCTGGCACCGCTCCCGAACGTGGAGACATCGGCGTCACAAACCGAACACGGATGGGTCATGGTGGCTCGGGACGTCACCGAGCAACGTCTCGCCCAGGCCACACTGGCCGAGATCGATGTGCGGCTTGAAGAAGGCCAGGCGCTGTCACACGTGGGCAGCTGGCTCTGGGACCTGCGAACCGGTGCCGTGCAGTGGAGCCTCGAATTCCACCGGATCCATGATGTCGACCCGCTCGAGTTTGCGGGCACGTTCGAGGCCTATATGGAACTCATCGCCTCGGACGATCGAGAAATGGTTCGTGCCGCGATGACGCAGTCGGTGCACGGATCGAGACCACTGGACCTCGAGTACCGGATCGTCGGCGTCGGCCGTCGGCCCCGGGTGATCCGAGTCGTCGCGAATCCGACGGTGGGTTCCGACTGCGCGGTGGTCGGCCTCCGGGGCATCGGCCAGGACGTCACGGACCGATCGGGCCCGCGGCCCACCGCCACCGCCGACGCCTGACCCTCCGCTCAGGCGTCGGTGCGTTCCGCCTCCGCTTGGAGGCGCACGCGCACGTCGGGGAAGAACCGCAGCATGAGCACCGTGGGTGATGGCAGGGCGAAGTCCCTCATATCGAAGACCTGTTCGCCGCTGATCACGATCCGATCGTCGGAAATGGCCTCCACGCACACGGTGCCCTCGGCGGGTCGCGAGATGCCGTGGAACGTCAGGTCCCCCCGCAACCGGTAGCGCGAACCCGGCAAGCTCGGCGTGCAATCACGGAGCTCGATCCGGGCTGTCGGGTAGCGCCGCGAGTTGATGCGCCGCTGCAGCTCCGCGTCGTAGAGCTTGTTCCCGGAGCTCAACGCGGTGACGTCGACGGTAAGCGAGCCCGACGGAGCGATGTCAGTCCTCACGACTCCATCGACCAGTGCGGCGTCCAGCGACCCCTCGACACCGATGGTGCCGAATGAAATGGGTCCAACCGTCGAACGGGCGTCGATCAGCACCGCGGAGCGTTCGGGGTCGATGACGAAGCGGCTCAGTCCTTGTGCATCCGATGAGGGGAGGACCGAGGGCGCGTGGTCGGCCTCGTCGGGCGGCTCGTCTGTCCCGCCCTCGAGAGGGACGAGTCGGCGTCGCCACATGGACGTCGTCGACACCGACGACCACCCCAGCTCGACGTCGGGTATCCAGCCGCTCTCGACCTCTGAGAGCACAGCATCCATCCGTCCCGTGGACTGGTACCGGCGGATGACCTCGCCCAGGTGCACGTGCTCTTCACGAACGACGCCCATCCACACGCGGAGCACGCGTTCGCCGAGCGGCGTGACGGCGTACACCCGCCGCGCCGAGGCGGAGTGGAGAGGCTCGGCGGCCGCCTCGACAAGGCCGTCCTGCTCGAGCGCTGCCAAGGCTCGGTAGACGGCGGGCCGGTCGACGTGCCCGAACTGCAGGTCGCTCAGACGTGCGACG
Source organism: Acidimicrobiales bacterium (assembly GCA_036490155.1). Taxonomy (GTDB): domain Bacteria; phylum Actinomycetota; class Acidimicrobiia; order Acidimicrobiales; family RAAP-2; genus Bog-473. Next base: position 31,987 of record DASXEK010000089.1, on the reverse strand, counting down.
AGCCCGTAGCCGTAACCGGGTTCCTCGGAGAGCAACAGGAGTATCGCCGGGAGTAAGAAGCGGCGCGGTGGAGCCAAGCCGAACCGCGCCGCACCCTCTGCTGCCGGCGCCCCCCCAGCCTGCGATTGCGTGCCCATCGCTCTGTGGATCCTCATACCCCGAGTCAGGGGCGTCAACCAACTCAATCAGGGGTGCCGAAAGAGGGTGAGGTCCGAATGACCCGAATGGAGGATGCAAAAGACACTCATTTACACCCGCCCGCCTTCGCCTGACACTGCAGAGAGCCGCACGACTGCGCGCGGCCGAGGACCGGGGAGGCAACCTTGACGGCGACGGAAACCGAAGAGGCAGTGGTCCATGTTCTGTGGATCAACGCGGGTCTGAGCTGCGACGGCGACTCCGTGGCGCTGACCGCAGCGACACAACCCAGCATCGAGGAGATCGCCCTGGGCGCCCTGCCGGGACTGCCCAAGATCGCGGTGCACTGGCCGCTCATCGACTTCGAGTGCGGGCCCGTCGGCGGAGCCGACGACTTCATCGAGTGGTTCTTCAAGGCGGACCGGGGTGAGCTCGACCCCTTCGTCCTGGTCGTCGAGGGGTCGATCCCGAACGAGGCGATCAAGAAGGAGGGCTACTGGTGTGGTTTCGGGAACAACCCCGCCACCGGTCAGCCCATGACGACGAGCGAGTGGCTCGACCGGCTGGCCCCCAAGGCGTTGGTGGTGCTCGCCGCCGGCACGTGCGCGTGTTACGGCGGCATCCACGCCATGGCCGGCAACCCGACAGGTGCCATGGGCGTGCCCGACTATCTCGGGTGGGGTTGGACCTCCAAGGCCGGCATCCCCATCGTGTGCGTGCCCGGATGTCCCACGCATCCCGACAACCTCTCCGAGACGATCCTCTATCTGCTCTACCAGGCGACCGGCCAGGCGCCGATGATCCCGCTCGACGACTCGTTGCGCCCGCAGTGGCTGTTCGGCGCCACCGTGCACGAGGGATGCGATCGGGCGGGCTATTACGAGCAGGGCGACTTCGCGACCGAGTACGGCTCGCCCAAGTGCATCGTGAAGCTCGGCTGCTGGGGACCGGTGGTCAAGTGCAACGTCCCCAAGCGCGGCTGGGTCAACGGCGTCGGCGGATGCCCCAATGTCGGCGGCATCTGCATCGGCTGCACGATGCCGGGCTTCCCCGACAAGTTCATGCCCTTCATGGACGAACCCCCGGGGGCGCGGGTGTCGACGATGGCGAGCGGCGTGTACGGGACCGCCATCCGCGGGCTGCGCAAGATCACGCTGCACACACTGGACGACGAGCCCAAGTGGCGCACGCCGGGCAGTGATCTCAAGACCGGCTACAAGAAGATCTGGAGGTAGGGGCATGGCAACGACGATCACCGAGACGAAGAGGTCCAAGGAAAGCTCCAAGGACCTCGTCGACATGTCGTGGGACCCGATCACCCGGATCGTGGGCAGCCTCGGCATCTACACGAAGATCGACTTCGGTACGGGGAAGGTGGCGGAGTGCCACAGCACCTCGTCCATCTTCCGCGGCTACAGCATCTTCATGAAGGGCAAGGACCCACGGGACGCGCACTTCATCACGAGTCGCATCTGTGGCATCTGCGGCGACAACCACGCCACGTGCTCGTGCTACACGCAGCAAATGGCGTACGGGGTGCGCCCACCCGCCCTCGGCGAGACGATCGTCAACCTGGGCGAGGCCGCCGAGTACATGTTCGACCACAACATCTTCCAGGAGAACCTGGTCGGGGTGGACTTCTGCGAGAAGATGGTCGCCGAGACGAACCCCGGCGTGCTGGAACAGGCCAACCGGACCGAGGCCCCGCACGCGGGCGACCACGGGTACAAGACGATCGGCGACATCATGCGGTCGCTGAACCCGTTCTCCGGTGAGTTCTACCGCGAGGCGCTACAGGTCAGCCGCTACACGCGCGAGATGTTCTGCCTGATGGAGGGACGCCACGTCCACCCGTCGACCTTGTACCCGGGTGGGGTGGGCACCACCGCGACCATCCAGCTGTTCACCGACTACTACGCCCGGCTCATGCGCTATGTGGAGTTCATGAAGCGCGTCGTGCCGATGCACGACGACCTGTTCGACTTCTTCTACCTGGCGATGCCCGGCTACGAAGAGGTCGGGCGGCGGCGGGTCCTCCTCGGGTGCTGGGGTGCCTTCCAGGACCCCGACGTCTGCAACTTCGAGTACAAGGACATGACGCAGTGGGGACGGGCCATGGGCGTGACCCCCGGCGTGGTCGTCGACGGCAAGCTGGTCACCAACGACCTCGTCGACATCAACCTCGGCATCCGCATCCTCCTCGGGCACTCCTTCTACGACGACTGGGAGGACCAGGAGATGTTCGTGACCCGGGACCCGTTGGGGAACCCCGTGGACCGGCGCCACCCCTGGAACCAGCACACCAACCCGCAGCCCCAGAAGCGCGACTTCGACGGCAAGTACAGCTGGGTCATGGCGCCGCGCTGGTTCGACGGGTCCGATCACCTGGCCCTCGACACCGGCGGCGGGCCCCTCGCCCGGTTGTGGTCGACGGCGCTGTCGGGCCTCGTCCACACGAACCACCTCGAGGCGACCGGGACCAGCGTCAAGATCCACCTGCCCAAGTCGGCGCTGGTCGGCCCGGTCGACCTGGAATGGAAGATCCCGCAGTGGTCCAACACTCTTGAGCGCGACCGGGCTCGGACGTACTTCCAGGCCTACGCTGCGGCGGCCGCCCTCGACTTCATGGAGCGGGCGCTCAAGGAGGTGCGCGAGGGCAACACCAAGACGTGGGAGCCCTTCGAGGTGCCCGACGAGGGCATCGGGTGCGGCTTCACCGAGGCGGTCCGGGGCGTGCTCTCCCACCACATGGTCATCAAGGGCGGCAAGATCGCCAACTACCACCCGTACCCGCCGACGCCGTGGAACGCCAACCCGCGCGACAGCTACGGGACGCCCGGCCCGTACGAGGACGCGGTGATGAACACGCCAATCTTCGAGGAGAGCTCCCGGGAGAACTTCAAGGGCATCGACATCATGCGCGCCGTGCGCAGCTTCGACCCGTGCCTGCCCTGCGGCGTCCACATGTATCTCGGCAAGGGCAAGGTGTTGCGCAAGCTCCACACCCCCACCGGGGTAGCCAACGCCGAAGAGCTGTTCTAACCGTTCTGAACGCAGGGAGCGATGCCTGAGAACCGGAACGTCCGACAGAGTGGTGCGCGTATAGAACAGGCTCTTCTCGAGCTGGAGCAGGGCGCCGACGCGCGCACGCTCAACCTGGCCGAAGAGCTGCTGCGGCTCGTCTCGGAGCTCTACGGCGCGGGGATCGAGCGCATGCTCGAGATCGTCGCCGAACAGGCGCCCGGGGTCACAGCGGATATGGCCGCCGACGAGCTTGTCGCCAGCCTGCTGCTCGTGCTCGGGCTGCATCCCGACCCGATGGAGGCGCGCGTCCAGGAGGCGCTCGCCTCCGTGCGCCCGTTCCTCGGACAGCACGGCGGCGACGTGGAGCTCCTGGGCATTGACGACGAGTTGGGCGCCGTGAAACTCCGCCTGCTCGGGAGCTGCGACGGTTGCCCCTCCTCGGCCGCGACACTGCAGGGAGCCGTCGAGGTGGCCATCCACGAGAAGGCCCCCGAGGTGACGCGCATCGTCGTCGAGGAGAGCGGGCACGAGGGCGGGGCGACCGGGGCTGCCGGGGCAGACGGGGCGGTGCCGATCACCCTCGGGCTGAAGTCGAAGCCGGTGTACGACGAGTGCCCGACCGGGGTGTCCGAGGTGTCGGTGCGATGAACGACCCGCTCGCCGTGTTGCAGCGCATACGCGAGAGCACGCCGCGAGCGATCGAGCCGGTCGAAGAGGTTTGCGAGCTCTGCGGCGAGCGCATCTCGCCCGAACACCGGCATCTCGTCGATCTGCACTCGCGGACGCTCATGTGCGCGTGCCGAGGCTGCTTCCTGCTCTTCGAGTCCGAGGGCGCCGGCGGCGACCATTTCCGCAGCGTGCCCGAGCGCTACGTCGCCTTCGACGACTTCGAGCTGGCCCCGGCGCAGTGGGACAGCCTGCAGATCCCCGTGAGCGTGGCGTTCTTCTTCTTGAACTCGGCGCTCGGGCGCATTGCGGCCTTCTATCCCGGCCCGGCGGGCGCCACCGAGTCGGAGCTCCCGCTCGACACGTGGGCCGAGGTGGAGGCGGCCAACCCCGAGCTGCGTTGCATGCAGCCCGACGTCGAGGCGTTCCTGGTGCGCGCCGCCGGCTCCGGGCTCGGGGGCCGCAGCCGCGGGCGCGGGACGAACGGAGACGGCGGCGCGGGCGGGACCGAGTGCTACATCGTGCCCATCGACGCCTGCTACGAGCTGGTCGGCCACCTTCGCCTGCTCTGGCGCGGGTTCGACGGCGGCAGTGAGGCGAACCGCAAGCTCGATGACTTCTTCGCCGACGTCCGGGCCCGGGCGCGTCCGCGATGACGGACCTGCGCTTCGAGGTCCGCGACGCCCGGACCGAGCCGCACGCGGCAGTGCCGACCATCGTGTTTCGCATCAAGCTCGAGGAGGCGGACGGGCAACGGGTGCACGCCATCGCATTGCGCTGCCAGATTCGGATTGAGCCCCAACGCCGGCGGTACAGCCAGCGGGAGGAAGAGAAGCTTTACGAGCTCTTCGGGGAGACGCCGCAGTGGGGCGACTCGCTGCGTCCCTTCGCGTGGACCCACGTCTCGACGACGCTCGGGGGGTTCGACGGGGCCACCGAGTTCGACCTCCCGGTCGAGTGCACCTACGACTTCGAGGTGGCCGCCGCCAAGTACCTGCACGCGCTCGGTGACGGCGAGATCCCGCTCATCCTCCTCTTCTCGGGCACCGTCTTCACCAAGGGCACGACGGGCTTCGCGGCGGCGCCGCTCTCCTGGTCGTCGGAGGCGTCGCACCGGCTGCCCGTCTCGGTGTGGCGCAGCACGATGGATGCCTACTACCCCGGCAGCGCGTTCGTCCGACTCGGGCGCGACACGCTGGACGACCTGCAGCAGTTCAAGGCCCACCGGGGGCTCCCGACGTGGGACCAGGCGTTCGCCCAGCTGCTCAAGGAAGCCGAGGAGCGGCCGTGACCGTGACCCGGGACCGCGCCGCGCCGGACCCCACGACCGTGGACGACCGCTTCGCCACGGCGAGGGGGGTGGCGGACGCCGTCCTCTACGAGGGGTACGTGCTCTACCCGTATCGAGCATCGTCATCGAAGAACCAGGTGCGCTTCCAATGGGGCGTGCTGATGCCGCCGGCCTACTGCGAAGCGGAGGGCTCGGAGCGGTGGTGGGCCCGGACCGAGTGCCTGCTGGCGCCCGCCACCACGGGCAAGGCGGACCGTGCCGTCGTCCACGTCCGGGTGCGGTGCCTGCAGACGCAGCGACGGCGGATCGAGGCGGCGGTCGCGACGGGGCTCGCCGGCGCCGGGTCTCCCGCTGACTTCGTCCCGGTCGAGGCGCTCGAGGTGGACGGGGCGCGGCATGTCGAGTGGGACGAGGCGGTCGACCGCGTCGTCGACCTGCCACCGCTCGAGGTCGCCCCCGACGGCCGGTCGGCGCACGCCGAGCTGGCGTTCACCCTCGAGGGTGGCTCCCAGACCGAGGAGGTACGCACCGAAGCCGGGGCCACAGTCGGCCGTTTCGTGCGAGAGCGGATCCCGGTGGACGCGACTCTGCGGGTCACGGTGGCGCCGGTGGGCGACGCCTCGCCGTATCGCAAGGTGACCGTGACGGTCGAGAACGCCACCGCGTGGGGCGGCGGCGACGCGGCCCGGGCCGACGCCATGGCCCAGAGCCTGGTGGCGGTGCACACCATGTTGGCCGCCGACGGCGCCACGTTCGTCTCGCTCCTCGATCCGCCCGACGACGCGGCCGGGGCGGCGCGGGGCTGCCGGAGCGACGGCACCTACCCCGTCCTCGTCGGGGACGAGACGGTCGTACTGTCGTCGCCGATCATCCTCTACGACCATCCTGAAGTCGCCGAGCAGAGCCCGGGCGACCTGTACGACTCGCTCGAGATCGACGAGATCCTGGCGCTGCGGGTGATGACGCTCACCGACGCGGAGAAGGCCGAGGCGCGCGGGACGGACCCACGGTCGGCCGCGATCATCGATCGCTGCGACGCCCTCTCCCCCGATGCGATGGGCCGCTTGCACGGCCAGATGCGGCAGGTGGAGCCGGTGTGGCCGACCTTCACCACGCCGCCCAACGAGACGGAGGAGCCCTCAGGCGCCGACGGCGCGCCATGGTGGGACCCGGCCACCGACGCGTCGGTCGACCCGTGGCGCGACACCGTGGCGGTGGCCGGGATCGAGCTCGGGCAGGGATCCCGGGTGCGGCTGCACCCCTCGGGCCGCTCCGATGCGCAGGACATGTTCCTCGACGGGCGCAGCGCCACGGTGGTCGGGGTGTTCGCCGACGTCGACGGCGGGTTCCACCTCGCCGTCACGCTCGACGACGATCCGGCGGCAGGCGAGCTGGTGTGGCAAGGCCGCTATCTCTACTTCCATCCCGACGAGGTGGAGCCCCTCCCCGCTCTTCCTGACGCGGTGGACCAGTGAGCGGCCGCACCCTGGTGGCGGGTATCGGCAACGTCTTCCTCTCGGACGACGGCTTCGGTGTTGAAGTGGCCCACCGGCTCGCCGGCCGCCCGCTGCCCGACGGCGTGCGGGCCGAGGACTACGGCATCCGAGGCATCCACCTGGCCTACGAACTGCTCGAGGGTTACGACGCGCTCGTCCTGATCGACGCCGTCCCCCTGGGCGAGCCCCCGGGGACACTGGCCGTGATCGAGCCAGAAATGGACGCCGGCACGGTCGACGCCGCCGGCGACGTCGACGGCGTCCCGACGGTCGACGCCCACACCATGAGCCCCGACGCCGTCCTGGCCACCCTGGCCGGGCTCGGAGGTTCGGTCGGGCGCGTGGTCATCGTCGGCTGCCAGCCAGCCGACCTGCGTGAGGGCATGGGCCTCTCGCCGGCCGTGGCCGCCGTGGTGGACGACGCGGCGGACCTGTGCCTCGAGGTCGTCGAAGCCGTCGCCGCACTGGCCGCACCTGCCCAACCCGCCAAAGGAGGTACCTCAAGATGATCCGACGATTCGCTGCGTCGCTGATCCTGGCCGCGGTGGCCGGGCTCGTCCTCAAGTCGCTGCCCGATATCGCGCGCTACCTCAAAATGCGGGAGATGTGACATGAACATCGTGGGCTATGTGTTCCTGGGGCTCATTGCACTGGCGGTGCTCATCGGACTGATTGTCGCGGTGGCTTCCTTGCCCGACATCGCGCGCTACATGCGCATCCGCCGGATGTAGCGACGTGGCCCACCCGTGACGCGCTACTCCATCGTCCCGGACCGTTCGACGGTGTGGATCGAGGCACGCTCGAACGTGCACCCGATCGAGACCACCACCAGCGGCCTCGAGGGCTTCGTCGAGCTGCAGCTCCAGCCCGCGGGCAGCATCGACCTGGCCGACGCGCCGGTCGGCCACCTGTCGCTGGACGTCGAGCGCCTGAAGTCGGGCAACCGATTGGAGGACCGCGAGATGCAGAAGCGCGTCGACGCCAAGCGGTTCCCGCGGATTGAAGGCGTGCTCGACTCCGTGGTGAGCAACGGCAAGGACGGCAGCTACCGGGTCAGCGGAGACATCAAGTTCCGTGGCGTGGCGCGGCCGCACGAGGACCTGATGGAGATCTCGCAGGTCGACGAGCGCACGGTCCGCCTGGCCGGCTCGTCACGCTTCGACATCCGCGAGTTCGGCATGGAGCCACCCAAGGTCCTGATGCTCAAGGTCGAGCCCGTGGTCGACGTCCGGGTCGAGATCTTCGCCGTCAAAGACGAGTAGGAGGAGGACAAGCCATGTGCCTGGGTATCCCCGGCCAGCTGCGGGAGATCTCCGAAGAGAACAGACATCTGGCCCGGGTCGAGGTGTCGGGGGTGACCCGCATCGTCAACGTGGGCCTGCTCGAAGACGAGCCGCTCGCGCCGGGCGACTGGGTGCTGATCCACGTGGGCTTCGCCATGTCGAAGATCGACGAAGAGGAGGCAGCCCTGGCCCTCGCCTCGCTCCAGCTCATGGGCAGGGCGTACGACGACGAGCTGGACGCGTTCTGGGATTCGCGCATCACAAGTGAGACAGGAGGTCAGTGATGGGAGTGATCATCGGCGTCATCGTCGGCTACGCGTTGGGCGCCAAGGCCGGGCCCGACGCCTGGACCGAGATCGAGGATGCCTGGCACACGATCTACACGTCCGAAGAAGTCCGGGATCTGGTCGCGGGCGGAGCGGACATCATCCGCCAGGTCCTCGAGAAGAGGGCGGAGGTCATCGCGGGCATCGTCGGCTCACCCGAGCGGCCCCGCCTCCACGTGGCGTAGGGGCGCCGGTGCGTTTCGTCGACGAGTACCGAGACCCGACAACGGCTCGGGCGCTGGTGGCACAGATCACCACGCTGGCCGGGGACGACCCGTTCAAGTTCATGGAGGTGTGCGGGGGCCACACGCACACCATCTACCGCCACGGGATCGAGCACGTCCTGCCCGTCAACGTCGAGTTGGTGCACGGACCCGGCTGTCCCGTCTGCGTCATCCCGATGGGCCGGGTCGACGATGCCATCGCCGTGGCGCTCGAGCCGAACGTGATCTTCACCTCCTTTGGCGACATGATGCGCGTCCCCGGCAGCCGCGGCAACCTCTTGGAGGCCAAGGCCGATGGAGCGGACGTGCGCTTCGTCTACTCGCCGCTCGACGCGCTGCGGATCGCCACCGAGAACCCCGAGCGCGACGTCGTCTTCTTCGCTGTCGGTTTCGAGACGACGGCGCCGTCCACTGCCCTCACCCTGCTCGAAGCGCGGGCACGCAAGGTGACGAACTTCTTCGTCTTCTCGAACCACGTCACGATCGTCCCCCCGCTCCGCGCCATCCTCGAGTCACCGGACCTTCGTCTGGACGGCTTTCTCGGCCCGGGACACGTGTCGACCGTGGTGGGACAGCGCCCGTACCGCTTCGTGCCCGCCGAATACGGCTTGCCGCTGGTCACGGCCGGCTTCGAGCCGCTCGACATCCTCCATGCCATCGCCATGCTGCTCACGCAGATCCGAGAAGGTCGTTGCGAGATCGAGAACCAGTACGCGCGGGTGGTGCGCGACAACGGCAATCCACGAGCGCTGGCCGTGCTGGCCGAGGTGTTCGAGCTGCGGCCGCACTTCGAATGGCGCGGCCTCGGCTTCATTGCGCAGAGCGGCCTCAAACTGCGTCCCGAGTTCGCCGCGTTCGACGCCGAGCTGCGGTTCCCCATCCCCAACGTGCGGGTGGCCGACCCCAAGGCCTGCCAGTGCGGTGAGGTACTCAAGGGCGTTATCAAGCCGTGGGAGTGCAAGGTCTTCGGGACCGCCTGCACCCCCGAGACGCCGATCGGGACCTGCATGGTGTCGTCCGAAGGCGCGTGCGCCGCGTACTACAACTTTGGACGGATGCATCGCGAGGCGGCGGTGACCCTGGGGCGGCGCAGCGGTCCGGGCGCGTGACCGACCTGGTCACGCCGGGGACGGCCGTCCGCCTCCGACTCCGCGTGACCGGCCTCGTCCAAGGCGTCGGCTTCCGGCCGCACGTCCACCGCCTGGCCACGGGTCTCGGGCTGTCCGGCCACGTGGGCAACGACACCGAAGGTGTCTTCGCCGAGGTGGAGGGACCTGCGCCACGCCTCGACGCATTCCTGACCCGCCTGGTGGCCGAGGCGCCGGGCCCGGCGCGGATCGACGGTCTCGATCGGATGCCGGTGGCGGCGACCGGTGAGCCCGGGTTCGCCATCGTCGAGAGCCGCGGACGTGCCCGTAGTCGCGCCCACACCTTCGTCTCGCCCGACATCGCCACCTGCGACGACTGCCTCTCCGAGCTCTTCGACCCGACCGATCGCCGGGCGCGGTATCCCTTCATCAACTGCACCAACTGCGGCCCGCGCTTCACCATCACGCTCCGTCTCCCCTACGACCGGCCGCAAACCACCATGCGCGGCTTCGCCCTCTGCGACGAGTGCGCCGACGAGTACCACGACCCGGCGGACCGTCGGTTCCACGCCCAACCTGTCGCCTGCGCGCGTTGCGGCCCGCGCCTGTGGTTCGAGGCCGGAGACACCAAGGTCGCGAACTCCGACGCCGCGCTGGCCGCTGCGCAGGCCGCACTCGCCCGCGGCGAGATCGTGGCCGTCAAGGGCCTCGGCGGCTACCACCTGGCCTGCAACGCCCGCGCCGACGAGGTGGTGGCGCGCCTGCGCGTGCGCAAGCAGCGCGTCGAGAAGCCGTTCGCCGTCATGGTCCGCGACCTGGACCACGCGGCCAGCTTGGCCGAGCTCGACGAAGCCGAACGCCGCCTCCTCCTCTCGGCCCAGCGTCCCATCGTCCTCGTGCGCCGGAACCCGGACGCTCCGCTCTCTGCCCTGGTGGCGCCGGGCAACCCGCGGGTCGGCCTGCTCCTGCCCTACACGCCGCTGCACCACCTCCTCTTCGCTCCGGTGCCCGGAACGCCGCCCTCCGACGTCGCCGTGCCGGACGCGCTCGTGATGACGAGCGGCAACCTCACCGACGAGCCAATCTGTTTCGACGACGCCGACGCGCGGACCAGGCTGGGGCCGATCGCCGACGCGTGGCTCGTGCACGACCGTCCGATCCATGTCCCTTGCGACGACTCCGTGCTCCAGGTGGACCCCGACACCGGTGAGGAGTTCCCGCTCCGCCGCTCCCGCGGGTACGCGCCACTCCCGGTCCGGCTCCCGTTCGCCGCGCCGCCAACCCTCGCCGTCGGAGGCGAGCTCAAGAACGCGTTCTGCCTCGCCTCGGGGCACGACGCCTTCGTGAGCCAGCACATCGGCGACATGGGGAGCCTCGAAACCTGGTCGGCTTTCGAGCGCTCCACGCGCCAGATCGCCGGCCTCTACGGGATCGACGCCACGCAGGTGGTGGCGGACGCGCACCCCGGCTACCTGACGCGGCGCTGGGCCGAGGCGGCGTGCGAAGCGCGATCGTCCTCCCAGCCTGTCCCGGTCGTCCTGGCCGAGGTCCAACACCACCACGCCCACATCGCATCGGTGATGGCCGAGCACGGGGTCGCACTCGAGCAGCGTGTCATCGGCGTGGCGTTCGACGGCACCGGCTACGGCGACGACGGGACGATCTGGGGCGGCGAGATCCTCGACGCCGGTTACCGCCACGCCGAGCGCGTCGGCTCCCTCGCCCCCGTCCCTCTGCCCGGCGGCGACGCGGCCGTCCGGCGGCCGTACCGGGTCGCGCTGGCCCACCTCTGGGCGGCGGGCATTGAGTGGACGAACGACCTGGCGCCGGTCGGCGCGCTGGGACCGGACGAGCGCGCCATGCTGGAGCACCAACTCTGCCGTCGGGTCGGCTGCGTGCCGACTTCGAGCATGGGCCGCCTCTTCGACGCGGTCAGCTCGCTGCTCGATGTGTGCCATCACGCGAGATACGAGGCCCAAGCCGCCATGCAGCTGCAGTGGGCGGCCGAGGCGGCGCTGGCGCGCCCCCCCCATGCGATCCCTCCCTACCGCTTCGAGATGGTTGGCCGCGAGATGCAGCCGGCCCCCGTCCTGCGCGCGTTGATCGCCGATCGGCGGGCCGGGGTGGACGCGGGCGTGATCGCCGCCGGCTTCCACGCCGCCGTGGCCCGTGCCGTCGTTGACGTTGCCGTCTCGGTCCGCGCTCGCAACGGACTCGAGATGGTGGCGCTGAGCGGTGGGGTCTTCCAGAACACCCTGCTGCTCGGGCTGGCCCGGCGGCAGCTTCAGGCGCAGGGCTTTACCGTCCTCACCCACCGCCAGCTCCCGTCCAACGACGGTGGGCTCGCGCTCGGGCAGGCGGCGGTGGCGGCGGCCCGCGCCATGGCCGCCGCCACCGGCGCCTCGCCCGCGACTGCATCGGGCGGAAAGGGGGAATGGTGACGGTCGTGGAGGATGCACGCCAGGCCGACGGTGCACGCGCCGCAGCCGAATCCGCAGCCGAATCCGCTGGGGCAGCCGCCGAGGACTTGGCCGCGGCGGCGTTGTCGCTGGCCCGCCGCTTCGCCGCCGGCGCCACCATGTGGTGTGTCGCTCCCCGCTGGCCGAGCCACGCGCGCCACGTGGCCGTCGAATTCGTCCACCCCGTCATCGTGGGCAAGCGCGCGCTGCCGGCGGTGTTCGTCGACGCCGCCACCGCCGCCTCAACGGTGCGCGAGCTCGCACGCCCCGGCGACGTCCTGCTCGCGGTGAGCACGGCCGACGACCCGGCCGTCGCCGACCTCCTTGCCCGCGCGGACGCCTGGGGGGTCACCAGCGTGTGGCTCGGCGCCGGCCGGCGCGAGGCCGCCGCGGCGCCCGCGCCCCGGGCCGACCACGTCGTCTGGCTCGAGGTCGACGACGCCGCGGTCGCCGCGCGCACAGGCGACCTCGTGATGCTGTACCACCTCTTGTGGGAGCTGACCCACGTCGTGTTCGAGCACCCCGGTCTCCTCGTCGATGACGCCCCGGCCGGCTCCGACTGTGCCGACGACATCTGCATCACCTGTTCGGACGAGGGGAGGGTGGCCGAGGTGCGAGCACTCCTGCACGAGGGGCGCGTCGAGGTCGTCGCCGGCGGTCGCGCCGAGCAGGTCGACGGCCGGCTGGTCGGGGACCTCAGGCCCGGTGACCTCGTGTTGGTGCACGCGGGAGTGGCCGTGACGACGCTGAGCGGCTCCGATGACTGACGCGGTCGAGCCCACGGGCTTCCTGTATCCCTTCATCGAGGCCGACGAGCGCGACGCCGGTGCCCTGGTCAGCGACCTGGTGGCATCCGCGCGCGCCAAGGTCGGCGACAGCGCCGCCCTACGCACCTCCACCCTGGCGCGCTGCGCCGGGCAGGTGGAGGCCGCCGCGTCGGCCATGGCGGAACGGTTCGGGCGGGGCGGGCGCCTCTTCGCCTTCGGCAATGGCGGCAGCGCGACGGACGCCCAGGGGACGGCCGAGCTGTTCCGGTTGCCGCCCACGGGCCGGCCCTTGCCCGCCCTCTCCCTGGTGGAGGACCAAGCGGTCCTCACCGCGCTCTCCAACGACGTGGGTTTCGACCTCGTGTTCTCGCGTCAGCTGATCGCGCACGTCAGGGCGGACGACATCGCCGTCGGCTTCTCGACGAGCGGGGACTCGCCGAACATGCTGCATGCCTTCGAGGAAGCGGCGCGGCGAGGCCTGCTCACGATCGGCCTCTGCGGGTACGAGGGCTCGGGCATGGCCGTGAGTGACGCCGTGCAGCACTGTCTCGTCGTGCGCTCCGAGAGCGTGCACCGGATCCAAGAGACGCAAGATGCCCTGATGTTCACCCTCTGGGAGGCGGTGCAGCGCCACCTGACTGAGATGACCGAAATGACCGAGATGACGGCGGCGCGACCGGCATGACCGACACGGCACCCGACCAAGCGGCCACGGCCGGCACTCGCCGCGGCGACCGTGACCTGGACCGCGAGGCGGCGGTCTTCGAGCGCATCGAGGCGTTCCGCCGGCGCCGGCCGCGGCTGCGCGACGAGGTCATCACCCTGGCCCACGGGGCCGGCGGCAAGGCGTCGGCCGCGCTGCTCGACGCAGTGTTCCTCCCCGCCTTCGCGCCGGTACCGGAGCCCGAAACCACGAACGGCGGCGGCGCCACGACCCGCGCCCCGCTGACCGACGCCGCCGTGCTCGACCTGCCGACCGGCCGGCAGCTCGCGTTCAGCACCGACTCCTACGTGGTGAAGCCACTGCGTTTCCCCGGCGGGTCAGTCGGCACGCTGGCCGTGCACGGGACGATCAACGACCTGGCCATGATGGGCGCGCGGCCCATCGCCATCTCCGCGGCCTTCGTGCTCGAGGAGGGCCTGTCGATCGACATCCTGCGTGAGGTCGTGGCCGACATGGCCGAAGCAGCCGTTGCGGCCGGCGTGCCCGTCGTCACCGGTGATACCAAGGTGGTGAACCGCGGCGCGGCCGACGGCATGTACGTCACCACGGCGGGCGTCGGCGTGGTCCCGGCCGATCGCGAGTTGACCGCGTCCGCCGTCACACCGGGCGACGTCGTGCTGGCCTCGGGCACGATGGGTGACCATGGCATGGCGGTGATGTTGGCCCGGGGCGACCTCGCCCTGGAGGCGGACATCGCCTCGGACACGGCGCCCCTGCACGGCCTGGTCGAAGATCTGCTGGCCGCAGCGCCCGGCACCCGCTGGCTGCGCGACTCCACTCGGGGTGGAGTCGGCACCGTCTGCAACGAGCTCGCCCGCGACGCCAATGTCACGGTCGTCCTCGACGAGCCGCTCCTCCCGGTCCGGCCGCACGTGGCAGCGGCGTGCGAACTGCTCGGGATCGACCCGCTCTACGTGGCCAACGAGGGCAAGCTCATCGCCATCGTGCCACCGGACGAGGCCGACGCGGCGCTGGCTGCGCTGCGCGCCCACCCGCACGGCGGCGAGGCCGTCCGCATCGGCGAGATCCACCCCGATCCACCCGGCATCGTGGTGTTGCGCACTGCGATGGGCGGCACCCGGATCGTCGACATGCTCGTCGGCGACCCACTCCCCCGCATCTGCTGACCCCCCGCCTCGCTCGACCGTTTGTCACTCTCACGTACCTACGGGTACGTCCTTATAGATCCGCCGAATTCATACGAGCTATCGGCATAAACATTAGGAGCAGCCCCTATACACAACGAAAGGACGCCCGGTCGGGCACCGAGCCTCAGCACCGAGGCTCAGCACCGAGGCTCAGCACCGAGCCTCGGTGCCGACGCTGACGCCGACTACCAATCCGTCGAGCGCGCCAGCGTCCGCTCCAGGATCCCGAGCGTCGCCCGCACCGCCGTCTCCGAGATGACCGGAAAGATGGCAGCCTCCTTCCACTCCGGAGCGATCTCGGACCAGTCGTAATAGGACGTCACCATCGTGCCGCCGTCGACCGACGCGAGCTCGTAGCCGTACACGTGGCCGATCTGCGGCTTGATCTGTCCGAGGATCGTCCAGGCGATGGCCCGGTCCTGCTCGTAGCGGGTGATTGTGACCGTCACGTCGTACTTGCCCATCGGGTAGTCGTTGAGCGACTCGCGATCCATGTGGATCACGAACTCGTCGCCCACCTTCGACGCCGGCTGGCCGGTGGCGCTCTGCAGCATGCCCGAGCTGTCGATGGTGACGTGGCCCTCGGGGTCGCGCACCAACGAGAAGATGCGCGCCGCGTCCTCCGGGATCAGGCGCCGGACTTCGATGCGCTCGGCCTTCTCTGCTTTCGCCTCTTCGGTCATGGGCCGCATTGTGCCACCGGACCCGTCCCGGCGGCCGGGCTCGTTCCTGCCCAGCCGGGCCCACAGCCAGCCACGACCCAGCGTTCGTTGGAGCGCCCGCGCGGGGCGGACCCCAGTCCACACTCAGTTGCCGACGGGTTGCCGCAAAAATTCCTGACAAAGTTTTTCCGACCCCGGGGGTTTCCAATAGAGAAAACAGGGGTACTCCCGGCCCAAATCTCGGAGAGAACCGGAGGGAGAACGGTGTCGCATTTCATGCCGCGTCGGCGCACGGCTGCGCTCGTCATTGCTGGTCCGTTGATCGGTGCGTCGTTCATCGTCGGGCTCACGGCCGTCGGTGGCGCGATGGCGGCCCCGGCTCAGGGCGCCATCCACTCGCTGGCCACGACCACCTCGACCACCTCGACCCCGACCGTGGCGCCGGCCGGCGCCACGGCCCAAGTGTCGGGCTCGGAGAGCAGCCAGTGTGCGGGGACGACGCCACCGGTCGCTGCCCCGACCGGACAGTGGTCCTGCACTCTCGACGACGAGTTCAACGGGACGTCGCTCGACTTGACCAAGTGGGCGCCGATCCTGACGAGCACGAGCAGCTACACGACGGGACCCGGGGGGTCGTACGTCTGCTACGAGAACAATGCGAACACGATTTCGGAGTCGGGCGGGTACCTGAACCTCTCCGTCCTGTCGAACAGCAAGGCCTCCTCGTGCAAGGAGATGGCGGGTTCCTTCAGCACGAAGTACGAGGGCGGCATGATCACCTCAAAGGGGCTGTTCAGCCAGGAATACGGCTATTTCGAGGTCAGGGCGGCCATGCCTTCGCTCGCGACCCCTGGACTCCAAGAGACGCTGTGGCTCTACCCGTCGAACGAGACGCTCTACGGCCCGTGGCCGGACAGCGGCGAGATCGACTACGCGGAGTTCTACTCGAAGTACCCCAACAACGACGTCCCCGTGGACCACTTCCCGGGCAGCAACAGGGACCCCAACGCCACCGACGACAACTGCGTGCTCCCGGGCGTCACCACGACCGGGCAGTTCAACACCTACGCCCTGATGTGGACGCCGACCACGATCACCACCTACTTCAACGGCGTGCAGTGCATGTCCGACGTCTATGCCTCCTACGTCGCACGTCCCGACAAGGCACCGGCGCCGTTTAACCAGCCGTTCTTCATGAACTTCACCGCCGCCCTCGGTGTCAACAATGGCAACCAGTTCTCGGCCTCGAAAACTCCCCTGCCGGCCACCACCCAGATCGACTGGGCCCGGGTCTGGCAGTATTGAGTTCGGCGACCTGCCGGCGGAGTCCCTCAGTCTTCGTCTGGTATCAGCGCTGCCACGAGCTCGGCGCTCCCGCTGGCCGGCTCCTCCGGATGCCGCGGTTGCGCTGACTTAGGGCGACGCGGCCCGCGGGCCAGCGACGCCGCCGCGGCAATGAAGGCCAGACCGGCCGAGACCGCGAACACGATCGTCAGACCGTGGTGGAACGGGGCCGAGATCAAGTGCGGGAAGAACTCCTTCCCGGTCAGCACGCGTTGGGCCTTGGTCGGCAGCGACGCCAGTGTGCCGCCCATGGAAAGCAGGTGCTGGAGCGGGTTCACCCCGAGCACCGCGGCGAAGAGTGACGACACGGGCGGGAGGCTGGCGATGTGGTGGGCCGCGGCGTGGGCGACGCCCTGACCTTGGAGCCCCTTCGTCAACGTCGTCGGCAAGGTGCCCGCCAGCCCGGCGATCATCAGCGAGAAGAAGACCCCGATCGACAGCGCGGTCCCCGAGTTCTGGAACGTCGCCCGCATGCCCGACGCCGCGCCGCGCTGGTCGGCCGGCACGCTGCTCATGATGGACGAGGTGTTCGGTGCGCTGAACATGCCGATGCCAATGCCGTTGATCGCGATGAGGGTGGCGAACGCCGGGTAGTCGAAGTCGACCGGCAAGAGCATCAGGCCGATGAAGCTGGCGCCGTAGACGACCATGCCCGCCGTGGCAAAGCCCCGGGCCCCGAAGCGATCCGACAGGTAGCCCGACAACGGGCCTGAGACGAGGAAGCCCGCGGTCAGCGGCAGCAGGAAGATGCCGGCCCACAGCGGCGTGTCGCTGTAGTTGTACCCATGGAGCGGGAGCCAGATCCCCTGCAGCCAGATCACGAGCATGAACTGCAGCCCGCCCTGGCCCAGCCGGGCGGCGAAGCTCGCGATGTTGCCGGCCGCAAAGGCGCGGATGCGGAACAAGGCGGGCTGGAACATCGGGTCGGGCACCTTGGTCTCAATCACCACGAATGCGACGAGCAGCGCCAGGCCGCCGAACAGCAGCGCGAGAACCTCCGGATTGGTCCAGCCCATGGTCTCGCCGTGATACGGCTGGATTCCGATCGTGATAGCGACCAGCAGCGAGCCCAGCCCGACCGCGAAGGTGATGTTGCCCCACCAGTCCATGCGGCCGCGCGACTGCTGTCCGACCTCGCGCAGTCGGTAGTAGGCCCACAACGTCCCGAACACGCCGACCGGCACGTTGATCCAGAACACGGCGCGCCAGTCCCAGATGGCGAGCACCCCGCCCAGTACGAGACCGATGAACTGGCCGGCCAGACCGGCCACCTGGTTGATACCGAGGGCAAAGCCGCGTTGGTCCTCGGGGAAGGCGTCGGTGAGGATGGCCGCCGAGTTGGCCATCAGCATCGAGCCGCCGATGGCCTGCACGAAGCGCCAGCCGATCAGCCACATCGCGGCGTGGCCGCCGATGAACGGGTCGAACGAGAGCAGCACCGACGCCACCGTGAAGACGGCGAAGCCCGCGTTGTAGATCCGGACGCGGCCGAACATGTCACCGAGGCGACCGAGGCTGACCACGAACACGGCCTGCACGAGCCGGTAGCCCATGATCATCCAGAGGAGGTAGACGATGTTGCCCGGGGCCAGCGGGTCCAGGTGGATGCCCCGGAAGATGGCCGGCAGGGCGATGATGACGATCGAGCCGTCGAGGACGGCCATGAACGTGGCGGCCGTCGTGTTGGCCAGCGCCACCCACTTGTAGCGGTCGTCGCCCGCCGCCCCGCCGCCGTTCCCACCCGCCGGCCGGTCCGGCGCGACGGCAGGTTGGTGGCGTCGGGCCATCAAATGTGCTGGGCGAGACGCTCGATCAGCGGAGCCGCCGCCTGTAGCTGCCTGATCTCGTCACGGGTGAAGGCGGACTCGAGAGCATCCGAAAGGTGCTCGCTGCGCGCGCTGCGCCGGCGCTTCAACCAGGCGGTGCCCGCCGCGGTCAGCGAGAGGATGGCGCGCCGCCCGTCGGCCGGGTCGGGGACGCGTTCGACGAGGCCCCGTTCCTCGAGCGCCCCCACCGTCGCGCCCATGGACTGGGGGCTGATCCGTTCCAGCCGGGCCAGCTCGGCCGCCGAGGTGGGCCCCGTGCGGTCGAGCCGGGCCAGGGCCGACGTCTCGGACGACGTCAGGTCCCCGTCGACGGCCTGGGTCTGGCGCAGGCGCTGGACCAGTAGACGCACGCTGGACTGCAGCGCGCCGGCGACGTCGTCGACCAAAGGGTCACGGGCCATATGATCAGCCTAGGCTCATAAGTCTGGGCTTACTAGCCGGGGCCCGAGCCCGAAGGCCGACCCACAGGGCCGCAAGCAGGCGTCGTCTACTCCTCCGGCCCGCGCACGAGCGACGCATCGAGCCCTAGCAACTCCACCGTGGTGGCCCCGTCTCGCAGGGCCGCGAAGAAGCCCGCCTCCTTCGCCTCCCGCGCTCGTCCCGCCGCCACGACGTCGTCCAGTGCACCGACCGCCACGATCGTGATCCCGTCCACGTCGGCGACGACCCAGTCGCCCGCCGCCACCTCCACGCCCCCGATCCGGACCGGGAGCCCGACCGTCCCCGGCTTGTCCTTGGTCGCGCCGGTCAACGCGACACCGGCCGAGAAGACGGGGAAGCCGTGCGCCTCCAACGCGCCCACGTCGCGCACGCCCCCGTCGAGCACGAGGCCGACCAGCCCGGCGGCCTCCGCCGCCGTGGTCAGCACCTCGCCCCAGTAGCCGCGATCGAGCACCCGCCCGACGTCGACGACCAACGCGCTGCCGCGCGGCGCCTTCGTCACCGCCACGTGGACGGCGAGGTTGTCGCCCGGGGTGCACCCGACCGGGTACGCCGGCGCCGCGATCGACGCGCCCGGCCACACCGGCCGGAGCCGCCGGTGCGCCGCCTGCCCACCGGACTCCCCCAGGGTCGCCGACCCGAGCCCGGCCAGGGTTGCCGCCAGGTCCTCGCCGCTCATCTTCGATCCGGCCACGTCGATCCTCCTCACTCCAGCGCCGTGCTCCGGTGCCGCCGTGCATTGGACCACCCGGCAGCGCCGGTGCACCAGCCGTACACTCCGCCCGATGGCCGACAGCATGCTGATCGTCACCCAGGTCGCCCCGTACGTGGACGGGCCCGCCGGCGTGCACGGCACCCTGGCCCAGGCGACGATCGGCCTGTCTGAGCTCGCCGGCCTCACCGGGCTCTCCCCGACGGTGGTGGCCGACGTACGCGACCTCTCGCCCCACCAGCTCGCGTCGGCCCGTGTGCTCGCGCTCTTCACCATCGGTGAGACGCCATGGTCGGACGAACAGAAGGAGGCGGCGCTCGGCTCGTGGCGCGACGGGCAGCTGCGCGTCCTCGGGGTGCACTCGGCCACCGACGCCAGCCACACCTGGCCCGAGTACGGATCCATCCTGGGCGCCCGCTTCGATGGCCATCCCTGGACGCAGGACTTTGCCATCGACGTCGTCGATACGACGCACCCGTCGACGGCCCACCTGGGCGAGCAGTGGGACTGGCGGGACGAGGTCTACCTGTTCCGCGACCTGCGACCGGACGCCCGCGTCCTCCTGCGTCTGGGCGAGGAGCAGGTCGACCTCTCGGCACCCGGCGGCCGGGTGCCCGACTGCGGCTTCCCGCTCGCCTGGTGCATCGAGGACGGTGCGGCCCGCAGCTTCTACACCGCGCTCGGCCACTTCCCGTTGGCCTGGGAGCTGCCGGTCTACCTGCGGCACCTGGCGGGCGGCCTCGCCTGGCTCACCGAGACGGCCTAGCCTGACACCCATGTCAGGGTCATCGGGGGGACCGGTCGCCGGCGTCACCGAACTCGCCGGCGCGCTGCCCGACGTGATGGCCGCCGCGGTCTATCAGTCGCCGGGGGTCGTCACCGTCGAGGAACGTGCCGTGCCGCGCCCGGGACCCGATCAGGTCGTCGTGCGCGTGGACTCGTGCGGCATCTGCGGCTCCGACATCCACCAATTGCGCGACGGATGGGGACTCCCACCGGGTGTCGTCGCGGGGCACGAGTGGAGCGGGGTGATTGCCGCGGTGGGCGACGACGTCACGGAGTGGTCCGTCGGCGAGCTGGTGGTGGGCGGAGCCTCTCCGAAGTGCGGCACCTGCCGGCGCTGCCTCGAAGGCAAGCCGTCACAGTGCGAGAACCGCCACTCCATGACGAGCGAGCACAACGACGGCGCCTTCGCCGAGTACATCGTGGCCCGCGCCGCCGGGGTGGTGCGCTTGCCCGAGGGGTTGGCACCCCGTCATGCCGCGTTGGCCGAGCCGCTCTCGGTCGCGCTGCACGGCATCACCCGCTCGGCCGCTGCGCCCGGCGACACCGTCATGGTGTTCGGTGCCGGGCCCATCGGCGCGCTCAGCATTGCGGCGCTGCGCGCGATGGGAATCACCGACGTCACGGCCGTCGAGCCGAACGAGAACCGCCGCGCCCTCGCCGTCGCCTTGGGCGCGAAGGAGGTCGTGAACCCGGCCGAGCTCGAGGTGTTCCCGTCCTGGGAGCCCGAGCGCCAGGCCGCGCGCGCCGCCCACGTCGTGTTGGAGTGCTCGGGCCATAGGGCGGCGATCGAGACCGCGTTCTGCCAGGTACGCCGCGGCGGCATCCTGGTCATGGTCGGGGCCGGCATCGACCATCCGACGTTCGACATCAACCGCATGATCCTGAACGAGCTCACGGTGACCGGTTCGTTCATCTACGACCTCGGGGGCTTCGAACGCGCCCTCGAGATGCTCGCCTCCGACGGGTTCCCGGCCGAGCAGCTGATCGAACCGGGCGCCATCGGCCTGGGCGGCATCGTCGATGCGCTCGAGGGGCTCGCCGTCGGCAAGATCGCCGGCAAGGTGATGGTCACCCCGGAGCGGGAGGCACGCTGATGGCACACGCACACCCCTACTATCCGGCCGGCAACCCACGCTTCAACCATGTCGCCATGTCCCTGCCGGCGGACCTGCTGAGCCAGGAGAGCCGGGCCGACGTCTGCACCTTCTTCAAGGAGGTGCTCGGGTTCGACGAGATCGCCGTCATGACGGAGGACCGGCGGCGGCTCATCCTGAGCTGCGTGCACTGGGACCAGTTCATCTTCCTCATCGCCGAGAACGATCCGATGCGGTGCCCACGGATGGACCACTACGGGTTCGCGGTCAACTCGCTCGATGATCTGCGCGGCATCCAGGAGCGGGCCGAGGCCTTCCGGAAGAAGGACGATCGCATGGAGCTCATCGACCTGCACGTCGACGACCAAGGCATGGTCAAGATCCACTCGCTGTACGTGCGCCACATCCTCCCGATGACCTGCGAAATCCAGTACTGGGAGTTCCCCGAACCGCCCGAGGCGGTGGCGGCCGCCGGCTGAAGCACTCGTCGCACCGCGCCGCTACGGTGCGACGCATGAGCCCTTCGACGACACAGGCGGCAAAGGCCGAGGCCTTCCGCGCCCTGCACGTGCCCGGCACACCGCTCCTCTTGCCCAACGCGTGGGACGAGGGGTCGCCCGCCTCTTCGCCGACGCCGGCAGCGCCGCGATCGCGACCACGAGCGGAGGCTTCGCCGCCACACGCGGCCGCCTCGACGGGGCCATGACCCGCGACGAGGTGCTCGAGCACTGCGGCGGGCTCGTCGCGGCCGTCGAGGTGCCGGTGTCCGCCGACCTCGAGAACGGCTTCGCCGACGAGCCCGACGGGGTGGCCGCGACCATCGAGGCCGCCATCGCCCAGGGCCTGGCCGGCGGTTCGATCGAGGACTACACCCGCAAGCACGACGACCCGATCTACGACATCGCGCAGGCGGCGGAGCGCGTCCGCGCCGCCGCCGAGGTGGCCCACCGCGGGTCGCCGCACTTCGTCCTGACCGCCCGTGCCGAGAACTACCTCCACGGTCGCGTCGACCTGGCCGACACGATCACCCGGCTGCAGGCGTACCAGGCGGCCGGCGCCGACGTCCTCTTTGCGCCCCGCGTGGTGGACCCGGCCGAGCTGCGCCAGCTCCTCGCCGCGGTCGACCTGCCGGTGAGTGTCCTCGTCACACCGCACGCCCCCACGGTGGACGAGTTGGCCGAGCTCGGCGTCAGCCGGATCTCGGTCGGCGGCGCCATCACCGCGGCCGCCTACGGCTACGCCCTGGAGGCCCTCACGGAGCTGCGCGACAACGGCACCGCCAACTACTGGGACATGGCCGGCGCCGCACGAGGCGCCATGGAGCGTGCGTTCCGCGCCTGATCCGAGACCACTTCCCAAAGGAGCGACCGCGACATGACCACGCTGACACCGTTCCTGCTCTTCGACGGCAACTGTGCCGAGGCCATGGCCTTCTACCAGTCGGTTCTCGGTGGCGAGCTGAGCCTCACCACCCTCGGTGAGACCGCGATGGGGAACGAGGCCCCACTCGAGCAGCACCACAAGGTGGCGTACGGCCATCTGGTCAACGGCGGCATCGAGTTCTCGGCGGTCGACTGGATGCATCAGACCCGCCGGCCGAACGTCGGCAACACGGTCGCGGTGTACCTCACCGACGCGAACGCCGGCGAGCTGCGCCGGATCTTCGACGGGCTCTCCGTCGGCGCGGATCCAGACCTGCTCGACGACCTGGAGGTGCTGCCGTTCGGGACCTACGGCCATCTCGTTGACCGCTACGGCGTCGGCTGGTTCTTCCGGGGCGACCCTGACGCCACGCCGCAGGAGCCCTGAACCGGAGCCGCCGTCGGCCTCAGCCCCTGACGGCCACCGTCACCTCGATCTCCACCGCGCCGCCACGCGGCAGCGCCGCCACCCCCACCGCGGAGCGCGTGTGGCGCCCCGCGTCCCCGAACACATCAGCGAGCACCCGGCTCGCACCGTCGACCACCGCCGCCTGCTCGTGGAAGTCCGGCGCCGAGGCCACGTAGCCCGTCACGGTCAAGACGCGCACCACCCGGTCCAACGACCCCAGCGCCTCTTCCAACACCGCCAACGCGTTCAACGCGCACACCGCCGCCGCCTCGCGACCCTCGTCGACGCTCAACCCGTCACCCAGCCGGCCCAGGCAGGTCAACTGCCCGTCGATCCGAGGCAGCTGACCCGACGTCCGCGCCACGCCGTCGTGCACCACCACCGCGTCGAGCGGGTCGTGCGGCGGATGCGGCCCGTGCAACGTCAGGCCGAGCTCGGCCAGCCGGGCCCGGATCACGCCGTCGCTCACGATGTCGAAGCTCCCTAGCGCATGTACGGGTAGACGCTGGCGAAGTTGGTATTCACCTTCTCGGGCAACGGGAAGATGCCGCCCAGCTGCTTGGCCCCCCAGATGATCTTGGCGGAGCGCTCGACCAACGCGGTGTTGTGCATCGTCTTCTCCATGGTCGTCCCCACCGCCACCATGCCGTGGTTGGCGATCAGCGCCGCACCGCGGTCCTCCAACGCCTTCACCACCGACTCGGCCAGGTCCGGCGACCCGCTCGGGGCGTACTCGCTGCAGCGGATGTCGCCCCCCAGGTACACGGTGAACTCGTCGATGCAGCTCGGGATGTCCTGGTGCGCCACGGCGAACATCGTGGCGTGCACCGCGTGCGAGTGGATGCACACGGCGATGTCCTCGTACGCGTTCATCACGGCCAAATGGAGGTACTTCTCCGACGTCGGGCCGCGCTCCCCCGCCACCAGCTCACCCGCCGGATCAACCACACAGATGTCGTCCACCGTCATGAGCCGGTAGTCGAGCGACGACGGGGTGCAGGCGATGTTGCCGTCTTCCATCCGCGCCGAGATGTTCCCCGACGTCCCCTCGACCAGCCCCTTCGCCAGGAGCTCCTGGGCCGCCGCAACGATCTGCTCGGGTGCGTTCTCAATGAAGCCCATGGCCGGGTGCTCCTCTACCGCTCAAGGGGGCGACCCACGCCGCCCGATGGTGCGCAGATGGTACCGCTCCCCGCACCTTCCCTGACACCGCTGTCAGCTAACGGGAGGCCCGAGTACAGTGCGCGCCATGGGACTTCTCGACGGTCGTGCGGCGGTGGTGACGGGTGCGGGTCGCGGCATCGGGCGCGACATCGCCCTCTGCCTGGCGGCGGAGGGCGCCAAGGTCGTCGTCAACGACGTGGGCGTGACGCTCGGTGGTGAGGGGACCGAGGAGGACCCCGCCGCCCAGGTCTGCAAGGAGATCGAGGCGGCCGGCGGGACGGCGGTGCCCAACCACGACTCGGTGAGCGACTTCGCGGCAGCCGGCCGGATCATCGGCACCGCGGTCGACGCCTTCGGGAGCATCGACATCGTGGTCAACAACGCCGGCATCGTGCGCGACCGCACGCTCGTGAAAATGGACGAGGACGATTACGACGCCGTGATCGCGGTGCACCAGAAGGGCACCTTCAACACGGTCCGCCACGCCGCGCCGCTCATGAAGGACGCGGGATACGGCCGCATCGTCAACATCACCTCCTCGGCCGGCCTACGCGGCAACTTCGGCCAGACCAACTACGGCGCCGCCAAAGCCGCCATCATGGGCATGACGTTCGTGTGGGCCCTCGAGCTCGGCAAGTACGGCATCACCGTCAACGCGGTCGCGCCCGCCGGCTTCACCCGGATGACCGAGGGCCTGTACGCGGGCGCCGAGCCGCCGCCCGACCAGGACCCGGCGCTCAACGCGCCGCTCATCGCCTTCCTGGCCTCCGAGGGCGCCTCCTACGTGAACGGCCAGGTGCTCGGGCGCACGGGCTTCGCCTACACGCTCTTCCAGACCCCCCGGCAGATCGCAACGATGTGGAGCGACGGGGGCTGGACGCCCCAGGAGGTGGCCGACCACTTCCACGAGGTCCTCGGCCAGCACCTCCAGCCCGTGGGCATGGGCGAGCACCCCCTGCTCGGCAAGAAGAGTTAGAGGCCAGCCGGCCGCACCGGATCCGCCGGGCCGTCTCCGGCGGCCACAAGGGGTCTCGCCGACCGGCTGCGGGTGGCCCAGCGCGTCTGCTTCGGTCCTCATGTTGTGCAGCATTCCCGGATTACCGTTATTCTGTAATCATGAGCGAACGGTTCCACGGATACGTGGGCGTGCAGGGCCGGGGCGTGGTGACCCTCCCCGCCGACCTGCGTCGACGCCTCCGTCTCGACGAGCCCGGATCCCAGGTCGAGCTGACCGAGCGAGAGGATGGTGTGGTCGAGATGCGGGCCACGGTGGCTGTGCCCGGCGACCAGGCGTGGTTCTGGACCGAACGGTGGCAGCGGATGGAGCGGGAGGCCGACGCCGACATCGCCGCTGGCCGGGTAGCCAACTTCGAGGACACCGAGAGCCTTTTTGCCGACCTCGAACTGTGAGGTGGGAGCGGACCGAGAGCTTCAAGGGCGACTACAAGCGTCTGTCGAAGAGGGAACGTGAGCTGTTCAAGGTGGTGGTGGCCGAGTTCAACGAGGCCTGCGACGCGAGCGTCGCTGATCGTGCACCGTGGCCGTCGCGGCTACGGGTGAAATCCGTCGAGGGGGCGCCGGGAGTCTTCGAGATGACGTGGAGCTTCTCGGGACCCGACGGCCGAGCCACATGGGAGTGGGTACACGTCGCAGACGCCGGCGGGCGCCATTCCGCGGCGCGATGGCGTCGCGTGGGCGGCCACAAGATCCTGCGCGCGCCATAGATCGCTGGAGACGAGGTCTGGCACCGGACCAGCCCGGACCCCTCGGACTTATTCGTCTGGGAAGCGTTGAGGTCGAGAAGCTCTCGCAGGCGCCACGGGCGCATGGTGATGCTCATCGGGTAGGCGTCGGCGTCCCGATCGAGCCGCTCGAAATCCTGCACGACACGTTCCAGCTGCTCGCGGAGGGCGGGGTCTGCCGCCGCCCGGCGCGGTGTCTGTCCCCCGAGGGCGGGCACCGCCTCGTCGCACCACCTCCGTTCGAGACGGTCCTGCATCTCCTCGACCACACCCGGGTCGGCAGGATCATCGGGATCGAAGTCAGCCGGGACGTGCCCGAAGAGAAGCCGGGCCTTGTCGGGATCCATCGTTGCCGACATTAGGTCGGCGGGTCGGCGGTTCCCCAGCTGGACCGCGGGCTCCGCACCGTCTCTTCCTGGGGGTTCTGAAACCCTCGCCTCGCGGGCCGCGCACCTCACTAGGGTGGGGACGAGCAGAGCGACCACCGCGACCCAAGAACGAGAGAGGGCACCCCATGGACGTCCGCGACAAGATTTACATCAACGGGGCCTGGGTCCCATCGACCGGCACCGGCACGCTCGAGGTCATCGACTCGGGCACCGAAGAGGTCTTCGCCACCATCCCCGAGGGGACGGCCGAGGACGTCGACAAGGCCGTCCAGGCCGCCGCCGTCGCCTTCCCCGCCTGGTCCAAGACATCGCGGGAAGAGCGGGGCAAGCTCCTCAAGCGCATCGGCGAGGCGCTGGCCGCCCGCACCGACGAGATCGCCAACGTCATCAGCCACGAGGTCGGCATGCCGATGACGCTGTCGGGCTCCATTCAGGTGGGCCTCCCGGCGGGAGCGTTCGCCGACGCCGCCAACGCGGCCGAGGCCTTCCCGTGGGAAGAGGAGATCGGCAACTCCCTCGTCGTGCACGAGCCCGTCGGCGTCGTCGGCGCCATCACGCCTTGGAACTACCCGCTGTACCAGGTCGTGCTGAAGGTGGCGCCCTCCCTCGCCGCCGGGTGCACCGTGGTGCTCAAGCCGAGCGAGGTGGCGCCGATCAACGCGTTCATCCTGGCCGAAGTCATTGACGAGGTCGGGCTACCGCCGGGTGTCTTCAACCTCGTGAGCGGTGTCGGCCCGGTGGTCGGTGAAGCCATCGCCGCCCACCCCAAGGTCGACATGGTCTCCTTCACGGGATCGACCCGCGCCGGACGCCGGGTGATGGAACTGGCCGCCGAAGGCATCAAGCGCGTGTCCCTCGAGCTGGGCGGCAAGTCGGCCAACATCCTGCTCGACGACGCCGACTTCGCCACGGCCGTGCCCGCGGGCGTGTTCGGCTGCTACCTGAACTCGGGCCAGACGTGCTCGGCGCTCACCCGCATGCTCGTCCCCCGCGACAAGCTGGCCGAGGTGGAGCAGCTGGCGGCGAGCGCCGCTGCGGGCTTCGCCCCCGGCGACCCCTTCGAGGCCGGCAAGCTCATCGGCCCGCTCGTCTCGGCAGTGCAGCGCGACCGCGTGCGCGGCTACATCAACAAGGGGATCGAGGAGGGCGCCAAGCTGGTCGCCGGCGGCGCCGAAACGCCCGAAGGGCTGGACAAGGGCTTCTACGTGCAGCCCACTGTCTTCTCCGAGGTGACGCCTGACATGACGATCGCCAAGGAAGAGATCTTCGGACCCGTCCTCTCGATCATCCCCTACGACACCGAGGAAGAGGCTATCGAGATCGCCAACGGCACGCCCTACGGCTTGGCCGGCGCGGTATGGAGCGGTGACCCGGCCCGAGCCGAGAGGGTGGCCCGCCAGATGCGAACCGGGCAGGTCGACATCAACGGTGGCCAGTTCAACCCGAGCGCGCCCTTCGGCGGCTACAAGCAGTCGGGCATCGGCCGCGAGCGGGGCAAGTACGGCCTCGAGGAGTTCGTCGAGACCAAGGCGATGCAGCGCTGAACGATTTCAGGCCGCTGCCCCGGACTGCCGCGTCATTTGCCGCGGCCTCATTTGACCTGCTTTGCCTTTATCCGTAGCCGCCACGGGATCTTCATTCCCCCAATTTTCTTCCCGGCTTGGAGCACCTCGATAGCTCCGTACGCGAACTCCGCGCCCGGGAGCAGCGCGACTTCGCGCTCCTTTCGGGCGAGGGAGAGGCCCTCGATGTCGCGGCCATTCGTGATCTCGAACTCCCATATCAGGGAATACAACCCATCCCCCAAGGCCAAGAAGCCGCCGGCCACCGATTCGTCCTTTGAGATGCTGGTGATGGTCTTTCAGGTAAACGTCGCCTGCCGCGGCACGAAGCTGTCGTCCTTCATGACGAACCGAGGGTCGAACCGGTCGGCGTCGACCCTTTCGCCGCGGTACGCGGTGCCCTTCCACGCGGGCATCTTGAGAAGACCCTGCATGGCGACGCCTGTGTGCACCCGCCTTCCTCCCGCAGAGCGGTGAGCTCCTTTGGCTTGTCGGCGACATTGGAGAAGTTGCCGGCCAGCCACGCCGGATCGTTCGCCGTCGCCGGGTTGATGTACCGGTAATCCTCCGCGCTGTACGTCTGGATCGCCGCCAACTCAGCAGGCGAGAGCCCAAGGGCCTGGGCCGTCGCCCGAGACCGGGATTTCTCGGTGTAGCTGAAGAGCTCGGGCTGGAGCTGCTTCAGCGCCCCTTCGGCTCTGGGATCGGATGCGGAAGTCGCCAACACGTTCTCAAACGCCTTCTCGTAGCTCGCGAAGCCCTTCGCCTTCAGGTGGGCGAGCACCGCCGCGTTCGGGGCCGGCTGCTGCAGGTTCTCTTTGAATTGGGATCGGCCGGTCAGCTTGGTCAGCGCGCCCGGCTGGCTGGCGTCGTCACGTCCCCCCTTCAAGTAGATGTCCCCGGCCTGCTTTCGGGTGTCGGCCACGCGGACCTCGTCGAGGATCAGCTGGGTCTCGTCACTGATCCACCTCAGCTTTCTCACCTGGTCGGGATAGGTGCGGCCGAGCAGGTTCGACGCCTTCGAGCTCTGGTCGGGCAGGTTCCCGCGGATCCGCTCCGCTGCTGCGTGCACCTGGAGGGCCGCCGTGTGGCCGGCGGTGTCACCAGGCTTGTGGTCCTTGATGAGCTTCCTCGTCGCTGCTTCGAGAGTGGAGACCTGCTTCTCCAGATCAGCGACGGTGACGACCTTGGCCGACTGCGCCTTGGCCCCGGCTGTCTCTGCCTTTGCGGCCGAAGACTTTTTCTTCCCGAGGCCGACCGCTTTCTTCAAGCCCGAGATGGACGCACCCTTCCGCTGCACGGTGACGGCGCTCGATCCGAGGACGCTCTGGGCCGCTCGGTTACCGGCGGCCCGCTGGATGAAGAGGGCCTGTGCCCGTCCTATCCCGGGCGGCAACCCGCCTGCTCGTGGCCCCCGCGCCACCGCAGCGACCTGGGCGTTGGAAGCCTCCGAATCCCGTGTTTCTGCGGCCCGGTCAGATTGCCGCGCAGTTGCTTCGGCGCGCTCCGCTTCGCGATCCATCTCGGCCATGCAGACACCCTCGCTCCGCCGGACCGGATGGGCAACGGTTCCGGTCTCGCCCCCACCGTACGCCCAGCTCACACCACAAGGAGTGCGTGCCGCACGAACACGCAATGTTCCGCACGCTTTCGGGCAAGGAGGACCTCTCCGCGCGCCCCGGATGACGCGCGCGGGGCGCCCATATGAAGGGTCACGCTGGCCTCTTGCCCTTTCGGGCACGCCGTCGCGCCCTTCATGCAGCCGAGAGTGCCCGAACATCCGGGCCCGAAAATGGTGACTGCCGGCCTGGCTTTCTATATAACTGGTGACCGTGGGGTTGCAGTCGACCGAGCACAAGTCCGGGCAGCGCCGAAACGACGATGCAAAGCAGGACCGCCCACCGGTCACAGCGAACGGCACGCTCGCCTCACGGGTCCTGGACCTGCAACGGAAGGCCGGCAACCAGGCCGTCGCTTCGGTCCTCTCGGTGCAGCGGGCACCGGTCGACACGGCCGGCGATTTCAAAGCAAGGGTCTCGAGCGCCCGGGACTTCTGGACGAGGCTGACTGGCGCGAAGCCGCCCGAACACGGGCGCCCCGAGAACGCCTACTCGCAGGCACCCTCGGACATCGTTGGGGTGATGCCGGAGGCGAAGGACGCCGGCCGGGGCGGCGGTACTCGTCAGCCGAAGTGGCAGAGGAGAACGAGGCCGGCGAGGACGAAGCCGGAGAGCATGTCTACCACGAGCATCGCCCCGACGAAGGCGCCCGCGGGAGTCATGCCTACAAGCCCGGTGGCGCGGTCTACACGAGCGAGCTGGAAGGGCTCGAGGGCAAAGAGTCGGAGGAGCAGGTGCCCGGCGTCGGGCCTTCCGAGTCGAAGGCGGACGAGCCTCCCAAACAGGAGCTGAGCGCAGAGGAACGCAAGGCCCGCGCCAAGGGGAACTGGGCCAAGCTGCGCAAGAGCGTGGGCGCCGTGACCGCAGGAAAACCCCAAAGGGTTCTCCCCGGCCGCGAGGGTCCCACCAGGCTGTTGACCTCCGACAGCCCGTTTCAAGAGGGCAAGCCGGGGGTGCTCAAACCCCGCCGGGCGGCAGATCCCAGCCAGGGGAAGGTGGGTTCACCACCTGGAACAACTACTGGCTCGAGACCATCGACCCCCAGCACCGGCCAGGGTTCATCCTCTCCCGGCAGTGGGAGGACTGGTACGCGTCGGACACCAAGGAGAACTTCTGGGACTGGCTCGGCGACAAGAACCTCCCGCAGGACAAGAGCTTCGACTACATGCGGAACAAAGGAAAGGAAGACCCGCACGTCAAGTACCTGGGCGCCGAGGAGGCCCAAAAGTTCATCATGACGCCGATGGGCGCCAAGCTGTACCAGGGAACGAACCAGATGTGGGACGGCATGAAGGGCACGCTCTCGAAGGAGGGAAAGGTCTTCGACACCGAGGACCATTCCACGGTGGTCAGCGGCAAGGGCTGGGCGATCTTCGTCGTCTCCCCCGCCGGAGTCTGCTATTCGGAATCACACGTCGAAGGCGAGTTCCACCACTCGTCGTTCCTGTCCGGCGGCGCCGTCCAGGCGGCGGGCGAGTGGAAGGTCGAGGACGGCAAGCTCGCCAAGATCAACTCGAAGAGCGGACACTACAGGCCCATCCCCGAACACCTGCTGTGGGCCGTACGCCAACTCAAGGCCCGCGGTGTGGATCTGAGCGGCGCCGAGGTCGGGGACTTCGAAAGAGACGACAACGGCAAGGTCAAGTTGGACGGTGGGGGCAAGCCCACGCCGGTTTGGTACCCCGCCGAGCAGTACGCCGAGAACGGAGGCGCGAAGAAGCCCTCAGCAGCTTCCGCTCCGGCGGCGAGCCCTCCGGCGCTTGGTTCGCAGCAGAGTCCGAGCGAGCCCTCGGTTTCCGCCGAGCGCAAGGCCGAGCTCCTCGAGAAGGCAGAGAAGCAGGGCTGGGTGCTCGAGGAGAATGGCACCTGGGCCCAGGAGTCCAGTGCGCGGGCCTATGTGGAAGAGGACGCGCTGATCCAGGAGATGTTGAAGGGTTCCTGAACACCCGCCCGGCCCCTACGGCAAGTCGGGTCGCCTCGTCATTGCGGTCGGGACCCGAATCCCCCCGACGCGATCCCTACTGACTGCATGAAGGTGTGGTCAGCCCGCCATCCCCACGATCGGGGCGTTGAGCGGCTGGCCCCCGCGTGAGCCCAAGAAGGGCGGACCGGTCGGGCCCTCGGGGAAGCTGAAGATGCCGCCGTCGGCCGCGCCCAGGTAGTAGCCCCCGGTGGTGAGCGC
>DASXEK010000082.1:0-82333 GCA_036490155.1 Acidimicrobiales bacterium | reverse complement strand
GGTCGACCGTCGGGGTATGTGCACGGTTCGAGCTGACGGTGACAGGGGGTGCCAATACATGAGCGAGGGTGCGCCGCTGCTGGAGCTGCGCGGCATCAGCAAGGTCTTCGGCGCGGTCCAGGCCCTCAAGTCGGTCGATCTGTCGATCCCCGCCGGGAAGGTGACAGCCCTGGTCGGCGACAACGGGGCCGGCAAGTCCGTGACCATCAAGACGATCTCGGGGCTGTGGGAGCCCACCTCCGGTGAAATCCTCTGGGAGGGCTCCCGGGTCAACATCAAGTCCACCAACGAAGCCGAGGCGCTGGGGATCACCACGATCTACCAGGATCTCGCGCTCTGCGACAACCTGGACATCGTGCAGAACATGTTCCTCGGGCACGAGAAACTCCGCCACGGGTTGCTCGACGAAGCGGCGATGGAACTCGAGGCGCGCCACACCCTCGCCGATCTGCACGTCACCACGGTGCGGTCGATCCGCCAACCCGTGGCCTCCCTGTCCGGCGGACAACGACAGTCGGTGGCCGTGGCGAAGGCCGTTCTCTCTGCCGCCAAGCTCGTCATCATGGACGAGCCCACGGCCGCCCTCGGTGTGGCTCAGACACGGACCGTGCTCGACCTGATCAAACGCCTTTCGGACCAGGGTACGGCGGTCATGATGGTGTCTCACAACCTCAACGATGTCTTTGCCGTGGCCGACGAAGTCGCCATTCTCTATCTCGGCCAATCGGTGGCGGCGGGCCCGGCTTCCGATTTCGATTCCCAGATCGTGGTCGACTACATGACGACGGGTCAGTCCTCGCGCGCGACGACAAAAGTGTCCGGCGAATGACCGACACAATCGACGAACCCGTAGTACCAAAGGAAGACTCGGAGGCGCAGACCGGTGGAGAGGCAGCGGCGGCGAGCGCCATCGACGAGGAGGCGCTGATCGCCCTTGCACCCGAGGTCCTGGCGGACTCGCTCAGCGGCTACTTCCGCGCGTGGTGGAAGCGGATCCGCGGCGGTGAAAGCGGCGCCCTGCCGATCATCGCTGGCCTCATCGTCATCTGCATCTTCTTCGAGGTGCAGTCGAGCTCGTTCCTCCACGCCGGCAACATCGTCAACCTGTTCATACAGGCGACCGCCATCATCCTCCTCGGCATGGCGGAGCTCTACGCGCTCATCTTGAGTGAGGTCGACCTCTCGGTCGGCTTCGTCGGCGCCGTCGGTGCGACGGTCGCCCTGGCGCTGATGGGGGCGCCCCAGAACTGGCCGTGGTGGGCGGCGGTCATCGTCGGACTGTTGGCGTCTGCGGTGATCGGGGCCTTTCAGGGGACGGTGATCACCCGGCTCAAGATTCCCTCCTTCGTGGTGACCTTGGCCGGCCTGCTCGGTTGGCAGGGCGTGATGATCTACATCTTTGACGTCGACAAGGGCGCCGTCGGCGGCGTGATCACCATCTCCAACAACGTGATCAACGACCTCGTGAGCGGCAGCATGACGCCAGCAGCCGGGTGGATCCTTCTCGTGGCCCTCGTGGCCGTCTTCGGCGCGACGGCCGTGTTCCGAACGGCGCGGCGCCGTACCCAGGGCCTCAGTGCGCCACCCATCAGCATCACCGTCCTGAACATCGCCGCCGTCGCCGTCGCCGGGGCGGTGGTCGTCTGGGTCTGCAACCTCAACCGGGGGACGCTGGTGCCGTTGGAGGGAGTTCCGTGGGTCATCCCGGTCCTCGTCGTGATCGTGTTCGCCCAGTCGTTCCTGCTCCAACGGACCCGTCTCGGCCGCTACTTCTACGCCATCGGCGCCAGCCCAGAGGCGGCGCGCAGGGCCGGGATCAAGGTGGCGCGGATTCGGACCATCGCGTTCGCTCTGTGCAGCTTCACCGCAGGCATGGCGCTCATCGTCTACGCGTCCCGGCTGGGCTCATTCTCCGTGGGTTACGACGGCGGCACCACGGTCCTCTATGCGATCGCCGCCGCCGTCATCGGCGGGGCGAGCCTGTTCGGAGGCTACGGCAAGGTAGTCCACCCGATTCTGGGCGGACTCGTCATCGCGACACTCACCAACGGCCTCGCCCTGCTCAACATCACCACGGCGGGAACGGATATCGCCACCGCGGCTGTCCTCCTCGTTGCCGTGGCGGTCGACTCGACGTTGCGCCACCGCGGCCAGTCCGGCGCACTCTGACGTCGTTCCATACATCACGGACGACCGCGACTTCGAAGCGACACTCCTCATCCGTTTCATTGGTATCGCCGCGGCGATCGATCGTCGTCGCTGGCGCGACTCACTGATCCCCGACGGTCTTCCCGCTCCTCGGGTCAGCGTGCAGACAACAAGAGCTCAAGCACCGTGCTCACGCCACCGACGATTAGGGAAATCGACACGATGACCGCAAGGACCTTGATCAGCGGTCGGTGCAGCGGCTCCCAGTCCCCGATGTCGTCGAACACATCGAGCGCATGGCCGTCTTCGTCCGCCCATCCGGGCTCCTGCGGTGGACGGTCGTCGAGCGGGCGGGGCTCTCGGGTCGCCACGTAGCCGATAAAAGGCCCGAGGCCCACCGGGAAGTGGGGCTGGGGCGGGGGTCCGGGGACGTGGCCCTGCATCGTTTTCCACGTTACCCCTGCGCAGAGCGTTGCGAGCAGAACACCGTCTACCCTCCTTCCCATGGACGAACCCCAGCAGATCGGCTTCACCGCGGCCGAATCGGTCCCGCGATTCCCCCACGAGCCCAAGCCCCGACCGGGCGCACCCAACGTCGTGGCGATCGTGCTCGACGACACGGGCTTCGGCCACCTCGGATCCTTCGGATCGGACATCGGGACCCCGCACCTCGACGCGTTGGCAGCTGGGGGCGCGGCGTTCAACCGATTTCACGTGACGGCCCTCTGTTCACCGACCAGGGCCTGTTTCTTCACGGGACGCAATCATCACGCCGTCGGGATGGGATTCCTGGCCGACATCCCACTTGGTTTCCCCGGTTACCACTCTCGGCTGCCCAAGTCGGCGGCCGCGCTGCCCCGACTCCTGCGCGACGCCGGATACTCAACGCTCGCGGTCGGCAAGTGGCATCTCACCCCACGCTGGCAGCGCTCGGCGGCCGGGCCCTTCGACACCTGGCCACTCGGGCTCGGCTTCGAGCGCTATTACGGGTTCCTCCAGGGTGACACGAACCACTGGGCACCGAACCTGGTGTGCGACAACCACTACATCGAGGCGCCCCGCACTCCCGACGAGGGCTACCACCTGAGCGAGGACCTGGTGGACCAGGCGGTCCGCATGGTGCAGGACCAGCAGCATGGCGCGCCGGGCAAGCCGTTCTTTCTGCATTTCGCACTCGGCGCGATGCACGCGCCGCACCACGTCGCACCCGAATGGGTCGACCCCTACCGGGGCGTCTTCGACAAGGGCTGGGACGCCTGGCGCGAGGAGGTGTTCGCCCGCCAGGTCGCGTCAGGCCTGGTGCCCGCTGGAACCGATCTCACCGCCCGCCCGCCCTGGGTCGAGGCCTGGGCCGACCTGTCGGCCGACCAGCGCCGCATGCTGGCCCGCCAGCAGGAAGTCTTCGCCGGTTTCCTCACCCACACCGATGCGCAGATCGGCCGGATGCTCACGTCGCTCGAGGCACTCGGCGTGATGGACAACACGCTGGTCATGGTGTTCTCGGACAACGGTGCCAGCGCGGAAGGGGGCAAGGAAGGCAGCGTCAACGAGATGCGGTTCACGGCCCACGTCCGCGAGTCACTGGCTGACAATCTGGCGCACTACGACGACTGGGGGGGCTTCACCACCTACAACCACTATTCATGGGGCTGGGCCTGGGCCGGCAACACCCCCCACAAACTCTGGAAGCGCTACACCTGGTTGGGCGGCACCCGCACGCCGCTCATCGTCCACTGGGGCGGGCGGATCGGCCAGCCCGGCACCGTGCGCACGCAGTTCGCGCACGCCATCGACCTGATGCCGACGGTCATGGAGGCCGTCGGGCTCGAGATCCCCGACGAGGTCGACGGTGTGGCCCAGCAAAGGGTCGATGGCGTGAGCCTCCTCACCGCCCTGGAGGATCCGGGCGCGGCGGAACAGCACCACACGCAGTACTTCGAGATGTTGGGCTCGCGCTCGATCTACCACGAAGGGTGGAAGGCCACCACGAACCACATCAGCACCGGCATCCTTGACGAGGAGGAGCTGGCCGTCGGCAGCCGCAGCTTCGAAGAAGATCGCTGGGAGTTGTTCGATCTCGGGTCGGATTTCTCGGAAGGGACTGATCGCGCCGAAGACGAGCCGGAACGGCTGCGGCTCCTGACCGATGTCTGGACCGCCGAGGCTGGCCGCAACAACGTACTGCCCATCTCCGATGGCCTGGTCGACCGGTTCGGGGGGTTCATCCCTCCGGCGTGGCCACCGGGGTCGCATCGCACGTTCCTCCCGGGTGGCGGACCAATCGCCGACGAGTCCGTACCCCTTCTGTGGGGCGGCTTCCACCTCACGGCCAGCATCGAAGCCCCGCCCGACGCCGAGGGTGTCATCTGCGCGCTCGGCGACTGGTTCGGCGGGTACGCGCTCTACGCGGTGGATGGCATCGCGCACTTCACGTTCGCCCGCTCGGCCGACGCGATCGAGCTCGCGACCTCGACGACGCTCGACGCCGGGGCCCACGAACTCGAGGTGGTCTACGAGGCCGGACCCGACGCCGCCGGACGAATGGCACTGCTCCTCGACGGGATCGAGGTTGACGAGTCGAGCGTGGAGGGACTGCTGCCCATGGCGCTGCAGCACGGTGGCGCCGGCCTGCGGCTCGGGCGTGACAGCGGATTCCCGGTCTCGGCGCGCTATTCGCCACCCGCCCCGTTCAACGGCACGGTCCACGAGCTGACCATCGAGACCCCGGGCGCCCGGCGCCCCGACCCGGCGGACGAGGTACGGGCCGCGCTGCACGCGGACTGAGGGCGACGCGTCAGGAGTCGCCCGCCGCGGCCCAGTGGGCGTGGGCCAGGTGCTCCCGGGTGTGGCGTGCGGCGACCGCCGCCAGCTGCTCGGTGGGGAGCGTACGACCACCCGCGGGGCCGAACGGCGAGTCCCGGTCGAGCTCCTCGTCGCTCAGGCGGCGCAGCGCGCTCTTGAGGCGGGACCGTTCCCCAAGAGCAGCTCCGCAGTTTCGGCCTGCCGGGCGGACTCGGACTGCACCGCATGCGCCGCATTGACGCGGTCGATCTCGTCGGCGGTGTCGGAGACGCCACGGCCGCTCGCCATGTCGCCGAGCCAGCGCAACGTGTTGGCGTGGCCCTCGGCGATGTGATGGAGCACGACACCGACGGTCCATCCCTCGCCCCCCACCGTGCGTACCCACTGCTCGTCGGTGCACGAACGCGCGAGGGCCAGCGCCTCTTCGTTGGCCTGCACAAAATCGTCGGCCAACGCCTGCGCCCGCTCACTCGCCAGGCGGCACCCCCGCCAATGTGCTCAGGTCCTCGATCCGCCAGCTGCCCGGGGGCGACCCTTGCGCCGCGGCCCGCAGCGCAAGCCGCTGGAGCAGCTCGTTCACCGGCGTCGCCACGCCGTGGAGGCCACCGAGCAACACGATCTCCCCGTTGAGGTACTCGGCTTCGATGGATCCCGTCCCGCGGGCCAGGCTCTGCCAGCTCGATCCGCCCTGCCACTCCCCCGACGCCGTGGGCGCCAACTGCAGGGAATCGCCCCGCCGGGCGCGATCCTCTTCGGCGCTAATGGGCTCGATCCCGGCCGCCGCCAACGCCTCATGACCTTCGCGTTGGGCCTCCTTGGCCAGTGGGCTGAACCGTCCGCTGGGCCCGCTCAGGGCCTCCACGGCGTTGGCCAGGTTCATGAGCAGCTTGCGGTACTTCCAGCGCATGATGTCGGGGCGTGCCACCGACTCGAAGGTGGTGCTGTCGAGGGCGTGGGCGATGGCCCGCCCCTGGGCGTCGACCCCGTGCGGAAAGCCCCCCAGGTCGAGGAGGCCGGAGACGGGCGCCGAGTGCACCTGGACGACACCCGGGCGCAGTTGGCTGGCGGGGCACATCACGCAGATGCCGTAGGTGCGTGAGAAGTGGCGAAGCGCGCGCCGCTCGTTCTCGACGCCGTTCTGCGTGCAGACCACCGGCGTCGAGGGTGGCGCAACCGTGAGCTGGGCGAGTGCCTGGTCCGTGCCCTGGCCCTTGACGGCGAGCAGCACGACGACGTCGCCGTCCGCGTCGCCCCGCCACGACACCTCGGCCACGTCCTCGACGGCGCGGACCGGCAAGGTGACGCTCTCCTTCGGATCCTCGAGGACGAGTCCCGACGAGCGCAGGGCACGGCCGTGCTCGCCGCGCGCCACGAGGGTCACGTCGAAGCCCTTCTGGAAGAGCCGACCCCCGACGGCACCGCCGATGGCGCCGGCACCCAGTACGACGAAGCGCATCACTGCACTTTGCCATGCCGCGGCGGGCCTGGCGCCCGGGGTGGCTCGAACCTAGGTTGCGAGAGAGAGCCCGCCGTCGACGACGACCACCTGGCCGGTCACATAGGCGGCACCTGCCAGGGCGAGGATCACCTCGGCGATGTCCTCGGGTTGCCCGGAACGCTTGAGCGGCGCCACCTGACGGACCACCTCGCGGACAACGTCCCATTCCTCCGTCCAGGGAGTGTCGACCAACCCGGGGGCGACGGCGTTGACGCGCACCTCGGGGCCGACCACCTTGGCCAGCAGCACCGTCATGTGGTTCAGGGCCGCCTTGCTGGCGGCATACGGGATGGAGGAGCCCGTGGGCCGGACACCCGCCACCGACGCCACGTTGACGATGGAGCCGTGCGCCTCGCGCAGCGCCGGCACCGCGGCGACCGACATGGCCCACGTCCCGAACACGTTGACCTCGAAGATGCGACGCCACACGTCGACGGACGCCGCCTGGAGGTCGTGGTGCGGAATCAGGGCGGTCGTCCCCGCATTGTTCACGAGGGTGTCGAGGCGCCCCCACCGCTCGAGGGCCGCGGCCACGAGGCGCTCAGGAACGCCCGCGTCGGTGATGTCGCCCTGCACGTAGCGCGCGTCGGGCAGCGACGCGGCCACTGCCTCGCCGTCGGCAACCGAGCGCGCGGAGTTCACGAGCACCGAGGCGCCGGCGTCGGCAAAGGCGCGCGCCGTGGCCGCGCCGATCCCGCTGGAGGAACCGGTGATGGCGACGACGCGGCCGTGCAGCGGGACGTCGCTCACCGCGGGACGATGCCCCAGCGCCCCGACCACTCCTGGTCGGGTTGGAGGTCGATGACGTCCTTGCCGGTGCGCAGCGCGTTGGGCGGGCACGTCATGGGCTCGATGGCGACGGCGCGACGGCGGCGCTGGATCTCCCCGAGCGTGTCCCCCGTGTACACCATCAGGTAGGGGAACCCGGGGTCGACCCAGAGTGCGGCGCCCGTGGCCCCCCCGGGTGCGTCGAGGCTCGCCCAGGCGCGGCCGTCCCCGTCGCGTTCGAGCGTGGTGTACGCCGTATCGAGGACCGCCGGTCCGACGAAGCGTGCGACCGCGAAGTCGCGGTCGGTCCCCTCGACCGGCGTCAGCGCGCCGGTGGGCAGCCCACGATCGTCGACGTCGAGCGTGTGGCGCGCCGGCACGCGGAGGATGGCGCCGTCGACGGTCTCGGGTCCGGCCGTCAGGTAGGGGTGGAACCCGATGCCGAAGGGGATCACCCCGTCGTCGAGCGAGGACGCCCGGGTGGTCACCGTGAGGCCGTCGCGCCCGACGTGGTACTCGATCTCGAGCAGCAGCGAGAACGGATAGCCGGGTGAGGGATGGAGCTGGAGGCGCAGGGAGAGTTGGTTCTGGTGGCGCGTCTGCAGCGTCCAGGGCAGCCAGCGCACCAACCCGTGGATGGCGTTGTGGCGCTCCGGCTCATCGAGGGCGGCCTGCGCCCGGACGCCGTTGAACTCGTAGCGGCCGTCGGCCAGCCGGTTCGGCCAGGGGGCCAGCACCTGCCCCCGGCCCGAATGCGACCACTCGTCGGGCCCGAAGCCGTCGATGACCGGATGGTCCCCCGCCGTGTAGTTCCGCAGCGTGGCGCCGACCTCGCAGACCACGACCTCCTGGCGGCCGTGCCCGATGCGCCACTGCTGGCCCGTCGGCGAAGCGACGGAGATCCTGGGCGTCCGGGGCGTCATTGCCCGTGAATTGAAGCAGACCAGGGCCTCTGCGGGGGTGAGGGGCACGTGAAGGGGTGGTGACCGCCCGAAGAACGCCCCGTGACGGGCCACAGAGGGGTCCGGGGCGCCCCGGTAGGGTCGAGCCCGATGAGGATCCTGGTCACCAACGACGACGGGGTGGGCGCGCCCGGCCTGGCCGCCTTGACCCGGGCCCTGGTCCGCTGGACCAAGGAAGCGGGCAGCGACGGCCCCGGGGCACCGCACGAGATCGTGGTCGTCGCCCCGAGCTCCAACTACAGCGGCGCCGGTGCCGCCGTCGGTTCGGTCACCGACGGCACGGCGATCCCCTATCAGCGCGCCGTCGTGGCGGGCGCGGAGACGGTCGAGGCCTACGGGCTCGATGCGTCCCCGGCGCTGTCGGTGATCGCAGGTGCGTTGGGCGCGGTGGGCCCCAAGCCGGATCTCGTCCTCTCGGGCATCAACCACGGCGTCAACGTCGGCCGGTCGGTGCTGCATTCGGGCACGGTGGGGGCGGCGCTCACCGCTAGCCAGCTCGGCATCAGCGCGCTCGCCGTCTCGCTGCGGGCGGGCGCCGACCCGGATCCCTGGGAGTCCGCGGCCGACCTCGCCGTCGCGCTCATCCCGCTCCTCGCGGCCGCCCCCGTGCGCACGGTGCTCAACCTGAACGTGCCGCATGTGGCGCTGAGCGAGATCCGCGGCCTGCGCTGGGCCCGGGTGGGCGGTGCCGGGCTGATCAAGGCGGCCCGTGGCGGCGGCCCCCCCACCTGGGAGGCGCCCAACCCCGAGGAGATGGAGGGCCCGGCGGCGGCCGAGGCGGCGCGCGCCGTGATGGAGGGCCAACCCGGCGACCGCGGCGAGATCCTGTTGACCGTCGGCTCTCCCTTCGCCCAGACGGGCGACCTCGACGAGGGCGACGGCGACGGCGACGGCGCGGGCGCCGAGGACGCCGTGCTGGTCGCGCGCGGCTACGCCGCGTTGACCGCGCTGCGCGGCCCGCGGGCCGAGGACGACCCCGAGCTGCTGGCCCAGATCGACCGGGGCCTCGACGACGTGCTCGCCCCGTTTCGCTTCTCCGGCTGAACCCGCCGGGCGGCGGCTCGCGACCGCCCGCTCAGCTCAGTCGTCGTCGCCGGGACGGCGGCGGGCGCGCTTGATCTGGCTCCGGTGCCGCTTGGCCTCCACCCGCCGCACCTGGGAACCCTTGGTCGGGCGCGTCGGGCGGCGGGGGGGCTCGACGCGGAGGGCCGCATCGATGCGGGCGGCGAGCCGTTCGAGCGCGACCTGACGGTTGCGCGCCTGCGAGCGCGAGTCCCCCGCGCTCGCCCGGACGACGGGGCCGACGCGCTCGAGGAGCCGCGCCCGCTGGCGGGGACCGAGGGTGGGCGAGGCGGCGACGTCGAATTGCACCTCCACCCGGCTGAGCGTCCGGTTGGCGTGCTGGCCACCCGGGCCGCCCGACGTCGTGGCGCGCCAGGTGATCTCCGAGAGCGGCAGGTCGAGGCCGCGTCTGACGTGCAGGGTCTCCTCACCAGCCACCCGACGATGGTACGGCGATGCCGGTACGCTCCGGGCCATGGAGCACCGACACCTCGGGAATTCGGGCCTGGAAGTTTCCGCTCTGGCCTATGGGAACTGGATCACGCACGGCAGCCAGATCGAAGAGGACGCCGCCCAGGCGTGCGTCGCGGCGGCGCTCGACGCGGGGATCACCACCTTCGACACGGCGGACGTCTACGCGCAGGGTGCCGCGGAGTCCGTACTGGGCCGCGCGCTCAAGGGGGTGCGGCGCGACTCGATCGAGATCTTCACCAAGACGTACTGGCCCACCGGGCCCAACCCGAACAATCGCGGCCTGTCGCGCAAGCACATCATGGAGTCGCTGCACTCGTCGCTCGAGCGGCTCCAGACCGACCACGTCGACCTCCTCCAGGCCCACCGGTTCGATTACGAGGCCCCGCTCGAGGAGACGATGAAGGCCTTCGACGACCTGGTGCGCCAGGGCAAGGTGCACTACGTCGGCGTCTCGGAGTGGAACGCGGACCAGATCGCCGAGGCGCTCCGCCTGGCCGACGACATGGGGTTCGACCGCATCGTGTCGAACCAGCCGCAGTACTCGCTGATCTGGCGGGTGATCGAGGCCGAGGTGGTGCCGCTCTGCGAGAAGGAGGGCGTCGGCCAGATCGTGTGGTCGCCGCTGGCCCAGGGCATCCTCACCGGCAAGTACGCGCCGGGAGGCAGTGCGCCGCCGGCCGGCTCGCGCGCCACCGGGCCCGAGGGTGGCGAGATGAGCTGGCTGCTGCGCGACGAGGTGCTCGAACCGGTGGCGGCCTACGCCGACCTGTGCCGGGAGGCGGGGTTCACGCCCGAGGCCGTCGCGCTGGCCTGGGTGTTGCGCAACCCGAACGTCTCGAGCGCGATCGTGGGCGCCAGCCGGCCCGAGCAGATCAGCGAGAACGTGAAGGCGCTGGACGTCGAGCTCGAGCCCGACTTCGTCAAGGCCATTGAGACGGCGCTGGCCCCCGCCACGCTCCTCGACCCGGGCTTTACATTCAGCCCGGCGCGCCGAAGCGAGATGTAAAAGAGCGCACCGCCAGCGTCGAGTGGGTGCGGTGCTCCTCGAAGACACGGGTATAGCCGGTGTGTGCGATGCGCCAGCCCTCAGCCGTGCGCCGGTAGCGGTCCTCGTAGAACGCGGTGCCGCCGATCTCGAGGTCGGCGGACGGCACGATGACCCGGTCCTGCAGGTACCACGTGCCGCGCGCGTCGGTGTCCGAGTCGAAGGTCACCTCGGGGTGATGCCCGTGGTGCTCGGTCACGATGCCCGGGTCGGCCAGGGCCGCTCGCAGCCACGAGACGATGGCGTCGCGCCCATCGAGCACGGTCGTGCCGTCCTCGTAGGCCGCCGTG
Source organism: Acidimicrobiales bacterium (assembly GCA_036490155.1). GTDB lineage: Bacteria > Actinomycetota > Acidimicrobiia > Acidimicrobiales > RAAP-2 > Bog-473. The sequence goes on along the minus strand of DASXEK010000082.1, from coordinate 71,284 downwards.
GCGTCCTCGGTCAGGAGCGCTCCGAGCTCGTCGAACTCCTTGAGGTCGAGCGTCCGGAAGTAGGCGTACTTCAGCCGCCGGATGGCCTCGAGCTCGGCCGCGGTCTCCATGGGAATGCGCTCCTCTCCCTGTGGCCAGAGGCGGCCGCGGCCAGGGTAGTTGGCGCCGGAGTTGGCGGCCGGGCCGGGCGCGGACCAGCATGCACCCGGTGCCGGCCGAGAAGGAACGCCAGCGGATTGCCGCCTACGGCGTCGTGCGCGACGACGAGGACCGCCTCCTCCTGGCCCGGGCCGCGCCCCTGCTCACGCTGCGCGGCCGGTGGTTCCTCCCCGGTGGCGGCGTGCAGCACGGGGAGAGCCCGCCGGACTCGCTGCGGCGCGAGATCACTGATGAGTCCGGCCTGACCATCGTCCCCGGCCCGCTCCTCGACGTGCTGTCCGACGTGCGCACCATTCCGGACGGGACGAGCCTGCACACGGTGCGGCTCATTTATGAGGTCGCGTCGTGGCACGGCTCGCTGCGGCCCGAGGTCGACGGGACGACCGACGCGGTGGCGTGGTTCAGCCTCGACGAGGTGCGCGACCTCCCGCTGGCGCGCTACGTCGAGACGGTCGTGGAGCGGCTGCTGTGACCGGCGCGGCCGCGGCCGGCGACACCCGCCACCACGTCGTGATCGTGGGGTGCGGCTTCGGCGGCCTGTTCGCCGCCAAGGCGCTCAAACGCGAGAACGTCCGCGTCACCATCATCGACCGCACGAACCACCACCTGTTCCAGCCCCTGCTCTATCAGGTGGCGACCGGCATCCTCTCCGAAGGGCAGATCGCCCCGGCCATCCGCGACGTGATGCGACGCTACGAGTCGATCAACGTGGTGCTGGGCGAGGTCGAGCACATCGACATCGCGGCCAAGGAGGTGCACGTCGACGAGTTCGGCATGGCGCTGACCGTCGGCTACGACAGTCTCATCGTCGCCGGCGGCGCCACCACCTCCTACTTCGGCCACGACGAGTTCCGCCAGGCGGCGTCGGGGATGAAGTCGCTCGACGACGCCCTGGCGCTGCGCGGCGAGATCTTCGGCGCCTTCGAGGTGGCGGAGGCCGAGGCCGACGAGACGAAGCGCCGGCGGCAGATGACGTTCGTCGTCGTCGGCGGCGGGCCCACGGGAGTGGAGATCTCCGGCCAGCTCAGGGAGCTGTCGCGGCGTGCGCTGCGGCGGAACTACCGGCGCATCAAGCCCGAGGACACCCGCGTCGTCCTCGTCGAGGGGACCGATCACCTCCTCGGGTCGATGGGGGCGCGGGTCTCCCGGCTCACGGCGCGCAAGCTCACCCGCATGGGAGTTGAGCTGCATCTCGGCGCCACGGTGAGCGGGATGGACGACGAGGGCGTCGAGATCACGAAGCCGGACGGGAGCAAGGAACGGATCCCCGCCGCCACGAGGATCTGGGCGGCCGGCACCCGCGCCTCGGGGCTGGGCGAGGTCCTGGCCCGCGAGGCCGGCGCCGAGCTCGACAAGGCGGGCCGGGTGCGCGTGGCGCGCGACTGCTCGGTGCCGGGGCATCCCGAGGTGTTCGCGGTCGGCGACCTCATGGCCCTCGACGACCTGCCGGGCCTGGCCGAGGTGGCCATGCAGTCGGGTGCGCACGCCGCCCATGCGATCGTGCGCCGGCTCGAGGGCAAGGAGCCCAAGGACTTCCACTACCGCGACCTCGGCACACTGGCCGTGATCTCGCGCTTCACCGCGGTGGCCCAGATCGGTCCGGTGCAGGTGGGGGGCTTCATCGGGTGGCTCCTCTGGCTGGTCGTCCACGTGACGTTCCTCACCGGGTTCAAGAACCGGTTCGGTGCGTTGGCCCGCTGGGGGGTGAGCTTCGTCGGCCACGGCCGCTATGAGCGTGCCCTGACTGGCCGCTGGGTGGCGCGGGCCGAGCGGCCCGGCGGATCTGCCTAGAGTTCCCGCAGGAGCGCAGGGGGCATACGGAAAAGGGGACCATGCCGATCAACGTCACGCCCATCGCGGGTCTGAGCGACCACATCAACGACGTGCGGCTGCGGACGGCCCGGATCGTCAACGAGCGGATCCTGCCCAACGAGTCGCTCCTCTGGGTCTCCCGCCGGGGCAACGCCACCGACGCCGAGCGGGCCGAGGCGAAGGCGCTCCGCACGCAGATCCAAGACGAGGTGAAGGCGGAGGGCCTGTGGGCCCCGCACTTGCCTCCCGAATACGGCGGCATGGGCCTCGACTTCATGGCGCACGCGTACATGAATGAGATCATGGCGTACGCCATCGGCGCCGCCTCGCTCTTCGGCGTGGTCGCACCGAATTCGGGGAACCAGACGATCCTCGTCAAGTACGGCACGGAGGAGCAGAAGCGCCAGTGGCTGCTCCCGCTGGTCGAGGGGACGATGCAGTCCGGCTTCTCCATGACCGAGCCCGAGAACGCCGGTTCGGACCCCCGCTCCATTCAGACCACCGCGATCCGTGAGGGTGACGAGTGGGTGATCAACGGGCACAAGTGGTTCACCTCCAACGGCCTGGCCGCCGACTTCTTCATCGTGATGTGCCGCGCCAAGGAGTCCAAGGACGACGACGGGCCGGGCCGCATGGCCCAGATCATCGTGCCGACCTCGACGCCGGGCGTGATCATCGAACGCGGCATCGGGATCTGGGGGGCCTCGGTATCGGACCACTGCGAGGTGCGCTACGACAACGTGCGCGTCCCCTTCGACAACGTGCTCGGGCAGGTGGGTGACGGGCACCGCGCCGCCCAGGACCGCCTCGGCGCGGGACGGATCTTCCACTGCATGAACTCGGTGGGCCAGATGTGGCGGGCCTTCGACCTCATGGTCGAGCGCCTGTTGGTGCGCGAGGTGCACGGCGGTCTGCTCAAGGACAAACAGTTCATGCAAGGCTTCGTGGCCGACAGCTACATGGATCTGCAGTCGGCGCGGCTGATGACGATCCACGCCGCCGAGAAGGTGGACAAGGGCGACCCCCAGGCGCGCACCGAGATCAGCGCGATCAAGGTCTTCGTGCCCGCCGCCTACAGCAGGGTCGTCGACCGGGCCATCCAGGTCTGGGGCGCGGCCGGCGTGACGAGCGACCTCCCGTTGGCCCAGATGTACCTCGGGGCCCGGACGCTGCGCCTGGCCGACGGCCCCGACGAGGTGCACCGCATTCTCATCGCCAAGAACGTCCTCCATCACTACGAGAAGAACGAGAGCTGGGACTTCGGTGGGTGAACCCGACACCGGCTGGCAGGCCGGGCCGGGGGTGTCGATGTTCGCCCCGAACCTCTTCGAGGGGAAGGTGGCGGTCATCACGGGGGGCGGGAGCGGTCTCGGGCGCGAGACCGCCCACGCGTTCGCCCGCCTGGGCGGCCACCCGGTCGTCGCCGGACGGACGGCCGAGAAGCTCGACGACGTGGTGGCGTCCATCAAGGAAGACAGCGCGGAGTGCACGGCCATCGTCACCGACATCCGGGACACGGCGCAGGTGGATGCGCTGCGCGACGAGGTCTACGAGCGCTTCGGCCAGACCGACTTCCTGGTGAACAACGCCGGCGGGCAGTTCCCGGCCGTGCCGAGCGCGATCTCGGACAACGGCTGGCGCGCCGTGGTGGACCTCAACCTGAACGGGACGTGGAACGTGATCAGCCGGTTCATGCGGCCGATGGCGGACGCCGGCTTCGGCTCCATCGTCAACGTGGTCACGCTCTTCTGTTTCGATCGCGGCGCACCGATGTTCCTCCATTCGGGCGCGGCGCGCGCCGGTGTGGTCAACATGACCAAGACGCTCGCCCCCTCGCTCATGCGCCACGGCGTGACCATCAACGCGCTGGCCCCCGGCGCCTTCACGACCCCCGCGTTCGTCGAGTCCGAGCTGGGAGTGCTCGGGCACACGGAGGAGAGCTTTCTCGAAGAGATGGTGACCCAGCGCATGTCCGCCCGCCTGGGCACGGTCGACGAGATGGCCGCCACGATCTTGTTCCTCTGCTCGCCCGCCGCCCGCTACGTCTGCGGCGCCACCCTGATCGCCGATGGCGCCGCGATGCAGGGCAACTGGGTCAGCTCGCTCCTGGCGGGGCCCGACGGGTTGTAACACCCTGATTCAGAAGATCAGCACGCGGTGGACGCACGTCGCCACCCACATGGCGGCCACGACGACCGCGAACGCGTGGAGCTTGCGGTCGGAGTCGAGCACCACGATGGTCGACAACACGTAGACATCCTCGAAGCCACGGAAGTCGGCATGGCTGTCCCACAGGGTCCGGCTGAGGAACACCACCAACGCCACCGCCACGACCCACGCCGATTTCTCCACGCGGCTGGCGCGCGAGGCGGCGAGACTCAGACCGGCCGTGCCGACCACGATCGCCAGGACGGCCAGCTGCGCCAGCCAGACCCCGGCGTGCTCGGACGGCAGCTGGGCCAGGTTGTGCCCGAGCGCCTCCGCCACGGAGACGAAGGGGTAGGTGAGGTTGTTCTCCGTGTCCGAGCCGAAGGGGATCGATCCGAGCTGCGCCCAGCCGATCAGTTGCCAGCCGGCGTACCCGGCGAGCGGGACCAGCCAGGCGGCATCGGCACGCCCCGGCCGGCGCCGGCGTCGGACCACGTCGGCCAGGGCCACGACGCCGATCCCCGCTACCACGACCAGGGCGGTCTCGCGGCTCAGGACGGCGGCCGCCAGGACGAACCCGGCCGCGACGGGCCGGCCGCGGCGCAAGAGGAGCAGGGCGGCGACCACGAAGCAGGCCTCGCAGATCTCGGTGAGGTCGCGGCCGAGGCTGAACAGGAAGCCGAAGTACCCGGCCAGCAACAAGCCCCACGCGGCGCGGCGCCCGCAGGCGCGGGCGAACAGGGCGCCCAACCAGGTCAAGGCGGCCAGCGCGACGACGTTGACGGCGAGCAGCGAATAGGGGACGGCGACCGCCTGGCCGCCGGCACCGAGCCAGGCCAGGAACGAGTAGGTGATGCGCTGGACCCGGTAGGGGTTGTCGAGGGTGATGCCGAAGGCGGTGCGGTGCAGATTCAGGGGGTCGAGCGCCAACCGGAAGTAGAACTCCCCGTCGTAGCCGCTCCCGGGGACGATGGCCACGCCGCGCGGCACCGCGCTCGGGTGAGCGAACGCAGAGCCCACGTCGATGAAACGGGTGACGTCGCCGTGCGCCACCAGGACGAGGCGAGCGAGCACGAATACCGTCGCCGCCCCGGCGACGCCGAGGGCGAGGAGCGCGGGTTGGTCGAGGGTGTTCCTCCCGCGTGGAAGCAGCCGCACCAGAGGCAACTAACGAACGGAACTGTGACCAGTCTGGCAACGGGCTGGCCCTGCGGTGTGATGTGGGGCGGCCGGCGATCGCTACCCCGGTTGTCGGCGCGCGCCCGGGCGCCGGGGCCGATTCAGGCGGCGCGCGCCGTGCACACCCAGCCGAGGTCGTAGGTGCGGACGTCCACCTCGACGAAGCCGGCCCGGCCCAGCCGCGCCCCGAGCTCCCCGGGGTCGATGGGGTTGTAGGTGTCGCCCTCGTGGAAGGCTGCGGTGGCGTCGTTGTAGATGCCGTCAGCGCCGACGAGCACGGCACCCGGAACCAGCACGCGGGCCAACTCGGAGAAGACGCGGTCCTGGAGGTCGGCGGGCGCGATGTGGTGCAGCATGTGGAAGGAGGCCCCGCCGGAGAACCGGTCCGCCGGGAACTGCAGCGCCGACGCGTCGCCGACGACGACGTCGACGTTGGCGCCCGCCATCCGCTCCGCCAGGGACCCCGCCAGCCCCTCGTCGATCTCGACGGCGGTGAGGCGCGCCGTCATGGTGCACAGGATGTCGGTGGTGAAGCCCGGCCCGGGGCCGACCTCGATCGCGTCGGCGCCGAGGTCCACCCCGCGCAGCGCCTCGGGGAGGATCGTCTCGTGCACCAGCCGGCGCCAGTCGTCGCTGGCGCAGTACTCCATGTGCGCGGCGTTCATGACCCGACCCGCCTCAGCCCGGCGCCTGCACCTGGTACTCGGCCTTCCACCACCGCGCCGCCGCCACTTCGTCGGGGTCCGTGCGCCGATCGGGGTCCTGCCCCAGGTCCGCCGGCGTGGGCCCGATGCGCTCGGCGATGGGGCGCAGCGAGTCCAGGTCGAAGCCGTAACAACGGGCGGCCGTCTCGCCCAACAGCTTGCGGGCGTCCTCGACCGGGATGCCGCCGAAGTCGCCGCGCAGGCGCTCCTGGGTGTGCGGCCAGGTGCCCTCGGGGTGCGGGTAGTCGGTCCCCCACATCACGACGTCGCAGCCAAGCACGTGGCGGCGGCGGATCTCCTCCTTCGACATGGTCGACGCGCCGATGAAGATGTTCTCGCCGAAGTAGTCCGACGGCAGCTTGGAGATCTTGCCCTTCAAGAGCGCGGCCATCTTCTTGGTCGTGTGGCCGCCGCCCATGTACTGGTCCCACTTCCACATCATGTCGGCCGCCCAGTACGCCGCCGCCTCGGTGACGACGTACTTGAGGCCGGGGAAGCGTTCGAAGGCGCCGGAGAATAGGAGGTGCCACATGGGGCGGGCGGCCCACCACACCACCTCGGCCAGATAGATCCCGATGTTGCCGTTGTACTCGTCCTGGGGCGCCTCCCCCGAATGCGTGTGCACCGGGAAGCCGGCGGCCTGGCTGGCGGCCCACACCGGGTCGTAATCGGGGTGGTTGTACGGCACGAGGTCGTGCCACATGGTCGGCACCATGATCCCGCGGATGCCGGGTTGCTCGGCCAGCCACTCGATCTCGGCTACCGAGCGCTCGACGCCATGGGTGATCGGCACCAGCGCGATGCCGCCGTGACGCTCGGGGCTCCGGGCGCACATCTCCGCCAGGAAGCGGTTGTGGGCACGCGCCCCGGCGAACGCCAGCTCGGGGTCGGCGATGGCGCCGGCCGACAGCCCCGCCCCGAAGGGTGGTGACGCCATGCCGGTGATGGCGTCGGCGTCCGCGAACATGACCTCGGCGGTGACGCCGTCGGCATCGAGCTCCTTGTCGCGCTGCTCGATGTCCCACGCACCGCGCAGCCCCTCCGCGTTCTCCGTCTCCCAGCCCATGATGTAGTCGTAATTCATGGACAGCGCCTGGTCGCGGTTGGCCTGGCGCTCGGCCAGGTAGTCGTCGAACGGCACGTGATAGGCCGCCTCGAGGTAGGGCCGGTAGTCCTCGCAGGCCAGCCCGGCGTGGGCGTCGGCCGAGATGATCGTGTAGCGGTCGCTCATTGCTTCGCCCCGAGCACCGAGAGGTCGTCGTAGCGCTGGTGAATGAAGGGCTCGAGCCCCGCCCGGGGCACCGGCCCGATGACGCGGCCGACCTGGGTCGAGGCACGCTCCGTCCAATTCAGGTCGACCATGCGCCGGACGACCAGGTCGGCCACGGGGTCGAGCGGCGCCTCCTTAAGGATCAGCTCCCCGTCGATGGCCTCGTGGACCCGGCTCTTCTCCGTCTTCTCGCCGTAGACGAGCAACGGGTCGTGGTCGAGCACTCCGGGCGCCTCGCACGACGGCGAGAGTTTGAACCAGAAGTCGGTCTTGGCCAGCTCGTAGTTCTCGCGGGACCCGCTGATGCGCCCGTTGATCTCGCAGATCACCGAGCCCATGCGCGCGATGCGCGCCGACACGTCGTCGCCGTCGCGATGGACCTCGACCTCGGCCAGCTTCTTCGGCTCGCCGTTGATCTCGCGTCCCCCGATGAGCGACTGCTCCGTCGTCATCGGCATGAGGATCGGGTATTCGCCGAGCCGGTCCTCGTGACGCGCCTGGACGCCGATCCAGCCGGCACCGAACACCGGCAGGCCGGGCATCTCGACGCGGGTGATGGTGATGCGCACCAGCGGCGACGGGCCCGGTACGAGCGGCGGTGGCAGGAGCGCCGCGATGATCTCCGCCTCGGTCTCGTAGAGCGCGGTGACCGCCTGCGACCAGATGTCCGGCGCCTTCTTGGCCTCGATCTCCCGGTTCCGCTGCACCTCGCGGGCGCCGTAGCGCACGGTCTCCATGGGCCCTTCTCCTCTCACCACGCCCGCAGGATCTGCGTGGGGTCGAATGCGTTGCACGTCGTGCGGGTCGGCCAGTCCGCCTGCGCCAGCGGGCGGGCGACGTCACTGACCAGGGGCCCGATGCGGTCACCGATCGGCCGCAGGTGCTCGAGGTCGAAGCCGTAGAACGAGGCCGCCGTCGACTCGACCATGGCGCGCGTGGCGCGCTCGTCGTAGTCGGCGAAGGCCACGCGCAATGCCTCGGTCGTGTACGGGTAGCTGCCCTCGGTGTGCGGGTAGTCGGCGCCCCACATCACGTGGTCGACACCCAGGTCGCGGCAGAGCGGCGCCTCGCTCGGCCGGAGGAAGGAGGCACCGATCCAGAAATTGCGGGCGAAGTACTCCGAGGGCTTCATCGTCAGCTTCGCCGCCGCGGCGCCGAAGAAGTTCGCCTCGGCGGCGTTGGCCAGGGTCATGCGGCCGTAGAACCAGTCCAGGGTCTCCAGGCCACGGGGCAACCAGGCCACTCCCTGCTCGGTGACGGCCAGGCGCAGCGTGGGGTACCGCTCGAGCACGCCGGCGAAGATGATGTGCCACACGGAGCGGTGGCTGAACCACGGGATCTCGATCAGCATCATGGCCCGCGCCGCCTCGTGCTCCCCGTAGTCGGGCAGCGCGCTGCCGCCGTGGATGTTGATCGGCACGTCGAGCTCGGCGCAGAGGCGCCAGAGCGGCTCGTAGTGGTCCTCCCACAGCGGCGGCAGGTGCGAGTTGGGCGGGATCGACGGGAGGAGGATGCCGCCGAACGGCTGCCCGAAGGAGTCGGCGGCCCAGCGGACCTCGCGCAGGGCGTCGTCGATGTCGTTGGCGAAGACCTGGATGATGCCGGCCCGCCGGCCGGGTGCGGAGGCGCAGAAGTCGGCCAGCCAGCGGTTGTGCGCCTGCACCCCGGCCCACCGCCGCTCGTAGTCCTCGGGCACCGGGGGCAGGGCGACCAGGTTGCCCTGTTCGAAGAAGGGCGGCACCGTGTTCGGGAACAGGACCTCGGCGGCGATGCCGTTGGACTCGGTCTCGGACAGGCGGCGATCGTTGTCCCAGTTGCGGTAGGCCCAGGGTTCGAGGAGATCGGCGTAGGGGTTGACGTACGCCGCGGCCCAGGCGTCGAACTCGTCGTGCCACCGCCTGTCCAGGTACGGCTTGTAGGCCTGGATGTCGCCGCCGGCGTGGCCGTCGGCCGAGACGACCGTGTAGCGCTCGTGTACGGCGGGAGCCGCCATCAGGTCAGGGCCGCCGGTGGGAGCTGGCCGGCTCCGATCGCGTCGGCCCGGCGGTGCAGCATTGCCGCGCTGTCCTCGAGGCCGTGCCCGATCACGAAGTCACCTCGCTTGACCCCGGCGACACAGAAGCGGCCGAGCTCGTGGAGGTCCATGAGCTGGGCCGGATGCCCCGACGCCTCGAGCTGGGCCTTGAATTCCCTGAACGTCGTGCCTGGCGCCGGCGGACGCGGCTTCGTCCGCGCCAGCGCGGTGGGGCGGTTGCGTTGCGCCGTCCACAGCCCGGTGTCGAGCAGTCCGCCCGACGGGTAGAACACCGCCGCCCTGACGTCGGTCCCGGCCGCGATCAGCTGGTGGGCCAGGGCCTCGGTCAGGCACGAGATAGCGGCCTTGCTCGAGGCGTACACGGACGCGTAGGGCACGGGGGCGATCCCGCCGTCCATACTCGAGGTGTTCACGACGACGCCCGGCTCCGCCGACTCGATCATCTTGGGCACGAAGGACAGCATCCCGTTGGCCACGCCGAACACGTTGACCGAGAAGCACCAGACCCAGTCGTTGGCCTCCTGTTCCCACGGCCGCCCGCCGCCGCCCGAGGTCACGCCGGCGTTGTTGAAGAGGAGGTGACATGCGCCTTCGGTCGAGAACACGTCGTCGGCCAGCGCTTCGACCGACGCGGGCGACGAGACATCGGTCACGACACCACGGACGTCGCCCAGCTCGGCCAGCTCCTTCACCGCGGTGTCGAGGACGGCCTCTTCGACGTCGGCGACGACGACGCGGGCTTTCTCCTCGAGCAGGGCCTCGACGATGCCGCGGCCGATGCCGCCCGCTCCCCCGGTCACCACGGCCACCTTGCCGCTCAGGTCGTCCACCGCACTGCCCCCAGTCACCGACACCTCGTGCCGGCCGCCCACGTTAACGCCCCGGACACCGCACCCCCGATGTGACGACCCGGGGTCGCCCGGGTCGTGGGGTAGCGTCCGGCCGAAAACTCGGACGCCGGAGGAGGCGATGATGGGGCGCCGTCGTTGGTGGCCAGTGATCTGCATCAGCGGCGCCCTCGTGACCCTGGCCCCCCTGGCGTCGGCGAGCGCAGGGGCGTCGTCGAAGACCGCCGTGTGCCGCGCGGTCACGACCGAGGAGCACACCTCGGACACCGTCGGGCTCTCGCTCGAGCGTGCCCTGGCGTCGGGGAATTTCGCGTCATCGAAGCAGGCGATGCTCGGGGCGTACGGCACGGACCAACGCAACGTCTCCCAGGCGCTGGCGGCCGCAAAGTCGGCTCCGCCCGCGGTCCGCGCCGCCTTCACCAACCTGCTGTCATTCGTGCGCCAGGTCAGGAACGACATCGAGTCCTCGACTGGCTTCAAGGGCCTGCTCTCGTCGTTCGGGCGCCTGGCCAAGAACCCCAAGCTGGTGAGCGACGGCGCCGTGATCGCACACTGGGACGCCTCGGTGTGCCCGAGCTCGACCACCACCACGTCGAGCTCTCCGTAGCGACCCCCGGGAGGCACCGTTGGCCGAGACACCACCCAGGCTGAGCGTGCCGAGGCCCGAGGAGTCGACGCCCCTCGACGAGATGCCGATGGCTCGCGCCTGGCTCGGGCACCTGCGCGGGAGCGCCATCTTCAAGCTCGAGGGACTGTCGTACGAGCAGCTGCGCTGGCGGCCCGCGCCGGCCGCCAACTCGCTGGGCCTGCTCGTCGTGCACCTGGGCCACACGGAGCGGCTCTGGATCCGGGCCATATTCGCGGGCGAGCCGATGGACATGGGGTGGCGCGCCCACATGTTCGAGCTGCCCGACGGATGGGGCTACCAAGAGATCCTCGACTTCTACCGGGACGAGACGGCGCAGGCGGACGCCGTGCTCGACCGGGCCACCTCCTTCGACCAGCCTTCGGCCGGCGACCTGCGCCCGACGACGCTGCGCTGGGCCGTCATCCACCTCATCGAGGAGACGGCGCGCCACGTCGGGCACATGGACATCACCCGGGAGCTCCTCGACGGCAGCACCGGGCGATGAGGGGTCCCTCGGGCCCGCGGGACGCCGCGTGTGGCGTTCGCCTCGAGTTCGGGCCCGGTGCCCCTCCGGGCAGAGAGATCGTGGCGGCCCCGAACAAGTGGCCGGTTTCGACCCCGTCCTGCTACCCATCTGACCCCGGCGCGTGAGATCCTAGAGGGGCTTGCTCGGGCGGTCCGAGAGGGTGCCCACGCCCTTTGGGGGAGGGCGACAGAGTCGGCGCATTCGAGTTCGAGGCGTGGGAGGTCGAACAAGCGGCCATGGATGTGCACACCGGTGAGACCACATATCGGCCGGATCCGTCCGCCACGGCCCTCGTGCGGCCGTCCGCGGGTGCCGACCAGGGGCTGCTCTTCGACGACCCCACCGGCTCTCACTCTTTCGCCGACACCGACGAGCTCCCCGCCGTCTCGCGCCGTGAGCGCAACGCGCACCGCTACGGCGCGCCGCGGTGGCTGCGCGCTGCGGTGGTGTTGGTGGTGGTCGTGATCCTGGCGGCCGGGGTGGCGCTGGCGCTCGTCGAGTCCGGCGTCATCAGCAAGACCACCAAATCCCCGACCAGCGGGCACACGCACGCCACCACACCGGCAAAAGCCGTGACACCCACGAAGAACCTCCTGCTCCCGTCCTCGACCTTCGCGGGACCTCAGTCGGCCAACTACACGATCCCCGTACGGGCCTTCAACGTGACCGTGACGACCGGCCCCGGCCGCTCGTGGATCACGATCGGCTTGGTGGGTCAGAAGCCCATTTACGAGGGCATACTGCCGCCGAACACGAGCCAGCAGGAGACCCTCCTCGGGCCGGCCCAGGTCAGCGTCGGTGCCGGCGGCACCAAGGTGACGATCACCTCCGGCCACAAGAGCCAGACGCTGACCCCACCGTCGGCACCCTTCAGCTACCAGATCACCCCGAGCTCGTAGGCGGCGCGGGCGCCACGAGCGGGCGGCGGGGCGAGCGCGGCAGAGCTCACGTCCTGCCGGCCGACCATTGGGCGTCGAACTGGGCGAGGTCGAAGTAGTCGCGCCAGGCCGCGATTTGCTCGCCGACGAGTTCGAACACTCCGAACGCGGGCAGCGCGGCAGAACGCCCGTCCACCACGATGAAGTCGACGCGCTCGGTCATCACGAGGTTGCCGTCGGCCACCACGTGCACCATCTCCACCGACACCCGGCCACCCATGGACATCATCGCCTCGAGCGTCTCGACGATGGCGGCTCGCCCGGCGACCGGTGCGAGCGGTCCGTTGCGGTACACGGAGTCCTCGGTGAAGAAGTCGCCCAACGAACCCGCGTCCGCCGTCGGCCAGGCGGCGGCGAAGGCGTCCACGAACGCATTGATGGTCTCGAGCGGCGCCCTCATGTCAGCTCCAGGGTAGGGCCAACAGGACCTCGGCGTCAGCGGTCGGCGCTGATGCGATCGACGATCGGCAGAGCGAACCACAACACCACGAAGCCGGCGATCACGACGGCAACAAGACCCGAGAACACCCAGCTGCTGCCGACGAAGCTCAAGATAAGGCAGACGGCGCAGCACAGCGCGACCGCGACCATCCCGAGGCCCACCAGTGCCTCGACGTTCGCCAGGCGCAGCAGCTTCTCCTTCTCGTGCCGCCGGAAGACCCAGCGGTGATAGGCCACGGGACTGACCAACAGCACCGTGGCCGCCACGGCACTGAGCAAACTCACTCGGTAGACATCGCGTTGGGCTGCGTTGAGTTGCGTGAAGCGCATGGTGAAGGGCAGGGCGAGCAGGAACCCAAAGAGCATCTGGACGCCCAGGCCGGCCACCCGTAGCTCTTGGAGCAAATCCGCCAGGTTGCGGTTGTTGCGTTCAGCCTCAGAGTTCTCGGGCGCTCCTTCTTCCTGATCCACCATCGGGCATCAGAGTCCCAGGCGCGGCCGGATCTCTTGCGCGTAGAACGAGAAGAACCCCTCTTGTTCGGGTCCGATCTGATTGATGTACACCTGGTCGAAGCCGGCATCGAGGTACTTTCGAATTGCCGCGACATGACGCTCTGGGTCCGGACCACACGAAACGACGTCTGCCACCATGTCCTCGGTCACGTGCGCGGCCGCCGACTCGAAGTGCGATGGCATCGGAAGTTCCTGTGCGAGCTGGCCCTCGAGGCCCTCGGTCGGCCAGAGCTGGTGTGCCACCTTGCGGGCCTTGTTCTCGTCGAGGTCCCAACAGACCTTCAGCGCTCCTATCGCAGGGCCTTGACCACCCTGACGCCGGAACTGCTCGAGGAGGTCACCATCGGGTTGCACCGTGATGAAGCCCTCACCGATGCGCGCGGCCAAGGCGGCTGACTCAGGCCCGAACGCGGAGACGGCGACGGGGGGAGGGCTGTCCGGCAGTGAATACAGGCGCGCGTTCTCGACGGTGTAATGACGGCCGTAGTGGGTCACCAGGTGTCCCTGCCACAGCTCCCGCATTATTTCGACCGCCTCTTCGAGCATCTCGAGGCGTGTGGCCACCGGCGGCCAGCGATCACCCAAGATGTGCTCGTTGAGCGCCTCGCCGCTGCCGACCCCGAAGACGAAGCGTCCCTCGAGCAGGCTCTGGGCCGTGGCGGCCGCCTGGGCCAGGACGGCCGGATGGATCCGGACGGTGGGGCAGGTGACGCCGGTCGTCACCTTGAGCGAGGTCGCGGCGGACACCGCGCCGATCACGCCCCACACAAAGGGACTCTCCCCCTGCGCGTCGACCCACGGGTGATAGTGGTCTGAAATGAAGACGCCCGACATGTGGGCGGCTTCGGCCATCCCAGCCTGGTGCACCAAGGCGGGCGCGCTGTGCTCTTCACTCGAGAGAAATGCTCCGATTTCTGGCATGACTACCTCCCGTTCTTGTCCCGGACCATCAGTGCGTTCGCTACCGCGAGCGGGCCGCGGCTTTCCCACCCTTGCGACCGGCCGCCTTGTGCTGCGCCGCGGTGCCACCCTGGCGAGCATCACCGCCCGATCCCGACTTCTTGCCCCCGTGCTTCGAGGCGTCGGGTGAGTTCGCGATCCGGGCGGCGCGCGACTTGGACATCCCCTTGTCCTTCAGCGCTTCGTATTGGCGCTCGTTCTTCACATGGGCACTCTTCCCGGGCATGGGGCCTACCTCCTTGCGTCTGCACCGCTGCATCGGCAGGTGCTTCGTGCATTTGCACTACCCGATGTCGCCACTTCCAATCCCACCTGCGCGCAGCGCGCGCTGACCGGCTCGGCTTGGGCCTCGTCAACTGACCAGAGGAGCTGGCCCCGCGTCAGCGGCGATAAGGAGCAGCGTCGGCGGCCTTCAGAGAGAGCCCATGCCCCGGTGTGCTGGAGTCAGGGGTCATGGTGCCGCCCTGCGGCGCGAGGACGCCGTCGAAGAGCATCGACTCGATGCGCTCGTGGTCCCAGAAGTACTCGACGTGGCGCAGGTTGGGCACGGCCGTCGCGACGTGGGCGTGGAGGTTGGGGGCGCAGTGGGCCGAGACATCCGTGCCATGCGCATACGCCAAGGCAGCCACCCGCAACCAGGAGGTAAATCCGCCGCATCGAGTGACGTCGACTTGCACGCAGTCCACTGACCGCGCCGCCAACATTCGCTCGAAGTAGCGTTCATCGAATCCGTACTCACCTGCCGCGACATCGAGCGCGAGGTGTTCTCTGACGAGCCGCAGCTCGTCGAGGCTGTCAGAGGAAACCGGTTCTTCGAACCAGCACACGTCTGCGGCATCGATGAACCGACCGCCCAACTTGATCGCCTGGGGAGTGGTGTAGCCGCCGTTAGCGTCGACGTAGAGCTCAACGTCGTCGCCGGCAACGTGGCGGGCATGGATCACTCTCTTCAGGTCGCGCTCCTCGTTGCTCCCCCACGACTCGCCCACTTTGATCTTGACCCGAGGGATGGCCAGCTCTGCCGTCCACCGCTCGATCTGGGCAGTCGCAGTAGCCTCGTCGTAGGTCGTGAATCCGCCGCTGCCATAGATCGGCGCGCTGTCCTGATAGCGACCGAACAGTTCGGCCAGCGCAACGCCGAGAAGTTTTGCTTTGGCATCCCACAATGCGATGTCCACCGCTGAGATGGCACAGCTGACCACTCCGGGACGGCCGAAGTTCCGACACGCCCGCACCATCGACTCGTGCGTGGCTGCCGTCGCAAAGACGTCGGCACCGCAAAGGAGCGGAACCAGATTCTCTTCGATGACGGCCTGGCATGCGCTCGCCGCATAGGTCCACCCGAGGCCGCGCTGGCCCCCGGCGTCCACTTCCACGAGAACGAGCGTCGTGTGGTCCCAGCTGAGCGTCCCATCGGCTTCCGGCCGGTCGGTCGGGACGACGTAGACGCCGGTGGTGACCGCCGAAACCAGCGGGCCCTGAGTCCTAGGCACGAGCCAACTCCGCCGCGCTCTCGATCAACAGTGCGTGCACGAACGCCTGGGGGACATTGCCGCGCAGCTGGTGCTGGGCCACGTCATATTCCTCAGAGAAGAGGCCGCTGGAGCCGCAGGAAGCCCGGGTCCGCTCAAACCATTGGCCTGCGCCTCCCAGATCGCCCGAGCGGAGCTTGGCCAGGACCATCCAGAAGTTGCAGATGAGGAAGGCTCCCTCGTTCGTCCCGAGCTCAGCGGTGGGCTCGGCGTACCGGTACAGATACCCGTCTTGGGAGAGGTCGGCCAAAATGGCCTCACGCGTGGCGACCGAACGTGGGTCCGACGCGCTCAGGGCGCCGCGAATCGCCGACAAGAGCAAGGAGGAGTCGACGCGGGGATCCCCGGGAGCGCGCTGCCAGCGTCCGCTGGAGTGCAGGCTGGTGCCGTCGACCGTGCGCAGCAGACTGTCGGCCAGCGCCAGCGCGTTGGTCCTCCACCGGGAGGGTGCATCACGCTGTGTGATCGACCGCAGGCCGGCGACGCAGATGAGGCGGCTGTGGGTCCACCGGTCGGGCTCGATCTCCCAGATCCCTGATTCGGGCCTTCCTTGGTGTTGCTCGATCGCCGAGATCGCCAATTCGGTCGCCTTCCATCCGTCGGCATCGAGCCGCTCTGACTGCGCCGCCTTCGCAAAGAGCAGCAACGCTTCCCCGAAGAGGTCGAGTTGGAACTGTGAGCCGACCTTGTTGCCGACGACGTCGGAACCCCCGGGGTACCCGGGGAGACCGAGGTGCGAGGGAGGAGGAACCGCCGAGCCGTCGATCGCGTAGGCGGGTTTCGTTTCAGGCCCGTCGGCCAAGAGGCGCTGCGTGACCCAGCGGACCGCGTCGTCGAGGACGCGTTCTGCGCCCTCCACCGCGGCTCCCGCATGGCCGATGTAACAGCTGTCCCTTATCCAGGCGTAGCGATAGTCGTAGTTGCGTCCAGCCTCGGCTCGTTCGGGCAATGACGTAGTGACCGCGGCCACCGACGCGCCGTCCGGCGTCGTCAGACCGCGAAGAACCGCAAAGGCGCGCCGTACGTCTTTAGGCGCCTCGACGTCCGCGCACCGAGGCACGGCCTGGGCCCAGGCTGCTTCGGTGGCCTTCCAGAGCTCATCGGCATCGGGCGCGGCGTAATGGAGCCGGCCCAGACCGAGCTCGAGGGTGAGGTCATGGTGCCGGCCTGCTTCGAGGCGCACTTCAGCGGTAAGGCCGACGTCCTCACCCAAGGGCATCGCTCCGTTCGCTCCGTGCCACCGCGCCCGGATGGCGCCGGCTTCAGCTAGCCAGACGTCCTCGCGACGACGCCATTGGGCGCTCGCCACGCGCCCGTAGTCGCTGGACAAGCAGAGGGTCGCCCGGGCGACCTGCGGTCCTTTGAGGGCGGTCAGGCGGCGTAGGATCACGGCCCGGTCCCGTTCGGCGGGATAGGCCATGGCGTCTTTGACCTCCAGGATCCCGCTTGGAGTCACCCATCGTTGACGCCAGATCAAGGTGCCGTCGTCGTAGTTGCCCCCGTACAGGTGCCGCTCGGTCGGAGCGACTCGGTAGCCACCACCAGCGCCGAGGAGCCCGGCGAAGGTTGCAGGGTCGGACCATGACGGGAAGCACAGCCAACTCATTTCCCCGTCCGGGTTGATCATGGCGCCGCGCCAGCCGTCAGCAATCAGCACGTAATCGCGCAAGACGTGCGGCGAGGCGGCTTCTTCGAGACGCTCCATGTCGCGATTCGCCATCTCCTCGAGGCGAACCTTTTCCGAAATGCGTGCAGCGCAAACAACGGATGCGATAAGGGTCCACGGTTGAAGGTCCACACCATGGGTACGGACTCGGGACGGACCTCGCACCGCGCGACGTTCAACTCGGAGGTAGTTCAATGTCGAAGATTGCGTCGGAGGTACTCGTCGAGCGCTTGGCCGAGTGGGGCGTCGACACCATCTTCGGCCTTCCCGGCGATGGCATCAACGGGATCATGGAGGGACTGCGCCGTCACCAGGACAAGGTGCGCTTCGTTCTGGTCCATCACGAGGAAGCCGCTGCGTTCATGGCCACGGGCTACGCCAAGTCCACCGGACGCCTTGGCGTCTGCCTGGCGACTTCGGGGCCGGGGGCCATCCACCTCCTGAACGGGCTCTACGACGCCAAACTCGACCACCAGCCCGTTCTCGCGATCACCGGGATGCAGGAGTCCCAGATGCTCGGCACCGGGTACCAGCAAGAGGTTGCCCTCGAGAAGCTCTTTATCGATGTGGCCGAGTACAACGAGATGATCCACGTGCCGGCCCAGCTGCCCACCTTGGTCGACATCGCCATCCGGCACGCACTGACCCGCCGGGGCGTGGCCCATCTGACCATCCCGACGGACATCCAAGTCGCTGACGCCGGCGCAAACCCTTGGAGTGCCCCGGCGCCCGCGGTCAACCAGCCGACGGCTCCCATCTACTTGCCAGCCCCGGGCCTGCCGCGGCCGCAAGATGTGCAGGCTGCCGCCGGCGTGTTGAATGCCGGCTCCAAGGTCGCCATGTTGGTCGGCGCCGGAGCGCTGGGTGCCCGGGCCGAGGTACTCGATGCAGCGACCCGGCTGGGCAGCCCGGTGATAAAGACGCTCCCGGGCAAAGCTGTGATCCCCGACGACCATCCGCTCTGCATCGGGGGCATCGGTCTGCTGGGCACGGCTCCCGCCATCGACGCCATGGAAGGGTGCGACACCCTCTTCATGGTCGGAACCAACTTCCCCTACACGAAGTATCTGCCGGAGTCCGGTGCGTGCAAGGTCGTGCAGATCGAGGCCGATCCCACCCGAGCCGGCAACCGAATCGCCACGGACGTACCGATGATCGCCGACGCCAGGGAGGGACTCAGAGCGCTCGTGCCCTTCCTGGACGAACGGACGGACACTCCCTTCCTCGACGACATCACCGCAAAGATGGGCGGCTGGCGCGACAAGATGCGCGCACTCGAGACGATCACGTCCGATCCCATTCAGCCGCAGTACCTGATGGCGGCCATAGACCGGCTCGCCGATGACGACGCCATCCTGACGTCGGACTCCGGCACGATCGCCACGTGGGCCGCCCGTCACTTCACCATCCGCGACGAGCGCGAGTTCTACCTCTCGGGCAACCTCGCCACCATGGCCCCGGGCCTGCCCTACACGATCGCCAATCAGATTGCGCACCCTGGCCGACAATGCATCGCCTTCGTGGGTGATGGAGGCTTCGCCATGTTGATGGCCGAGTTCGGCACCGCGGCGCGGTATGGCTTACCCATCAAGGTCGTGATCAACAACAACGCGTCGCTGGGGCAGATCATGTGGGAGCAGCTGGTTCTCGGGTATCCCGAATACGGCATTCGCTTCGGCAGGGCCTCCGACTTCGCTCCGTGGGCCGAAGCCTGTGGCGGGCTCGGCATTCGGGTCGAGAAGGCCGAGGAAGTCGAGCACGCCGTCCAAGAGGCGTTCTCCTACCCCGGCCCAGCCCTCGTCGACGTCGTCGTCAACCCCGACGAACCTCCCATGCCGGGCAAGGTGCAGTACGAGCAGGCCAAGGGCTTCATGAAGGCCTTTCTCGCAGGCCAACCACGCAAGGCCACGATTGCCAGCACTCTCTGGCGCGACAAGATCACCGAGTTCAAGGCGTGAAGCGTCCCCGCAAGGCTCCCAAGACGTCCGGGGGACCGGCGCTCGTCGGCATCGAGCGACTGGTCAAAAACGTCCGGCACGGCCGCTTCGAACGCAGCCTGTCCGGATTGACGGCCGTGGGTGCCGCCGTGACCGGCATCGAAATCTGGCTCGAACACGACCGCGCCAGCTTCTCCAACCGCATGATGTGGTTGCCCGTCGCCATTACCCCGGCCATCACCGTCGCGGGGGTCGCCGGCGTCTTCTCAAAACGCGCGGCCAGGACGGCATTGCCGGCGGTCTCGCTGGTGGTGCTCGTCAACAGCCTCCAGGGCCAGTATCTGCACCTGCGCGGCATCGCCCAGCGTCCGGGCGGCTGGAGGATGGCGCGCTACAACGCCGAGATGGGGCCACCGACGTTCGCCCCGCTGCTCTTCGGCCTGGTGGGCGGCATGGGTCTCGTGGCCTCAGTCCTGCGGCGTGAGGACTAGACGTACCGGGACCACTCCCGGGACTGCAGAGGCGCGCTTCAGGGGCTACGACGTCATGTCCCAGGCCGAATCGTGGGACGAGACCACGACGCCCGTCATCCTGCGCCGCTTGGCGCGCCACGGAGCCCCGAGGTTCTTCAGCGCCGACGAGGAGCCCGCGGCGCGCGCCCTGCTCGACCATCTCTTGGCGCAGAACGACGAGCCCAAGGTCCCGGTGTTCGAGATGGTCGATGCCCGTTTGGCCGACGGCCAGCCCGACGGCTATCACTACGACGACCTGCCTCGCGATCCTGCAACATGGCGGTGGTCGCTCCAGGCGTTGGATGCCGCAGCCCGCGAGCGTGCTGGCGTCCGCTTCTCTGAGCTCGACCCGGATGGTCAGCGGGATCTGATTGAGGACGTCCGGATCTGTGATGGCCGGTGGCAGGGTTTGCCGGCCGGTCATCTCTTCGGGGTCTGGATGCGCTATGCCTGCTCCTCCTTCTACTCCCACCCTTGGGCGTGGAACGAGATCGGGTTCGGGGGTCCCGCCTATCCCCGCGGCTACAAGCACCTCGCCCTGGACGGCCGCGAGCCATGGGAGGTGCAAGAGGTGGACGCGCACGACCCCATCCCATGGGCCGATCGCGCCGAGGACGCAAAGAAGCGGCACGCCGACGGGCTGTCGTCCCGCCGCCCCGCCCCAGACGAAGAACCGGCATGAACAGGGTCAGGGCGCGCAATGAGTCCGCCTGGCTCTTACCCAACGACGGGACCCGCACCAACCACCGGCTCCGCCACGACATGCGCCACTTCGATACGTCGGAGGTGGTCGACGCCGTGGTCGTCGGGTGCGGCGCCGGGGGTGGCGTGGTCACCCAACGCCTGGCCCGCCGCGGCTGGAAGGTGGTTGCGTTCGACGCCGGCCCTTTCTGGGACCCCGACCGGGACTGGGTGAGCGACGAGGCGGGCGCGCACGACCTCTATTGGAATGAGCCCCGGGTCATTTCGGGCTCCGATCCCATTCAGCTGGGGGCCAACAACTCTGGCCGCGGTGTCGGTGGGTCGATGGTGCACTTCGCCGGGTATGCCCCCCGCTTTCACCCTTCGGACTTCGCCATCTACTCCACCGATGGCGTCGGGGCCGACTGGCCGATCGCGTACGACGATCTCAAGGCGCACTACGAGGACATGGAGGCCGAACTTCCCGTGGCCGGCCAGGCCTGGCCCTGGGGGCACCCACACCGGTACCCGCACTCGCCGCACCCGATGGGCGGCAACGGGCTCGCCTTCGTCCGGGGCTGTGAGGCCGCCGGGATCGAGGTGCGTGTGGGGCCCGTGGCCATCAGCAACGGTCGATTCGGCAACCGTCCGCATTGCATCTATCGAGGCTTCTGCCTCCAGGGCTGCAAAGTGAACGCGAAGGCCTCGCCGTTGATCACCCATGTCCCCGACGCGCTCGCCCACGGTGCCGAGATCCGGTCCGACGCCATGGTTGGCAGAATCGAAGTCGACCGAGCACGCCGGGCCACCGGGGTCACCTACTTCCACCGCGACCGGGAGTACCTCCAGCGCGCCCGGGTCGTGATCGTCGCCGGCTACTCCATCGAGACCCCGCGCCTGTTCCTCAATTCCGCGTGCCGGGAATTCCCAGACGGGCTGTGTAACGACTTCGATCAGGTCGGGCGCTACGTGATGGTCCAGGGCGCGCCGCAGACCTCTGGTCGCTACCCAGAGGAGATCCGCTCATATAAGGCTCCCCCTCCCGAGGCATCGTCGGAGGCCTTCTACGAAACCGACCCCGCGAAGCCGTACAAGCGCGGCTTCAGTCTGCAGTGCATCTCACCCCTGCCCATCACATTCGCCGAGCACGTGGTCGCACAAGGGTACTGGGGCGAAACTTTGCGCGAATACATGCGTGACTCCGTTCACTGGGCGACTTTCGGTGCGCTGTGCGAATTCCTGCCCCTGCCCGAGAACCGGGTGACGTTGGCCGACGAACAGGATCGACACGGGCTCCCCGTTGCCAACTTCTCGTACTCGCTCTGCGACAACGATCGGGCGCTCGTGCGTGCGGCGACGGAGGTCTTGAACGAGCTGCACCAGAAGGCGGGCGCAGAAGAGGCCATGACGATCAACCGGTACGCGCACCTGATCGGAGGGTGCCGCATGGCTCAGAGCGAGGAGAGCGGCGTCGTCGACGCCAACCTCCGTAGTTTCGGTGTGCCGAACCTCTTCATCGTCGACGGCAGCGTCTGCCCCACCCAAGGGAGCGCGAATCCTGCGCTCACGATCATGGCCCTGGCGGCTCGGGCGGCCGACTATCTGGACCGGGCCGAGTCGGGACGGTGACAGTCTGAGAGCCCGGAGTGGTCGGGACGCTCGGCTGACGCCGATTCAGTCGCCGACGGCCGACCCGAAGTGGATCACGTTGCCGTCCGGGTCGACGTGGGTGCCTTCGCGCATGCCGTAACTCGTGGTTTCCACCCGGTGGAGTTCGCCACCGGCGTCGGCCGCCAACCACTCGGCGTACAACGCGTCGGCGTCGCGCACGTGCAGGTACGCCACGCCACCACTGCGGTCGGCGCGATCATGCAGGACGAAGTGGATCCCCGCGCCCTCCCGACGGGCGAAGGCGTGTCCGTCACCCTCTGCGTCCGGCACCACCGTGAAGCCGAGGGCGCGGTAGTGCGCGGTCGCCCCCTGCATGTCGCCCACCGAGAAAATCGGAAAACCGCGACGCACTTGGCGGGCCGATCGGCCGCGCCCCGTTCCGGCCTCCTTCCGTTCGCCCTTGATCTGCGCCAGCGCCAGCAGACCGGACCGCATCGACTCGACTTGCCCGGGCGTCAGCCGGCCGCGCACCTCGTCGTCGATGACCCCGATGCCGCGCTGCACGGCCTCCGCGGCCATCTGCCCGCGTTCGGTCAACTCCAGCGCGATGCGCCGTCGGTCATCGGGGTCGGCGCCGCGCTCGACGTAGCCCTTCACGACGAGCGCCTCGATGACGTTGCTCACCGCCTGCTTCGTGACCCCGAGCTGCGGGGGGAGATCGGTGCGCCGTCCGCCGGAGGGATCAATCCCGGCCAGGATGAACGCGCCATTCCGGGGCAGATCCTCGACGCCGACGTCGGCCAGCGCAGCCCGCATGGCTTGCGCATACGCGCCGCGGGCGGCCCGGAGGAGGGCGGGGGTGGACAGGTCGAGCTCGGTGGGAAGGGCCATGGTCGGACCATATCGTCATACTGAGATAGTCCAGACCTAGGACTATTTGCCCGAGGGGCTCTCCGGTAAGTGGCCGTTCCCCACGAGCCGCACGGCGACCCTCGTCACCGAAGTGCGTGCGCCGTTGGCCGACGCGAAGGGCGCAATCGGACCACCCAGCGCGAGCAGCGGCCGTGTCCGAACGCACGCCACACGGCGTT
Organism: Acidimicrobiales bacterium; assembly: GCA_036490155.1. Classification (GTDB taxonomy): domain Bacteria; phylum Actinomycetota; class Acidimicrobiia; order Acidimicrobiales; family RAAP-2; genus Bog-473. The sequence goes on along the minus strand of DASXEK010000082.1, from coordinate 48,093 downwards.
TGAATTGATTTCATCTCTGCTTCACCTTTCTTCCCCGGAGGCGTCACCGGAGCTGGGTACGAATGCGTCGTCAGTTCCTTCACCCGCTGACCAACGGAAAGGTGCCCGCCCATGCCCACCCGACGAACCCGACTTGCCTTCGCAGCCGTTGTGTCGGGGACCGTCGTGACGACTGCCGCCGGCATCGTCGCGCCAGCCTCCGCCGCCAGTCCGCTGACGATCAATGCGGTGACCTTCACCGCGCCACCCGGAGCGTCCCTGGACAATCCTCAGGGTGTCGTCGCCGCCAACGGCACGATCGACGTGTCGAACACGGCGGACAACGTCGTGGCGAGCATCGTGGGCACCGTAACCACGACGATCGCCGGCTCCTACGAGGCCACCGGCGAGAGCGGGGACGGCGGCCCCGCCGCTGCGGCCACGCTCGACAACCCGACCGGGCTGGCGACCGACAAGGCGGGTGACCTCTTCATCGCCGACACGGAGGACAACGTCGTGCGCGAGATCACCCCCGACGGCGTCATCCACCTCGTGGCCGGCGACGGCGTCGAAGGCAACCGTGCCAGCGGCGGTCCGGCCGTGCACGCGCAGCTCGACAGCCCCCAGGGCGTCGCCGTCAACGCGAAGGGCGATGTCTTCATTGCCGACACCTACAACAACGTGGTCCGCGAAGTCACGCCCCAGGGCTTCATCTCGACCTACGCGGGCGATGGCATCCCCGGCTACCGCGGCGACAACGGGCCCGCCTCGCGGGCCGAGCTGACCTCGCCCACCGGGCTGGCGCTCGACGCGCTCGGGAACCTCTACATCGCCGACTCGGGCAACAACGTCATCCGTCGGGTCTCCACCTCGGGGGTGATCACCACCGTGGCCGGCAACGTGGCCGCCGACCAGTCCTCCGACGGGCTCGGCGGCTTCAGCGGCGATGGAGGGCCGGCGACTTCCGCCCGTCTGAACAGCCCTGAGGGCATCGCACTCGACCAGGCCGGCGACCTCTTCATCGCCGACACGTTCAACAACGCCATCCGAGAGGTGACGTCCGGCGGGACGATCTCGACGATCGTGGACACCACCGCGGCCAAGGGGAGCAGCGGCAACGGTGGCCCGGCGGCCTCGGCCAAGCTCAACACACCCTTCGCGGTTTCGGTGGACGCCAGCACCGCTGACCTGTACATCGGGGACACCTCGAACAGCAAGGTGCGGGTGGTCACCGGATTCACGGTGCCGACCACGGTGGCCGGCGGGCCGACTGCCCCCGCACCCCCAACGCCGCCCACGCCGCCCACGCCGCCGCACCACCACGGCCACAGCGTCAGTCACAGCCGGCACCACCACTAAGGCCGCGACCGATCCCCAACACCCAATTCCCACGTTCCCGAACGCAATCTCACAGAAGGGCACACCCATGACGGATGAATCCACCTTCCTGTCCACCCCGATCTCCCGACGCCGACTCCTCCAGGGTGGCGCCGGCATGGCCGCCGGCGCGGCGCTGGCGGCGTACCTGCCGTCCAGCGTCCGCAAAGCCATCGCGGGCGCCAATCCGGGACGGTTCGACCTGAGCCAGGTGAAGCACATCGTGCTGCTGATGCAGGAGAACCGCAGTTTCGACCACTACTTCGGCGCCCTGCCGGGTGTCCGCGGCTTCGGTGATCCTCGGGCCCTGCGCCTGCCCAACGGAAGGTCGGTCTTCGCCCAGCCCGATCCGGCCAACCCCGACGGCTTCCTGTTGCCGTACCACCTCGACTCGTCGAAGTCGGCCGCTCAGGCCATCCCCTCGCTCAGCCACGCCTGGCAGATACAGCACGACTCGTGGGCCAACGGCGAGATGGACGGCTGGTTGCGCTCGCACATCGCTGCGGACAGCGACACCAGCGGCCCCTTCACCATGGGCTACTACACGAGCGCCGACATCCCGTTCCAGTACGCACTGGCCAACGCGTTCACCATTTGCGACAACTACTTCTGCTCCATCCTGGGACCGACGCACCCGAACCGCTACATGTGGATGACCGGGACCGTCGACCCCGACGGCCAGCACGGCGGCCCCGCCCTCGACAACAACGCGCCGAACGGGACCTATAGCTGGACCACCTACGCCGAGCGTCTCCAGGCCGCCGGCGTCTCGTGGAAGTGCTACCAGCAGGCGGATAACTACGGCACCAACGTGCTGGAGTTCTTCAGTCAGTTCATCAACGCCCCGACGTCGTCGAGCCTGTACCAGAGCGCCTTCGGCGTCAGCACGCTCCTCAGCGGTGCGCCAGCCAGCGACCCCACCATGGCCTTCGAGGAGGACTGCGCCAACGGCACGCTCCCAACGGTGAGCTGGCTCTTCCCGACGAGCGTCGCCTCGGAACACCCGTCCTACCTGCCCGCCGCGGGCGCGCAGTTCGTGGCGTCCAAGATCGAAGCGCTGGCCGCCAACGAGGACCTGTGGAACTCGACCGTGTTCATCCTGAACTACGACGAGAACGACGGCCTCTTCGACCACGTGCCGCCGATCACGCCCCCCAAGGGCACGGCGGAGGAGTTCACGACGCTGAATTCGCCGGGCGGCACCCCCGGCGGCGGGCTCAACCTCGGGTCGGGCTTTCGGGTGCCCGCCATTGTCATCTCGCCGTGGACCGTCGGCGGCAACGTCTGCTCCAGCCCGCTCGACCACACGTCGGTGCTCCGCTTCGTCGAGCGCGTGACGGGCATCACCGAGCCCAACATCAGCGACTGGCGACGCGCCACCTTCGGCGACTTCACCACCGCCTTCCAGCCGACACCCGCGGCGGCGCCGTCCATCCCCGCCGCCACGGCATCGGCCACCGCGGCGGAGCTGGCCTACCAGACCCAGCAGGCGACGCTGCCCCTGCCGGCGTTCCCCGGCGCGTCCCAGACCCCGCCGCTGCAACAGGCGGGGCGGCCGTGATCCGGCTGAGCGGCCGCCGACTGGTCGTGACTCCGAAGTGCCGCGTGCAGTCGACACGACTCGCACCACGTAGGCGGCCGAGCGCGGCTCTGGCCCGGTGGGGCCTGAACCGCCAGGCCGTCTACGTCGGTGCGTCAGCCGGGAATCCAACCGGGTAGGGCTCGCCGAAGTCTGCGGAGCGACTCACGTCACTCCATCTGCGGTCTTGGGCGAGGAGTTGCTCGTCCAGACGGATCGAGAATTCGAACGCGTTCACCCCGAGGGGCAGGTGATCGGGGATGTCGCGGCGTTTGGCAACCTGAACGAGGATCGCGGCCGCCCGTACTGGGTCGCCCGCAGGTCCATCGTCGCTTTGCCGCACGCGGCTGTTCATCGCACCGACCGTCGGGGCGTAGGCCTCGGGGATGTCGTGGACCGTCATTGAGGAGCCGGCCCAGTCGGTCCGAAAGCCGCTCGGCTCGACGACCATGACCTTCACGCCAAACGGCGCTGTCTCGGCGCGCAGCACCCGGCTGAAACCGTCGATCGCAAACTTGGCGGCCTGGTACGAGGCGATCCCGGGCGAGCCGCCGACGCGCCCGCCCACGGACGAGATCTGTATGAAGAGTCCGCCCCCTTGCTCGCGCAGGACCGGGATCGCCGCTTTCGAGACGTGGTAGACGCCCCAGAAGTTCGTCTCGAACTGGGCGCGGAAGTCGTCGTCGTCAACTGTCTCGATGGGTGCGACGTTGGCGTAACCGGCGTTGTTGACGATGACGTCCAGTCGGCCGAAGTGGCGGCGAGCGTCTTCGATCGCTGAACGGGTGGACTGGGGGTCGGTGACGTCCAGGCCGATCGCGTGGATGCGTTCGCCGTATGCAGCAAGGAGGTCGTCGAGCTGCGCGGTCTGGCGAGCGGTGGCGACGACGAGGTCGCCCGCCTCAAGGGCGGCGAGGGCGAGGGCGCGGCCGAGGCCACGTGAGGAGCCGGTGATGAACCAGGTCTGTTCCATGCCCCCGTTCTACGTGCCAAGAAGCGGTCGACGTCCGCTGCAAGTCGGACACGCACGTTCAGACGGCTTGAGCTCGGACGGGCCCAGGCGGACCTCGAGGGTCCGGCGGGAGTGCCTACGCGCTTGCCCTGCTCAATCGTCGAGATTTGAGTAGCGACCCTCTGCTCGATCGCGCGACCTGAGTAGGGACCCTCTGCTCAAGTCTTGAGATTCGAGCAGGTTTCGTTTCATGCAGCGCGATGAGGTTCGGGGTGGCCGACTGGCCGGCGCACCGTAGTGACGATGATCACGCCCCTACAGCGCCGCCCCTCGTAGGGCGGGCAGATCGCTCCACAGCCCGAGCCTGCGCCAGGACGAGGCCGGGGACCATTTGGAGCTGCTCCCGCCCGACTCGCCTCGCTCCTAGGCCTCCAGGCTGAACGGCGGGTACTCGTCGTTCAACAACAGGTAGTACGAGGCCACCCGAAGCTGCCACCGGAACACGCTCATGCAGAAATCCTTCAGGGCCGGGTTCCATTCCCCGGTGAACAACGCGATGAACCACGAGATGATGAGACAGACCTCGCTGGCGATGTTGAGGAGCCACAGCACGATGAACTGCGGGATGCAGAGGATGATCCGGATCGCCACGGTGCCCCGGTTGCGCTCCCCGGTGACGGGCGTGAGGTTCAACGTCGCCGGGTAGCCGCCCGGATCGGCGAACCCTTGGGGGATCGGCGTGAAGGGCGGATACGGCTCGGCCCACACGAACAGGCCGGTGATCACGCGCCACTGATAGCGAATGACACCGGTGATGAACAGGGTCAGGCTCTCCGGTGCCTCGCCGGTGAACACGATGGAGAACCAGCACCCGATGGCCGCGAGGAAGGCCACGATGCTGAGGAGGTACACCCAGATGAACTGCGGGATGAAGACCAGCCAGTTGGTCAGGACCTTGACTGGCTCAATCTTCGCCGGACCCGGCGGGACATCGATTGTCGTTGGATAGGTGCCTGGCATGAAGGACCCCCTTCGTTGGACCACCTAGACCCGCACGATAGACCGCCGGACGTCGCCGATGACGGATCCCGCTCGTAAAGATCCCCCGACGAGTGCAGGTGTGCGTGACGCTCGCACAACAGACCCGTGACGCGGTGCGTCAGGTGCGAGCCGATCGACGCTCCAAAGTGACGCTGTGGGGTTCCGCCCAGGGTCCGGGCAATCGGCCCGTTGAACGCTACGAGCAGCCGCTGGTCGTCCCGCAACTCCCGCACACGTAGCAGGACCCGGCCCGCTGCATCGTGTTGCCGCAGCTGTAGCAGAAGGGCGCGTCACGCTGCTCGGCCCGCGCCAGCGGCTGGTTCGCCCCGAGGTCCGACACCGACCCCGACGACCCCGCACCGGCCGGACCACCCGCCGCCCCGCTGAGGCCGTCGTCGACCAGGCTGACCGATGGCGTCGCCATCTCCTCGACACCCGGCAGGGTCGGCTGGGTCCGCTCCTCGGTGGAGAGGATCCCGAGGTCGGTCCGCTCCGTCACCGAGAGGTAGTCCAACGCCAACCGACGGCTGATGTAGTCGATCAGGCTCGTCGCGATGCGCAGCTCGGGGTCGTCGGTGATGCCCGCCGGCTCGAACTTCATGTTGGCGAACTTGCGCACGAACGTCGCCAGCGGGACGCCGTGCTGCAGGCCCAGGCTCAAGGAGATGGAGAAGGCGTCCATGATCCCGGCCAGGGTCGAGCCCTGCTTGGAGACCTTGATGAACACCTCACCGGGCCGTCCGTTCTCGTACTCGCCCACGGTCACGTAGCCCTCGCAGTCGGCCACCCGGAACGAGAAGGTCTTCGAGTTGCGCTTGCGCGGCAGGCGCTCGCGCACCGCGCCCACGAGCACCGGCGACGCCGCCGTCCGCTGCCGCTCGGTGGCCAGTGCGGCCTCGAGCTCGGCGATCCGGGCCGCGATCGCACGGTCCCGCGCCTCGGCCTCCGACCCGGCCGGTGCAACGTCGCCACCCTCGCCACCGCCACCGCCACCGGTGACGGCATCGCTCGCCTTCTTGGTCGTCGACAGCGGCTGGGCCACCTTGCAGTTGTCGCGGTAGATCGCCACTGCCTTGATGCCCAGGCGCCAGGCCTCGATGTGCAGCTGCTCGACGTCCTCGACCGTCACGTCCTCGGGCATGTTCACCGTCTTGGAGATGGCGCCGCTGATGAAGGGCTGGACCGCTCCCATCATGCGGATGTGGCCGGTGTAGTGGATGGTGTTGTCGCCCATCGAGCAGGCGAACACGGCCAGGTGCTCGGGTGCCAGGTGCGGCGCCCCGAGGATCGACATGTGCTCGTTGACGTAGGACACGATGTCGTCGACCTGCGCGTCGTTGTAGCCGAGCTTGGTCAGCGCACGCGGCACCGTCTGGTTGACGATCGACATGGTCCCGCCGCCCACCAGCTTCTTCGTCTTGACCAGCCCGAGGTCGGGCTCGACGCCGGTGGTGTCGCAATCCATCAGTAGGCCGATGGTGTTGTGGCTCACGAAGCCGTTCGCCACATAGGTGACGTTGTCGGGCACCGATATGTCGTACGTGAGCTCGTCCTCGCCGAGCTCCGCCGACTCGACGGTGTCGTAGAAGAAGCCGAGAAGGTGCCCCAGCTCAGCATCACCAGAGCGCTCGAACAACTCCGTGGCGATCCGACGGGTGACCCGCCCTCGCTCATGCTCCAGAAGCAGGACCCTGCGGAGCCGATCGTTGCCGGGAGCCAAGCGGTCGATCATTCCCCGTGTCAGTGGGACGTAGTCCTTGCGCGCCGTCTGGCCCATCGATTCGTCCGCCACCTCGACACCCGCGTTCTTCCGGTCACTCATGAACCCGACGATCTCGAGCCAACGCTTCGAGTACGCGCGGTTGAGGGTCCGGAGCGAGGCCAGCGGAGACGTCCCCCAACTCGTGCCGTCCGTACGGTCCTTGATCGAAAGAGTGGTAGGGACACCGAGCGCAAGCAGGATCGACTGCGTGTCGCGCACGAGTTGGAGCGATGTGTTCTTGAGGTGGGGGTATCCCGCACTGGTATCGCCATCCGCCTCGTACAGGCCGCGAAGGAACGAGCCGTACACCTCCGGGTCGTTGCTGTGCAGCACGGCGTCGGGCACATGAGCGGTGTAGCCCTTGCCGTGGTGGCCTTCGAACGGTGCCTGCCTGGCGAAGCCGCAGGCCTCCCACCACAGGGCGAGGCGCACCGAGTCGATCCGCACCTCCGCGTAACCGCGCTTGGGCGTCACCCTGGCAGACACGCCGAATGATTCCTTGGCGAGCAGGCTCAGCCGCTCGACGACGTCGAAGTCGGTGTTGGCGACGCAGAACCGAAGACCGCGGCTATGGAGCGAACCGTCCCCCATGAAGTAGCCGATCACCTCGGCCAGCTCGGCGGTCATGCGACGCGGGACATGCACGTGATGCTCGCCGGTCCAATAGGCCTCGGCCAACGGCGGGAGTGCGACCTCCTGGGGCTCGCCCACCAAAGATTCCATCGCCAACGGGACCAGTTCACCGCCTCGTAGGTCGCCGAACCGACGCCACACCCATTCGCCCGATTCGGGCTCGACCACCTTGATCCGGTGGGTGGCCGTGCCGCGTACGCGGTGTCCTCGAGCGGTGTTCACCGTGACGACGTTCTCGGACCCGTTGACGTAGAACTTCGTCGCCTCCCGAACACCCTCGTCGGTGGCGACTTCGGTCTCGAGGTCCTGCCACTGCGGTCCGTCCGGATCGCCGAGCGAGCCCAGCCGGACCAGGCCTCGCCCGGTCGACACCAGGGTCCCGCCGACGAGGCAGCCGGTCGGGGCGAGCACCGAGGCCTGCGAGTTCCGCACGCCGTACGCCTCGGCGAGGTCGACGGCGCGGTCCCACGCTTCCTGGGCGGCCGAGAGCAGGTCCGGCGGCACGACGTCCTCGTCGACCCGGGCCACCTCGGCCTGGTGCATGCGCAGGACGTTGAGCATCGGCTCCGCGTTCTCGTGGTAGCCGGCGAAGGGCCCCATGCGCGCCGCGATGCGCGCCGAGGTGGCGTACGCGTGCCCGGTGAGCAGCGCGGTGATCGCCCCCGCCCAGGCCCGGCCCGCGTCCGAGTCGTACGGCAGGCCCTCGGCCATCAGCAAGGCGCCGAGGTTGGCGTAGCCGATGCCGAGTTGGCGGAAGGCGCGCGTCGTGTCGCCGATGCTCTCGGTCGGGTAGTCGGCGTTGCCGACGATGATCTCCATGCCGGTGAACACCACGGCCACGGCCGCCTTGAAGCCCTCGATGTCGAAGGCGTCGTCCCCGTCTAGGAACGTCATCAGGTTCATCGAAGCCAGATTGCAGGCTGAGTTATCGAGGTGAACGTATTCTGAGCAATTGCGTACAACTACCCCATCTACCACGTACGAGTGGTTGCGCGGCTCGGTGAGGTTGTAGGTCAGCTCCACCCCGTCGTTGCTGCGCTCGAGCAGGTGCGCCGTCGTTCGCGCCCGGTACGGCGCCCTTGGCGCATCGACAACCAGGCTGCGCAGCAGCGCGGCTTTGCGAGACAGTGTGAAACCGATGTGCCGCGCGAAGTGAGTCACGGCCTCCGAAGTGATGCGGAGGTCGTAGGCAGCCGAGTGACCGTACGTCTTCGTCTCCCTGGCCTTGTTGGTGTACGAGAACGATCCATCATTCGACGCCGCTTTGGTTTGGTAGATGTGGCTCATGATGCCGAACGTGCTCAGCAGCGTTTGCACGCCGCGCAGCAGCTCGGGCGACGCAGAACCCAAGCCCACATAGCGCTGACTCGAATCGACAACGCACCCGTCGGCGTCGTACAAACCCCGCAGGAACGCGGCGACCATCTCCGCCGGCGCGCGCTCAATCGACCACGGCACGCTCTTCTCGGGACCCTTGACCGGCTTCACGCCGAGCGCCTCGATGAACTGCTTGAAGGCGCGCCGGGCGAGGCGCAGCTGTGCCGTGCCGTTCGCCTGTTCGGACAACTTGATCGGACGCTCGCAGTTCACCCAGTCGAGCAACTCGGCGTGTCGGGGCAGGATCTCGTCTCGGTCCTCCTGGCTTCCGTAAATCGACGCCACCGTGGTGCCTGACGTCGAGCCGTCCCCGACGAGCCAACCGACGTAGTGGGCGAACTCTTCGGACCACATCTCGGGGAAGCGCAGGGGCAGCGAGTGGTCACCCTTGGTCCAGTAGTCCGCCGGGTCCGACGACACCGGCAGGCCCAGGTCCGCCTCGACCGCCGGCGCCTCGAGGTCCAGCAGCTTCACCTCGTCCTCGAAGACGAGGTGGCGGGCTTCCACGTAGCCACGATTCGTGGTGAAGATCTTGTGGGACGGCGTGCACCGCAACTCCACGCCGTTGTCCAGCCGGAGCCGCACGATGTCGTTGTAGCCCGTGATCATGAAGGCCTCGGGCGACGTGATCACCATCTCTTGCGACGGCTCCTCGGGGTTGGTCGCGTCGTGCGTGTAGATCCCGAACGTCTCGCCCGCGTTCGCCCGCTCCATCAGCTCGCGGAACGGGATGAGGCCCTTGTCCGTGTGCACCTTGGCCGACCCCGGGAAGCACGGGTTCGAGCCGTTGATCCGCCCCGTCACCGGCGCCGTGTGCCAGCGGTTGATGGTGGTGTCGTACTGCAGGCCCGGGTCGGCGCACTCCCACGCCGAGTGGGCGATCTGGCGGAACAGGTCACGCGCCGGCACGGTCCGGACGACGGAGCCGTCCGTGCGCGCCGTCAGGTTCCAGTCGCGCCCGTCGAGCACGGCCTCCATGAACTCGTCGGTCACCCGCACCGAGTTGTTGGCGTTCTGGTACTGGGTGGAGTGGCTGTCGGCGCCGTCGAGGTCCATGTCGAAGCCGGCGTCGCGCAGGACGCGCGCCTTGCGCTCCTCGATCGCCTTGCACCAGATGAAGTCCTCGACGTCGGGGTGGTCGGCGTCGAGGATGACCATCTTGGCGGCGCGCCGCGTCTTGCCGCCGGACTTGATCGTCCCGGCCGAGGCGTCCGCACCACGCATGAAGCTGACCGGGCCCGAGGCGGTGCCGCCGCCCTTCAACAGCTCGTGCGACGAGCGGATGCGAGAGAGGTTGACCCCGGCGCCCGACCCGCCCTTGAAGATGATGCCTTCCTCGGTGTACCAGTTGAGGATCGAGTCCATCCGGTCCTCGACGGCGAGGATGAAGCACGCGCTCCCCTGCTGCGGCACGCCCTGCACGCCGATGTTGAACCAGACCGGCGAGTTGAACGCGGCCTTCTGGTGGATGATGAGGAACTTGAGCTCGTGGTTGAAGACCAGGGCCTCCTCGTCGTCGACGAAGTAGCCGTCCTTGATGCCCCACGCCGTGAGGGTGTCGGCCACCCGGTCGGCCACCTGCTTGAGCGACCACTCGCGTTCGTCGGTGCCCAGCGTCCCCCGGAAATACTTCTGCGACAAGATGTTGGTGGCGTTCACGCTCCAGGACTCGGGCACCTCGACGCCGAGCTGCTCGAAGGCCACCGTGCCGTCGCGGAAGTTCGTGATGCGCGCGTCGCGCCGCTCCCACGTCACCTGGTCGTAGGGGTGCACACCTTCGGTGGTGAAGTGGCGGCGGATGCCGATCTCGGATCGCTGGGGGGCGATGGCCATGGCGCTGAAGTCCTCCCTGGTGGCTCGATGCCGGGGGCTTGCCTGCTCCCCGCTCTGTCTGTGTCTGTTCTGTCCGTCTTGACTGCGTGCTGACCGGCTCGTTCGGCGCCCGTCGGCGCCGCCCATTCCAGCGGAGCGGTGTCTCAGGACGCTGTGCTGCCGGTTTCTCCCGATTTCTGCAGCTCAGGCGCCCGAGGGGGACCAAGACACGCCTAACCACAACATATAGTGGTCAGCCCGCCCCCGGGACACGAGATGCTGTGTCATTACAGCATTGTAGTTACGTCCTTGTCAATGACCGCCGCCCCGCGTCCCCCCAGGTCACGGAGCGCTCGCGATGGTTTGCACGGCGACCCCCCGCCGACCCCCTGCCGACCCCCATCCGACCCCCCATTCGGCCCCCCGCATGACCCCCCACATGACCCCCTTATGACCCCGCGGCGGCCGCCGCGGGGCGGCGTTAGCGTCGGCGCCCCATGGCCAAGGTCGTCGCCATCGATGCGGGTACGACCGGCGTCCGCACCCTGGTCCTCGACGAGCAGGCCCGGGTCACCGACGTCGCCTATCGCGAGCTGCCCCAGTACTTCCCCCAGCCGGGCTGGGTGGAGCACGACCCCGACGAGATCTGGGCGGCCGTCCGCGCCACCCTGGCCGAGGTCGGCGCCCGCCTGGCCGAGGCGCAACCCAAAGAGCCCGTCGCCGCCATCGGGATCACCAACCAACGCGAGACCCTGGTGGCCTTCGACCGCCGCACCGGCAAACCCCTTCATCGCGCCATCGTGTGGCAGGACCGTCGCACCGCCCCCCTCTGCCAAGAGCTCACCGAGGCCGGCCACCTCCCCCTCGTGCGCGCCACGACCGGCCTCGTGCTCGACCCGTACTTCAGCGCCACCAAGGCCGCCTGGCTCCTGCGCCACGGCGACCTCGCCCTCGGACCCGCCGACCCGAACCTCTCGTTCTGCACGGTCGACACGTGGGTGCTGTGGCACCTGACCGGCGGCCCGGACAACGGCACCTACGCCACGGACCCGTCCAACGCCAGCCGCACCCTCCTGCTCGATACGGCCTCGCTCGCCTGGTCCCCCGAGCTCTGCGACCTCTTCGGCGTGCCGCCCCACACGCTCCCCGAGGTGCGCCCCTCGGCCGGTCGCTTCGGCACCGCCACGCTCGGCGACCTCGGCGCGGCCTCCCCCATCCTCGATGGCGTCCCGATCTCGGCCATCCTCGGCGACCAACAGGCGGCGCTGTTCGGCCAGGCCTGTTTCGAGCCCGGGATGGTGAAGGTCACCTACGGCACCGGCAGCTTCGCGCTGGCCAACGCCGGCCCCACCCGGCCACCCGCACCCGACGGCCTCATCGTCAGCGTGGCGTGGGACCTCGGTGCGCACGCCGACGCGGCGCACGGCCGCGTCGCCTATGCGCTCGAGGGCTCCGCGTTCGTCTCCGGCGCGGCGATCCAGTGGCTGCGCGACGGCCTCGGGATCATCGCCGACGCCGCCGAAGTCGGCCCCCTCGCCGCGTCGGTCCCCGACAGCGGCGGCGTGACCTTCGTCCCCGCGCTCACCGGTCTCGGCAGCCCGCAGTGGGACCCCGATGCGCGCGGCATCATCACGGGTCTCACCCGCGGCGCCGGCCGCGCCCAGCTCGCGCGCGCCTGCGTCGAAGCGATGGCGTTTCAGGTGCGCGACATGACCGATGCCATGGCCGCCGCGTCGTCCTTCCCACTGTCCGCGCTGCGGGCGGACGGGGGCGCCGCCACCATGGACCTCCTCCTCGAGCTCCAAGCCGAGCAGAGCCGCATGCCCGTCGCCCGGCCGCGCGCCCTCCAGTCCACCGCCCTCGGCGCCGCCACTCTGGCCGGGCTCGCCGAAGGGGTATGGACCTCGCTCGACGAGCTGGCCGCGCTCTGGGCGGCCGACACCGTCTTCGAGCCCCAGCTTCCCGTCGAGCTGGCCGACGCCGTCTACGCCGTGTGGGGCCGCACGGTCGAGAAGTCCCGGGGGTGGGCCGAACCGGCGTAGCTGTATTTCTATTTCTCAGCGGCGTTGTTTCGAGTGCCTGCTCGCAGACGGGCGGGCGCACGAATGCTGCGTCACGGCCTCTCTTTTGCCCCTACCCGTCTGCAGCCCGAGGGAGCAGACTGCAGAGGAACACCGCGCGGCGTCGATGAATGGCCGGCGCGCCGCGCAGCACGGACGCTGGGAGGGCATCGTGGGACCACGCCATCCAACTCCGCGGCGCACACGCCGCGGAGCGCACCGGCACGTGGTCCGGAGTTTCGGCGCAACCGTTGCCTGCCTCGCCGTGGCCGCCGGAGGCCTGGCCATCTCCGGCGTCATCGGCATCGGCGTCGCGCCCGCGGCCGACACGGTGCTCAACTGCACGGACACCTGGACGGGCAGCGCCGGAACGACCGACTGGGGCACCGCGGGCAACTGGAGCACCGGCGTCCCCGACGCCACCGGCGTCGATGCATGCATCCCCAGCGGCGACGCGGTCATCGACCAGAACGCCGCCATCGTCGTAGGCGAGCTCACGGTTGCGAAGGGAAGCTCCCTGACTGTCGGCACCGGGGCGACCTCTGAGACGGGATCCGCTGGCGCAACCCTGTCGGTCTCATCGGGGCTGAACAACGACGGCACGCTGACCGCCGAGCCCTCTGGCCCCGGTACGACCACGCTCACCCTGGACGGGCCCGTCACCAACCCGGGGGCGTTCGAGGTGTTCGGCACCGTCACCATCGGCAACACCGCCGCGTCGAGCCTGACCAACTCGGGCACCGTCGGGATCGCTCCGGGGGGCGCGATCGATCTCCAAAAGGCATCCACGCTCACGAACGAGCCGAACGGGCTGCTCGCCTTCGGGATCAACGGTCCGCCGACCTCCGCTTCGGACTACGGCACGATCCTGAACGGGTCGCTGTCGCTCGATGGGAATGTCGCTGCGGTCTTCGAGGGCGGCTTCACCCCCTCGCCCGGTGCCGAGTACGTCGTGGCAACCGGCTCCTACAGCGGAACGTTCGCCACCGTGCGCGACGGTGCGACGGCCGACTACTCGCACCCGGACGCACTCGGCCTCATCGGCGGCGCCCCGGCCTCGCCCACGGCCGTGGGCGTCACGAGTACCGCCCCGACATCGGTGTTCGGGCAGGATGTGCGCTTCACCGCCACGGTGACGCCCGCGTCGGGGTCGTCGCCGACGGGCTCGGTGTCCTTCACCGCCGGAGGCATCCTGCTCGGCAGCACGCCGGTGGCTACCGCAGCCGGAGTGACGACTGCCACGCTCGACACCGCGGACCTCGCGGTGGGATCGCAGTCGGTCACCGCGACGTACGGCGGCGACGTCCTCTTCGACCCCAGTACCTCCCCGGTCGACCTGCAAGCCGTGCACCGAGACAATGCGAACGTCACGATCGCCGCCGCACCCGCCAACGCCGTCCCGGGCCAGCAGGTCACCTACACCGTGTTGGCATCGGCCGCCGCACCCGGCGCCGGCCATGCGGGCGGCACCGCGTCGCTGAGCGACGACGGGAACCCGGTCACGGGCTGTCAGTCGCTCACCCTCTCGTCGACCGACCCGCCACAGGTCACTTGCGGCGAGACCTACGACGCCGATGCAACGCACTTCGTCGTCGCCACCTACAGCGGGAGCGCCGACTTCCAGCCCTCGACAGCAGCGCTTACCGAGACCGTCGCACCACAGCCGACCACCACGTCGGTTACGGCGTCGTCCCGCACGTCGACCACCGGCGCCGTGGTCTTTTTCACCGCCACCGTGGCCGCGAGCGCCGGCACTGCATTCCCCGCAGGGAGCGTCACTTTCGCCGACAACGGCACGCCGATCGGCTCGTCGACGCTGACGACGGCGGGAGGGGTGACCACCACCAGCATGCTCCTCACCACCCTCCCGCTGGGCGTCAACTCCATCACGGCCTCCTTCGGTGGGGACTCCGACTTCGGGGCGAGCACGTCGGATCCCGCCGCGCTGGTCACGGTGAGCCAGGCGCCGACCGACTTGGCCCTCGGCAGCTCGGCCAACCCAGCGACCTCTGGACAGCCGGTCACCTTCACGGCCAACGTGTTCCCGGCCACCGGCTCGGGGGAGACCGGCACGGTCACGTTCTCCTACGACGGCGCCGTCATCGGCAGCGCCAGCGTGTCGAACGGCCAGGCGAGCCTCACCACGGCAAACCTGCCGATCGGCACCGGTTCCGCTACCGCCACGTACGGGGGCGACGGCACCTTTGCCGGCAGCGCCACGACGGCCGGGTCGCCCCAAGAGGTCGATCCCGCACCTGGCTGAACGCCTACCGCAATAAAGCAAGAGAATCCTTGTTATATTCACCCAGAGGAGCGGATCCGCCGCTCGGAAGGGTGGGCAGCCATGAGCGTGGCCATCGTGACAGGGGCATCCCGAGGACTCGGGCAGGCGCTGGCGACCGGGCTGGTCCGAGCCGGCTGGTCGGTGGTGATCGACGGGCGGGACCGCACGACACTCGACGACGCGGCCGACCGCATCCGGGCCCACGCCACCGACGGTGCCCGCGTGGTGGCCGTTGCCGGTGACATCACCGACGCCGATCATCGCCACGAATTGACCGGCGCTGCGTTCGAGCTCGGCGGCCTCGACCTCCTCGTCAACAACGCCGGCACCCTGGGCACTTCGCCCCTGCCCTCGCTGGCCGACTACCCGCTCGACGAACTCCGTGTCGCGTTCGAGGTCAACGTCGTGGCACCGCTGGGCTTGGTGCAGGACGCGCTGTCGCTCCTGCTCGACTCGCCGCAGCCTCGACTGATCGACATCACCTCCGACGCCGGCGTCGAGGCGTACGAGGGCTGGGGCGGCTACGGCGCCGGCAAGGCGGCGCTCGAACAACTCGGCTCCGTGCTTGCGGTCGAATTCCCCGCGCTCACCGTGTGGTCCGTCGACCCCGGGGACCTGCGTACGGAGATGCACCAGGCCGCCTTCCCCGGCGAGGACATCTCGGACCGGCCGGAGCCGGCCACTGTCGTGCCCGCCTTCCTCGACCTCATACGGAGCGAGCGCCCGAGTGGCCGCTACCGGGCGGCCGAGCTCGTCTCGAGCGGAGCGGTCGGATGAGCGCCCTGACCGCTCCTGTCGAGTCACCGACACCGACGACGACGCCCTCGGTCACGGGGGGACCGGTCACCCGCCGCCTGCCCGAGCTGCACCCCCTCTCCTTCTCCCTGCCGCCCGAGCTCGAGGCCCCGTCCCCACCCGAATACCGCGGCATGACGCGCGACTCGGTACGTATGTTGGTGGCCACCAAGGCCGACGGCGCGTTGGTGCACTCGCACTTCTCGGAGTTGCCGCGCTTTTTGAACGAGGGCGACCTCGTCGTGATCAACACGTCGGGCACCCTGGCGGCCGAGCTCGACGGGACGGCACCTGACGGCTCCCCCGTCCAGGTGCACCTCTCGACGCAGTTGCCGGCGGGTCTGTGGACCGTGGAGGTCCGCCGGGACGGCCGGGCCCATCTCGGCGCCTCGGCCGGCGATGTCATCGAGCTGCCCGGCGGGGGCCACGTCGCCCTGCTCGCCCCCTACTCGCCTGGTCCCGGTGGGGTCGGCGTGCGCCTGTGGGTTTCGCAGATCGAGACGCCCGAGCGGCTCTCCAGCTACCTGGCCCGTTACGGCCGGCCCATCCGGTACGGCTACGTGCAGGGGAACTACCCGATCACCGCCTACCAGAACGTGTACGCCACCGAACCAGGCTCGGCCGAGATGCCCAGCGCCGGGCGCCCTTTCACACCCGAAGTGCTCACCCGCCTCGTGGCCAAGGGTGTCGGCGTGGCGCCGGTGCTCCTGCACACCGGCGTGGCCTCGCTCGAGGCGAACGAACCGCCCTACGCCGAGTACTTCAAGGTATCGCTCTCGACGGCCCATCGCATCAACGACGCGCGGCGTTCGGGTGGGCGCGTCATCGCCATCGGCACGACCGTGGTGCGCGCGCTCGAGTCGGTGGTGGACGAACATGGGCACGTGCACCCGAGCGAGGGCTGGACCGAGACCGTTGTGTCACCCGAACGTCCCGTCCGCTCCATCGATGGGTTCCTGACCGGATGGCACGAGCCGGAGGCCTCGCACCTGGCCATGCTCGAGGCGATCGCCGGTCGCCCGGTGCTCGAGGCGTCCTACGAGGCCGCACTGGCCGAGGGCTACCTGTGGCACGAGTTCGGCGACGTGCACCTCATCCTGCCGTGACGACCGAGTCCGCCTCCGCCCAGGCGACACCGCTGGATGAGTCGCCCGTTGAGCAATTGCCAACGACGCGGCGCGCCATCCTCAACCTGCTCAAGCGCCAGGGCCCGCTCGATGCGGCGGCGGTGGCCCATGCACTCGCGCTGACGCCGGCTGCCATCCGCCTCCAGCTGGCGCGGTTGGAGGAAGACGGCCTGCTGGTCCACCGCGACGAGGTCCCCGAAGACGCGCGTCGGGGACGTCCCCGCCACGTCTACGAGCTGACGTCGGCCGCCGAGGCGCTCTACCCCAAGCGCTACGGCGATCTCACGACCGAGCTCCTCGGGTATCTCGGCGGGCCCGACGCGAGCCAGGTCGACGAGCTCTTTGAGCAACGCCGCCGCCGCCGGGTCGCCGGCGCCCTCCCCCGCACCGCCAACCTCCCCTTCGACGAGCAGGTCGCCGCGCTCACTGCCATCCTCGACGAGGACGGCTACCTGGCCGAGGCAGAGCGTCTTCCCGACGGCAGCTGGCGGATCACGGAGCACAACTGCGCCATCCTCACGGTTGCGCATGGCTTCTCCCAGGCCTGCACAAGTGAGCTCGCCTTCATCCGTGACGCGCTCCCCGGTGCGGTGGTGAAGCGGGTGGCGCATCTGATGGACGGCGCACACGTGTGCGCCTACGTAGTCAGCCCGCCGACGTCGTAGTGTCCGCGTCGCGGATCTCGAGGACCGAGACGCCGTCGACTTCGTGAATCTCGTTCCTCAGTAGGTCGATCAGGTGCTGGCCACCGATCTCGACGACGAACTCGTCGACGGCGTGGCCGCCATCGCGCTCCAAGATGTTGATGGCGACGATGTCGCCTCCTACCGCCCCGATGCGGCTGGCGACGAGTCCCAGGGCACCGGGCCGATCGGGCAGCGCGATCCGGACGACGTAGCCAGCCATGGGATCAACGTTACGCGGTCAATGTGAACTGGCTGTTTCGGTACGCCGACGAATCGCCTGGGCTGCGGATTCGTTCAGGAGGCCGCGACGCTCGAGCGCGTGGGCACGTACTCGTCGATGTACCCGCGATCGGACAGGCGGGCGATCTCCTTCATCAACTCGTTCGTGAAATCCCGGCACTTCGTATGGTCGTGGTCGAGGGGATCGTCGGGGTTCTCCGGTGGGTCCATCTGCATCGGCTTGCCGAAGCGGATCCGCACCGTCTTGAACGGCCGCATGAAGTTGGAGTTGACCGGCTGCACCTCGACCGTGCCGATGACGCCCACTGGGATCACCGGCACGGCACATTCGCGGGAGAGCCTCGTCACCCCCGTCCGGCCCTTGTGCACGTACTGGTCGAGCGTGCGGGTGCCCTCGGGGTACAGGCCGAGCAGCTGGCCCTCGCCCAGGACGTCGGCCCGGGCCGTCTCCAGAGCACGGTCCGAGGCCTTCCCGCCGCCACGCCGGATGGGGATCTGGCCGGCGGCCCGGAAGAACCACGCGGTCTTCCAGGAGTCGAAGTACTCCGCCTTGGCCAAGTAGGTCACCTTGCGCCTCACTACGAGCGGGATGAAGAACGAGTCGCAGAAGGACTGGTGATTCGCCGCCAGCACGGCGGCGCCGTGCTTGGGGATGTTCTCCCGTCCCTCCACCTTGACCCGGTACAGCACGAAGAAGATCGGGGACAACACGCCCTTGAGCAGCCAGTAAGTCACGGTCCAAAACGTACCGCCCTCAGGCCGCCGACGCACCGGAGAAAGCAGGTGTGCTGAACTGCGGGCCGATCACCCGCGCACGGGAGGTGCAGCAGTGACGACCGAGACCCTGACCGCCGAGCCTTTCCTCTCCGGCCTCTATTTCGGCGAGTGCCCGCGCTGGCACGAGGGCCGGCTGTGGTACTCGGACTTCTTCGACCACGCGGTCTTCTCGGTGTCACCCGATGGCGAGCGCCGCCTCGAGGTGCCCTTCGACGGCGAGCCGGCCGGGCTGGGCTGGCTGCCCGACGGCCGGCTCCTCATGAACTCGCGCCTCGATCGCGTCGTCGTGCGCCGAGAGGACGACGGCACGCTCGTGCAGCACGGCGATCTCCGACCCTGGGCCACCTGGCATGCCAACGACATGGTCGTCGCCTCCAACGGCCAGGCCTACGCCGGCAACTTCGGCTTCGACCTCGACGCCCTCTACGAGGGCAGGCTGGAACCGAGCCAGATGAAGCCCGCGTCGCTCATAAGGGTGGACCCTGACGGCACCAGCTGCGAGGCGGCCGGCGATCTCGCCTTCCCCAACGGCACCGTGATCACCGAGGACGGCGCCACGCTGATCATCGCCGAGAGCATGGGCGGGCGCTTGACCGCGTTCGATCGCGAGGCCGACGGCACCCTGACCAACCGGCGCGAATGGGCCGCGCTCGCTGGCGTGGCGCCCGATGGCATCTGCCTGTGCGAGGACAACACGGTCTGGGTCGCCAACGCCCTCGGCCAGGAATGCGTCCGCGTGGCCGAGGGCGGCGAGGTGCTCGAACGGGTGGCGACGGCGGTGCACTGCTTCGCCTGCATGCTCGGCGAGGAGGACCGCCGCACGCTCTACCTAATCACCGCCGCCGACAGCCACGACGCCAAGGCACGGGCCGCGAGGAACGGGGCCATCGAAAGGGTCAGGACCACTGTTCCGGGAGCCGGGCTGCCCTGAGCCGGCACGCCTGGGCCGGCGCTCACGCCGGACACCGTGGCGCTCGACCGCCGCTGGGCGCGCGCGCATACGCGCCGGGCTGTGCTGAAATCCAGTGCCGGCGTAGGAGGTGGTGTGACGAGCGAGACCCAGGCGGCACGACGGGGCCATCGGCCGCGTGCGCGCCGCCGGGTTGGCGGGCCTCCCGTGAGACGGATCGCCGCAGGAGCCGTTCTACTCCTCTTCGCCGTCCTCTCCGCTCTGGCTCCCACGGCGGCGTCTGGGGCGAGCACCACCGCACCACCACCCTTCGACCTGGCTCTGGGCGGCTCGGGCTCCGTCGGATTCCAGCCCACCTTGGCGCACCCCCACGGCCAGCCGACCGACTTGGGCTACGCAGACGACCTGGCGATACGGGAAGCAGCACGTTGGCCCGGCCTCACGCTCGTCCGTATGGGCTGCCCCGGCATGACCACCCAGACGATGATCGGCGGTGGCGGGCACTGCACCTACGCGGCCGGCTCTCAGCTCGAGACCGCCCTCGCCTTCCTGCGCACCCACCCCTCCACCGTGCTGGTCACTATCGATCTGGGGTTCAACGACCTCGTCGCCTGCTTACGCCACATGGAGGTGAACACCGACTGCGTCGACGGCGCGCTCGCCACCGTGCAATCCCAACTGCCCCAGATCCTGAGCGCGCTCCGTCAGGCGGCACCGGCCGAGGCGCACATGATCGGCGTGGGCCACTACGACCCGTTCCTGGGCGACGCGGTGCGTGATTCCGCCGGGCAGGACTTCGCCCAAGCGAGCCTGGGCGTCATCGACCGGCTGAACGACGTCCTGCGAGGGGCGTACGCCCAGGCCGGTATGCCGATGGCCGACGTTGGCGCGGCCTTCCAACTTCACGACACCAGCCCGCTCGACGTGCCGGGACTGGGGACCGTGCCGACCAACGTTGCCCGAGTGTGCGCACTGAGCTGGATGTGCGCCGCGCCCCCGCTCGGGCACAACACCCATCCGAACGACAACGGCTACCGGGTCGTGAGCAACGCCATCGCCGACGCGCTGACGCCCGTCACGTCGCGTTGAGCGCCTCCACCCGGTCGATCTTTTCGCTGGCCTCGGCCGACACCACGACTGCAGGTGCCGGATCCGGCGCCGCCTCGGCGGGCGGCGAGCGCCACGGCAGGCGCGAGCGCCCGGTGAGCGGCTTGGCCCACGGAGTCCGAGCCAGGATCTCGGTGAGCCCGATGCAAGCCAAGAAGACGACGCCCACCGTGAGCACGCTGACGAGAGGCCAAGGCAGGACGTTGTTGAGGTGGCGCCAGCCCAGCCAGCTCAAGATGAGAATGAACAGCAGCTGCGCCAGGTACACGCCGTAGGAGTTGTCTGAGCCCGAACGGACCGCGCGCCGTGTGCGCGCCGAGCGACGCCGATCGACCAGGGCGACGCCGACGAGGTAGATGCAGGCGATGGCCCCCACGTTGAACGGGATCACTATCGGCTGGAACGGGTCGGCGCTCGAGCCGAGCCACGAGGCGACATGGTCGACGGAGAGGTAGTACCACGCCTCGGCTGCAGCGGCCGCGACCACGGTGGCCGTGACGATCGTCCACACGTGCGTGCACAACCAGTGGTGGAACTCGTCGAGGTGCAGTGCCATCACCATGCCGGCAATCAGATAGAACTGGTACGACGTCACCTCGCGCGTTGCCCAGTAGCCCGTCATCCACGAGGGGGCGAGCCCCCAGTGCATCGCCGAGACCAGCGCCACTTGCGCGGCGCCGCTGGCCAGCAGGAGGAGGCCGTGGTGCCCGGCCGTGCGCCGCACCAGGATCAGGCACAGCGGGAAGAGGGCGTAGAACTCCAGCAGGACCAACAGGTAGTAGAGCTGGTAGTACCCGGTGCCCACCAGGTACAGCAGGTGCAAGGTGTCGCCGCCGGCCGTGCCCGGGTCCGACCCGATCGTCATGAAGAAGTAGATGACGGTCCAGCACAGATACGGGACGGCCACGAGGGCGAACCGGCGGCGCCAGAAAGTCCGGTGATCGATCCCCAGGTCACGGACGCTGTAGGTGAGCATGCAGGCGGAGACGAACAGGAAGGCCTCGCGGGTCACGTGCAGCAGCTGCAATGACGCGCCCACCGACACCGCGGCGGCCAGCGGGGCGAAGAAGAGCAGGGTGTGCGTCGACACCACGCCGACCTGCTTGACCGGGCGCATGGCATCGATGTGATCAAGCCGCTTGCGCGTGCCGCGCACCGGCTCGACGGGTGCCAGCGGGGACTCGTCGACCATCAGGTGCCTGCGAAGGTGTGCAGGACAGCGAGACCCGGTTCGCGCAGGGCGTGCCGGCGCACCTTGCCGGTCGCGCCCGCCGGCAAGGTGGCCACGACGTGCAGCGCCACTGGCCGCCGGGCGGGCACCAGGCTGCGCGCGAGCGCCTCGTTGAGACGCGCCACCACGCGCTGAGTCCCCTCCACGTCACCGGCACCGACATCCGGAAGAACCACGAAAGCCACGGGTACCTGGCCGAGCTCGGGGTCGTCCTGGGCGATGACGGCGACCGACGCCACGGCCGGGTCCGCGCTGAGCACCTCTTCGATCTCGCGCGGGAACACCTTCTCGCCACCGCGGTTGATGACGTCGTCGGTCCGGGCGACGAGGTACAGGTACCCGTCGCCGTCTCGTTGGCCGAGATCGCCGGTGCGCAGCCATCCGTCCGAGCGGACGCGATCGGCGTGCTCCCCCCTGCCGTACGCCTCGATCACCGACGCACCGCGGATCTCGACCTCGCCCACCTCGCCCGGCGGGCACGCCACCGGGCTACCAGCGCGCGCATCAGCGCGGACGACGCGCAGCTCGACCCCCACTGGCAACCCCACCGAGCCGGCGCGTCGCGGCACGGAGAGTGGATGCGCCGCGATCTGGCTGGCCGCCTCGGTCATGCCGTAGGTCTCGACGATCGGAAGGCCCGTCGCCGCCTCGAACCGATCGGCCGTGGCGACCGGCAGCGGCGCCGACGCCGAGCGGACGAAGCGGATTCCCGCAGGGACGGTCTCGCCCGGCCGGAGCACGACGAGACGCGAGATGATCGCTGGGACCGCGTTGATCCACGTCACACGGCGCTCGGCCATGAGGTCCCAGAAGCCTGTGCGATGGAAACGGTCGTCGAGCACCAGGCACGAGCCGGCGAGGAAGGTGGAGAGCAACCCCACGACTTCCGCGTTGATGTGGAAGAGAGGCAGCGGATTGAAGCCGCGGTCGTGCTCGGTCAACTGGTGGTGCTCGACCACGCACCGCGCCGCGTGAAGGAGCTTCTCCTGACGCAGACGGACCACTTTGGGCGGACCCGTCGTGCCGGAGGAGGAGAGGATGACGCCCCCCGACGCGGCAGCGGGTGCCGGCACGGCCGGGTCGAAGGACCCGAGGGAGGTGGGTGCGAGCGATGCCAGCTCGACCCACGGGCAGGGGGCGGCGGGGGCCGCCCTATCGGAGAGGACCACGTCGGCCCCCACCCGCGCCGCCAGCGATCCGAGACCGCTCGGCCCGGTCTCAGGCGAGGCGGGGTCGAGCGGCGCCACCCACAGGCCCGACGCCAAGGCGCCGACGAAGGTTGCTGCGCACTGCAACGGGTCGGAAATCAAGAGGGCCACCGTCGTGCCCGGTTGCAGCGGCGAATGGGCGAAGGCAGTGCGCCAGCGTTCCAAGGCACCGAAGGTCAGGACGCCGTGACTCCGCGCGTCTTCCACGTACACCCTGTCCCCCAGCGCGGCAGCGCGGCGGCGCACCACTTCGCCGAGGGACTCGGGCGATCCTGTCTCTGCGGTCATCCGCTTGGGAGCAGCGCGCGTCGAGAGGAGGGGTGCGGCCATCTCAGTACATCATCCGCGCGTCGTCGTAGTGCTTGAACTCGATGAGGTTGTCCGACGGGTCGCGGAGCACAAAGGTCCGGTGTGCCTCCACGAGCCCTTCGAACCGAATGCTGACGTCGGCAAAGAGTTCGATCTTGCGCTGGACGCAGAGTTCGTGCAGCGAGTCGAAATCACGTCCCTCCCGGAAGGTGACGCCAAAGTGCCGTGGGTACAATGTGAGTTCGGTCGGAGCGTCCGGGGGCGGGTCGACCAAGTGGCAGACCAGCTGGTCGCCAAAGAAGTCGATCGTGATGCGGTCGGCGTAGCGCCGCGCCAGCTTGCATCCCAACGCCCCGACGTAGAACGCCTGGGACGCGTCGAGGTCGTACACCGGGATGGCGAGATGGAAGAGGTCGCGACTCTCCCTCACGAGGCCCTGGTTTCGAAACACTCCAGCGTGTCGGACCGCAGCCCGAGCCGAATCGTCTCGAGGTTGAGGATCGAAGTCGAGGGGATGTTCCCCAGGTTGACGTCGGTGCCGACGCGGCGCACGAAGTAGCACTGCAGCTCGTTCGACGGCGCCTCAAAGAGCAGGCTCTGGACGGGGACGTCGCTCGTCAGGATCTCCTCGATCAGGCCGAACCTGAGCTCGCCGTTGGGGCGGCAGATCCCTGACCGGCCGCTCTCGCGCGCCTCGAGGGTCACCAAGAACGCACCAGCTTCGATGTCGTCGTGGATGTCTTCGATCCATCGGTTGGGCGCGAGACGCTCCGAGCGCTCGGCATCCTTGAAGCCCACCTCGGACACGACCTGGAAGTCGTCGGCCAGCTTCATGATGTAGCCGACCTTCTCCATGCTCGACAGGCTGATCGTCCCGTTGGAAACCTCGACGTACCGGCAGCCATAGTTCAGGCAGAGGTCCCGGAAGTCGTCGAAGCGGTCCTGCAACACGAACTTCTCGAACAGCGTGCCGCCGAAGTAGTAGGCGATGCCGGCGTCGGCCAGGACGTCGATCTTGCGGCGCAGGTCAGTGGTGACGAGGGCCGTCCCCCACCCGAACTTCACGAAGTCGAGATACTCGGCTCCGCTCTCCACGATGTCCTGGAAGCTCCGCGTGGGAAGACCTCCATCGACCATCATCGTCAGGCCGGTTGCCCTCGGCTTCGAAGCCCTCGCCGGCAATTCCAGTGCAGTTGGCCTCATGGTTCGCTCCTCACAGTGCTCCGGTGCCCTGCAGCAGGGCGGGTGGACAGACTTCGTGGAAACCGAACGACCAGAGACCGCCATTGGGTGCGTCGCCCCACGTCATTCGGGGCAGGGGCATCCCGTCGCACTGCGCGAGGGCAACTCTGATAAAGCCGCCGTGGGTGACGACGAGCACGTCGCCGTGGTGCTCCACCTCGGCCAGACGGCTGAAGAAGGTGCCCACACGCTCGCTCAATTCCTGAAGCGACTCTCCACCGGGCGGACGCGCCTCGGCGTCGACGACGCGGCCGTCGCGGATACCGGACCACTCGGCCGGCAGCTCGCTGAGCGCGCTCCCCTGGGCGGTGCCGAAGTCGCGTTCACGCAACTCGGCGTCGTTGACCCAGGGGACCCTCAGACGCTTGCCGATGATGGCTGCGGTTTCCTGGGCACGGGTCAGGTCGCTCGTCACGAGTGTGCGAATCGGTAACGAGTGCACCGCGTCCGCCACCGACTGCGCCTGGGCACGACCCGCTTCGGTCAACACCGGCCCGTCGGCCTGGCCCTGCACGAGACCGGATGCGTTCCAGGTGCTCTCACCATGGCGCACCAGCCAGATCGTGTTCTGCGTGTTACAGGGTCGTTTCACTTCCCTTCACAATGGCGAATCAGTCTGAGTCCTCACTGGGAGACAGGCTAAAAGTGGATGAGGAACTGATAAGGATTTTGTGAATTGGGGCGCTGGAGCGCTCCAGCGTCAGGCCAGAACAGGCTGCAACGGCAGATCATCTCCATCCGTAGCCGTTCTATGAGTTTCAGCTGAGCGCGCGTCGACACCGAGACGCGCCCTCTGTTCGGCCCGCACCGGGCCCGTGAGGACTCGACGCAACGGCGTGAGGAGAAGGAGCCCGGTGCACACGCCGGCACAGACAATCGTCAGCACGAAGGTCACCGCGACGAGTCCGGCCCACCCGAGATGTTTGGCGATCCCGCTGTCACCGAGCGCGGAGCGGAGCAAATTCAAGAAGAGGACGTGGGAGAAGAAGATGCCGCCGGTAAGGCCAGCCAAGTACTCGGCTGTAAACAGGCGGGGCCACCGGCGCGGTTCGGCGGCACGGCGTACCTGGCGCCGGTACCAAACCCACGTGCCGCACTCGAGTGCGGCGACGGCGGCGGTAAACCACAAGAAGGCCACCGGCTGGTACAGATCCGAGGCTCGCCCGGTGCCCGCGCCGGTCCAGTCGGCGATCAGGTACCACATGGTGGCCACGACGCCCACGACCACGCCCAGGGCCATGACCTGGCGCCAGCGGCGCTCCACGAAGCGCCGGACGTCGTCGAAGTGCAGCGCGACCAGTACCCCGGCCACG
Organism: Acidimicrobiales bacterium; assembly: GCA_036490155.1. Taxonomy (GTDB): domain Bacteria; phylum Actinomycetota; class Acidimicrobiia; order Acidimicrobiales; family RAAP-2; genus Bog-473. The sequence goes on along the minus strand of DASXEK010000082.1, from coordinate 22,292 downwards.
AACTGCTCCTGGTAGGTGATCGGATCCCGGGCCCACGGCCACACCGACCCAATCGTCCGCGTGGCGTCCCCGACGACTCCGAAGTACTGCGTGTAGTGCAAGTCGGCGGCGAGGGCCAGCGCAAAGAGGCCGCTGGCCACCATGAGGGCGACGTGGTGGGTGGATCGGCGCACAAGCCGCAGGAGCAAGGGGAAGACCAGGTACAGCTGGAGGAGGACGACCACGAAGTAGAGCTGGTAGTAGCCGAAGACGAGGTCGTTCCAGAGCAGGGAGCCGGCCTGGTCCCACGAACCGCCCACGATCATGGTGAAGACCCAGTAAATCCCCGTCCAGATAAGGAAAGGAATTCCGATCTCGACGAGGCGCTGGCGCCAGAACGAGGTGACCGGTCGGGGACGCTTGATCTCGGCGTAGGTCAAAAGGAAAGCAGTGAGGAAGAAGAACGCTGTCCGGCTGAAGTGCAACAGCATTACAAGGGCCCATGCGGTGGTGTTCCCCGCAACGACGTTCCAAAGCAGCGAATGCTGCAGCACCACGGCGCAACACGCAATGACGCGGTACGAGTCGAACTGCCCGAGGTAGGCTCCTCCCGCCCGTGCGGTGCCGTTCGCCAGCAGGTCCGGCGTCGGCATGACTGCGGCGCCGAGCACGCGGCGGCCGCCGGAGCGCGAGGGGGCCGTCAGCGCCATTGGGGCATCCTGACGCAGCCGACTTGAGATCAGCTGTGAATGTGGGGGCGCTTCCACCTGTGACCTTGCTATCTCCTTGTGCGGCGCTGCGCTGCAGTCCGGCGCGGTGCCGCGCGGCCTGTCGTGCGCTATCCCAGCTTCGTCAGCGCACTACGCAGGTTGCGAACGGCTTGGCCGATGCGCTGCTCGTTCTCGATCAGGGCGAAGCGGACGTGCCCGTCACCACCGGGGCCGAACCCGACGCCGGGCGATGTGGCCACGTCGGCCTCGTTCACCAGGTACTTGGAGAACTCGAGCGAACCCATCTCACGGTAGGGCTCGGGGATGGGCGCCCACACGAACATGGTCCCCTTCGGCGGCACGAGGCGCCAGCCGATGCGGTTGAGGCCATCACACAGCGCGTCACGTCGCGACCGGTAGATCTGGTTGATCTCCTTCGGGTAATCGGGCGCCTCGTTCATCGCCACGATGGCGGCGATCTGGATCGGCTGGAACGTCCCGTAGTCGAGGTAGGTCTTGAGCTTCGTGAGCGCCTGGACGATCTCGCGGTTGCCAACGACGAATCCGACGCGCCAGCCGGCCATGGAGAACGACTTGGTCATGGTGTAGATCTCGACCGCCACGTCCTTGGCCCCGGGGACCTGGAGGATCGACGGCGGCTCGTAGCCGTCGAAGCCGAGATCGGCGTAGGCGAAGTCGTGGACCAGCACGACATCGTGCTCGCGTGCGAACGCGACGAGCCGTTCCATGAACGACAGGTCCACGCAGGCAGTCGTCGGGTTGTGCGGGAACGACAGCACGATGACGCGCGGCTTGGGCCACGACTCCTCGAACGCATGCATGAGGCCGTCAAAGAAGTCCTCGCCCGGGTCGGGCGCACCTTCGTCCGCGACGTCGGGACCGCGCAGTGGCACCTGGCGCACGTCGGCGCCCGCGAACAGCGGCGCCCAGATGTGGATCGGATAGGAGGGCGAGGGCACCAGCGCGGTGTCGCCAGGGGCGAGCAGCACCCACATGAGGTGCGAGAAGCCCTCCTTGGCGCCGATGGTGGTGACCACCTCGGACTCGGGATCGAGCTCCACGTTGAACTTGCGTTGGTAGAGGTCGGTGATGGCGCTGCGCAGCTTCGGGATGCCACGCGAGGCCGAGTAGCGGTGATTGCGCGGGTTGTGGGCGGACTCGGCCAGCTTGTTGACCGCGACGTCAGGCGAGGGCAGGTCCGGGTTTCCGAAGCCAAGGTCGATGACGTCCCGGCCGGCTCGCCGCGACAACGCCTTGAGGTCGTTGATGGTCGCGAACACGTAGGGCGGTAGCCCGTTAATCCGTCGGAACTCCATCGTTTGAGTCTACGACCCGCTCTTGGCCACCTCCGACCGCCGACGGGATGTCACGCGGTGCCCGGCCGCCACGAGCGCCTCGAGATCGACCGGCCAGCCGAAGATCACCCAGCTCGCCCCGGCATCGTGCAGCGTCTCCACGCGCTGAGCCAACGGGGGCGTCGCGGCGGGCGGCGGACCGGCCCAGGTGACCTCGACCCCATCGGGACCGGCCGAGCGCTCGGCCACGAGCTCCGGCGCCGCGTCCCAGACGGTGAGTGCGGCGCCCACGGCGCGCGCCTCCTCCGTCCGCCCCGCCGGCCCGCCGCCCGTCCAGACGGTGAGCCCGGCGTGGACGAGTTGGCGCCCGAGCGTGATCACGTTGGCGCGACGGACCGCAGCCGACGGATACGGGATGCCGTAGGCGCGGTTCTCCTCCTCGCTCATCCGGTCCCCCGTACCCAGCCCGGCGATGACGCGGCCGGGCGCGAGATTCTCGAGTGCAACGAACTGCGCGGCCAGCACCGCATCGGGCACAAGCCCGACGCGAGCGACGAGGGTGCCCAGAAGCGGGCCGGCGTCCCCATCGCCTTTGGTCGCCAACCGGGAAGCGAGCGCACCGAGCACGGGGAAGGGTGCGAGCGCCGGTCGTTCGGGTTGGCCCAGGGGCCAGATGTGGTCGTAACAAAAGACGCCGTCGACGCCCGCCTCGACGGCGGCCGCCGCCGCCGCGAATGCCTCGTCTGGTGTGTCGCGGAAGGTCGGCAGGACGATGCCGGTCCGCATCACCACAGCCCGCCCTGGCGCGCCGCCAGCGCGGCGCCGACGGCGCCGGCGCGCTCACCGAAGGCCGCCGGGACGACTGTGGCCAACGGCCGGCGGTCACTGCCCTCGACGAGCTCCTCGAACGTTGCCCGCGCGGAGTCGATGAGCAGGCTGCCCGCCTCGACGACCCCTCCCCCGAGGACGAAGCACTCGGGGTCGACGACGCAGGCCAGATTGGCCAGGCCGAACCCGACCCACCAGCCGACCTCTTCGATGACGCGCCGCGCCGCCAGGTCGCCAGTCGCGGCTGCGGCCGAGACGTCCTCGCCGCGGACACTCTCGGGATCGCCGCCCGCCAGGCGCACCACCTCGCCGAGCCGGCCGGCCAGCGCCGCCTCGCGGGCGAGCACGCCCAACCCCGCACCGGAGGCGAAGCGCTCCCAGCAGCCGCGCCGACCGCAGGGGCAGGGGGGGCCGTTCGGATCGACGACCATGTGACCGATCTCGCCGGCGAAGCCCGCGGCACCCACCTGCACGCGGTCGTCGACGACGATCCCGCCGCCGATGCCCGTGCCGAGCGTGACCATCACGACGTGGTGGAAGCCGCGCGCTGAGCCGAGGCGATGCTCGGCCAGCACGGCGAGGTTGGCGTCGTTCTCGATGACGATGGCCCGTCCGGGCAACCGGTCGCCGATCAGGGTCGTCCAGTCCACCCCGTGTGCCTGGGGCAGATTCGGCGCGAAGCACAACCGGCCGTGGCGATCGACCATGCCGGGTGCGCCGACGCCGATGGGCGAGTCCGTCGCCGCGGCACCCAGGATGCGATCGAGATCGGCCGTGACCTGCGCCACCGCCTCCGCGACGTGGGCGCCCACGATCTCCCTCGACCCGGTCGGGGTGGGGACGCGCGCCTCGCCGACCGTCTCGTTGTCGGGACCGAGCGCGACGCCGAGCACCTTGGTGCCCCCGATGTCGATGCCGTAGGTCACGCCGGCGTCTTCGTCCCGGCGCGCGCCGGAGCTCACGAGGTCGACTCGACCCGCGCCTTCAGCTCTCGCATGGCCGTCGCCATGATGCGGCTGGTGGCCCGCATCTTGATAAACCCGGGGATGGGGACCCGCAACTCCGCCTCGAGGTGATACGTCACGTCCGTGCCGCCCCCCTCGCCGGGATCGAAGACGTAGCTCCCGTCGAGCTTGGTGGTGATGTCGCCCTGGGTCAGCTTCCAGGCCAGGGTGTGCGGCGCGTCGGCGTAGTCGTAGGCCAGGGTGTAGGTGGTGCTGCGCCCGAAGGCCGCCGTGCGGAACGTCACGAGCAGCGCACGCCCCTCGGCGTCGCGCTCCTTGACCTCGACTTCCTTCACGTCGTTCGCCCATTCGGGGTAGCGCTCGAGGTCGGCCGCGACGGCAAAGCACCGCTCGGGCGGTGCCGCCACCGAGATGTGCTCTGTGGCTTGATCGGCCACGGTGCCTTCCTTCCTCTCCTGCCGTTCCGCCCGGCGGGCGTCAGACTGCCACTCCGGCCAACGCCTCGGCCAGCCTAGAAGCGAGAACGTCGGTGTCGAAGGATTCCTGCACCCGAGTTCGGGCGGCCCGGCCCATCCGGCGCCGGCGTGCCGGGTCGGCCAGCAACGTCCGTATGGCCTCGGCCACCGCCCCCGGGTCGGACGGATCCTCCACCACCAGGCCCGTTACGCCGTCGAGCACCGCCTCGGGGGCGCCGCCGCTGGCCCCGGCGACCTGGGGCATGCCGGCGGCGGCCGCCTCGAGGAAGACGATCCCGAACCCCTCCTGCTCGAGGCCCCCCCACCGGTTGCGGCAGGCCATCACGAACACGTCGGCCGCGCCGAGCAGGCCGGCCCGGTCCTCGTCGCTGACGCGCCCGAGCACCCGCACGTCGGCCGCGCTCGCGGCGGCCAGGCGCTCGAGCCGGGGACGCTCCCGCCCGTCGCCGGCGATCGCCACGACGAGGTCCGGGTACGACGGCGCCAGCCGGGCCGCCGCTTCGATCAGCACGTCCATGCCCTTGCGCGGCACCAGCCGGCTCACGCTGGCGAGCAGTGGTCCGGTCGCAGGCAGGCCGAGTCGGGCGCGGACGGCGCGTCGCTCCGGCGCCTTGAGTGGGGCGAGGTCGGCGGTGTCGACGCCCGGAGGGATCTCGACGACCGGGGCCGTGAGCTCCGGCGCGGCGCGGCGGCCCTCGGCAGCCGGGTAGCTCCCGGCCGAAAGGACGATCGACGAGCCGCGCAGGACGCGACCGAGCGCGGCGCGCGCGACGGGGAGGCGGCCCGGCACCGTGACCTCGGCACCGTGGAGGATGACGCCGTAGGGGACGTCGAGGCGTGGGCCGAGGGCACCGAGCGGCAGCGCCGGGTCGAGCAGGACGAGGTCGATGCCGTGTGCGCGTACGCACTCGTTGACGGCACGCAGTGCCTGGGGCGTCGGGAAGAACAAGATGGAGCCCGGCACGCGCTCGATGCGCACCCCGCGGGCGGCCTGGGCGGCGTCGAACGAGGCGGCTGCGGCATCCGAGGTGGCCGTCAGTACGACGAAGGAGGCAGGGTCGAGGCGGCTCCAGAGGTCCCAGAGATAGTTCTGGATTCCGCCGACTTTGGGCGGGAAGTCGTTCGTGACAAGCAGGTGACGCTTCACGCGCCACCCGCGGCGGCGCTAGCCGGCCCGGTTGTCGAAGCGCAGCGTCGGCACGAGCCCGGCACGGCCGAGCATCCGCATGGCGCGCGCCTCGTCGGCGTCGATGACCACGGCGTCGTCAGGCTCGCGCCCGAGGAGGAAGCTGACGACGCAGTCGTCGCAGGCGTCGGTCGCCTGCAGCGAGCAGCGGTCACAGTCGATGGTGAGCCCGCCCTCGGGCTCGGTGTCGGTCTCCCTGGAAAACGGCATGGCGCTGACCCTCTCTGTTCGGAGAAAGCATGTCCAGGGGGTGTGACAGGGCGTTGCATCACTCAGCCGTCGGCGGCCGACGCCGCAAGGGCGGCGCGGGCGGTGCGCAAGGTCTCCTCGACGCCCCACGCCACGCCCTCGGCGAGCACGGCGCCCGGCGTGGCGACGGCGAGGAACGGGGCGGCGGCGCGGTAGTCGGCAAAGGCGGTGGCGCTCATGACCACGGGGGCCCGCAGGTGGCCGCGGTCGTCGGCGGCCAGGGCGGCGATGGCGGCGGGGTCCTCGGCCGGCGGGCCCTTGGTCACGACGGCCAGGCGGGCGTCGCGGCCGAGACCCGCTTGCAGTTCGGTGAGGCCCGCCCACAGGTCGCGGCAGCCGAGGCAGTCCGCCGAGAGGAAGAGGAGCAGCACCGGGGCGGTGGCCTCCACCACATCGATGCGGACCGCACGGCCGTCGGGCGCGACGCCGGACACGTCGCGTGGACGGGTGGTCGGCGGGCCGTTGGTGGTGGGGATCGGACGCAGCCGGCGCAGGATCTCGGCCGGCGGCTCGGTCACGACGCCTTCGACGGCGCGTCCGGCTCGCTGTGCTCGCTGTGCTCTTCGTCGGTGATCTCGACGACGCTGCGCCCGTGCCCGCACCAGCGGCAGACCACCGCGTCGACCGAGCGGGACACGATCTCTTCGTCCTCGACCACCAGGTCGCCGCCGACCGTGTAGTGGTGGAACGACTTCGTCGTCTGCGAGACCGTGACGTCGAAGCGGGTGAGGTTGCCGCAGGCGTCGCAGCGGTATCGAGGGGCGCTCACGGTGACCACGGTAGTCCGCGGTCGTGGGTGGACCGCTCCGTGCCCGGGGCGTCGGATCCGGGCCTGGGGCGTCAGATGCGATCGAGGAGCTGACTCTTCTTGGCGGCGAATTCCTCCTCGGAGAGGATGCCGCGGCGGCGCAGGTCGTCGAGCTCGATGAGGCGGTCGCGTATCTCGAAGGGGAGGGCGCCCTTGAGCGGCATCGACGCCGCGGTGCCGGCCGGCCCGGGGTCGGTCCGTGGGGCGCCGGGGGCGGCCGAGGCGGGCGGGGCGGATGCGCTGGATGAGCCGGGGGAGCCGGGTGAGCCGCCGACGCCGAAGGGCGGCGTGTCGTGCTGGCCGTGGTCGCCGTTGTGGTCGCCGTCGTCGTCGTAGTCGTCGTCGTAGTGGTCCCGGTGCCGGGCGCCGCGCTGCTCGTAGGGCAGCATGTCGTCGGGGATGCGCTCGCGCTCGCCGCCGCCCACGATCTCGTTGATCTGCGAGTTGATGACGCGCTGCACGATCGCGGGCTTGCGCATGTACTCGAGCGTCATGGAGTCGTCCTCGCCTTGCACGTCGATGACGAGACTGCCCGTATTGAGCATGCGTTCGAAGAGCTCCTGGCGGATGTTCACCTCGGTGATGCGTTGCAGCCGCAACTGCACGGTGTCGCGGCCCAAGATGCCCTGGCGCACGAGGATGCGCGTCGACGTCAGCGCGACGTCGTAGGACCTCCAGCGGACGTAGCGGCCCAGCAGCCACAGCCCGGGGATGACGGCGAGGATCACGACGGGGTAGTTCGTCCATCCCGGCGGGTTCTGCCACACGATGAGGATGACGATGAGGGCGGCCCATACGCCGATGGAGGTGAAGAGGGGGCCGAAGAGGAAGATCCAGTGCGGGCGCAGCTCGGCCAACAACTCCTCGTCCTGGTTGAGGAAGTTCCGAGGGAGGGCCATCACGCCAGAGTACCGGCGCGGCCTGCGCCGGAGGGAACGCTCGGGCGGTTGCTCGGGCCGGGCGAAGGCGGGCCGGGCCTCGTGCCGGACGGCCTCCCGTTGGCCTCATAAGGTGGGTGGATGCCCTACGCCGAGGTGGAGCCCGCAGAGGTCAAGGCGCGTATCGCCCGCGGCGAGGACGTGTTCCTCCTCGACGTGCGCGAACCCGACGAGGTGGAGGCCTGGGCCTACCCCATCGGCGTCAACATCCCACTCGGCCAAGTGGGCGACCGGCTCGACGAACTGCCGCGCGACCAGACGATCGTCGTCGCCTGCCACGTCGGTGGACGCTCCGCGACGGCAGCCAAGGCGCTGAGCGACGCCGGGTGGACGGCGGAGAACCTCACCGGCGGCGCGGTGGCGTGGGCGGCCGGCGACGAGGAGTAGACGAGGAATAGCGGTAGGGCTGGTGGGGATCGAACCCACGACCCAGGGATTATGAGTCCCCTGCTCTGACCACTGAGCTACAGCCCCCGGGTTGCGGGGTGATGTTACCGACGCCACGCCGGGTCGCCTGGTATCGGGCACCTGATTGCCGGAAGACGTGCGGCGGCTCGGCCGTGGCCGTTTGGCAACATGACGCGGTGCCGACGCCGCGAGGAAGGGCCGCCCGACCCGGCCACCGGCGTTCGATCCTGGTGTTGCTCGCCGTCCTCGTGGTTGCCGCGGGTGCCGCGGCCGCCGTCGTGTGGCTGGTGGCTACGCCCGGCGGGACCAAGGAGCCGCCAGGGCGCAGCACGGCGAGCGGTGCCGGTGCGGCGAAGGGGCAGCAGGCGAAGGGCAAGGCGAAGGGCAAGGCGAAGGCCACGGCCGGGAGTACCTTGCCCCTGGCCGGGAAGGTCGTCGGCATCGATCCCGGGCACAATGGCGACAGCTACACCGAGCCCTCGGTCATCAACGCGCTCGTCTTCAACGGCCGCACGACCGAGGCGTGCGACACCACTGGTACCGAGACGGACGGGGGCTACACCGAGGCGATGTTCAACTTCAACGTGGCCCAGTATCTGGCTGCGGACCTGCGGGCCGAGGGCGCGCAGGTCGTGCTGACGCGTAACTCCAACGACGGGGTGGGGCCGTGCGTCACGCAACGGGCCGCCATCATCAACGACGCCCACGCCAACGCCGCGGTCGACATCCACGCCGACGGCGGGCCGGCGACCGGTCGTGGCTTCACGGTGCTCGAGCCTGTGGCCGACGGGCCGAACGACGGCATCATCGCCTCCTCGGCTCAGCTCGCGCAGGACGTGCGCAACGACTTCGCCACCGGCACGCCGATGCCGTTGAGCACCTACGACGGCACCGACGGGCTCCAGCCGCGCGACGATCTGGCCGGCCTCAACCTGGCGACGGAGCGGAAGGTGCTCATCGAGTGCGGGAACATGCGCAACGCCACCGACGCGGCGCTGCTCGTCACGCCGGCCTTCCAGCAGCAGGCGGCACACGCCTTGGCGCAGGCCCTCACCACGTTCCTCGTCGCCTCGTGACGACAACCACCACTCCGCCTCCGCCTCCGCCCACGACAACGGTCGCCGACGAAGGGGCCAAGCTGGACGACCTCGTCGCCGGCGCGACGCCAGACCCGTCGTGGCTGGACTTCGCCCCGTGGTTGCTCGTGTTCATTGCCGTCCTGTGGGGGCTGTGGGAGCTCCGGCCCGAGCTCACGGCGGTGCCGTATCTCGACGACAGCTCCATCCACCAGCAGATGACGCGCTTCGCGGCGAGCCGGATCAGCCAGGGCCATCTGCCGTTGACGAGCTGGTTTCCCTATCTCGGGCTCGGCTCGCCGCAGTTCCTGCACTACCAGAGCCTGCCCTCGATGACTTCGGGCGTCTTCGGCACGTTCATCGACCCCGACACCGTGTTCCGCTGGTCCATGTACCTGCTCCTCGCGCTCTGGCCGCTGGTCGTCTACTGGTCGGCGCGTGTGTTCGGACTGGGCCGCTGGACGGCGGCCGCGGCCGCGGCCGTCTCGCCGCTGCTCGCGTCGACACCCGGGATCGGCTACGAGGACATGGCCTATATCTGGCGCGGCTATGGCGTGTGGACTCAGCTCTGGGCGTCCTGGACGCTGCCGCTGGCGTGGGCCTTCAGCTACCGCGCACTCGACGCACGCCACTCGGTCCGCCGCTCCGTGTTGCCCGCGGTCTTCTTCATCATGGTGACGGTCGCCCTTCACTACGAGACGGGCTACCTCGCGTTCGTGCCGCTCGTCGTGTGGCCCTTCCTGGTCCCGTCCGACCTCTGGCGGCGTCTCGGGCGCGCCGTCCTCGTCGGCGCCTCGGCACTGCTGGCCTCGGCGTGGGTGATCGTGCCGTTGCTCGCCCAGTCCCACTTCGCGGCGAAGAACCAGGTCCTCGAAGGGACGGGGCTCGAAAACGGCTACGGCGCGCGGCAGATCTTCGACTGGCTCTTCACGGGCAACATGTTCGACGCGAACCACTCGCTCCCCGTGGTCGCGATCTTCCTCCCCGTCATCACGATCTTCCTCGGCGTCGGGCTCGTGGTGTGCGGATTCCGCTGGCGGACCTTCATCGCCGGCCGCGCGCTGGTGAGCATCTTCGTGGTCACCCTGCTGATGACGTTCGGCCGCACGACCTGGGGCGGGCTCTATTCGATCCTCCCCGGGAGCAGCGACGTCTTCATCCGGCGCTTCCAGATGGGCCTGCAGCTCTCGGGCATCCTGATCGCCGGGATCGGCCTCGTGTTCGTGGGGCGCCTGATCCTCGACCGCGCGACCCGGCTGTTGTCCGGGAACGGCCGGCAGTGGCTCGCACGACCCGCCGGTCGCGCCCTGGTGGCGGGTATCTGCATCGTGGCGCTCGTCCTCGTCCTCACCCCGGCCTGGACGTCGATGGACGCCTATAACACCGGCAACGCCACCAACGTGAACCTGCAGGCGGCCGACGACGCCTACCTCGCTCCGCAGATCGACTCGTTGCTCGCGTACGTCCAGGCGCATCCGCGTGGACGGGTCTACGCCGGCCAACCCACGAACTGGGGCGCCAACTTCACCGTGGGCGACGTCCCCGTCTTCAAGTACCTGGAGAGCAAGGACATCGACGAGGTCGGCTACACGCTGCGCACCGCCTCGCTCATGACCGATCCGGAGTACTTCTTCGACGACACGAATCCGGGCGACTATCCCCTGTTCGGCATCGGGTACATCCTCACGCCGTCGTCGGGACCGTCTATGGAGCCACCGGTGCCGGCGCAGCGCGTCCAGTGCGCAGGCGACTACTGCCTGTGGGCGCTGCCCGACCCCGGGTACATCCACGTGTACGACACGACGGGCGTGCTCACTGCGACGCGCGCAACCGTCGGCACCGCCAGCGAAGGCCTCTTGAATTCCCCCCTGCTCTCGAACGAGCGGGATCTCACGGTGGCGTTCAACGGCAGTACCGCATCGCCGCCCACCGCCACGAGCGCCACACAGCTCACCGGACCGCCGGGCCACGTGGTGGTCGAGCACGCGAACCTCGCGCAAGGCCAAGCCAGCGCGGTGGTGCGGACGAATCGGGTCGCCACCGTCGTCCTGAGTGCATCGTTCGACCCGGGCTGGAACGCCACCGTCGACGGCCACCCGGCGGCGACGGTGATGGTGGCGCCGGCGGTGGTCGGTGTCGACGTCGGGCCTGGCGTGCACACGGTGACGTTCTCCTACGGCGGCTACGGCCGCTACACCCTGTTGTTCATCGTGGCCCTCGCCGTCTTCGTGGTGCTCTTTGGGGGACCGTCCCTGTGGCTGCTTTGGCGGCGTTCCCGGGGCACCACTACCGTCTAAGGACCGACAAGGAAGCGAGGGTGCCGTGCCCACTCCGCAGCGCTCCATCACCCCGGCGACCGTTGCGCCGGCCGACGTCGTCGTCGAATTCCTCGACGCCTGGGCCCGCTACGACCTCGACACCGTGCTCGACCTGGTCACCGAGGACCTCGAGTACATCAACGTGTCGCTCCCGACCGTGCACGGGCGCGCCCGGCTGGAACGAGCGGCGCGCCCGCTCATCCGGCCGGACCGCTTCGGCTTCAACGCCTATCTCCACCACGTGGCCACCGACGGCAACGTCGTCCTGACCGACCGGGTCGACGAACTGACCTTCCGCCGCTTTGCCGCTCGCTTCTGGGTCTACGGGCGCTTCGAGGTGCGCGACGGGAAGATCGCCGTGTGGCGCGACTCGTTCGACTGGCTCGACGTGACGATCGGCAACCTCCGTGGCTTGCTCGGGGTGGTTGCGCCGGCGCTCAACCGGCGCATGCCGGGGCGCTGAGCCGAGACTCTTCGTCGCCGGCGAACCGCCAGCCTGCCGCCAGCACACTTCCCCGGGTCGTCGCGGTTCCCGAGAGGGGGTAGAGATTCAAGTCCTCTCGCCGGCACCCGGCCCCCGGTAACGGATCCGTCGGTTGTGGACCGGCCCGGCACTCACTTTTGGGTACCTATGGGCTCGGACTTATAAATCTGGCGAACAAGGTGCGCGGTGGTGTTCTAAATATAAGGAGCAGCCCGTAGGCACGTGCAGGTGGAACATCCGACGGATCGTGCTGCGAAGCCCCCCGGCTCTTTCCCGCGCCACCTGAGACCCGCGGTCGCGTAGCTTCCCGGTCGGGTCGCATCTCGTCGTCGCCCCCGACACGTTTCGCCGCACGATCTAAGCTGAGAGCCCCTGACCAGGGACAACGCCCTTCACTTGACCCGTTTCCGAGCTAAACCTACTATTTCTATGTACTTAGTAGAAAGGTGGCCTAGGGAGCGTGGCCCTTCGCCCTGAAGACCAGGTTGTGGGTGGCCTCGCTCGGCGCTGGGCGTTGATCACCGTGGCCGTGATCGGCGTGGCGATCGCGGTGGCCCCGCTCGCCTTCGGCATGTTCACCAAGGCACCGCAGGGCGCCACGATGATCGCCGCCTTCAAGCCGTACATGACCGCCGCACGGATCGACGGCTACCAGGCTGAGCTGCGCGAGATCAACGCGGGCGTCCGCCAGACCGACACCAGTGTCGCCGCGGCGCTGGGCGCCGGCGCGGGCGGGCAGGCCGCGTTCGACAAGGCCTACCCCGACTTCGCCTCCTTCGACCGGCAATGGCCGGCGATCGACTCGACGATGACCACGCTCATGGATGAGGTGCACGGCAACCTCGGCAACTACCAGGCCATGGCGGCGCTCCCGAGCTTCGACCTGTTCCCGTGGTTCTTCGTCATCCCGGGCGTCCTGGTCGCCGGCGTGGCGATCGTCGCCCTGGTGCGGCCGCCGCGCCGAGGCCGCCGCTGGCCGCGCTGGACGCTCGTCGTCCTGGGCGTCGCGCTGATCGCGGCCCCGGCCGCCCTCCAGTTGTTCTCGCGGGGTCCCGACGGCGGCCAGATGATGAGTGCCTTCAAGAACATCGAGACGACGAACAACGTCCAGAAGATCCAGGGCTACTTCGGCACGATGGCGGTCGGCCAGGGGGCCATCCGCCTCGATATCGTGCCGGCACTCGAGCACAGCGGCCTCACGCCGGGGCAGGTCATCACCGAGTACCCCGCGCTGTCGAAGCTCGACGCCAACTGGATCCACATCCTCAACGACATGACCCCGATGATCGGCGTGATGAGCGACAGCGTGGGCGAATACCAGGCGGTGGCGAGCCTGCCGCCGTTCGCTCTCTTCCCGTGGTTCTTCGTGATCCCCGGCGTGCTCGTGGCCGGGTTGGCGCTGGTCGCCTGGCGACCGCGGGCCACGCGCACCGTGCAAGTCGGCGCGGACGCCGGAGCGGACCACGAACCGATCAATGTCCACCCGTCGCTCTCGGTCTCGGTCCGACAGGTGGCGTCGTGATCCGTCGCCGCCTCGTGATCCGTCGCCGCCTCGCCGTCCTCTCGCTCCCCGTGGCGCTCCTCGTCGGCGGCGCCGTTGCCGTTGCCGCGGCTGGTACCGCGTCGCCGGCCCTGGCCGGGGCCGCGGGCTCAACCGGCAAGCACGCGTTGAACGGCACCTTCAAGCTCGCGCCCGGCGCCTGCTTCGGAGATGCGGTCAACGGCACCTATTTCCGGATGATCTTCCCCCACGGCAACGTCACGACGGGACAGTTCTTCCAGAACCCAGACTCGACCTGCCCCAACAAGACGTTCACGCTGGCCGTGCCCGGCACGCAGGGCGGATTGGCGACCGGCAAGTACCAGCCCAACCCGACCCCGCCGTTCAACGCGCAAGGAGGAGCGAACGCCAACCTGATCGTGCAACCACAGAGCTTCACCGCCATCAACTTCTCCATCGCCACCAACAAGGTCGACCCGCAGACCGGCCAGCACGCACCCGCGCCCGTGATCTACGACACCAACGGCAAGCTGTCGGGCCAGATCGAGGCCTGGTCGGCGGCGTGGAACAAGGAGTACTTCAATCAGGGCTCGCCCAAGCCGAACGGGTCGCAGCCGGGGCTCACCAAACCCCTCACCGGGACGTACAACGCGAAGACCCACCAATTCGTCCTGACCTGGACGAGCCAGGTCGTCGGCGGGCCCTTCAACGGCTTCACCGGTGACTGGCACCTCTCGGGCACGTTCGAGCCGGCCAAATGAGACCGCACAGCTCGATGTGCAGCCGCCTCCTCACCCCCGTCGTGGTCACCATGGCCGGCGTCGCGCTGGTCGGGCAATTGTTCGTGATCGTCCTCTGGATCTCCTCCAGCCGCGCCGGCGCCGCGACCGGCACGCCGCTGGTCGGGACCTTCCAGCTGACGCCCGGCTCGTGCAGCGGCGGCTCGGCGAGCGGCACCTACCTGCGCATGGTGCTCTCGGGCGGCACGAACAGCGCCGGACCGTTCTTCTCGAACAGCGACTCCACGTGCAGCGACAACACCTTCACACCCCTGGCGCCGGGGAGCGCGGGCGGACTCGTGGCGGGGAGTTACCAACCCGAGGCGTCACCGGCCTTCGACGGCTCGGGCAACGCGCTGTCCAACGCGATCACCGCGCCGGTCGCCTTCGAGGGCGTGCGCTTCGCGACCTCGACGAACCCCGTCGACCCCCAGACGGGCCTGCACGTGCCGGCGCCGAGCATCGTCGCGAACGGCACTGCGTTGAGCGGCAACCTGCAGAGCTTCGGCGTGTCGTGGAACAACCAGCAGTTCAACCAGGGGTCGCCCAAGCCGGACGGGACCTCGCCGGCGAACACGACGCCGGTCACCGGCGTCTACAACCCCTCCACGGGAGCCTTCACCCTGCAGTGGTCGAGCCAGGTGGTCGGTGGGCCGTTCAACGGGTTCTCGGCCTTTTGGAATCTGACCGGGCGCTTCGTCCCAACCGCCGGCGCGGCGGCACCGGCGACGTCGAGCCCGGCCGCGCCCGCAGCGAGTAGCCCGGCCGGATCCGCGGCGGGCAGCCACGCCGCCACGGGCTCCACGTCGACGGGTTCGAAGGCCCCGACCGCCAGCGGCGCGACCAGTAGCGGGTCGTCGGCGACAACGGGCGCCGGCTCGACGACCTCGACCACGGCGCCGAGCGGCTCGACCGCATCCTCGGGCGCACCCAAGGCGCAGACCATCGAGGTGGCGCGGACCGTCTCGAGCGGCGGGCCTGGATGGCAGGCCCCGACGTGGCTGATCGCACTGGTGGCGGTGCTTGCCGTCGCCGGTCTGGGCGGCGTCCTCTCCTCCGAGCGCGCCCTACGCCGCGCCCGCAACGCCGAGTCGGCGAGCTGAAAGGAGCAGGACCATGACCACGCAGACCCACGCCGCACCACGCTCGCGCCTGCACGAGATCTTCTCGTTCCCTAATCCGGTCAACGAGGTCTCGGCCCGACTCGTGGCTGCGGGCGTCGTCGTCATGTCGCTGCTTGCCATCGCGTTCAACCTCAAGTGGCTGACCGCGGTGCTGGTCTACGGGTTCCTCGCCCGTGTGCTCTCGGGGCCCACGCTGAGCCCGCTGGGCCAGCTCGTCACGCGCGTGATCACCCCGCGCCTGCCGATCGCCGAGCGCCCGGTAGCGGGGCCGCCGAAGCGGTTCGCTCAGGGGATGGGCCTCACGTTCTCGACGACCGCGCTCGTCCTCACGGTCCTGGGCTATTGGGGCGCCGCGCAGGTCGTACTCGGCCTCATGGCGAGCGCGGCGTTCCTCGAGTCCGCCTTCGGGCTCTGCCTTGGGTGCAAGGTCTTCGCGATCTTGATGAAGGTCGGCGTGGTGCCGGCCGAGGTGTGCGAGAGCTGCAACAACATCTGGGCGACGTCGCCGGGACGCGCCTGATGGTGTTGGCCGCCGGTATGGCGCGGTTGCGCGCGGCGCGTCTCGCGTCGGCGGTGGTCACCATCGCCGCGGTCGCCGCCCTGGCCGCCTTCGCGGTGACCGGCGGGGGCACCGTGACCAAGCACACCACCGTCACCAAGCACACGACGGTGGTGAAGGAGAAGTCGGTCGCCGCACCAGCAGCGGCCCCGGCACCCGTCTCGTCCGCGGCGACGACACCCTCCCTGGTTGCGCCGACGGCCCCCCTGACGAGTGCCGCCACGGCGGTGGTCCCGGAGGCGACGACGCCTCCGGCGACCGCCACCGGGGTCGCGGGTCCGGCCCCGGTCACGCCGGCGGCCCCTGCGCCGAGCACACCGACGGCACCCGACCCCACCGGAACGCCGTCGGACCTCCCGAGTTGCCCCTACCCGCTCGCCGCGCCGGCCGACCCCGGCGGGCTGCAGTCGCTCATCCCCTTCGCCCCGCTCTTCGGGCCGTTCTCATCCGAAGCCTTCGCCATGGCGCCGCTGTTCCAGCCGTTCCTCCAAACGGTCGGGCCGTTCCTGGTGGCGTTCGCCAACGCCTACGGCGCGGCCGCCCCCGCGCTCGCGCCGCTCGTGACGCAGGTCGAGAACTTCGAGAACGAGGGGTTCAACCTGCTCTCCCCGCTGTACACCCCATACCGCTCGAATTTCCTCTCCGCCGAGGCCAAGCTCGCCAACGCCCTGGCGCCGTTGGCGACGGCGGTGGCCATCAACGCGCCGGTGTCCTGTCTGGTCGACGTCGAGGGCCTCCTGACCGAGGCCGGGGGCACCTGATCCACCATGGACGCCCGCGCTCTTGACCGCATCGCCGGACAGGAAGAGCACGGGCTGTCCGTCGCCATCATCGGCGCCGGCGCCAGCGGCACGCTCGTCGCGCTCCATGCCCTGACCACCGCCGACCACGGCGCTCGTCGGATCGAGTTGTTCGAGCGCTCGGGCACGTTCGGGCGGGGGGTGGCCTACTCGACCCCCCATGCGGCGCACCTCCTCAACGTCCCGGCCGGCCGGATGAGCGCCTTCCCGGCGGAGCCGGACGACTTTGTCGCCTGGCTCGAGACGGAGGGCCACCCGTTCGGGGCGTCGGACTTCGTACCCCGCCACCTGTTCGGCTCGTATCTCACCGACCGCCTGGAGCAGGCCATTGCGGCGCGGGGGTCCACCGTGTCGGTGCGCTTCCACCACGAGGGCGTGTGCGGTGTGGCGCCGTGCGGCCGCGGGGCGCGGATCCGCACCGAGTCGGGGCGCGAGATGCACGTCGACGCCGTCGTGCTGGCGACCGGGCTCGGTCCGATCCGCGATCTGATCGGCGCGGGGCCCGCAGCGGAGTCGGAGCGCTCCATCCGTGACCCCTGGGCCCCTGGGGCGCTCGACGGCATCGGCCCCGACGACACCGTCACACTGGTGGGCACGGGCCTCACGGCCGTCGACGCGGTGTCCCTGCTCCTGACGCGCGGCCACCGCGGACCGCTGCACGCCTTCTCGAAGCACGGCCTGTTCCCGCGCGCGCACTCCTGCGCGCCGCTGCCGCGCCCGAGCGCCGACGGCACGGTGGCGACATGGAACGGGACGCGCTCTGCCCGCGGCCTGCTGACGGCCGTCCGCCGCCAGATCGACGACGGCCAGGCCCGCGGGAGGGACTGGCGCTCCGTGTTCGACGAGCTCCGTCGCCAGGTGCCGACCGTCTGGACGGAGCTGCCAGAGGCCGAGCAAGACCGATTCCTGCGCCACTTGCAGCGACACTGGGAGGTCCACCGCCACCGGATGGCGCCGACATCGGCCGACCTGATCGCACGCGCCCACCACGCGGGCCAGCTCACGGTATGGAAGGGCAGCCTGGACCGGGTACACGTCAACGGCGGGCAGATGTTGGTGACACTGCGGCGCGGCGAACGGTGCGCCGGAGGGTGGGCGACGGACTGGCTCGTGAACTGCACGGGACCGCGCTACGCCCTCGATATCGCAGGCAACCCGTTGCTGCACGCGCTCGCCGAGGACGGTCTCGTCCGGCCCGGCCCCCACGGACTGGGGCTCGACGCTGACCGCTGTGGCCGCGTGCTCGACGCAGCGGGCCGGTCCCAGGACTGGTTGTGGGCGATCGGTGCGTTGCGTCGGGGCAACCTGTACGAGACGACCGCCGTCGCCGAGCTCAGGGAGCAGGCGGCCGCGCTGGCGCAACAGTTCCGCTCGGACGCCGCCGCGCCAGACTCCAGGGTCCGCATCCCAGCGGTACCGGCGAGGGTGGTGGCGCCCCAGGTCATCGTCCTCGAGGTCCCCGACGTGGGCAACCGCAGCTACGTCGTCCACGACGGTTCCACTGGCATCGTGATCGATCCACCGACCGACGCGGAGCGGGTCGTCGCCGAGGTGGACCGCGGCCTCACCATCTCCCATGTCCTCGAGACGCACATCCACAACGACTACGTCAGTGGCGGCCTCGCCCTGGCCCGCCGCTGCAACGCGGTGTACGGGGTCGCGGCCGGCGAGGCTGTCGCGTACGGACCGGACCGCCGTGGCCTACGGGACGGGGATACGTTGCGCACCGGCTCCGTGTGTGTGGAGGTCACCCACACGCCGGGGCACACGCCGCACCACCTGTCCTACCTCGCGTCGACCGGCCAAAGGCCGGGAGCGTGGTTCACCGGCGGCTCGCTTCTCTACGACGCCACCGGACGGACGGACCTCTTCGATCCCGACGCCACCGACCTCCTGGCCCGGGCGCAGTGGCGGTCGTTGAACAAGCAGGCCAAGCGGCTGTCACCGGACACTCTCCTCTATCCGACCCATGGCTTCGGCAGCTTCTGTGCCGCCGGCACCGCCGGCGACGCGTCCGAAGCGATGACGCTCGGGGACCAGCTGCACCGCAATTTGGTCCTGACCCACGACGAGGAGACATTCGTTTCGGAGGTGCGGCGACACCGGGGCCCCTTCCCGCGGTACTACGCGCACATGGCGCCGATGAACCGCCAGGATGCGTCGCCGCGCTTCCCCGCCGAGCTCCGGCGGTGCGAGCGACACGTGGCCGACCACGAGCGGCCGGGATCGACAGTCATCGACCTGCGCGAGCGCCGGGCCTTCGCCGCTTCGCACTGGCCGGGCACCGTCAACGTCGAACGGGGCGACACGCTCGCCGCCTTCGTCGGATGGACGATCCCGTGGGGTGCGCCGCTCACGCTGGTGGCGGACGAGTGGGACACCGTCGAAGCGGCGGCGGCGGCGCTCGCCCGGATCGGGATCGAGGAGGTGACCGGCGCGACCTATCGCGACCGGTCGGACAGCGTCCGTTATCGGGTGGCGGACTTTGCCGACCTGAAGTCAGCGATCAGCCGCGGGGGGTCGCCCGTGGTGATCGACGCCCGGGAACACGCGGAGTGGGAGAACGGGCACATCGAGGGCTCGATGCCGCTCCCCTTCCACTGCGTCGAGGCCGGGATCGACCTCTTGGACCTGAATGCAGAGATCTGGGTGCACTGCGCACGCGGGTACCGGGCTGCCATCGCGGCGTCGCTCCTGCATGGCAGGGGCGGCAATCCGATCCTGGTGGACGATGTGTTCAATCACGCCAGGGAACTCGGGATCACGACTGCCGCTTGGTGACTCGGCAGCGTTACCTCCAGTAGCCCCTGGATGGTGAGCTACTGGAGGTAACCCTCGACCGTACCGGCGGAACGCTGGGTCGCGGCGTCGGGGTCCTGGCCGGCGCCACGCTTGGCGCGGCGCTGGCGCAGGAGGTCCCACATCTCGTCGAGCGAGATCTCGAGATCGCGCTTGCGTTTGATCTCGTTGTCCGTGAGCCCTTCGCCGACGTGGGCCTCCTCGAGCTGTTGCTCCTCAGCAGCCAGCTCGCTGATCCGCCTCACGATCTCCTTGTCGTCCATACGCGCTCCGTTCGACCGGTTTCCTGGTCAGTCTGCCCGACTCAGGCCGCGTTGCCCAACGAGGCCTCGGCGGCCGGCGCCGCCGCGCCCGCCCCGGACAGAGCCGGGGAGAGCACGTCGGCGATGGTGGCGGCCAAGTGGAACGTCATGACGTCGCGGACTTCCTCGGGGACGTCCTCGAGGTCCGGGCCGTTGCGCTCGGGCAGGATGACCTCGGTCAGCCCGGCCCGGTGGGCGGCCAGCACCTTCTGCTTGACGCCGCCGATCGGCAACACCCGTCCCTGCAGCGTGACCTCACCGGTCATGCCGACGACCGAGCGCACCGGGACGTCGCGCAACAGGCTCACGAGCGCCGTCGTCATCGTGACGCCGGCGGACGGCCCGTCCTTGGGCACGGCCCCGGCGGGGACGTGCACGTGGAAGCGCTTGCCGGCGAACACCGTCGGGTCGATCCCGAGCTCGGTGGCGTGCGAGCGCACGTAGGAGAGGGCGATCTCCGCCGACTCCTTCATGACGTCGCCCAGCTGACCGGTCAGGGTCAGGCCTTCGGGCCCGTCGGAGACACTCGCCTCGACGAAGAGGACGTCACCACCGGCGCCGGTCACGGCAAGACCCGTGACCACGCCCGGCACGCTGGTGCGGTCCGCCGCCTCGAAGAAGAAGTGCGGCCGGCCGAGCCAGACCCGCACATCGTCCTTGCTGACGACGATCGGCGCAGTGCGCTCACCGGAGGCGAGCTTGGTCGCCACCTTGCGCAACAGCTTGCCGAGCTCGCGCTCGAGGTTCCGCACGCCGGCTTCCCGGGTGTAGTCGGCCACGATGGCGCGCAGCGCCTCGTCGTCGATCTGCACCTCGTCCTCACGCAGCGCAGCCCGGTTGACCTGGCGCCGGATGAGGTGGTGCTTGGCGATGGAAACCTTCTCGGACTCGGTGTAGCCGTCGATCCGGATGACCTCCATCCGGTCGAGCAGCGGCCCGGGGATCGTCTCGCTGACGTTCGCGGTCGCGATGAACAGCACCCGCGACAGGTCGAGATCGATCTCGAGGTAGTTGTCACGGAACGTGTGGTTCTGCGCCGGGTCGAGCACCTCGAGCAACGCCGAGGAGGGGTCGCCCCGGTAGTCCGTCCCGATCTTGTCGACCTCGTCGAGCACGATCACCGGGTTCATCGTCCCGGCCTCACGCAGCGCGCGGACCAGGCGACCCGGCTGGGCGCCGACGTAGGTGCGGCGGTGACCGCGGATCTCGGCCTCGTCACGGATGCCGCCGAGCGACACGCGGACGAACTTGCGCCCGAGCGCGTTGGCGACGGATTCGCCGAGCGACGTCTTGCCGACCCCGGGGGGACCGACGAGGGCCAGGATGGCCCCCGAGCCGCGCCCGTCGACGGACGCCAAGCCGCGCTCGGCCTGCAGCTTGCGCACGGCCAGATGCTCGAGGATGCGCTCCTTCACGTCCTCCAACCCGTCGTGGTCGGCCTCGAGGATGCGCGACGCCTCCGCGATGTCGAGCCGGTCTTCCGACTCCTCACCCCAGGGGAGCTCGAGCACGGTGTCGAGCCACGTGCGGATCCAGCCCGTCTCGGGGCTCTGGTCGCTCGTGCGCTCGAGCTTGTCGACCTCGCGCTCGACGGCCTTGCGGACGTGCTCGGGCAACTCGCGTGCCTCGAGCTTGGCCCGGTAGTCGTCGGGGTCCTCGCCGTCCTTGTCGCCGTCGAGCCCGTTGAGCTCCTTGCGGATGGCATCGAGCTGGCGCCGCAACAGGAACTCGCGCTGCGTCTTCTCCATGCCCTCCTCGACGTCGGTCTTGATCTTCTCGCGCAAGGTGAGGTCGGCCAGGGTGTCACGCGCCCAGCCGAGGACGAGGCGAAGCCGCGCCTCGACGTCGAGCGTCTCGAGCACCTCGACCTTTTGGGTCAAGGTGAGGTCCGGCGAGTAGCCGGCCACGTCGGCCAGCCGGCTCGGCTCGGTGATGTCCCGCAACTGGGCCGCGATGCGGCCAGCGCCGCGGGTGTGCAGGATGTTCTCGAGCACGGCGCGGTACTCACGGGCCAACTCGTTGGCGACGGGAGTGGCCTCGGGCTCGTGCAGGGGCTCGGCCTCCACCCAGAGGGCGTTGCCGGTCCCGGGCACCCCGGTGCCGATGGTGGCGCGGTGGTCACCCTTGATAGCCACGGCGGGCAGCCCGCCGGGCAGGTCACCCTCCTCCATCACCTCGGCGACGACGCCGACGCTGGCGAAGCGGCCATCGATGTGGGGCACGAGCAGCAGGCGTCCGCCGGCAGAGCGGGCGGACTCCACGGCGGCGCGGGCCTCATCGGACTCGAGCGCCATGGTGAACACCATCCCCGGCAGAACCACCCCGGAAGTGAGTGGGAGCAATGGGAGTGTCACATTCTCGTTCGTCATTGGATTCCTTCTGGTCGGTTCGCACGTAATGACGTAAGTACGAATTCCTCTGATTGGTAAACCATTTCCCCGGATGAGTTGTTCCCTGGGGCGGGGACCCTGGTCAGGCCCCCGTTTCGGGTCCGGCGCGTCGGCGGGGCGGCCAGCCCGGAGCCTCGAAAAGAGAAGGGATCTAGCCTAGGAGACTGCTGAAGTAGTCGCCTATCGATTCGCGAATCGTGGCCAGGCTTGGAAGAATTGGGCATGGCACTCGGGAACTCCGACAAGCAGCGCCGATTCGACGATCCAGCGGCCATTCTGGGTGACCGGCTGGTGGCG